>DASSCS010000043.1:0-11186 GCA_035697515.1 Acidimicrobiales bacterium
TGCCGGACGGATCGCTGCTGGTCGACGAGGGTGCGGTCGATCCCGCGGCGCCGTTGCAGCCGGTTCTCGACGCCGAGCCGTTCACGGGACTGCGCGCCTTCCTCACCGCGGTCGAGGGGCGCGTCGCGCCGTTCAAGCTCCAGATCACCGGGCCGGTCACCCTGGGTCTGGCCCTGCATGCGGTGGGCGTCCCCCCGGAGCGGGCGTTCGTGGTGGCCGGCCGGGCCGTGGCGGCCCGCATCGCCGAGGTGCTGGCCGCCGCCCGGCGGGCCGCGCCGGGCGCGACGCCGCTGATGTTCCTCGACGAGCCGGGCCTGACAGCGGCGCTCGAGCCCGGCTTCCCGCTCGGCGTCGACGACACGCTCGACCTCGTCTCGGCGGCCCTCGCCGCGGTCGAGGGCGGGGCCATCGCCGGGCTGCACTGCTGCGGCCGGGCCGACTGGCCCGTCGTGCTGCAGGCCGGGCCGCAGGTGCTGTCGCTGCCGGTCGAGACCGGCGCGACCGACCACCCGGGCGCCTTCGCGGACTTCCTCGAGCGGGGCGGCTGGCTGGCGTGGGGGGCGGTGCCGACCGACCGGCCGCTGGGCGAGACCGCCGAGATCCTTTGGCGCCGGCTGGTGGGCGAGTGGGAAGTGCTGGCCGAGGCCGGCTGCGAGCCCGGCCTGCTGGTCGAGCAGGCGCTGATCACGCCGGCCTGCGGACTGGTGGGCCTCGACGTCGCCCAGGCGGGCCACGTGCTCGACCTGACGGGCCAGCTGGCCCAGCGGGTCGAGGCCCGGGCCGTCGAGCTGGGCCTCACCCTCGGCGCCTGACCAGCTCGTCCCACGCCGCCGTGCCGTGTCCGCGGACTCGCCACGGCCGCCGCTCGGTAGTGTCCGGGCCATGGCAGACCGCGAGATCGAGGAGCGTGCCGCCCGGCTCCGTACCGAGATCGCCGAGCACAACCGTCGCTACCACGAGCTCGACGACCCGGTCATCAGCGACGCGGACTACGACGAGCTGGCCCGCGAGCTGCGCGCCCTCGAGGAGGAGTTCCCCGAGCTCATCACCCCCGACTCGCCCACCCAGCAGGTGGGCGGCGCCCCGGCCACCACCGTCTTCGCGCCGGTCACCCACGGCGTGCCGATGATGAGCCTCGACAACGTGTTCGGCGAGGACGAGCTGAAGGCGTGGGCGGAACGGCTGCACCGCCGGCTGGCCGCAGGCGCCGCCGACGGCGACGGCGCGCCCGAGGTGGGCTACGTGTGCGAGCTCAAGATCGACGGCCTGGCCATCTCGATCCGCTACGAGGGCGGGCGTTACGTCCGGGCCGCCACCCGGGGCGACGGCCGCACGGGCGAGGACGTCACCGAGAACGTGCGCACCATCGACCAGGTGCCCAAGCGCCTCGGCCGCGGCGCGCCCGGGGTGCTCGAGGTGCGGGGTGAGATCTACATGGCCCTCTCCGCGTTCCGGGCGCTGAACGAGCGCCAGGTCGCCGCAGAGCTGCGCCCGTTCGTCAATCCCCGCAACGCGGCGGCCGGCGCCCTACGCCAGAAGGATCCCCGCGTCACGGCCGAGCGCGAGCTGGCCCTGTGGTCGTACCAGCTGGGCCAGGTCGAGGGTGGGCCCGACTTCACGACCCATCACGACACGCTGGACTGGCTCAGTTCGCTCGGCTTCCCCGTCAACCCCGAGGTGCGGCGCGTCTCGACCCCGGCCGAGATCCTCGAGCTGTGCACCCACTGGCAGCAGCACCGCCACGACCTCGACTACGAGATCGACGGCGTGGTCATCAAGGTCGACGACCTGGCCCGGCGCGCGCTGCTCGGGTCGACGTCCAAGGCCCCCCGCTGGGCCATCGCTTACAAGTTCCCGCCCGAGGAGCGCACCACCCGGCTGAAGGACATCCTCGTGTCGATCGGCCGCACGGGACGGGCCACGCCCTACGCCGTGCTCGAGCCGGTGTTCGTGGGCGGGGTGACGGTCGGCCAGGCGACGCTGCACAACGAGGACCAGGTCAAGGCCAAGGACGTGCGGCCCGGCGACAAGGTCATGGTGCGGCGGGCGGGCGACGTCATCCCCGAGGTGCTGGGGGCGGTGGTGGCCGAGCGGCCCCCGGGCACCGAGCCGTGGGTGTTCCCCACCACGTGCCCGTGCCCGGTTGGCTCGACCCTGGTACGCCCCGAGGGCGAGGCCGAGCACCGCTGCATCCACCCCGAGTGCCCCGTCCAGCGCCAGGGCGCCATCGAGCACTTCGCCAGCCGGGGCGCCCTCGACGTCGACGCCCTCGGCGCCAAGCGCATCGCCCAGCTGGTCGAGGCCGGCATGGTGTCGAGCGTGGCCGACCTCTACGACCTCGATTGGGAGGCGGTGGCCGGCCTCGAGCGCATGGGCGAGGTCTCCGCGGCCAACCTGCGGGCCTCGATCGAGGCGTCGAAGGCCCGCCCCCTGCCCCGGCTGCTGGTGGGCCTGAACATCCGCCACCTGGGCCCGGCGGGGGCCGAGGCGCTGGCCGCCGCGTTTGGCAACCTCGACCGCATCCTCCACTCGTCGGTCGAGGCGCTGGCCGCGGCCGACGGCGTGGGCAGCGTCATCGCCGAGTCGGTGCACACGTGGTTTTCCGACCCGGCCAACCAGGAGCTCGTCGAGCGCCTGCGGGCCGCCGGCCTCAACTTCGAGGCACCCGAGGGCGACGGGCAGCCCAAGATCCTGGCCGGGAAGTCGGTCGTCGTCACCGGCACGCTCGAGGACTTCAGCCGCGATGAGGCCGAGGCCGCCGTCAAGGCGCTGGGCGGCAAGTCACCCGGCAGCGTGTCGAAGAAGACGACCGCGGTCGTGGTCGGCGACAACCCGGGTGCGTCGAAGGTCGACAAGGCGACCGAGCTGGGCATCCCCGTGCTCGACGAGGCCGGCTTCCGTCACCTGCTCGACACCGGCGAGCTGCCGGCCGAGGCGGCGGCTGGCGACGGGACCGGGTCCAGCGACGCGACCGGGCGCTGACCCGGCTCACACCACGTCGAAGCACCAGGGGACGGTGCGGTCGTCGACGCCCCGCCCGTCCTGGCTGCGCCAGATGACGGCCGACACGCAGTTCTGGCCGGCGTCGAGCGCCTCGACGGCCTTGCCCTCGCCCGGGGTGAACTCGATCAGGCCGATCTCGGGGGTGAGCTGCAGCTCGTCGGTCGGGATCTCGACGCCGTCGACGATCAGCGTGCCCTCCCAGCCGACGACCAGGTCGATGCCCACGTTCGACTGCTGGGGCACCTGGGCGTTGCGCCGGGGGAGCAGCGCCTCCACGACCGCGGCGTCGCCGCCCCGCAGGACCGGGTCGTCGCCTCCGTCGTCGAAGGCCCGGATGGCCAGCGCGAACAGCGTGACGGCCGTGGCGAGCACGATGACGGCCCCCACCTTGAAGCGGGTGCTGTAGAGGGACGTGGTGGCCATGACGAGCGGTCATCCTCGCGCGTGGCCGCCGGCGATCGGTACTCGGGGCCGTCGGGGCCGTCGGGGTCCGAGAGGCCGGCGCGAGGGCGCTGGTGAGCGGACCACGCTCGGGCCACCAGGTAGCCTTGCGCCGTGGCCGCCTCCGGCATGACCGAGCAGATCGGTCGTGTGCTGGGCGGGCGATACAGGCTTCTCTCGCCACTCGGGTCGGGCGCGTCGGCCCAGGTCTACCTGGCCGACGATGTGCGGTTGCGGCGCCGGGTGGCGGTCAAGGTCCTGCACCCCGCCCTCGCCGACGACGAGTCGTTCCTCCGCCGCTTCCGGGCCGAGGCACAGTCGGCCGCGTCGCTCAGCCACCCGCACCTGTTGGCGGTGTACGACTGGAACGGCGACGGCGACGCCCCGTTCCTCGTCACCGAGTACCTGAGCGGCGGCAGCCTGCGGGCCATGCTCGACGCGGGGCACCGGCTCAGCGCGTCGCAGGCGCTGGTGGTGGGCCTCGAGGCCGCCCGAGCGCTGGCCCACGCGCACCGCGAGGGGTTCGTGCACCGCGACGTCAAGCCCGCCAACCTGCTGTTCGGCCACGACGGCCGGTTGCGGGTGGCCGACTTCGGGCTGGCACGGGCCATCGCCGAGGCGGGCTGGACCGAGACGGGCGCGGTGCTCGGCACGGCCCGCTACGCCTCGCCCGAGCAGGCCCGGGGCGAGACGGTCGACGGGCGCAGCGACGTGTACTCGCTGGCCCTCGTGCTGGTCGAGGCAGTCACGGGGCAGGTGCCGTTCTCGGCCGACACGACCATCGGCACGCTCATGGCCCGCCTCGACGCGCCGCTCGCCGTGCCGCCCCAGCTCGGCCCGCTCGCGCCGGTGCTCGTCCGGGCCGGTCACCACGATCGGGCCCAGCGCATCGACGCCACCGCCCTGGCCGACGGACTGGTGGAAGCCGCGCCCCAGCTGGCCAAGCCGGCGCCGCTGTCGCTGGCAGGTGACGCGGCGCCGCCGGGCGCGCCGCCGGACCACGACGCCACCCTCATGGGCGCCGGGGCGCGGCGCAACGGCGCGGGGCGGGACGGCGTGCGCAACGCGAGCGACGAGGCCACGGAGTTGATGCAGGCGGGCCCGCCCCGGCTCGCTGGCATGACGGTGCCGCCGCCTTACCAGCCGCCCGCCCCCGACCCGTGGCGCACGGCCCAGCATCCGCCGGGGCCGCGCGAGTTGTCGGCCGGCGACCGCAGCACCCGCCGGCTCATGATCGGCGCCGCCGTGGTGGTGACGGCGCTGACGGTGGGCCTGGTCGGCGGCTGGCTGTACGTGCGCTCGCAGGTGCCCACCCACGTCGTCCCGACGTCGCTCGTCGGCCTCCAGCAGACCCAGCTGGTGGGCGAGATCGGCGGCTTCGGCTGGACCATCGAGATCGAGGAGGTGCGCCAGGACGGCACCGAGCCCGGCGAGATCGTCGCCACCCGGCCGGAGGGGGGCACCGAGCTGCGCGAGGGCGAGACGCTCGTCGTCGTCGTGTCGCAGGGCGGCCCGCTGGTCGACCTGCCCGAGGGCTTGGTGGGCATGACCAGCGAGGACGCGGTCGCCGAGCTCGAGGCGGTCGGGCTGGTCCCGCAGCTGGTCCCGCAGCGCAGCGAGCGAGTCGACGACGGCGTGGTCATCGGCTTCGCCGAGGGCGCCCCGGGAGCGCAGGTGCCCAAGGGCTCGACGATCGCGCTGGCGGTGTCGACGGGTGACGAGATCGAGGTGCCCGACCTCGCGGGCCGGCCCTACGAGGAGGCGGTCGCCGAGCTCGAGCGGATGGGCCTCTCGGTCGAGGTCGAGGGCGCCGATCCCGACGGCGACGACTTCGCCGTGGGCGAGGTCATGGGCACCGACCCCGAGGGCGGCGACGAGGTCGACCCTGGCGACACCGTGACCGTGATCGTGGCGGTCGACCAGGTGCAGGTGCCGACGGTGGGAGGCATGACGCTCGACGAGGCAACGCAGGCCATCGAGGACGAGGGCCTGTCGGTCGGCCGGGTGCAGGGCCCCGACGGCGGGCGGGTGTTCCTGACCTGGCCGCTCGAGGGCAGCGAGGTCGAGGGCGGCTCGTCGGTCGATCTGATCATGCGCCCGGACTGACGTGGCGTGTCACTGCCTGTCATATGTCCTGACACCACGAACCGCCAGAATCTTCCCGCTAGGTCTTGACCTGAGGGCCCTATTCGGGCCACTCTGCACACGTGCCGGGCCATCCCCCGCCGGCACATCGGCCTCTCCCCCTACGGCCGAACCCTCGAGCGAAACGTCATGTTTCGCTCGGGCTGTGTCGGGAAGTGCTGACATAGCTGTGTGCAGCGACTAGATTACGGAGCGTGCCGGGCCCGTTGGGGCGGTATGCCGGACGCGGTGTTCCCCAGCCGCCGCGATGAGGCTGCCGCCCCAGCAGGCTCGGCACACCCTATTTTCGCCGGCCTCGCCGATGGCGATGCGACGGACGATCGACGGCGCTTCCTCCCCGGAAGCGCCGTCGTCGCGTCGATCGTGCGGCGCATCGGGCCGCCCCGCGCCGCCGCCCGGACTAGGCGGTGATCGCCTGGATCTTCTCGGTGAGCTCGGGGTCGACCGGGCCGGTCTGCATGGCCATGGCCTTGGTCATGTCGCCCTGCAGCTTGATCTTCCCCGCCATGAATGCCTGCATGGCGGCCTGGGGGTTGGCGTCGACCATCATCGCCTTGGCGGTGTCGTAGTCGAGCGTGGCGGTGACGTCGGGAGCGTCGAGGTGGCCGAGGTCGAGCTGCATCTCGCCGCTGGTGGTGTCCATGTGGGCCTCGACCGAGCCCCCACCGAAGGGGACCTCGGTGATGACGAGGTTCATCTTGACGGGCGCAGGTGCCGTGGCCGGCGCCTCGGCCTCTTCCCGCACCTTGCGCGCGGCCTCGACCCATTCGTCGGACAGGAACGTGTACGCCACTGGAGTCTCCCCTGGTGAATCTGGCAATGAGACGCGCAGCGTAGCGCGATCGATTGCAGTGATCATGCAACGGTCGTCGGGGTCACCGCCCGGGCGACTCAGCCGCCGCTGGCGTCGCCCTCGCCGAGGCAGTCGGTGAGGATGTCGTTGACCACGCCCTCGGTGCCCTCGGGGAACTCGTCGGTGTCGGCCGCCGCCGCCACCTCGTTGTACAGCTCCTGGTCGTTCCTGAACTCCTCGTCGATGCCGTCGCCGACGCACTCGGCCTGCTCCGGTTCGAGTCCGGCGTCGAGCATGGCGTTGACGACGTCGCTCTTCTTGGCGTCGTTGTTGGCGCAGCCGGAGAAGGCGAGCGCGGCGACGGCGGCGAGCGCGGCGAAGCGGAGACGGCGGGTCATGGGACGGAGCACCTCGGTAGGAGAATGACCGGGGCAGGCTATCCGGGGCCGCGGCCGCCGGTCACACCGGCGCCGCGGTCAGGCGCCGACGCGCCGGGCGTCGCGGCCCGAGCGCCGCAGCGCCAGCAGCGATTCGCGGGCGACCTGCTCGTCGGCTGTGAGCATGCGAGCCACCAGCCGGGCGACATAGCCCGAGAGCTCGTCGAGCGACAGGTCGATGCGGCCGGTGCGGTGGAAGTGGCTGAACTGGCCGACCATGCCGACCACGCCGAGGGCCAGCAGGTCGGCGGGGTCGTCGTCGGTGACCGTGCCGTCGGCCTGGCCCTCGACGATGAGCGCGGACACGTCGGACAGGTGCTGCTCGGTGCCCTGGCGCAGCACGTCGCTCACGCTGCGGCCCTCGACCTCGAGCAGCGAGAAGAAGGGCGCGTTCTCGGCCATGAACTGCACGCTGGCGACGGCGCCCTGCAGCAGGCGCACCAGCGCGGTCGCGTCCTCGTCCATGGCGGCGGCCTGCTGGCGCCGCAACCGGCGGCGGATCTCGGTCGCCAGCTCGCGGAACAGCGCTTCCTTGTTCTCGAAGTACCAGTAGAAGAGGCCCTTGGCCACGCCGGCGGCCTCGACGATGTCGGCCACGCGCGTGGCGGCGTAGCCTTGCTCGGCGAAGAGCCGGGCGGCGGCGTCCAGGAGCTGCTGCTTGCGCTCGGCGCCCTGTGAGGTGAGCTGTCGGTCGTTCATGGAGTCGGCAGACAGTGTGGCGACACTTGACCCGCGGGTCAATTACCGCGGTCGTGCCTGCCCCTCTCGGCGCTTCGCGCCGGGCCGTTCGCGGACACGGGCTCGCCCGGTGGCTCAGCCTCTACGCTGCCGGTCGTGCGGACCTCCGACGGCAAGGACATCCTCGACGGCTGCGAGCCCTGGTCGGCCCCCGGCGGCCCCCACGGCGCGCTGGTGCTGCACGGCTTCACCGGCTGCCCGCAGTCGCTGCGGGGACTGGCGGCGGCGTTCGCCGGAACGGGTCTGGCCGTCGAGCTGCCCCTGCTGCCCGGCCACGGCACCTCGGTCGACGACCTGCTCGACACCACCTGGGACGACTGGTCCGCGGCCGCGGAGGACGTCTACACGGCCCTGGCGGCCCGGGTCGACAAGGTGGTCGTGGCCGGGCTGTCGATGGGCGGGGCGCTCACGGCGTGGCTGGCCACCCGCCATCCCGAGATCGCCGGCATCGTCTGCGTCAACCCGGCGCTGTCGGTACCGCCCGCCATCGTCACCGCCGTCGAGGACATGCTCGCCGGCGGCGTCGACCGCATCCCCGCCATCGGCGGCGACGTGGCCGACCCCGCGGCGCGGGAGAAGGCATACGACGCCACCCCGCTGCGGCCGCTGCTCAGCCTGGCCGCCGCCGGCGAGCAGTTCCGGGGCGAGCTGGGCAAGGTCGCCTGCCCCGTGCTGATCATGACCAGCACGCAGGACCATGTGGTCGAGCCGGCCAACAGCGACCTGCTGGCCGAGGGGGTCAGCGGCCCGGTCGAGCGGGTCACGCTCGAGCGCAGCTTCCACGTCGCCACCGTCGACTACGACAAGGACCTGATCGACGAGCGGGCCGTCGACTTCGCCCGCCGGGTCACGGCGGGCTGACGGCTCCGGCGTCCGCAGGCGGCACCCGGACCTCGGTGAGCGAGAACGAGGTACCGCCGACGTGCCGCGCCCGGACGGTCAGCGCGGCATCGGGGGCGACCCCGGCGCCCACGTCGATGCTGTAGGTGCCCGGTACGCCGAGGGGCGCGGACGTGGGCTCGCCGACCGGGTTCCCGTCGAGGTCGAACACGGCCAGATCGATCAGGTCGATGGCCACGTCGTCGAGCCTGTCGATCGTGAGCGTGACCGATGTGCCGTCACGCCGGACGTCGCGCAGGGTGATCTGGTCGGTGGTGGCCGCCACCACCGCCCAGCCGCCGTCGATCTGGCGCAGCTGCACCTCGCCCGAGTACCGCTCGGCGAGGGGAGGTTTGTCGCTGGCGACATGCTCGAACGGGTTCTCGACCGGCTCGATGCGCCACGGGATCACCACGATGGCGCCGCCGTCGGGAATGGTGCCCTGGGTCGAGCGCCCGTCGTCGAATCCGAGGCCGTCGGCCCGCTGGGGCAGCCGGTCGCACGGGCGCTGCCCGCCGTTCCCCACCCGTGCGTATCGATGGATGAGGACCGCGCGGGCCCGCCTAGCATTGCCGCCATGGCGCAGATCACCCGCGACGAGGTCGCGCACGTGGCCCGGCTGGCGCGGCTCCAACTGACCGACGACGAGCTCGGCACGTTCACCGACCAGCTCGCCAAGGTGCTCGACCACGCCCGCGACGTCGAGGCCCTCGACGTGGGCGACGTGCCCCCGACCGCGCACCCCTACCCGCTGGAGAACGTCCTGCGCGCCGACGAGACCCGCCCCAGCCTCGACCGCGAGGCGGTGCTGGCGGCGGCGCCGCTCGTCGAGGACGGCCGGTTCCGGGTCCCGCCCGTGCTGGGCGAGGCACCGTGAGCGGCGCCGACGTGCCCCACGCCGACACGGCCCTGGGCATCGCCGCCGCGGTGCGCTCGGGCACCCGCTCGGCGGTCGACGTGGTCGAGGAGCACCTCACCGCCATCGCGGCCCGCGACGGCGAGATCCACGCGTTCAACCTGGTCACCGCCGACCAGGCCCGTCGGGCCGCGCTGGCGCTCGACCGGCGCGTCGCCGCGGGCGAGGACCCGGGCCCGCTGGCCGGCGTGCCCGTCGCGCTCAAGGACAACATGTGCACCTCGGGGGTGCCGACGACGTGCTCGTCGCGCATCCTCGAGGGGTGGCGCCCGCCCTACGACGCCACCGTGGTCGAGAAGCTGGCCGCCGCCGGGGCGGTCGTGGTGGGCAAGACGAACCTCGACGAGTTCGCCATGGGCAGCTCGACCGAGAACTCGGCCTTCGGCCCCACGCGCAACCCCCACGACACGTCCAAGGTGCCCGGCGGCTCGTCGGGCGGCTCTGCCGCGGCGGTGGCCGCCGGGTTCGCGCCCCTGGCGCTGGGCTCCGACACCGGGGGCTCGATCCGCCAGCCGGCGGCGCTGTGCGGGGTCGTCGGCATGAAGCCCACCTACGGCTCGGTGTCGCGCTACGGGCTGGTCGCGTTCGCCAGCTCGCTCGACCAGATCGGGCCCCTCGCCCGCACCGTGGCCGACGCCGCCGCGCTGTACGAGACCATCGCCGGCCACGATCCCCGCGACGCCACCTCCATCCCCGAATCGGTGGCACCGGTCAGCGCGGGCCTGGCCGAGGGCGTCGCCGGGCTGCGCGTGGGCCTGGTGACCGAGCTGTGCGAGGCCGAGGGCATCGAGCCCGACGTGGCGGCGCGGGTGCGCGAGGCGGCCGGCGCGCTGGAGCACGCGGGCGCCAAGGTCGACGAGGTATCGGTGCCGGCGGCCGTGTACGGGCTGTCGGCCTATTACCTCATCGCCCCGGCCGAGGCGTCGAGCAACCTGGCCCGCTACGACGGCGTCCGCTACGGCCTGCGGGTCGACGCCCCCACCACGGGCGCGATGTACGACCGCACGCGGACCGAGGGGTTCGGCGCCGAGGTCAAGCGGCGCATCATGCTCGGCACCTACGCCCTGTCTGCCGGCTACTACGACGCCTTCTACGGCAAGGCCCAGCGGGTGCGCACGCTCATCATCCGCGACTTCGAGGCCGCGTATGCGGGCTTCGACGTGCTGCTCAGCCCCACCGCGCCGTCCACCGCGTTCGCGCTGGGGGCCAAGACGGCCGACCCGTTGACCATGTACCTCAACGATGTGTGCACCATCCCCTGCAACCTGTCCGGCGATCCCGCCATGTCCGTACCGTTCGGCACGGGCGACGACGGTCTGCCGGTCGGGGTGCAGGTGATGGCCCCGGCGTTGGCGGAGTCGATGATGTTCCGGGTTGCGGCCGCGGTCGAGGCCGCCGCCCCGGCTCCCACCCCCGCCTGACCGAACCCCGGGGGTCCCCCGCCGAGGCAATACCGGTCGTTCCGACAAGTCCGAGGTTCGAGGCAATAGCGGTCGTTCCGACCAGCCCGAGGCAATGGCCGTCGGGGGCCGAGGTCTATTGCCTCCGGCCCCGGGCGGTGGAGGTCATTGCCTCAGCGCCATGGGTGGCGACCGGTACCGCCGGCGTGGGGTCAGGGCGCTGGTCCGTTCCGAGGTCATGGGTTCCGTTCCGAGCAGCCCGAGGTCACGGGTGCCGGGGGCAGAACCCATGACCTCTGGCGGTGGCCGGTGGAACCCATGACCTCGGGCCCTCGGGCCGCCGACGGGTGCCGCCGCGTCGGGGTCAGGGGAGGAGGACGACCTTGCCGGTGGTGGCCCGGTCCTCGAGGGCCCGATGGGCGGCGGCCGCGTCG
>DASSCS010000044.1:0-48432 GCA_035697515.1 Acidimicrobiales bacterium
CTCGACGCCGACGGCGAGTACGGCCCCGACGAACTGCCCGCCGTCGTGGCACCGATCCTCGACGGGCGGGCCGACTACGTCGTGGGCTCGCGCTTCGCCGGCCGGCCCCGCTCGATGCGCCCCCACCGCTGGCTGGGCAACCGGGTGCTGACCGCCGGGGTGCGCCTGCTGGTGCGGCGCTGGGGTGTGCGGGACCTGACCGACGGCCAGTCGGGCTTCCGGGCGCTGTCGGCCGTGGCCGCGGCCCGCGCCGAGGTGATCCACGACTTCAACTACGCCCAGGTCCTCACGCTCGACCTGGTGGCCAAGGGCTTCCGCTACGCCGAGGTGCCCATCAGCTACCGCTTCCGCGAGCACGGGCGGTCGTTCGTCCGGCTCGGGCCCTACCTGCGCCGGGTGGTGCCCGCGGTGCGGCGCGAGCTGCGCTCGCCGGCCGGTGCGTCAGTCCTCGACCACGAAGCTGCGGAAGCCATCGCGGGCCGCCAGCCAGCGGTCGCCGTCGAGGTCGCCGTCGGGCCGTAGGGCCTCGGCCGCCGCCCAGCCCATGGTCAAAGCGTGGTGGGTGTTGTCGGGTGTGAACAGCCCCTGCCGGCCGAAGGTGATCAGGCCTCCCAGCCCCGTCGCCCAAGCCTCGAGGCCGGCGAGGTCGTCGGCGAACCCGGGGCCGTACACGGGATAGACGCGGGGCAGGCGCCGGGTCTCGACCGCGACGGGCCGGGGCTCGGGCAGCCCCGTCGCCGCCAGCTCGGCCGCGAGCCGGGCGCCAAGGTCGTCGGCGGCGGCCGACCACACGTCGTCGCCCTCCCAGCAGGCCACCTCGGCGCATAGCACGGTGCGGTCGGTGGGCTGGGCGGCGTCGTCGCGGTAGTTGCGGGGCTCGGACACCCGGGCCGCCACCACCTCGGGGCCCGGGAAGTAGTGGGCGTCGAACCCCGTCCAGCGCGGGCGGTCGAGCACGAGGTAGACCAGCACGAGCGCCCGGTGGCGCAGGCGGCCGGCCGCGGCGGCGGCCCCGGACGGGGGCGCCGGGTCGATCAGGCGCGCCAGGGCCGGCAGCGGCGCGGTCGACCACACCTGCGACGCGTCCACGGTGCCGCCGTCGTCGAGCGAGACGGTCCAGCCCTTGCCGTCGTCGTGGCGCCGCAGCCCCTGCACGCCGCACCCGAGCCGCAGCTCGGCGCCGGCGCCGACCGCGGCCGCGGCGAGCGCCTCGGCGATGGCCCCGAAGCCGCCGCGGGGGTAGAGGAACACCCGGCCCTCGGGACGGGCGCCGCGCACCAGGCGCCGCGCGATGTCACCCGGCGACGACGCGCTCACCCGGCGGCGGGCCAGCTCGCCCGCCAACCGGTCGGGAGCCGTGTCCCACAGCTTGCGCGCGTACGGGGCGTAGAAGGCGTCGAGCACGGCGGGCCCCAGGCCGGCCCGCACCACCTCGCCGAACGTGTCGGCCCGCGGTCGGCGCAGTGGCCCGGTGGCGGCGTCGCGGGCGGCCCGGGCCGCGAACCCGGGCGGCGTGCGTCGCAGCAGGTCGCCGGTGCGGAGGGGGAAGGCGAGCCAGCGGTCGAGCAGGCGTATGCGCCCGTGGCGGGGCCGGGTCTGCAGGTCGCCGCCCAGCAGGTCGCGCAGCGCGGCCAGGATGGGCGCCGGGGTCGCCGGGTGCAGCCGGTGGCTGCCGTGGTCGACCCGCAGGCCCGCCAGCTCGAACGAGCCCGCCATGCCCCCCACCTGCGGCGCCCGTTCGAGCACCGTCACCTCGTGGCCGGCGGCCGCGGCCCGCCAGGCGGCGGCCAGGCCCGCGGGCCCGGCCCCGACGACGGCGATCACCGTGCCGGCTGCGGCAGGCGCCGGGACTGCGGCCCGGGCCCGGGCTGCGGCGCGGGCTGCGGTTGCTCCTGCGCGCCCGCGTCAGCGGCGGCCTCGGCACCCGGCCCGGTCGCGGGCTCGGCCGGGTAGGCGACCGCCGGCGGGCCGTGATAGGCGACGGCCACACGATCACCCCGGGCGAACCGGGGCACCGAACCGGCCCGGGCCCGCAGCGGCTCCCCGCCGTCGGGCCGCACCAGGTACACGGTGTCGTGGCCGTAGTACTCGCACAGCTCGACGGTGGCGGGCACGCCGCCGGCAGGCTCGTCCGGGCGCCGCAGGCGCAGGCACTCGGGTCGGAGCACGACGCGCACGTCGCCGTCACGCTCGTCCTCCAGCGCCACGGCGCCGACGTCGGTGGCCGCCGACCGGCCGGAGGCGGTGCCCTCGACCAGGTTGGCGTCGCCCACGAAGGCGGCGATCCATGGCGAGGCAGGTCGGGCGTAGAGGGCGGACGGTGGCGCCTGCTGCACGATGCGGCCGCCGTGCATGACGGCGACCTCGTCGCCCAGGACGAACGCCTCCTCCTGGTCGTGGGTCACGAACACGGTGGTGACGCCGAGCTGGGCGAGCAGCTGGTGCACCTCGGTGCGCACCTGGACCCGGAGCGCCGAGTCGAGGTTCGAGAACGGCTCGTCCAGCAGCAGCACGCCGGGCTCGGGCGCCAGGGCCCGGGCGAGCGCCACCCGCTGCTGTTGGCCGCCCGACAGCGTGCCCGGGCTGCGGCCACCCAGCCCGCCGAGCCCCACCATGGCCAGGGCCGCCTCGACGCGGGCGCCGCCGCGCTGGGCCCGCGGCAGGCCGTAGCCCACGTTCTGAGCCACGCTCAGGTGCGGGAACAGGGCCCAGTCCTGGAAGACCATGCCGACCCGGCGCCGCTCGGGGGGCACGTGGGTGCCGCCGCCCGACACCAGGCGGTCGCCGATGCGCACCTCGCCGCCATCGAGCCGCTCGAGCCCGGCGATCGCTCGCAGCAGCGTGGTCTTGCCACAGCCGCTCGGGCCCAGCAGGGCGACGACGGAGCCGGGCGCCACCCGGAGGTCGACGCGGCGCAGCACCTCGAGCGCGCCGAACCGCTTGCTGGCCCCCTCGACCGTGATGGGATCGGGGTGCCTGCTCCTGTCGGTGATGCCTGCTGGCCCGGGCCTGTTCATCGCACCTGACACGGTACCGGCCGCGAGCCCCGCGATCCTCCGCGGGCCGCCCGCCGTCACCCGATCGGCTCGACGAACAGCGCGACGGCCAGCGGGCCCTCGTCGGACGAGGCGAGCAGCTCGGCGCCGGGCGGCCGGCGACCGGCCGCTTCGCCCTCGGCGTGCCACAGGCGCAGTTCGGCGTGGCCGTCGTACCGCCGCCCCTCGCCCACCTGCCGGATCATCCCCTCGTTGTCGAGGACGAACGGGATGCCGCGGTCCTGCATCTCGGCGAGGAGCAGGCCGGTGTACGGCTCGCCGTAGCGCACGCCCGCCACGTCGACCAGCACGGTGCCCCGCCCCTCGATCGCGTCGAGGCCAGCCGCCAGCTCCTGGGCCGCGGGCAGCTCGGGCGCGGTGAGGACCGGGCCCCACGACCGAGAGTGATACGTCGCCAGGTTGCCCGCCGCCACCGCCAACGCCAGGCTGAGCACCAGCGCCGGCGCGCCGACACGTGCCACGCCCGGGCCGGGCCGCAGCAGCACCAGCACGCCGTACAGCACGGTGGCCGTGACCAGGGCGGCGATCGGCCACAGCCAGCGCATGCCGTGCACCGCGACGCCCGTGATGTTGACCGGCGACGATGCCAACGTCACCAGCCCGGTCACCAGCGCGGCGACCGCCACCGCGGCCATCGTGGCCAGCGGGCGGCAGCCCGTGCGTCGTCCCGCGAGCACCAGCCCCGCCAGCACGACCACCGTCAGCGACAGCACGACCAGCGCGGCCGACGGCGCCAACAGGCCCTGGATCGGCGCGTCGGGCGCGGTGATCGGTACGGCGCTCTCGTACGACCCGCGGGCGTACCACGGGCCGGTGAGCACCTCGGCCATGATGCGGAGCGCCCGGCCGGCGCCGATGGCGTCCTGGCCGTCGGCCACCGCGGCGCGGGCCAGGCGCGAGAGGTTGCCCTCGCCGTCGCTGGTGACCTGCTCGACGACCGGCTGCACCCACGCCAGCACCCCGACGACGACCGCCAGGGCGAGCGGCGCTCGCCACGCCACCCGCTCCGGCGACCGGCGGACCGACAGGCCGGCCAGCACGGCCGTGCCCGCGGCGAGCGCCGCCACCAGGGGCAGATAGCTCACGTGCGTCTGGGCCAGCAGGCTGCCAACGCCGACGAACCACGGCGCCATGGCCGGGTCGCCGCCCGCCAGCGCCACCGCCACCACCAGCAGCGCCATCATCGGCAGCACGAGCGCGTTGGGTTGCCACACGTCGAACAGCAGCTCGCTGCCCATGGCCCACTGCAGCCCCACGACCGCCGCCGCCACCGCCACCAGCGCCCGCACGCCCCCCACCCGCCGGGCGACGACCACCGCCAGCGTGGCGGCGGCCATGTTGATGAGCATCACGCCCACGGCCAGACCGACCCACGGCCCCAGCAGCCTGACCGGCAGCGCCAGGACGTCGAAGTAGAGCGGGCCGGGGTGGTTGAGGTCCTTGTCGAACAGCAGCGATGCCGACGACCACAGCCCCAGCAGCGGGTGGTGCGCCGTGCCCACGTCGCGCGCCCGCACCAGCATCAGCCCGTTGTCGCCCAGGGGTTGCCAGCCCCGGGCCAGCGCCCGGACGGTGGCCACCACGATCGGCAGGTTGACGGCCAGCAGCGCGACGGCCAGCCAGCCCGGGCCCGGCGTGGCGGGCGGGCCCGGCACGGCGGGCGCGCCCGCCGGGCCCGCGCCCGCAGTGGTCTCGGTCGTGTCGACCGGCGCGGTGCGCTCCACCCTCGTCACGGCTCGCCGCCGCTAGTCGATCGGCTCGACGAACAAGGCGATCGGCCCCGCGTCGGTCTCGACGTACGACAGCCGCTCGGCGCCGGGGGGGACGTCGCGGGCGTCGTCGCCCTGCACCTGCCACAGACGCAGGTCGGCGGTGCCGTCGTCGCGCCGGCTGTCGCCGAACTGCCGGATCAGGCCCTCGTTGTCGACCACGAACGGAATGCCCCGGTCCTGCATCTCGGCGAAGGTCATGCCGCTGAACGGCTCGGCGAAGAGCAGGCCGCGGTCGTCGTAGAGGACGGTCCCCCGCCCCTCGAGCGCCTCGACGCCGCCGACGAGCTCGAGCGCGTCGTCGAGGAGCGGGGCCGACTGGGTGGGCCCCTTCGAGTCGGACAGGAAGGTGGGCACGTTGAAGCCGGCCACCACCGCGGCGCTGAGGCAGCCGACGGCGAGCAGTCCGCCGTGCAGGCGGGGCCGAGCCCGCACGAGCGACACGAGGGCGGCAGCCAGCGTGGCGGTGATGACGGCGGCGATGGGCCACAGCCAGCGCATCTGGTGCACGGAGATGCCCGCGGCGTTGACGGGTGAGGTGGCCAGCACCACCAGCGCGGTCCCCATGGCCACGAGCGCGACCCAGGCCAGGCTCGCCAGGCCGCGGCGGCCGCGGCGCGTGCTCACCACGCCCACGACCACCAGCGCCACCGCCAGCGCCACCAGCACGGCCACCGCGGGGCCGAACGTCACCGCACCGGTGGCGGGCTCGTCGGCGGCGATGGGCGGGATCGCCCGCCCGTAGCTGTCGCGGGTGAACCACGGCCCCCGGGCCATGATCTCGGCCATGAGTCGGGGCGCCCGGTCCCAGCCGATGGGCGTGGCCCCGCCGACCGAGCTGGCGTCGAGGATGCGGGACATGTTGCCGTCGCCCTCGCTGGTGAACTGCTCGATCAGCGGTTGGGCCCAGGCCACCAGGCCCACCACCACCGCCACCACGACGGGGCGGCGCCACGCGACCGGCTCGCCGGCCCGCCGCACCGCCCGGGCGCACAGCCCGCCCGTGACCAGCACCAGCACCGCCACCAGCACCGCGTGGCTGATGTGGGTCTGCACCACCAGCGAGCCGATGCCGATCATCCACGGCGCCATCGCCACGTCGCCCGTGGCCACCGCAGCGGCCGCCACGAGGAAGGCCACGAACGGCAGCACCAGGGCGTTGGGCTGCCACACGTCGAACAGCAGCTCGCTGCCCATGGCGAACTGCATGGCCACCACCACGACCGCCACGGCCACCATCGAGTCGGTGCCGCTGATGCGGCGTCCGGCCACGACCGCGAAGGACGAGGCCGCCATGTTGACGAGCATGGCGCCGACCGCCAGGCCCACCCACGGTCCCAGCAGCCTGACCGGCAGCGCGAGGGTGTCGAAGTAGAGCGGCCCGGGGTGGTTGAGGTTGGCGTCGAACAGCGCCGACGCCGAGGTCCACATGCCGAGCAGCGGGTGGTGCCCCGTGCCGACGTCGCGGGCGCGCACCAGCATGATCCCGTTGTCGCCCATGGGCTGCCACCCGCCGGCCAGCGCCCGCACCGTGGCGACCACCACGGGCAGGTTGACCGCCACGAGCAGCCCCGCGAGCAGCGCCCGGTCGCCCCGGGTCCCGCCGGCGCCGGGCGCGGCCGTCCCGCCGACCTCGTCCGGCGCCTCGTCGGCGGTGGTGCGCTCGCCCCCCTGTCCCAGCACGTCCTCTACCGCAGCATCCACGTGCGGCAGTCTCGCGGATCAGCGCAGCGGCTCGGGCAGCGGACGCGCGTGCACGACGGCGAGGCGCTTGGTGGCCCGCGTCAGGGCCACGTAGAGGGCCCGCATGCCCTGGGCCTCCTCGTCGACGATGGCCGCCGGCTCGACCACCACCGCGGCGTCGAGCTCGAGACCCTTGACCAGGCTGACCGGCACCAGCGTGACCCGCGACTCGAGGCCATTGCGGGCGGCACGGCCGAACTCGATGCCGGCCGCCTCGAGCGCGGCGGCCACCTCGTCGACCTGGGTGGACGCCACGATGACCGCAACGCTGCCGGGGTCGACTGCGTCCCGCTCCTCGGCCGCCGCCGCGGCGACCCGGGCGGCCAGGTCGACGGGGTCGTCCACGGCGACGATGCGCGGCTCGTCGCCGGCCTGGCGCACCGACGACGGCGGGAGCAGGTCGGGGGCTGCGACGGCCAGCACCTTGGCGGCCAGGTCCATGGTCGGCCCCGGGATGCGGTAGCCGATGGTCAGCTCGGCCCGCTGGCCGGGACGGCGCTGGGGCAGGTGCTCGAGGATCTCGTCCCAGTTCCGGTGCGCCCACACCCCCGTGGCCTGGGCGATGTCGCCCACCACGGTCATCGAGCCGTTGAGCGAGCGCCGTTCGAGCATGCGCAGCTGCATGGGCGACAGGTCCTGCGCCTCGTCGACCACGATGTGCCCGTAGGTGCGCACCTCGTCGGGGTCGCCGGCGCCGTTGTTGCTGCGCCGCCGGCGCGAGCGGGGGCCCAGCAGGGCGCGGGCCTCGTCGAGCAGTGGGACGTCGTCGTGGGTCCACACCACCCGCTCGACGTCGTCGGCGCGGGGCCTGGCCAGGGCGGCCCGCTCGTCGGCGGTCAGGTGGCGCCCGGCCGCCAGGTCGACCAGCGCCCGCGACCCGAACAGGTCGTGCAGCAGCTCGGCGGGGGTGAGCACCGGCCACATGCGCTCGAGCGCCTCGCGCACCTCCGCGGAGAGACGGGCGCGCTCGCGCACCTCGTCGGGGGTGGTGGGCTGGCGGCTGGCCTCGGACAGCGCCACGAACAGCTGCGACTCGACGAAGCGGCGCGCCGGGTTGTGCAGCCGGAAGCGGCGCCGGGCCTCGGCCACGATCTCGGCCGTACGCTGGGGCGCCACCACCAGCGTCTGCACGCCGTAGGGCACCCGCAGGGGCCGGCGCAGCGGCCGCTGGCGGTCGCGCACCGCCTTGGCCACCACCCGTGACATGCGGGAATCGCCCTTGATCCGGGCCGTGGAAGGGGCGTCGCGCCCCCTGACCCGCACGTTCTCGACCAGGTCGGCCAGCACCGCCAGCTCGACGCCCGCCTCGCCCAGGCTGGGCAGCACCCGCTCGATGTAGCCGAGGAACAGCCGGTTGGGACCCACGACCAGGACGCCTTGGCCCTCGAGCGGGAACCGGTAGGTGTAGAGCAGGTACGCGGCCCGGTGCAGGGCCACCACGGTCTTGCCCGTGCCCGGACCGCCCTGCACCACCAGCACACCGGGCAGCGGCGAGCGGATGACCTCGTCCTGCTCGCCCTGGATGGTGGCGACGATGTCGCTCAGCCGGCCCGTGCGCGACTCCTCGAGGGCGGCGATGAGCGAGCTCTGGGCGCGCACCTGGCCGTTGCCGCCGCTGTCGGACTCGTCGAGCATGGCGGCGCCCTCGCCGAACAGCTCGTCCTCGATGCCGAGCAGCTTGCGGCCCCGGGTGGCGAAGTGGCGGCGCCGCACCAGGCCCATGGGCGCCCGGCCGGTGGCGCGGTAGAACGGCTCGGCCACCGGGGCCCGCCAGTCGACCACCAGCGGCTCCTGGGTGTCGTCGGCCACGGCGATGCGACCGATGTAGTAGCTGTCACCGCCCTCGGAGCGGGCCTGGTCGATGCGCCCGAAGACCAGGCTGGCGTCGCCGAGGTTGAGGTAGTCGAGGCGGGCCGCGATGTTCTCCTCGATCATCTCGCGCTCCCACCGGGCCTGCTCGGTCCCCCCCTTGCCCACCTCGACCATCGATCGCAGGCGGGTGGCCGTGCGGCGCGCCTCTTCCAGCGAGTCGTACGCGTGGTCGATGTACGCCTGCTCGGCGGCCAGGTCGGGGTGATTGGCCAAGCGCTCCTCCGCTGGTCGAGGAACGGACCATGCTACCTGCAACCTGGAGCTCAGTCATCGACCGCCTTCGCGGTCAGCTTCCGTGGGCGTCGACCCCGAAGTCGAAGGGCGACCCGGCCTCGTGCAGGTCGTCCGGGTCGACCACGCCGTCGCCGGTCAGGTCGAGGTCGGTCTCGGTCTCGAGATCGACCGGGTCCTGGGACAGCGCCGCGTTGACCACGTCGTCTGCCGCGCCGGCCTCGTCCTCGCCGAACAGGGCGCCGTGCAGCTCGTCGAGGATGTAGCCGATGCCCTCGAGGGGCGACGAGCTCTCGGCCAGGATGCCGGCGTCGTCGGCGCCGGCCGTGGTGCCGTCCGCATCGTCGACGGCACCGGGGTCGACCTCGTCGACCTGGCCGGTGTCGTCGATGCCCACGTCGACGTCGGGCCCGACCGGGTCGCCGTCACCGAAGGTGCCGTCGTCGGGCGTCGTGCCGTCGGTCTCGGTCACGGTGCCGCCGTCGTCCTCGGGGGTCGTGACGACGGTCGTGTCGTCGTCCGGTGCCGTGGCGACCGTCGTGTCGTCGTCGTACGAGTCGTCGACGTCGGTGCCGAGGTCGCCGTCGCCGTACGGGTCGCTGGCCGACGAGTGCCCGCCGGAGCCGATGATCTCGCCCAGGCCCTCGGCCAGCGGCGTACCCCCGGAGCCGTCGGAGGCCTCGTCGTCGTCGTCTCGCATGCCGCCATCCTGATGGCACCGTCACCCCGTGTCGACGGGGGTGTCCCCCATTCGGCCCCCGGGGTCCACGGGGAAGGGGCCGGCGGCACGCCACGGGTAGCGTGACCGCCGATGCCGCCCGACCCCCGCGCCCCCTTCCTCTCGGCCTGCCGCAGTGAGCCCGTGAGCAGGGTGCCGGTGTGGTTCATGCGGCAGGCCGGCCGGTCGCTGCCCGAGTACCGGGCGGTGCGCACCACCGGCAGCATCCTCCAGGCCGTGCAGGACGCCGACCTCGCCACGGAGATCTCCCTCCAGCCCGTGCGTCGCTACGGCGTCGACGCCGCCATCCTCTACAGCGACATCGTGGTGCCGGTGGCGGCGCTGGGGTTCGGCGTCGAGATCAGGGCCGGGGTGGGGCCCGTCGTCGAGCGCCCCTTCCGCGACGAGGCCGACCTCGACCGGCTGCGCCCCCTCGACCCCGAGGCCGACTGCCCCTACGTGCAGCGGACCGTCCGCAACCTGGTGGACGAGCTGGGCGACGTGCCGCTCATCGGGTTCGCCGGCGCGCCGTTCACGGTGGCGAGCTACCTGGTCGAGGGTGGCCCGTCGCGCACCCACGGCGTCACCAAGGCACTCATGCTGGGCCGGCCCGAGCTCTGGTCCCGGCTGCTCGACCGGCTGGCCGGCATTGCCATCGCCGCGCTGCGGGCCCAGGTGCAGGCCGGAGCCTCGGCGGTGCAGCTCTTCGACAGCTGGGCGGGCACGCTCAGCCCTGCGATGTACCAGCGCCACGTCATGCCGGCCAGCGCCAAGGTGCTGGCCGGGGTGGCCGACCTGGGCGTGCCGACCATCCACTTCGGCGTGACCACCGGCGAGCTGCTGCCGCTCATGGCCAAGGCCGGGGCGTCGGTGGTGGGGGTCGACTGGCGGGTGCCGCTCGACGCGGCCCGGGCCCGGCTCGGGCCGGGCGTGGCCGTGCAGGGCAACCTCGACCCGGCGGTGTGCCTGGCGCCCTGGCCGGTGGTCGAGGCCTCGGCGCGGGAGGTGCTGGCGGCCAACGGCGGGCGTGCCGGCCACATCTTCAACCTGGGGCACGGGGTGCTGCCCGAGACCGACCCCGCGGTGCTGGAGCGCCTGGTCGACGTGGTGCACGGGTGGGAGGTGCGCCGGTGACCACCGGACTGGTGGTGATGGCGTACGGCACCCCAGCGTCGCCGCAGGAGATCGAGGGCTACTACACCCACATCCGCCGGGGCCGCCCACCGTCGGCCGAGCAGCTCGCCGAGCTGACCGGGCGGTACCAGGCCATCGGCGGGGTGTCGCCCCTGGCCGAGCGCACCCGCGCCCAGGTCGCGGCGCTGTCCGGCGCGCTGGGCGAGGGCTGGCGTCTCGAACTGGGCAACAAGCACGCGGCGCCCTTCCTCGAGGACGCGGTGGCGGCCCTGGTGGGCGCCGGGCCAGGCGACCGCCCCGACCGGTTGATCGGGCTCGTGCTGGCACCCCACTACTCGCGGGGGTCGGTGGGCGAGTACCACGCCCGCGCCGCGGCCGTCGCGGGCGAGTACGGGGTGCCGTACACCCCGGTCGAGTCGTGGCACGCGCTGCCCGCATGGATCGACGCGCAGGCCGCCCGGGTGAGGTCGGCGCTGGCCACCTTGCCCGCCGCGACCAAGGTGCTGTTCACCGCCCACTCGCTGCCCGAGCGGGTGCTCGAGGGCGACCCCTACCCCGACGAACTGCGGGCCTCGGCGGCCGCCATCGCCGACAGGGCGGCCCTGGGCCGCTGGGACGGGTGGGCGCTGGCGTGGCAGTCGGCCGGCCGCACCCCCGAGCCCTGGCGCGGCCCGGACGTGGCGGAGGTCATCCGCGACCTGGGCGCCACCGGCCGGGCCGCGGGCGTGCTGGTGTGCCCGCAGGGCTTCGTGTCCGACCACCTCGAGGTGCTGTACGACCTCGACATCGACGCCCGCCGCGTGGCCGCCGAGGCCGGCCTGGCGTTCGGCCGCACCGAGTCGATCAACGACGACCCCGCGGTCATGTCGGCCCTCGCGGACCTGGTGCGCTCGGTCTGACCGCGTCCCCCGCCGGTCGCCGGCGATCGGTGTCGTCGGCGAGGTGGAAGTCGGCGATCAGCGCGGCGTGGTCGGAGGCGGGTGACGTCGAGCGCTCGACGTGGTCGATCCACGTCGTGTCGAGACGGGCCGCCAGGCGGCGGTCGGCGGCGATCAGGTCGAGGCGCATGCCCAGGTTGCGGTGGTAGCCGATGCCGTGATCCCACCACGTGAACCGGCGGGCCCGGGCACCCCATGCGGCGACGTCGACGTCCACGAGGCCGGCGTCGAGCAGGCGGGTGAGCGCGTCCCGTTCCGGCCCGGTGACGTGGACCGAGCCGACGAACGCGTCGGGATGGAACACGTCGCTGTCGGTCGGCGCGATGTTGACGTCACCGGCGACCACGAGGCGGTGGTCGTCGGCGAGCCAGCGTCGGGCCCGGTCGGCGAGGGCGTCGATGAAGGCCAGCTTGTAGTCGTAGTGCCAGTGGCCGACCGCCCGGCCGTGCGGCACGTACACCGACACGACCCGCAGCGGCACCGGAGCCTCGACCAGGCAGCTGACCACCCGCGGCTCGCGGTCGAGGTGCTCGTCGCCGAAGTCGCCGGAGGACAGGACGTCCTCGATCGGATGCCGCGCCGCCACCGCGACGCCGTTGTACGACCGGCTGCCGACGTGCACGGCCGAGTAGCCGCGCCGCGCCAGCAGCGCCACCGCCTGGTCCGAGAGCGCCGGCGCCTTGGTCTCCTGCAGGCACAGGACGTCCGGCGCGGCCCGCACGAGGAACCGTTCGAGTGCGCCGAGCCTCGCCCGGATCGAGTTCAGGTTCCACGTCGCCACCCGCAGGTGCGCGGTCGCGGGCGCCTCCGGCGACATCGACGCGCGGGCGGCGAGCGCCGCCTCGCGCCGCGCCAGCCGCTCCGCCCGTTTCCGGGCCGACGCCGAGCCCCGTTCCGTCACGGTCGGGGCATACCCCGTGCGGGCGGTTCATCACCCCCGGCGTGCCTGCGCTCGACCCCCACGGTTTGGAGATCTTGTGCACTCCTCGGGTCCCGCCAGGCACCCAAGAGACACCGCCACCCCCAGCCGACAAGTCGAGCATCGGCGCGCTCGCCGCAGCGGTCGACGACGTGCTGGCCGACGACTTGGCCTCGTGGACCGACGACGAGTTGGCCGCGGCGGTGATCGAACTGCGTGCGCCAGCAGGCCCGTCCCGCCGCGGCCACCTTGGCGGCGACCGCGGCGTTCGACGCGCGCCGGGTGTGGGCCGACGACGGGTCCCGTTCGGCCACCGACTGGATCTCGGCCCGGGCCCGGCTGCCGCGCGGGGAGGTGCGTGCCGACGTGCGGCTCGGGCGCCGACTGCGTGTGATGCCGCAGACCTGTGACGCACTGCGGGCCGGCGCCATCGGCGTGGCCCACGTCCACAAGCTGGCCGCACTGGCCGGCAGCCCTCGCACGGCCGCCGCCTTCCCGGACGGCGAGCCCTTGCTGGTGGCCAACGCCGCCGCCATGCGGTTCGACGACTTCGGCCGCACGTGCGACCACTGGCGCGATGCGGCCGACCCGGACGGGCCCGAGCACCGCGCCGCACGCGACCACGATCTCCGCCGGGTCGACCTGGCCGCGGGGCTCGACGGTGTCGGGCCACCTCGCCGGCTACCTGACCCCGCTGGGCAACGCCGCCTTCGGCGAGGCGCTCGACCGCCTGGAGCAGGAGCTGTTCGAGGCCGACTGGGCCGAGGCCCGGGCCGAGCAGGGCGACGCCGCCACGGCCGAGCACCTGCGCCGCACCCCAGCGCAGCGCCGTCACGACGCCCCTGGTCGAGATGGCGGCGCGGGCGGTCACCGCGCCGGCGGGCGGCAAGCGACCCCGGCCGCTGGTGACCGTCATGGTGGGCTACGAGACCTTCGCCGGGCGCGTCTGCCAGCTCGCCGCCTCCGACCGATCATCCCCCGTGGTGGTTCGCATGCGACGGCGAAGGGCTGCCGAGCTGTCACGGCGCCGATCCCCGAGTTGGTACCGGCGCGGCGGCGGTCCGATGATCGGGGCATGACAGCACGTGTCGACCTGGCGGTCATCGGCGGGGGCATCAGCGGGCTGGCCGCGGCGTGGGAAGGTCGGCGGCGGGGCGCCTCGGTGACAGTGCTCGAGGCCGGGCCGCGGGCGGGCGGGAAGCTGCAGACGTCGCGGCTCGGGGGCGTCGACCTCGACGAGTCTGCCGACGCCTTCCTCGCCCGGGTGCCCGAGGCCGTCGACCTGTGCGCCGAGCTGGGCATCGACACCGACCTCGTCTCGCCCGGCTCCGGGTCGGCCTACGTGTGGCTGGGCGGGGCGCTGCGGCGGCTGCCCGCCGAGCAGCTGCTCGGCGTGCCCACCGACCTCGACGCCCTCGCCGGCACGGGGCTGCTGTCGGCCGCCGGCATCGAACGGGCCCGGCAGGACCTGACGCTGCCCGACGACCGGCCTTCGGGGGGCACCGACGGCCACGGCAAGGACGAGAGCGTGGGCGACCTGGTCCGCCGCCGGCTGGGCGACGAGGTGCTCGACCGGCTGGTCGCCCCGCTGGTGGGCAGCGTCTACGCCGGCGACTGCGACCGGCTGTCGCTCCAGATCACCGCCGCCCAGCTCGCGGCGGCCCGCGACCGCGACCCGTCCGACCCCAGCTTGGTGCGGGCCGCCGCGGCCATCCGGTCCCAGGGGGTCGACACGGGCCTCCCCGTGTTCCTGGCCCCCCGAGGCGGTGTGGGCCGGCTGGCCGACGCGCTGGCCGACGCCCTGGGCGACGACGTGCGCACCGGCACCACCGTCACGGGGCTCACCCCCGACGGCAACCGCTGGCGGGTCAGCGCAGGCGGGAGTGACGACGCCGTCGGGAACCTGGCGGCCGACGCCGTGGTGCTGGCCACCCCCGCCTTCGTGTCGGCCCCGCTGCTGGCACCCGTCGCGCCCGGTCCTGCCGCCTTCCTGGCCGGCATCGACCACGCCTCGGTGGCGCTGCTCGGCCTGGCCGTGCCCCGCGACGGCATCGACCACCCCATGGACGGCTCGGGCTTCCTGGTCCCCCGCAGCGAGGGCCTGGTGCTCACGGCCTGCTCGTGGGCGACCACCAAGTGGCCGCACCTGGCCGTCGACCCGTCCATGGCGCTGCTGCGCGCCTCGGCCGGCCACGACGGCGACGACCGCGGCCTGGCCCTGCCCGACCACGAACTGGTGGCGGCGATGCTCGCCAACCTGCGCACGACGATGGGCCTGCGGGCCGACCCCGTGGACGTGCGCATCACCCGCTGGCCGCGGTCCTTCCCGCAGCCCCGCCCCGGCCACCTCGCCGCGGTGGCGGCCGCCGAGGCGGCCCTCGCGGCCGTGTCGCCCCGGCTGGCCATCACCGGGGCCTGGGCGCGGGGCGTGGGCATCCCCGCCTGCATCCGGGGGGCCCGGGCGGCGGCGGCGCGCGCCCTGGGTGGTACAAACGGCAGATGACGTCGGGCCGCCGGCTCCGCCTCGCCGGCATCGCGATCACCCTCGTGCTGGCGAGCGCGGGCCTGGCGGGGCGGGCGCTCGCGACCGACGACGCGGCCCGCGCGCCTCGGCCGGTGGCGGCCGTGCACGATGCGACCACGTCCGAGACGGTCGCCGCGTCGACCACGACGGCGCCGCCCGCCGCCAGCGACCTGCCGGTCCCCGAGGACTCCCCCGGCGACCCCTACGCCCCCGCGCCCGTCGTCGTGCACGGCACCCTGGAGCTCCCGAGCATCGGGGTCGCCCAGCCGCTGCACGAGGGCGTCACGCTCACCGCCATCGACCGCGGCCCCAGCCACTGGCCGGGCACCGCCATGCCGGGTCGGCTGGGCAACGTGGTCGTCGCAGGGCACCGCACCACCCACACCAAGCCGTTCCACGACCTCGACCGGCTCGCTCCCGGCGACCCGCTGGTGTTCAGGATGAGCGACGGCTCGGTGTGGACCTACGAGCTGACCTCGACCGAGATCGTGGGCCCCGACGCCATGCACATCGTCGACCAGGCCCCCGAGCACACCGCCACCCTGTTCGCCTGCCATCCCAAGGGCTCGGCGACCCAGCGCATCGTCGCCCACTTCCGGCTCGCCGCCGGTGGCGCCTGAGCCGCTCTGCACTTGGGCCGGCACCGGCCCGGCGTGCGATCATCGGCGCTGCATGCGCCGCACCGTCACCGCCGTCTCCTGCCTGGGCACGGGTGTGCTGGTCGCCGCCGCCCTGCCGCCGTGGGGTTGGTGGCCGCTGGCGTTCGCCGGCCTCGTCTGCCTCGACCGGCTGATCGCCGACCAGCCCCGCGGCGCCCGGTTCCAGCGCGGCCTGCTGGTCGGCCTGGGGCTGTACGTCCCGTCGCTGGCGTGGATGACCGACCTCACGCTTCCCGGCTACGCCATCGCGACGGTCGCCTACGCCGCCCTGTTCGGCCTGGCCGTCACGGTCGTGCCCGCCACCGCGCCCGGCCGCTGGCTGGCCCTGCCCGGCGCCATCGCCCTGACCGAGCTGTTGCGCTGGTCGTGGCCGTTCGGCGGCGTCCCGCTGTCGAGCCTGGCCGTCGGCCAGGTGGCCGGACCGCTCGCGCCGGTGCTGCGCCTGGGTGGCGCGCTGCTGCTGGTGGAGATCACGGTGATCGTCGGGGTCGCGTTGGCGGCTGCCTTCGCCCGCCGCTGGCCGGCCGCAGGGCTGGCCGCGCTCGTGGCCGTCGCGGCCGTGGCGGGTGCCGCCGTGGCCCCCCGGGCCGACCAGGTCGGTGAGGTGCGGGTCGCGCTGGTGCAGGGTGGCGGGCCGCAGGGCACGCGGGCGGTGGACACCGACGAGCGCCTGGTGTTCGAGCGCCACATGGAGGCCAGCGAGCTGATCGAGACGCCGGTCGACCTGGTGGTATGGCCCGAGGACGTGGTCGACATCGACTCGCTCGAGACGTCGGACGAGGCCGACGAGCTGGCCGACCTGGCCCGCCGGCTCGATGCGCCCCTCATCGTCGGCGTCGTCGAGGACGCCGGGCCTGACCACTTCCGCAACGCGTCGGTGGCCCTGGGGCCCGACGGCGAGGTCGTCGACCGCTACGACAAGGTGCACCGGGTGCCCTTCGGCGAGTACGTGCCGCTGAAGTGGCTGGTCGAGCGGTTCGGCGGCGAAGACCTGACCTCGCGCGATGCCGTCATCGGTGACCAGGCCGCCGTGGTGGACACGCCGGCCGTCCGGGCGAGCGTGGCGATCTCGTGGGAGATCTTCTTCGGCGATCGGGTCCGCGAGGGCGTGGCCGAGGGCGCCGGCGTCGTGCTCAACCCCACCAACGGCTCGTCGTTCACCGGCACGCTGGTGCAGACGCAACAGGTCGCCTCCTCCCGCATGCGGGCCATCGAGAGCGACCGCTGGCTCGCCCAGGTGGCGCCCACCGGCTTCAGCGCCGTCATCGACCCCGACGGGACGGTCCAGCAGCGCAGCGCCGTGTCCGAGCAGACCGTCCTGCACCAGACCATCGGCGTGCGCGAGGGTACGACGCCCTACACCCGGTGGGGCCTGGCGCCGGCCGTCGCCCTGGCGGTGGCGAGCCTGGCGCTGGGCTGGCTCGTCGCCCGGACGCGGCGGGTCCCCGCCGCCGGGCAGGACGCAGCGGGTCCTCAGCAGATCGAGGCGACGTCCGCGGTCGAGGCGGGGACGTCAGAGGTCGACGATGACGGTGACCGGCCCGTCGTTCACGAGGGCGACGCGCATGTCGGCGCGGAACCGGCCGGTGGCCACCTGAGCCCCGAGCGCCCGTAGCTCGGCGACGACGGCGTCGACGAGCGGCTCGGCCTGCTCGGGCGGGGCGGCCGCGCCCCAGCTCGGCCGCCGACCCTTCGCCGTGTCCCCGTAGAGGGTGAACTGGCTGACGACCAGCACCTCGCCGCCGGTGTCGGCCACGGAACGGTTCATCACGCCGCGCTCGTCGTCGAGGACGCGCAGGTGCCACAGCTTGGCGGCGAGGCGCCGGGCGCGGTCGGCGTCGTCGTCGTGCGTCACGCCGACCAGCGCCACCAGGCCCGGGCCGATGGCGCCGACCACCGCGCCGTCGACGGTCACCTGCGCCTCGGTCACGCGCTGCACGACGGCCCGCATCGCACAACCGTGCCATCCCCGGACGGATCTCGTGGCAAGAGGTGTTTCGCCGAACGGCTCCGGTTTGTTACGTTCCCATGTCAAGGCCGCTGGGGTCTGGGTGGGGAGTCATCCGATGGGATACAGCCTGGGGATCGACGTCGGCGCGACGACGTGCGCCGCGGCGCTGTGCCGCGGCACGTCGATCGAGCCGTGCGTGCTCGGCGACGACGCCGCGACCATGCCGGCTGTCGCGCTGCCACGGCCGGACGGGAGCGTGCTGGTCGGCCATGACGCCGACCGGCGCTGCACCTACGAGCCCACGCTCGTCGGCCGCATGGTGACCGCGGGCCTGCTCGACGCCGACCCGGTGGTCATCGGCGGCGAGGTCTGCCACCCGTTGCCTCTCACCGAGGCGCTCCTCGACGAGGTGATCGAGCGGGCGTCCGCAGGCGCCGGCGGTCTGGCCGAGCACGTGATGGTGAGCTACCCGCTGCGCGCCGACGGCGGTCCCGAGCGGCTGCTGGCCGAGGCCGCGCACCGGGTGACGGGGGGCGCCGCGGTGCTGGTGCCCGCCCCGATCGCGGCGGCGGCGAAGCTGGCGCACGACCACGACCTCGGGCCCGACGCCCTGGTCGCCGTGGTCGACTTCGGCGGCAGCAGCGTCGACGTGACCCTGGTGCGGTGCACGCCCGAGGTCTTCGACCTGGTCGGCGACCCCGCGAGCCTCACCGACGTCGGTGGGGTCGACCTCGACTCGGTGGTGGTCACCCTGGCCGAGGGCGCCATCGGCGACGTCACGTCGACCATCAGCTCCGACGACACGGTCGGGATGCTGGCCCTGCGCCGCATGCGGGCCTCGTGCCGCGACGCCAAGGAGCGCCTGTCGACCGACGACGTCGCCGTCGTCGACGTCGCCCTCCCGCGCGCCCGGGCCCAGATCGAGATCACCCGCGAGGCGTTCGAGCGCGCCGTCGCCCGCCTGCTCGACGCCGCAGTCGACCTGGTGCTGTCGACCATCGACGGCGCGGGCCTCATCCCGGACGACGTGGACGTGGCGATGCTGGTCGGCGGCTCGGCGCGCATCCCCCGCGTCCACCGCCTGGTGGCCGAGCGGACCGACATCCCCGTGGTGGTCGACGACGAGCCCGAGCTGAGCGTGGCGATGGGCGCCGCACTGTTCGGCGACGTGGCCGACCTCATGCCGGGCGTCGCCAACGTGCCGACCCCCGCCCCGATGCGGGCCGAGGCGGCTCCGGTCGAGCCGCCGCCCGTCGAGCCGCCGGCGGCGCCGGTGCTGCGTGACGGCGTGCCCGATCCGGGGCCGCTGCCGGCACCCGTACCGCCCGCCGCCCCGGCCCCGGTCGCCGACCCCTTCGCCGAGAGCCCCTTCCTCGCCGGGCTGCGCTCGCTCGGCGGACCGCCCGCCGACGAGCCGCCGCCGGGCCGACCGCTCGGGCCGGAGCTGCAGGCCGACACGCGGCCTGCCGCCCCGCCTCCCCCGCCGGCGCTGCCGCCCGATCCGCCGCCGTCCGATCCACCGCCGCCCCCCCGCCCGCCGCCGGTGCCGCCGCTGCGCACCGGCGAGATCTGGCCGGCGGCTGTCGACGCCGGCTGGTCCGACGACGGCCACGGCGGGTTCGACGCGCCCGGGGCGACCGACGACTGGCCGGCACCGGAAGGCCAGTGGCAGGACACCCGCACCTCGGTGTTCGAGCCGGCGCCGCCGCCCGCCCCGCCCGCCCCGGACGCGGCCGGGGATCCCGACGACGACTGGGGCCAGGCCCCCGCCGAGGCGTTCCGCCGCCTCACCACCAGCGACACCGACCCCTTCGGCAGCTGGGCGGGCGCGCGATCGACCCGGTGGCGCGAGTGTGACGACGACGACGGCGACGGCGAGGACCTCGGCGGCAACCGCTCCTCGCTCGACCTGCGGCTCGTGGCGGGCGGCGCGGCGGCCGCGGTGTTCCTGGTCATCCTGGCGGCGTTCGCCGTGCTGTCGGGCGCCGGCGACGACTCCGACCCCATCGCCGTGGCCGACACGGTGCCCACCACCGCGTCGCCGACCACCGAGGCCGCGACCTCGGGCACCGCCGCGCTCACCTCCAACTCCACCACGACGAGCAGCACCACCACGACCACCGAGGAGGACGAGGACGAGCCCGTGACGACCCTGCCGCAGCCGACGGCCCCGCCCCCCGCTCCCACCATCGTCACGGCGCCACCGCCGCCGACGACGCGGCCGACGACGACCACCACCCGGCCACCGACGACCACGACGAGCACGTCGACCACGACGACGACCTCGCCGACGACCACGGACCCGCCGGGTCCGCCGGGTCCGCCGGGTCCGAGCGGGGACTGAGACAGATGCCGCTCGGTGTCTCGGCGGCGCTAGCCTGAGCCGCCGTACCGCGGGCGCACCCCTTCGACACCTCGATGGCGGAGCGCGCGGCCGACGCGGAGTTGACCGCGCGGTCAGTCGAACGGAAAGGTTGCGGGAATGCACGCCGAGGAAGCCCCTCTGCGCATCGCGCTGCTGGCCTACCGGGGCAAGCCCCATGTCGGTGGCCAGGGCGTCTACGTGCGACACCTGGCCAAAGCCCTGGTCGACCTCGGCCACCACGTCGAGGTGCTGGGCGGCCAGCCCTACCCCGAGGTCGACCCCCGGGTGCCCCTGGTCCAGCTCCCGAGCCTGGACATCTACAACGACCACTTCCCCATGCGCATGCCGGGGCTGTGGGAGCTGAAGGACTGGACCGACCTCGCCGAGGTCACCTCGTTCTCGATCGGCCAGTTCCCCGAGCCGCTGGCCTTCAGCCTGCGCGCGTGGCGCCACCTGCGGGCCCGGCGCGGCGAGTTCGACCTGGTGCACGACAACCAGTGCCTCGGCTACGGCCTGCTGGCGATCGAGCGCGAGGGCCTGCCCGTGCTCAGCACCATCCACCACCCCATCACCGTCGACCGCAGGCTCGAGATCGAGCACGCCGAGGGCTGGTACAAGCGGCTGACCCTGCGCCGCTGGTACTCGTTCACCAGCATGCAGACGCGGGTGGCCAAGCGCATCACGCGCGTCGTCACCGTCTCGGAGAACTCGTTCCACGACATCGCCCGCGACCACGAGGTCGACCCCAACCGCATGGCGATCGTGCCGGTGGGCGTCGACGTCGACCTGTTCCGCCCGCTGCCGGCGGTCGCCCCGGTGACCGGCCGGCTCATCACCACCGCCAGCGCGGACGTCACGATGAAGGGCCTGAGCTACCTGCTCGAGGCGCTGGCCAAGCTGCGCACCGAGCGCGAGGATCTGCACCTCGTCGTCATCGGCAGGCGCAAGCCGGGCGGCCGCTCCGACGAGACCATCCGCAACCTCGGGCTCGAGGACGCGGTCACCTTCGTCACCGGCGTCCCCGACGACCGCATCATCGAGCTGTACGCCGAGGCCGAGCTGGCCGTCGTGCCGTCGCTCTACGAGGGCTTCTCGCTGCCGGCGATCGAGGCCATGGCGTGCGGCACGCCGCTGGTGGCCACCTCCGGCGGGGCCCTGCCCGAGGTGGTGGGCGCCGACGGTGACACCGCCCTCATCGTCCCGCCGGGCGACAGCGAGGCGCTGGCGTCGAAGCTGCGCTGGGCGCTCGGACGCGACGACCTGCGGGCCACCGTCGGCGCCGCCGGCCGGCAGCGCGTGGTCGACCAGTGGTCGTGGCGCCACACCGCCGAGAAGACCGTCGAGCAGTACCGCCTGCTGCTCGCCGAGCGGGCACGGGCGGCCGCTGTCTGATGCTCACGGTCGACTACCAGCTGCTGGGCCTGCGCGCCGGCGACCGGCTGCTCGACCTCGGGTGCGGGGCGGGGCGCCACGCGTTCGAGGCGCTCCGCCGGGGCGCCCGGGTGACGGCGTTCGACTACGACCAGGCCGAGCTCAAGGACGTCGCCGCCCTCGCCACCGCCATGGACCAGGCCGGCGACCTGCCCGCCGCCGCCCGCAGCGACTGTGCCTGCGGCGACGCCACCCGGCTGCCCTTCCCCGACCGCAGCTTCGACCGCATCATCGCGGCCGAGGTGCTCGAGCACGTCGACGACGACATGGGCGCCATCCGCGAGTTGGTACGGGTGCTGCGGCCGGGCGGCACCATCGCCGCCACCGTGCCGTCGTTCCTGCCCGAGCGCATCTGCTGGGCGCTCACCGACGAGTACCACGCCCCCTACGTCCCGGGCGGCCACGTGCGCATCTACACCCAGGCCGAGCTGCGCAACAAGCTCGGCACCGCCGGGGCCGAGCCGTACGCCCGCCACAAGGAGCACGGCATCCACGCCCCCTACTGGTGGCTCAAGTGCGCGGTCGGGCCCACCAACGACGACCATCGCCTGGTGCGGGCCTACCACCAGGCGCTGTGCTGGGACATCGGCGGCACCCGGCCGTGGGCGCGCTTCACCCGCGCCGCCGACCGCGCCCTCACGCCGCTGATCGGCAAGAGCCTGGTCGTGTACGCCCGCAAGCCCGCCGCCGAGGAGGCCCTGGCATCGTGACACTCGCCGACGTGCCCGGCATCGCCACCGCCGGCGAGCTGCACCAGACCGTCGACGCCATCGCCGAGTGGCAGCTGCCCTCGGGCATGATCCCGTGGTTCCCCGGCGGCCATGCCGACCCGTGGAACCACGTCGAGGCTGCGATGGCCCTCACGCTGGGCGGGCGCCACGGCGAGGCCGAGCGCGCCTTCCAATGGCTGGCCGACCTGCAGCGCCCCGACGGCTCGTGGCACCAGTACTACCTGGCCGACCGGGTCGAGCAGGACAAGCTCGATGCCAACGTCATCGCCTACGTCGCCGCCGGCGTGTGGCACCGCTGGCTCTGCACGCACGACCGGGGCTTCGCCGAGACGATGTGGCCGGTGGTCGAGCGGGCCATCGACTGGGTGCTCGACCTGCAGACGCCGCGGGGCGAGATCCTCTGGGCCCGGCACGCCGACGGCACGCCGTGGTCCTTCGCGCTGCTCACCGGCTCGTCGTCGATGTGCCACAGCCTGCGCTGCGCGATCGCGCTCGCCGAGCTGCTCGGCCACGAGCGCCCCGACTGGGAGCTGTCGGCCGCACGGCTCACCCACGTCATCCGCCACATGCCCGACGCCTTCTCGCCCAAGCACCGCTGGGCCATGGACTGGTACTACCCCGTCCTGGCCGGCGTGGTGGTCGGCCAGGCCGGACGCGAGCGACTGGCCGAGCGGCACCGCGCGTTCGTGCTGGACGGGTGCGGTGTGCGCTGCGTGTCCGACCGCCCGTGGGTGACGGCCGCCGAGACGTGCGAGTACGCCATGGCCCGGCTGGCCGTCGGCGACGCCGAGACCGCGCACGACCTGTTCCGCTGGGCCCAGCGCTACCGCACCGACGACGGCCGCTACTGGACCGGCACGGTGTTCCCCGACGAGGGGCGGTTCCCCGCGGGCGAGCGGTCGACGTACACGTCGTCGGCGGTGGTGCTGGCGGCCGACGCGCTCAGCGGCGGCTCGCCGGCCAACGGCCTGTTCACCCGCCACGACGAGCTGCTGCCCGAGCTGATCGACACCGACGAGGCCGACGCCGACACCTCGGTCACCGACCGCGATTGAGGTCGCGCAGCGGAGCGCCTCACCCGTAGACCTCGGACGGCGGCAACGTGACGACGTCGGGCTCACGGGCGACCGCGGCATCGACCCGGTCCGCGGAGGCGAGGACCAGTCGTGCGTCCGGCACTCCCATCAGGTCGCGCACCCGGCGGAGCCGGTCGAGGTCGCCGCGCCCGAGCCGGCGCAGCTTGGCCTCGCCGAGGGCGACGACGGCGCGGCCGCGCATGGCGACGAGGTCGACCTCGTGGCTGGTGCGGTTCGCCCGATCGGAGACGGTCGTGGCGCCGACGACGTCGACCGGACCGATCCGGCCGCCCGCCGCACGCGCCAGGGCGGCGCGCGCCACGGCCTCCCACCGCGGCCCGAGCACCTGGGTGCGCCAGGTCGTGTCGCGCACGCGGTCCCAGACCTCGGCGGCCTTCCCGGCCTGGAGCGCGGCCCGGTGGGGCGCGATGATCGTCAGCCAGGTGCGGAGGTGCGGGTCGGCCAGCTCGTACGCATCGCGCCGTGAGCGGAGCGGATCGGCCACCCGCGCCACCAACCCGGCGCGTTCGAGGGCGCCGAGCGGACGGGTGAGCGCCCCGGTGGGTTGACCGGCGACCCGGGCGATGGCGCCGAAGGACCGGTCGCCCGCGGCGATGGCGGCCAGGATCGTCCGGTGGACGCCACGGCTCGCCTGGGGGGCGGTGTCGATCAGTGCCGCCTCGGCGGCGTCGAGGAGCGGCGACGCGGGCGCCAGCACCTCTCCCACCATCCAGGCGTCGAGGTCGCGCCCGGGCGCCTCGACGAGGGGGCGATATCCCGGAAGGCCGCCCAGGGCCGCGTCGACCCACAGCGCACGGACCGGCTCGTCGAGCTGCCACAGCCGCACGAGGTCACGGCCGGCGAACGGCGCCGGCACGACGACCGCAGCCGACCGGCCGTAGAGCGGTGCGCGCGGGGAGACGAGGTCGGTCATCGTGGAGAGCGAGCTGCCGGCCAGCACCAGCGGTGGCCCTGCGGCCGCGTCGACGTGGCGCTGGAGCACGCCGGTCAGCTCGGGCGAGGTCTCGGTGAGGTACGGAAGCTCGTCGATCACGACCACGGCCGCGTCGATGCGGCTCAGCCGGTCGAGGGCGTCTGCCCAGCCGGTCAACTGCAGCTGGCCCACGCCGAGCCAGCCGCCGAGCACGCGCCCGAAGTCGTCGAGCTGCGCGGCCGTGGACCCGGTGATCGCCTGGTAGCGATGTCCGCCGGCCCTCGAGCACAGGGCCTCGAGCAGGAACGACTTGCCGACCCGGCGGGGCCCGTACACCACCGCGAGCTGCTGGCGCCGCTCGACGAAGCGTGCCAGCGCCGCCCACTCCAGCTCACGATCGACCAGGCGGCGCGGCTTTGCAAGCATGTTCGTATGATACGAATCTGCTTGCTCATGTGCGGGCGAGGATCCTCAGCGAGCTGACCGCCAGCACCTCGCTGAAGACGCCGCTGGCCAGAGCGGGCAGGTAGATCTGCTCGTAGGGCGGGCGGCCACCGTCGGCGGGGTCGGGGAACACGTCGTGGATGACGAGGGTGCCGCCGGGCGCGACGTGCGGCGTCCACAGCTCGTAGTCGAGGCGCGCGGGCTCGACGCCGTGGCCGCCGTCGATGAACAGGAGGGCCAACGGCGTGGACCAGGCGCGGGCAACGACCGGCGACTCGCCCACCACCGCCACGACCGTGCCCTCCAGCCCGGCGTCGTGGATGGTGCGCCGGAACACCGGCAGCGTGTCCATCTTGCCCACCTCGGGGTCAACCAGGTCGGGCTCGTGCCACTCCCAGCCCGGCTGGTTCTCCTCCGACCCGCGGTGGTGGTCGACCGCGAACAGGACCCGACCCCGCTCGCGGGCGGCGGCGCCGAGGTAGATGCTCGACTTGCCGCAGTAGCTGCCGATCTCGAGCAACGGCCCCTCGACGGCCACGGCCGCGGCAGCCTCGTACAGCGCCAGGCCCTCGTCGGGCGGCATGAAGCCGCGGGCGGCCTCGGCGTGGGCCAGGAGCGCAGGGTCGATGGGCACGGCGGGCGACCGTATCCCGCGCCCCGCCGCCGTACCATCCCGGCAGTGGAGCCCCGACGACGGACAGGACCCGCGCCCGACCACGACGTGCGGGTGTCGTACGTGCGCGAGCGGATCCGCACCGGGCTCTGGTTCATCCCCCTGCTTGCGGTGGTCGCATCGTGGGCCGTCTCGACGCTGATGCACCGGCTCGACGAGGCGCTCGGCGGCGATCGCCCCACCTTCCTCGCCTACGACGGCAGTTCAGAGCAGGCCGCGCAGGTGCTCAGCACCATCGCCGGCTCGACGCTCACGTTCACGGGCATCGTGTTCTCGATCACGGCGGTCGCCCTCCAGCTCGGCAGCTCGCAGTTCTCGCCGCGGGCGCTGCGCAACTTCCTGCGCGACCGCGGCACGCAGTGGACCCTCGGCCTGCTGGTGGCGAGCTTCACCTACTCGCTGCTGACCCTGCGCTACGTCGACCCCGGCGATCCCACCACGCCGGGGCTGTCGGTGTCCCTGGCGCTGACCCTCGTCATCGTGTCGCTGGTGGCCTTCGTCTTCTTCGTCAGCCATCTCGCCCAGTCGATCCGGGTGGTGTCGGTCATCGAGCGAGTGGCGAGGGAGACTCGGCAGGCTCTGCGTGAGACGATCCCGCCCGCCGAGCCGGGCCCGCCGCCCCGGCTCCCCGACCGTGCTCCCGACCGGGTGCTCACCTGGGACCGGGGGCCGGGGGTGATCCTGGGGCTCGACGAGGACGACCTGGTCGACATCGCCCGCCGATCGGGCGCGGTGCTGCGCCTCGTCCACCAGATCGGCGACTACGTGCCCTCGGGCGCGCCGGCCGTGGAGGTGTGGCACATCGACGACCGGCACGCGCCCATCGACGCGCGGGCGGTACTGGCGCGCATCGGCTCGGGCATCGAGCGGACCATGGCCCAGGACCCGGCGTTCGGGTTCCGGCAACTGGTCGACATCGCCGAGAAGGCGCTGTCACCCGCGGTCAACGACCCGACGACCGCGGTGCAGGCGATCGACCGCCTCCACGATCTGCTGCGCCGCATCGCCTCCCTCCCGCAACCCACGGGGGTCCACGTCGATGGCCAGGGAGTACCCCGCCTGGTCGTGCCCGTGCCGTCGTGGAGCGACCTCGTCCACCTCGCCTGCGACGAGATCCGGCACTACGGCTCCTCGTCGCTGCAGGTCGTGCGGCGCCAGCGGGCCATGTTCGACGACCTGCTCACCGTCGCCACGCCGGAGCGCGCCGCCGTGCTGCAGCACCAGGTGGCGCTGCTCGACCGCGCCGTCGACCGGACCTTCGTCGACGCCGACGACCGCGTCGAGGCCGCTCACGCCGACAGCCAGGGCATCGGCTCCTGACGCCGGGGTCGGCGTGGACCGCGGTCAGCCCGCCGGCGCCACCAGGGCGTTGGCCAGTGCGACCCGGCGGTACCAGTCCGCGCTCGGCTTGGGCGTGCGGGCGAAGCTGGTGCGGTCGACCGCCACCAGCCCGAAGCGGGGCCGGTACCCGTAGGCCCACTCGAAGTTGTCGAGCAGCGACCAGTAGGTGTACCCCCGCACGTCGATGCCGTCGGCCAGTGCGCGCAGCACGCCCTCGAGCGCGGCGTGCACGTAGGCGAGGCGCTGGGCGTCGTCGGTGGTGCCGATGCCGTTCTCCGTCACCAGCAGCGGCACCCGGCCGCCGGTGCGGTCCCACGCCCGGCGCAGGCAGGCCTCCAGGCTCTGCGGCCAGAGCTCGTAGCCCATGTCGAGCACCGGTACGCCCTCCTCGGGACCGAGCACGCCGCGGGGACCGATGCGCAGCCGCGAGTACGTCTGCACGCCGAGGAAGTCGTCGCCGTCGGTCGCGTCGAGGAACACGTCCTCCATCGCTAGCCGCATGCGGGCCATGCGTTCCTCGCCCCCGTCGACCGCCACGTACTCGGTCATCGACAGCGTCAGCCCCACCGGCACGCCGGGCGCGGCGTCCCGGATGGCGTCGACCGCCTTGCGGTGGGCGTCGACGAACACGTCGTTGACCCGCAGGCGCAGGTCGCGGTCGGTCTTGCCCGGGGGGAAGAAGCCGAGCAGCCAGCCGACGGTAGCCACCACGTTGGGCTCGTTGATCGTGCAGGCCCGGCCGATCACGTCGCCGAGCTCGCCGGCCAAGCGGGCGCAGAAGGCGGCGAAGCGGTCGGCGGTCGCCGGGTCCTCCCAGCCGCCCCGGTCGGTCACCCAGCGGGGGGTGGTGAAGTGGTGGAACGTCACGGTCGGCTCGACGCCGCGGGCGCGGAGGGCCAGGCACTGCCGGCGGTAGTGCTCGACGGCGGCATGGGACCACTCGCCCTCCTCGGGCTCGATGCGGCTCCACTCGAGCGAGAACCGGTACGAGCCCAGTCCCAGGTCGGCGACCAGGCTCACGTCCTCCTCCCAGCGCGACCACGAGTCGCAGGCGTCGCCGGAGGCCTCGGCGCACGTGGTGCCGGGTGCGTGCTCCCACGCCCACCAGTCGTTGTTCCAGTTGCCGCCCTCGATCTGGTGGGCGGCGGTGGCCGTGCCCCAGACGAAGCCCTCGGGAAAGGTTCGGTCGTGCGTCACATCGCTGCTCACGCCGGCGGACGGTAGCGTCCGGCCGTGCCGCAGGACGCAGTCGACGCTCTCGTCGAGGTCCTCGACCTCGAGCCGATCGAGGTGAACATCTTCCGGGGCGTGTCACCCAAGGAGGACCGCCAGCGCATCTTCGGGGGCCAGGTCGCCGGCCAGGCACTGGTCGCCGCGGCCCGCACGGTCGAGCCCGACCGCCGGGTCCACTCGCTGCACGCCTACTTCCTGCGGGCCGGCGACCCGCGCGTGCCGGTGCTCTACGAGGTCGACCGGCTGCGCGACGGCGGGTCGTTCACCACCCGGCGGGTGGCGGCCATCCAGCACGGCAAGGTCATCTTCAACCTGTCGGCCAGCTTCCAGGTGCCCGAGCAGGGCTTCGACCACGCCTTCCCCATGCCGGACGTGCCGGCGCCCGACGGCCTCCCCACCATGCGCGAGCGGCTGAGCCGCTCGGGCGTACCGCTCGCACCGTGGCTCGACCGGCCCCGGCCCATCGACATCCGCCACGCCGACTGGCCGGGCCCCGACGGCGCCCGCGACCCCGAGCCGCGCCAGAACGTGTGGCTGCGGGCCGACGGCCGGCTGCCCGACGACCCGATCCTGCACACCATCGTGCTCACCTACGCGTCCGACATGACGCTGCTCGACACCGCCACCCTGCCCCACGGCGGCAGCTGGTTCGATCCCAACCGCTTCATGGCCAGCCTCGATCACGCCATGTGGTTCCACCGGCCCTGCCGCGCCGACGACTGGCTGCTCTACGCGCAGGACAGCCCCAGCGCCAGCGGCGGGCGGGGCCTGTCGCGGGGCCTGGTCTTCACCCGTGACGGCACGCTGGTGGCCACGGTGATGCAGGAGGGGCTGATCCGCTCGGCGCGCTAGTGGACGCAGCGACCCCCGCTAGCGTGCCTGCCGATGAGACGAGCCGCCGCTCTGGCCTGCACGGCCGCCCTGGTCGTGTCGGCCTGCGGAGGCGACGACGAGGGACCCGCCCTCACCGCGACCACCACCACCGAGCCGCCGCCGGGCAGCACCGAGCCCCTCGAGGAGGGGGCGGCGCCGCTCGACGAGGTCGAGCTGACACTCACCGAGGTGGCCTCGGCCGACGCCCCCACGGCGCTCGCCTCCCGACCCGGCACCGACACCCTCTACGTCGCCGAGCGCGAGGGCCGGGTCGTGCCCATGACCGACCTGAGCGTGGGCGAGCCGGTGCTCGACATCAGCGACCGGGTGGTGACCGACGTCGAGCAGGGCCTGCTCGGCATCGCGTTCTCGGCCGACGGCGGGACGCTCTACGTCAGCTACAGCCTGGCGCCCGAGGGCCACACCCGCGTCGACGCCTACACCATGGACGGCGACACGGTCGACGACGGGTCGCGGCGCGAGCTGCTGGCCGTCGAACAGCCCTACGACAACCACAACGGCGGCGACATCCACGTCGGGCCGGACGGCTTCCTCTACGTCGCGCTGGGCGACGGCGGCTCGGGCGGCGACCCCGAGGGCAACGGCCAGGACACCCAGGCGCTGCTGGGCTCGATCCTGCGCATCGACCCCACGCAGCCGGCCGGCGGGTCCGAGTACGGGATACCCGACGGGAACCCGTTCGCCGACGGCCAGGGCGGCGCCCCCGAGATCTGGCTGTACGGGGTGCGCAACCCGTGGCGGTTCAGCTTCGACCGCGAGACCGGCGACCTGTGGATCGGCGACGTGGGCCAGGACGCGTTCGAGGAGATCGACCTGCTGCCCGCGGCCGACGGCGGGGGGGCCGGCGCCAACCTCGGCTGGAACGAGATGGAGGGCGCCCACCCCTACGACGGCGGCACCAACCCCGAGGGCGGCGTGCTACCGGTGTTCGAGTACGACCGGTCCGCAGGCGGCTGCTCGGTCACCGGCGGGGTCGTGTACCGGGGCGAGGCCATCCCGGCGCTCACCGGCGCCTACCTGTTCACCGACTACTGCGCAGGGCAGATCCGGGCGCTGCGGGCCGAGGGCGGCCAGACCATCGAGGACCGCACCTTCGACGCCGAGGGCTCGGCGCTGGTGTCGTTCGGCGAGGACCCGGCCGGTGAGGTCTACGTCCTCTCGCTCGACGGTCCCATCTACCGCATCGACGTCGCCGATGGCTGAGGACCAGCCCGTCGAGCGCGACGACGACGTGCTGCACATCGCCACCCGGGACGAGTGGGCGGCGGCCCAGCAGGCCGGCGTCGTGGCCCCGCCCAGCCTGCACACCGAGGGGTTCGTCCACTGCTCGACCCGGGCCCAGCTCCCGTCCACCCTCGAGCGCCACTTCCGGGGTGCGGGTCCGCTGGTGCTGCTCCAGCTCGACCTCGCGGTCATCGAGCCCCAGCTGCGCTGGGAGGAGGGTCATCCCGGCGAGCGGTTCCCGCACGTGCACGCGCCCATCCCGGTCGACGCGGTCGTGGCCGCCACGCCGTTCACCCCGCCCGCAGCGTGAGGGACAGCCAGCCACCCTCGCCGGCGAAGGCCAGCGGCGCCAGGCCCGCCGAGTGGTATGCGGCCGCGACCTGGTCGCGCTGGTCGTCCAGCACGCCGCTGACCACCGCGGTGCCGCCGGGAGCCAGCGCCCGAGCCACGACCGGGGCCAGCTCGACGAGCTGGGGCAGCAGCATGTTCGCCACCACCAGGTCGTAGCCGGCGCCCCCGGCGTCGTCGCCGCAGACCGCGTCGCCCTCGACCACCGTCAGGCGGTCGGCCACGCCGGTGCGGCGCGCGTTGTCGACCGTGGCGGCCAGGGCGCCCGGATCGACGTCGATGCCGACAGCGGCGGCGGCGCCCAGCGCCAGCGCCGCGATCGCGAGCACGCCGCTGCCGCAGCCCAGGTCGAGCACCCGCTCGCCGCCCCGCACCAGGTCGTCCAGCGCCGCGAGCACGAGGCGCGTCGAGGGGTGGGCGCCGTGGCCGAAGGCCCGGCCGGGATCGATCACCACCCGCCGGCGTCCGGCGGCGGCCCCGTCATCCGGCGGGGCCCACGGCGGGTGCACGATCAGCCGCCGGCCGACGACCACCGGGCGGGCGTGCTCGCGCCAGGCGTCGAGCGCGGCGTCGAGGTCGACGGCCTCGACCACGGCCGGCCAGCGGCCGGCGACTGCGGCCAGCAGCGGAGCCGGGTCGACGTCGGCCGTGGCCGCCACCAGCTCGCCGGGCCGCTCCTCGATCGCCGCGGCCCCGGCCTGCCACAGCGCGTCGGCCGCCAGCTCGGCCTCGCCGGGCGGTACCACCACCCGCACGGCGTGCGCTCGGCCGGTCGGCGTCACGCCGCCGGTCGGGGTCACGGCGCCGGTCGGGGTCACGCCGGTCGGCGTCACGCCGCCGGTCGGGCGAGGGTGAGCAGGTAGTCGCCGGCCGGGTCGGTCCAGGTGCCGGTCACCTCCAGGCCCGCGGCCGCCAGCTCGGACGCCACGCCGCCGGGGGTGAACTTGGTGCTGATCTCGGTGCGGACGTGCTCGCCCGCGGCGAAGCCGATCACCAGGTCGATCTCCGGCAGCTTGACCCACATCGCCTCGGTCGCCCGCAGCCACATCTCGATCCACTGGTTGTCGGCGTCCCACACCGCCTGGTGCTCGAAGCGCGCCGGGTCGAAGTCGGCCCCCAGCTCGCGGTTGAGCACCGTGAGCAGGTTGAGGTTGAAGGCCGCGGTCACCCCGGCGGCGTCGTCGTAGGCGGCGACCAGGCGGTCGGCGGGCTTGACCATGTCGGTGGCCAGCAGGAAGCGGTCGTGCGGCTCGAGCAGGCCCGCCACGTCGTCGAGGAACACCGCCCGCTGCGCGGGCGTGAAGTTGCCGATGGTGCTGCCCAGGAAGGCGACCAGCCGGGGCGCGCCCACCCGTGGGATGTGGCCGAGGTGCTCGTGGAAGTCGCCCACCACCGCATGCACCCCGATGCCGAGGTCGCGGGCCAGCGCTGCCGCCGCGGAGCGCAGCGTGCCCTCGGCGACGTCGAAGGGCACGTAGCCGCCGAGGCCCGGCCCGGCGGCCATCGCCCCGAGCAGCAGGGGCGTCTTCTGCGAGTTGCCCGATCCCAGCTCGACCAGCACCGTGGCGCCGGCCGCCGCGGCGATGTCGCCTGCCGAGCGCCGCAGCAGGGCCTGCTCGGTGCGGAACGGGTAGTACTCGGGCGTGCGGGTGATCTGCTCGTACAGCTCGCAGCCCCGGTCGTCGTAGAACCACACGGGCGGCATGGTCTTGGGCGTGGCCGACAGGCCGGCGCGGGTGTCGCGCCGCAGCGCGGCGGCCAGGTCGTCGGGCACCAGGCAGACGTCGACCGTCACCCGGCCCGGTTCGAGCGCGGTCACCGGTCGACGGCCAGCCGCAGGCCGCTGAACGCCCAGCGCGACGCCGGGTAGAAGAAGTTGCGGTAGGTCGGCCGCGTGTGGCCGGGCGGGGTGACGCAGGCGCCGCCGCGCAGCACCTGCTGGTTGACCATGAACTTGCCGTTGTACTCGCCCACCGCGCCCGCAGCCGGCATGAAGCCCGGGTAGGGGGCGTACGGGCTGGCCGTCCACTGCCACACCTGGTCGCACCACTGCCCGGCGCCGGGCCACGGGTGCAGCGCGAAGGTGCCGGTGCCGTGCTCGGCGGGGTCGCGGCCGGCCGCCGTCACCTCCCACTCGGCCTCGGAGGGCAGGCGGCAGCCGGCCCAACGGGCGAACGCATCGGCCTCGTACCAGCTGACGTGCACGACCGGTTCGGCGGGCTCGACCGGGCGGGGGCCGGTGAGCGTGTGGACCGACCAGCCGTCGGGCCCCTGCCACCAGTACTCGGGGGCCTGCCACCCCTGCGCCTGCGCCGTCGTCCACCCGTCCGACATCCACAGGCCCGGCTCCTGGTAGCCGCCGTCGTCGATGAAGGCCAGCCAGTCGCCGACGGTGACCGGCGACGAGCGCACGGAGAACGGCAGGAGCAGGACCTCGTGGCGGGGCCCCTCGTTGTCGAAGGCGAACCCGTTGCCCTCGTGGCCGATCCGCACGATTCCGCCGGGGTGGTCGAGCCACTCGTCCGCCACCGTCGCCGCGGGCGGGGCGGACACCGTGGCGTCACCGGCCCGCCGAGCGTCGGCCTCGGCGTACCCCGGGCGGAGCGGGTTGGCGGCCAGCACGTGCTTGATGTCCATGAGCAGCAGCTCCTGGTGCTGCTGCTCGTGGTGGAGGCCCAGCTCGACCAGCGAGGCGACCGGGGGATCGAGGTCTTCGGCGGCCAGCAGCTCGTCCATGGCCCCGTCGACGGCGGCGCGGTAGCGCGCGATCTCGGCGATGCCGGGCCGGGTCAGGAGGCCCCGCTGCGGCCGGGCGTGCCGGGGGCCGACCGCCTCGTAGTACGAGTTGAACAGGAAGCCGTAGGCGGGGTCGACCTCCTCGTAGCCGGCCACGTGCGGCCCCAGGACGAAGGTCTCGAAGAACCAGGTGGTGTGGGCCCGGTGCCACTTCGTGGGGCTCACGTCCGGCATGGTCTGCACCGTCTGGTCCTCGGCCGAGAGGGGCTCGGCCAACGCCTCGGTGAACTCGCGGACATCGTGGAACCGTTGGCGCAGATCGGCGCGCGCCGCTACCGCCCGGGTTGCGGTGGACATGGCCATCCCCCTCTCGGCACCCCGCGAAGTCGGGGCACTTCGACTGGTGGTCTGGAGGAACCTACCCGGGGGCACCTCGATCCCCTACGTGTCGAGCGTCACACGGCTAGACCGTTCCCGTGCGATCGGCCGTGGCGACGTTCAACATCCACCACGGCGTCGGGACCGACGGCAGGCTCGACCTGGCTCGCACCGCGGAGGTGATCGCAGGCACCGGCGCGGCGCTCGTCGGGTTGCAGGAGGTCGACCGGCACTGGTCGGCCCGTAGCGACGGGGAGGACCAACCCGCTCGGCTGGCCGGGCGGCTGGGGATGGAGGTCGTGTTCGGGGCGGCGATCGACCTGGCGCGTCCCGACGACCCGGGCGCGCCCCGCCGCCAGTACGGGAACGCCCTGTTGTCGGCGCACCCGATCGTCTCGTGGTCGTCCCGCCCGCTGCCGGGCACCGGCGAGCGCGAGCCCCGCAGCCTGCTGGAGGCGGTCGTGGAGGTGGGCGGCACGACCACCCGGGTGGCCGTCACCCACCTGCAGAACCGGGCGCCCGCCGAGCGGCTGGCCCAGGCCAGGTGGGTCGCCGAGGCGCTCGGCGCCGCCACCGAGCCGGTCGTGCTGCTCGGCGACCTGAACGCCCAGCCGGGATCGCCCACCGTGGCGGCGCTCACCGGGGGGCTCGTCGACGCGTGGTCGGTGGCCGGCGCCGGTGCGGGGCTGACCTTCGACGCCGCCACGCCGCACGCCCGCATCGACTACGTCCTCACGTCGCCGGCGCTGGTGGCCGGCGCCGCGTGGGTGGTGCCCGGCGGCGCCTCGGACCACCTGCCGGTCGTCGCCGAGCTGGCCTGGCCGAGCGTCCCGAAGCGGCAATTCCCTGGATCCTCCGGGCCGCCGTGTTGAATGCTGGCCCGATGTCGCAGCATGCCGGCGCCATGTCGCACCGCACCACCGCCGAGCTCGAGGCCGCCCTCGCCGACGTGCGGCAGGCGCCCGCCGACGACGGCACGGTCGACCTGATCGTCCGCCGGCCGGCGACCGGCGAGCGCGAGGTCCTCGACGAGGGCGTGCTCGACCTGGCCGAGGGCCTGGTGGGCGACAACTGGCGCGAGCGCGGCAGCCGCCACACGCCCGATGGCGCGGCCGAGCCCGACCGCCAGCTCAACGTGATCAACGCCCGCCTATCGCGCCTGGTGGCCGTCGACCCCGAGCGCCGGGCGCTGGCGGGCGACCAGCTCCACCTCGACCTCGACCTGAGCATCGCCAACCTGCCTCCCGGCACGCGGCTGGCACTCGGCTCGGCCGTCATCGAGGTGACCGAGCCCCCGCACCTGGGGTGCGCCAAGTTCGTCGAGCGCTTCGGGCGCGAGGCCATGCGCTTCGTGAACTCGCCGACCGGTCGCGAGCTGCGCCTGCGGGGCATGAACGCCAGGGTGGTGACGGCCGGCACCGTCCGCCCCGGCGACACCGTCACCAAGCTGCGGGCGTAGCCGCAGCGGCGGCACCGCCGTATCGTCGCCGCGTGGCCACGATCGAGGGTGTGCGCGAGGTGGCGCTGAGCCTGCCCCGCAGCTACGAGGCGCTCGTGCGCGACCGGGTCAAGTTCCGGGTGGGCCGCATCGTCTACCTGGCGTTCTCGCGCGACGAGCAGCACATGGGCTTCGCCTTCCCCAAGGAGGAGCGCGAGGCGCTGGTCGCCGCCGAGCCCGACAAGTTCTCGCTGCCCGGCCGGGCCGACATGCGTTACAACTGGGTCGTGGTCCGCATGGACGCCATCGACGACACCGAGATGCGCGAGCTCGTGCTCGACGCCTGGCGCATGGTCGTCCCCCGGCGCGTCGCCGCCGAACACCTCGGCGAGTGAGGCGGGGGTGTGCCCCTCTCCGTCAGGCGCCGTCGTGCAGGGTCAGGCGGTAGACGTTGGTGTCGCGCTGCTCGAAGCCCTCGCGCTGGTACAGGCGGTTGGCGGCCTCGCGGGACGGGCGCGACGTCAGGTCGACGGTGCGGCACCCCAACTCGCGGGCCCGGGCCACCATGGCCTGGGTGAGGGCTGTGCCCACGCCCTGCCCGCGGCCGGCCTCGTCGACCACGACATCCTCGATCCACGCCCGCATGGCCGTGGGGATGCGGAAGGTCACCAGCGTCGCCATGCCCACGATCGCGCCGCCGTCGGCGATGGCGATGAACAGGTCGGTGGCCGGCGACGCCACGACGTCGCCCAGCTCGGCGGTGGTGGGCGACGGGTTCGACCGTGAGACCTGCGGGACCAGGCGCTGGACGGCGTCGACGATGGCCGGGGTGAGTGTGGTGGCGATCTCGACCTTCACGCGCTGCACGCTACGCGCTCAGCGCCCCGACGCGGGCAGGCGGTACGCCGCGACCAGGCCGTCGACGTCGGTCATCACCGCCACGTCACCCGACGTCGCCATCTGGTAGGGGAGGAACGGTGCCTCGGAGCGCCACAGCTCGCGCCCGTCGACGCCGTACGCGCGCAACGAGTCGTGCGTGGCCATGAGCAGGCCCGGCTGGTCACCGGGCAGTCGGGCGTGCGCCGTCGACCGGTCGGCGATCCGCGCACGCTCGTCGCCGGTCGCCGGATCGAACAGGTACAGCCCACCGCTCTCGAGCCGCACCGCCGCATCGGTGCCGAGCGCCGTGACGGCGGGGAAGGCCCAGTCGGCCATGATGTCGAGGCTCTGGCGGAGCCCGCCGTGGAACCCGACGACATCGACGTAGCCGTCGTCGCCGGAGGTCACGACCACGTCGCCGACGGCGGCCATGTCGGCAAGTGACGCCGCGCGGCGGGGCAGCTCGGCGGTCCACGCCTCGGCGCCGCTGTCGACCCTGAGGGCGACGAGCAGGTTGTCGGTCGACACGCTCCCGACGACCACGTCGCCCGCGGGCGAGGCGACCAGCTCGCCGTCGAGCAGGTACTCGAGGTCGAGGTCGGTCTGCCACGCGACCGAGCCGTCGGGCAGGCGGATCGCGGTCAGGTCGAAGCCCGAGCCCATGATGAGCAGGTCGCCGACGACCGCCGGCACGCCGCTCACGTAGACCCGCGTCGGGTCGCCCACCCGGCGCTTGAACTCGCGGGCCAGCCGGTCGGGCGCCGCGGCGCCCCGCCGCTCGGCCGCCTCGCCCACCACCACCGCGCCGTCCTCGGTCAGCACCACCACCGTCGGCACCGACGTGGCCCGGTAGCCAAGGGTGGCGATTTCGGCCCGCCCGCCCCGCACCACGGCCGCGGCCGTGTACGTCGTACCGAGATCGATCCCCAGGCTGTAGGTCATCGTGAGCGTCGGGTGGAGCGGGCGTGCGCCTCAGGCGTCGGGCACGGGCTGCGGGGGAGGCGGGCCGACGTAGCGCGCGGAGGGTCGGATGATGCGGTTGTCGGCGGCCTGCTCGAGGATGTTGGCGCACCACCCGATCACCCTGCTGGAGGCGAACGTCGGGCTGAACAGGTCGGGCGGCAGGCCCACGTCCTCCATCACGACACCCGCGTAGAACTCGACGTTGGCGTACAGGTTGCGACCCGGCTTGAGCTCGGCCAGCACGTCGACCACCGTCTGCTCGACCTCGGTGGCGAAGCCGACCTTGGCGGCGCCGATGCGCTGCGCCACACCCCGCAGGAACTCGGAGCGGGGGTCGGTGGTCTTGTAGACCCGGTGGCCGAAGCCCATGATCCTGTCGCCCCGGGTGACCGCGTCGACCAGGTAGGGCCGGGCGTTGTCGGGCGTGCCGATGGCGTCGAGCAGGTCGAGCGCCCGCGACGGCGCACCGCCGTGCAGCGGCCCCGACAGCGCGGCGATGGCGCCGGCGACGGCGCCCGCCACGTCGGCCCCGGTCGAGGTGATGACCCGTGAGGTGAAGGTCGAGGCGTTGAAGCCGTGGTCGATGGTCAGGATCTGGTACTGCTCGACCGCCCGGGCCTTGTCGGCGTCGGGCCGCTCTCCCGTGAGCATCCACAGGTAGTTCTCGCCGTAGCCCAGGTCGGGATCGGGGTCGAGCGGGTCGCGGCCCTGCCCCAACCGGTGGAGCGCCATGATGAGCGTGGGCACCGCGGCGCACACCGACAGCGCGTTGGCCCGCAGCTCGGCGGCATCGACGTCGAGCCAGGCGCGGAAGCCCTGGCTGTGGCCGAGCAGCGACACGGCGGTGCGAAGCTGGTCCATCAGCGGGCCGCGCGCGGCGGCGATGTCGGGCAGCAGGCGCCGCACGGCGTCGGGCACCGGCCGCAGCGCCCCCACCTCGGCGGCAAAGGCCCGGCTCTCCGCGGGGGTGGGCAGGTGGCCGTCGAACAGCAGGAACCAGATGTCCTCGAGCGAGCGCCTGTCGGCCAGCTCGACCGCCGAGTACTGCCGGTAGTGGTAGAAGCCCTCGAGACCCCGTACGTCACCCACCTGGGTCTCGGCCACGATGACACCCTCGAGCCCGGGGGGCGCCTCGATCTGGCCGGGATGGACGACGGGCTGCACCTGGGCCACCCGCACCAGGTCGCGCAGCGACACGATGCCCACGAGATCGGGCCCCTCGACGACCGGGATGTGCCGGTAGCCGTGCGCGTCCAGCGAGGCGAACGCCTCGTGCACCGACAGGCCGGGGTGGACGCAGTCGGGCTCGGCGGTCATCAGATCGGCCACCTTCTCGCCCGCCGACGACGACCCGGCGGCGGCCATCCGCACGATGTCGCGCTCGGTCAGGATGCCCACCGGCCGCTTCCCGTCGACCACCACCACCGAGCCGACCGAACGGTCCTGCATGCGGGCCGCGGCGTCGGCCACCGTCTCGTCGGGCACCGCGGTGACCACCGGCGAGCTCATCACCTCGGCCACCGTGCGGACGGTATGTGCGGGTGTCACGACTGCACGTTAGAGGGCCCGGCCGCGACCCACACGCCACGACGCCCCGTACGATGGGCGCGGTGGATCACGTACGGTGGCACACCCGGCCCGCACTCGACCGACCGGTGCTGGTGGCGGCGTTCGAGGGGTGGAACGACGCCGGCGACGCGGCCAGCGGCGCCGTCCGCTACCTGATCGACCGGCACGACGGCGAGCTGGTGGCCGACATCGACGCCGAGGAGTTCTTCGACTTCACCACGGCGCGGCCGCAGGCGGAGATCGACGACGACGGTGTCCGTCGGATCGTGTGGCCCACCACAGAGGTGTACGCCGCCAGCCTGCCGGGCGACGCGGGCGACGTGTTGCTGATGATCGGCACCGAGCCCCAGCTCAAGTGGCGCACGTTCTGCGCCCAGGTCACGGGCCTGGCCACCGAGCTCGGGTGCCGGCTGGTGGTCATCCTGGGTGCGCTCGTGGCCGAGGTGCCCCACAGCCGCCCCGTGCCGGTGGTCGGCACGGCGAGCGACCCGGCGCTCCAGGCCGAGCTGGGGCTGCGCCAGTCGACCTACCAGGGCCCCACCGGCGTCGTGGGTGTGCTGTCCGCCGCGTGCCGCGAGGCCGGGCTGCCGGCGGCGTCGCTGTGGGCGGCGGTGCCCACCTACGTGCCCACCGCGCCGTCGCCGAAGGCGGTGCTGGCCCTGCTCGAGCACACGGCCGAGGTGCTCGGCACGTGGGTGCCCACCACCGACCTCGAGATCGCCTCGGCCGCCTACGAGCGCCAGGTGACCGAGTTGGTGCAGGAGGACGACGAGACGTCCGACTACGTGTCCCAGCTCGAGAAGCGCCACGACGCCGGCGGCGACGACGACGACGGCGACGCCCGTTCGCTGGTCGAGGAGGTCGAGCGCTTCCTGCGCGACTTCCGCGACTAGCACGGCACGGCCTGCGGCCGGGCCCGGGGCTCAGCCCGCGTGGCGGGGCCAGGGGTGGGTCTGCTCCCAGATGCGGGCCAGACGGAGGGGTATCTCGTCGCGGTGGCGGGCCGCGATGATCTGCAGCCCGACGGGCAGGCCCTCGGTGGTCCGGCCTGCGGGCACCGACACGGCCGGGTTCCAGCACAGGTTGGCCAGCATCGTGAACGGCGTGGCCGACGCCCCCAGCGGTCGGGCCGGCTCACCGTCGATGACGTCGGGCGGCGGGCCCTCGGCGGCGAAGGCCGGCACCGCGGTGGTGGGCGTGATGACCACGTCGACCTCGCCGAACAGCCGGGCGGCGTCGAGCACCAGCTGCTCGCGGCGGCGGGCAGCGGCCGCCACGCGAGGCACCGGGTAGTCCTCGGTCTGCTCGAGCACCGAGCGGCTGTAGCGGGTGAGGTCGTCCGCGACCCCCGGCCACATGCCCTCCTCCAGCGACAGCCACAGGTCGAGCGAGCCGGCGCCGAGCCAGGTGCGCACCGGGTCGGTCAGCACGACGGGCTCGTCGTCCAGCACCAGTGCGGCGGCCCCGGCCAGCTCGCGGGCCGCCTTCTCGGCCAGCGCCCGCACCTCCGGGTCGCAGCGGGCGAAGCCCATGTCGGGCGACCAGCGGGCCCGCAGGCCGTCGAGCGGCAGCGACTCGATGGCCGACTCGTAGCTCACGAGGGGACGGGGCAGCGTGAACCGGTCGCGGTCGTCGGGACCGGCGGCCACGTCGAGGTGTCGGGCGCTGTCGGCCACGGTCGTGGTGAGCAGGCCGTACACGGCGGTCTCCGACCCCGGCGGACCGGGATGGGGGATGCGCCCGTGGCTGGGCTTGAACCCCACGAGGCCGCAGAAGGCCGCCGGGATGCGGGTGGAGCCGCCGCCGTCGCTGGCCGTCGCCGCCGGCACCAGGCCCGCGGCCACCGCCGCCGCGCTGCCGCCGCTCGACCCGCCGGGCGTGCGGGAGGCGTCCCACGGGTTGCGGGCCACACCGAACACCTTGGTCTTGGTGAAGTTCAGGGTGCCGAACTCGGGGGCCGCGGTCTTGCCCACGGGCACGGCGCCCGCGGCCCGCAGCCGGGCCACGTGGATCGAGTCCTCGGCCACCGGCCCCCGCCCGGCGAACGCCAGCGAGCCCCGCGAGGTGGGCATGCCGGCGCAGTCCTCGAGATCCTTGACGCCGATGGGCACGCCGGCGAACGCCCCGGGGTCGTGACCGGCCGCGACGGTGGCGTCGACCGCCTCGGCCGCCGCCCGGGCCAGGCCCTCGTCCAGGTGGACGAACGCACCCAGGCGCTCGTTGCCCGCCGCGATGGCGGCCAGCGCCTCGTCGAGCACCTCGACGGCCCGCCGCTCGCCGTTGCGCACCGCCTCCGCGACCTCGATCGCCGATGCCTCCATCGTCGCTCCCCCCTGGACGCCGATCCGCTCGCACACTCGTCACCTGCCTGGCGAGCCTAGGCCGAAGTCCGCGCGCGGCTCGCCCCACCCCGGCGTCGCCCGGGAATCAGGCGACCTCGCCCGCGGCCGGCGCGTCGTCCTGCTCGTTCTGTTCCGCGTCATGGGCCCGCCAATCGGCCAGCACGTTGATCACCACCGCGGTGACCGGCACCGCCAGCACCGCGCCGAACGGGCCGAACAGCGTGCTGCCGGCCACGATGGCACCCAGCACGATGAGCGGATGGAGCTCGAGGTTCTTGCCGAACACGATCGGCGCCAGCAGGTCGTTGTCGAACTGCTGCACCAGCACCGCCACCACCAGCACGATGAGGGCGTCGCCCGGGCCGGCGGTGACCAGCGTGACCAGCACGGCGACGGTGCCGGCAAGGACGGCGCCGGCGAAGGGCAGGAAGGCGGCGAAGAAGGTGATCACCGCCACCGGGACCGCCAGCGACCCGCCCACGATCCACACGGTGAGGCCGATGATGAAGCCCTCGATGACGCCCAGGGTTGCCGAGCCCTTGAGGTAGCCGCCGAGCGTCTGCCACGCCCGGGCGGCCAGGCGGGTGGCGAGGGCGCGCCGCTCGTCGGGCAGCAGTGTGAGCATCCAGCGTCCGAAGCGCCCGCCATCCTTGAGCAGGAAAAACGTGGCGATGAGCGACAGCACCAGGCCGGTGATGACCTCGAACGCGACCACGGTGCCGCTCACCACCGCGCCGCTCTGAGACTTGAGCGACTCGCTGACCCGGTCGCGGCTCTCCTCGCGGAAGTCGTCGATGTCCTGGCGCGAGATGTCGAACGGGCTGTCCTCGACCAGCCAGTCCTCGAGGTCGTCGACCGCGTCCTCGATGGTGGGGCCCAGGTCGGAGAACTCGTCGACGATGGTGGGCACCAGCACCGTCACGATGCCTGCGAGCACGAGCAGGAACCCGACGAGCGTGGTCGCCGCCACCAGCGCGGGCGGCCAGCCGAGGCGACGGAACACGTTGGCCGCCGGGTCGAGCGCCCGCCCCAGCAGCATGGCCACGGCCGCGGCCAGGACCAGCACCCACAGCGCTGACAGCAGTTGGAGCAGCGCCCAACCCACGATGCCGATCGCGATGAGCCGCCAGGCGTAGGCGCCGGCCTGCACCACGACCGGGTGGACCGTGTACCGGTCGCGGCGCCGCCCCGGCGGCGACGATGTGTGTTCGATGTCCGGCACGAATCCCTCCGTCGCCACGGCACTGCCGTCGGGTGGCACCACCGAAATGCTAGGGGGTGGTGGCTCAGGCCCGAGGCACCTGGCCCACGACCAGGTCCGCGTAGCGCTCGGCGCCGGCGGCGGTGAGGTGGTAGCCGTCGTCGCGGGTCAACCCCGGCTCGATCGTCACCAGCGCCCGCCAGTCCATGTACACGGCGTTCGGGTGGCGAGCCGCGGCGGCCGCGAGCTGGTCGTTGACCTCGCCCTCCCAGCGGCGGGGCACCAGCACGTTGACGAGCAGCACGGTGCGGTCGGGGCCGACGGCCGCGAACACCTCGTCGATCTGCTGCGCGCTGAAGGGCCCGTTGTTGCCCAGGTGCAGCAGCACAACCTGGCCCAGCCGGCCATGGGCCGCCAGCCCGGCGATCAGGTCGCGGGCATCGGTCATCTGGCGGCCGATGGTGGCGTCGACGGTGAGCGCCGGGCCCATGCGGGCGGACAGGGCGGGGGCCGCGCCCACCAGCACAGAGTCGCCGATGGCCGTGGTCGGCACGTAGCCCGCGGGCGCCGTGGTGGGCGGCGCCGTCGATGCCGGCGGCGCGGTGGTGGTGGCGGGCGCCTCGGGTGCCGGGTCCGGGTCGGCGGCCGGGCCCTCGCCGGCAGCCGGGGGCGGGGCTGCGGTGGTCGTGGTCGCCGCGTCGCCGGGGGCGATGACCACAGAGTCGGGCTGGGACGCCTCCGGCGGCGCGGCCGTGACCACGTCGTGGGCCACGCCCACCGTGGCCCCGATGCCGATGGCGCCCGCGACGAGCATGCCGGTGGCGACGCCGGGCCGGGCCTCGGCCAGCGTCAGCAGCCGGGCCGCCGCGTCGCGGGCCGCGTCGCGCAGGCCCCGCTGGCGGATGGGCTGCTCGATCAACCGGTACGACAGCGCGGCCAGCCCCAGGATGAGCGCGAGCTGCGCCGCCACCGACAGCGGGCCGTCGGGCTGCTCGCCCGGCGCCTCGGACACGAACACGATGACCGGCCAGTGGATGAGGTAGATGCCGTAGCTGCGCCGGCCGACCCAGCGCAGCGGGCGGGCCGACAGCAGCCCCACCGTGCGGCTGGGCGCCGGGTAGACGGCCACGGCGATCAGCGCCAGCGTTGCCACCTGGGCGGCCGTGAAGCCGCCCCGGAACGCCGTGGCCCGGTGCTCGTCCAGCGCGAGCGCATACCAGGCCAACACGGCCGCGCCGGCCAGACCGACGGCGTCGAGCGCGGCCGTGAACCGGCGGTCGTCGTGGGGCCGCAGGCGGTTCGGCGTCCAGAACAGCCCGAGGGCCACACCCAGCAGCAGGCCGGCGGCCCGGGTGTCGGTGCCGAAGTAGACCCGCGACGGGTCGACGCCGGGCTCGTACAGCACCCAGCGCAGCAGCGTCGACAGCAGCGCAGCGCCGATCGCGAGGCGAACACCCCACCGCCGCGAGCGGCGGGCGAGGACGAGCCCGCACAGCAGCGGGAACACCAGGTAGAACTGCTCCTCGATCGACAGCGACCACAGGTGCTCGAGCGGGGACGGGCCGCCGGCGGCCTCGAAGTACGACTGCTCGTCGACCACCAGCCGCCAGTTGAGGTGATAGGCGAGCGCCGCCAGCGACTGGGCCCGCAGCGCGGCCAGGCGGTCGGGTTGCGCCACGCTGGCGATCGCGATGGTCGCGGCGGTGACGGTGGCCATGGCGGGCAGCAGCCGTCGCGCCCGCCGCAGCCAGAAGCGCGCCAGGGCGATGCCACCCGTGCGCTGGTGCTCGTTCACGAGCAGGGCGCACACGAGCCAGCCCGACAGCACGAAGAACACCTCGACCCCGATGTAGCCGCCGGCGACACCCGAGTAGCCCAGGTGGTAGGCGATGACGAGGGCGACGGCCACCGCCCGCAGCCCGTCGAGCGCCGGCTGGTAACCGAGCGGGCGCGACTGCCACGCCGGGCGGGGGCGGTGGGCCGAGCCGGCGGCCGAGGCGTCGGTGGGCGGCGCCGGTGTCGTGGACACGGCCTCCCCAGTGGCGACGGGCACGGGTCAGCAGTCCATCGCGGCGAGGTCGACCGACGTGGTCGTCCGCCCGGTCGAGCTGGACGCCTCGGGCAGCGTGGTGGTGGCGTTGGCGTCGGGCAGCGTGGTGGCGGTGGTCGTCGACGTCGGCGGGGTGGCCTCGTCGCGCACCCCCTCCCAGTCGACGCCCGTCACCAGCTCGATGCCCAGGCTGCCCTCGACGGGCTCGAGCCGCGCGCCGCCCTCCAGCCACCGGGCCACGAGGTCGGCCGCCGCCTCCTGCCCGGGCGGGTAGCGCACCACCGTGCCGTCCGCGCCCCCGCCCGGCTCGTCACCCGCCACGTTGGCGTTGAAGCCGGCGCCCCGCAGCGCCTCGGCCGACTCGGCGCCCTGCCGCGGTGCGCCCGTGCCGTTGCGGACAATGAGCCGCACGCCCTCGGGCTCGAGCTCGGTGCCCGCACCGCCCCGGAAGATCGACAGCACGGCCTCGGTCTCGGGCCCCTCGACCAGCCGCAGGATCTGGGCCTCGCCGGCGGTGTCGGGCGTGCCCTCGACCGAGTAGGTGGTCAGGCTGTCGGGGTCGAACGACCGGAAGTGGGTGCCGAGGTCGAAGATGTCGTTGGCGGTCAGCTCGTCGTCGACCGTGATGCCCGACAGCCCCACGTCGATGAGCTGGTCCATGGTGCCGGGGTTGCGGGCGCCCCGGTCGATGGCCCGGCCGAGCGCGCGGCGTATGAAGTCCTGCTGGCGGGCGATGCGACCGATGTCGGAGCGGGGGTCCTCGACCCAGCGTCCGTCGATGCGCTCCTCGTAGTGGCGCGAGCGCACGTAGGCCAGCGCCTCCACCGGGTCGAGGGTGTGGCAGCCGGCCCGGCGGATGTCGAGGCCGGTCTCCTCGTCGCGGGCCGGGTTGGGGATGGGCACGGGTACGCCGTCGATGGCCTCGACCAGCCCCCGGAACGAGGCGAAGTCGACCTGGACGTAGTGGTGGACGGGGATGGCGAAGTTGTCGGCGATGGTGCGGATGAGCAGCTCGGGACCGCCCAGGTCGATCGCCCGGTTGATGCGGTAGTCGCCGACGCCGTCGGCCAACGTCACGTACAGGTCGCGGGGCAGCGACAGCAGCGCGGCGCGGCCCGAGGCCGGGTCGGTGCGCAGGATCATGATCGTGTCCGACCGCAACGTGGGGTCGCGCCCGACGCGCACCGCGTCGCCGCGGGGCAGGTTGGCGGCGCTGTCGATGCCGACGATCAGGTAGTTCTCGGGCTCGCCGGACTCGGCGGGCTGGTCGAGGACGCCGCTCAGCTCGATGCGGGGCAGGCGCTCGTACTTGCGGAACAGGTAGGTGAGGCCGGCCGCGGCGGCCAGCAGGCCGATCGTCGAGAGGCAGCCGGCGGCGATCGCGAACCGCTGGCCCCAGCTGCGTCGGCGACGCTCTCTGCCATCTCGATCGGGCCGTCGCCGCACGGCCTGATGGTACCCACCCGCCGCGCGCGTCCCGGGGCGCCCCGCGCAGGCTTCTGCGGCCGTGGCCGGCATCGAGGCCGCAGGCTTCTGCGGCCGTGGCCGGCATCGAGATCGTGTACGAGACGCACTCGATCAGCCCTGCCCGGGCGGTGGCCGCCAAGTGCAGGGAGGGCTGGGAGCACCGGCTCGACCGGTGAGGTTACGCCCCCCGGCTCAGAGCGCGCCGGCGAGCGACTCGACCGCCTCGTCCGGCGAGCCGATGCCGGCGTCGAGCACCAGCGCCCGCTTCAGGTAGAGGTGGGCGTCGTGCTCCCAGGTGAAGCCCATGCCGCCGTGCACCTGCACGCATGCACGGGTGGCGCGGTCGGCGGCGCCCGATGCCACGATGCGGGCGGCGTCGAGGGCCCGGTGGAGGCGGGCCGCGTCGCCGTGCCCGGCGAGTGCGTCGTCGACCTCGACGCCCGCCGCCTGCACGGCGGCACGCGCCACCTCGACCTGCACCTGGGCGTCGGCGAGCAGGTGCTTCAGCGCCTGGAAGCTGCCGATCAGCCGACCGAACTGGGTGCGCTGCAGGGCGTATCCGGTGGCCATGGTCATGGCCGCGTCGGCCAGCCCGATCTGCAGTGCGGCGGCCAGCAGCCCACCGCCGGCGCGCAGGCGACCGACCACGTCGAGGCCGCCGAGCGCCGTGCCCCCGGGCAGGTCGTCGACGACGTCGACGGGCGTCAGCGGGTCGAGCGGGCGGGTGACGGGGCGCGAGGCGAGCGGGGGCTCGACCAGCTCCACCTCCTCGTCGCCGACCACCATCAGGCCGTCGAGCGCGGCTAGGTGCTCGATCAGGGCCGGGGCGCCGACCACGGTGCGGGGCACCAGACCGACCACGGCGTCGCCGGTGGCGGCTGCCGCCGCGAGGCCGGCGCCGGCGCTTGTCGTCGCCCCCTCCCCCAGCCCGGCGGCGAGGAAGGTGCCGATGAGCGGCCCCGGCACAGCGGCCCGGCCCAGCTCCTCGAACACCAGCGTCGCCTCGGCCGCCCCCAGCCCCGCGCCGCCTGTGGCCTCGGGCAGCGTGAGGGCGAACACCCCCATGCCGGCCAGCTCGCGCCACAGGTCGCGGTCGACCGCGCCCGGCAGCTCGACCATGGCCCGGCGGGCCTCGGGCGTCACCCGGTCGGCGAGGAAGCGCCGCAGCCCCGACTGGAGCGCGACCTGGTCGTCGGTCGGTTCGAAGTCCACGCTCAGCGTTCCTTGGGCAGGCCGAGCAGGCGCTCGCCCACGATGTTGCGCTGCACCTGGGCGGTGCCGGCGGCGATCGACAACGACAGCGCGTACAGCCGCTGGTGCACGTGGTCGAGGTGGCGGGACGACAGGCCGGTCGGGTCGTCGAGCGCCAGCCGGGCCCGGCCCAGCACCCGCAGCGCGACCTCACCCAACCGCTGCCGGGTCTCGTGGTAGGCCAGCTTGAAGACCGACCCGCCCACCCCCGCGTTGCCGTGGCGGGCGGCGCGCGACACGTTGCGCCTGGTGAGGGCCCACTGCGCGTCGAGCTCGGCGCCCACCACCGCCAGCTCACGGCGGATGCCGGCGTCGTCCCACGCGGTGCCGCGCGGGCCGGCGGGCCCCTTGCGGGCGATCTCGACAAGGTCGGTCAGCAGGCGCATCGACCCCAGGAGCTCGCCGACGAACGCGGTGCCCCGCTCGAAGCCGAAGGTGACCATGGCCACCCGCCAGCCGTCGTTCTCGGCGCCCACCACGTTGCCGACCGGGATGCGCACCTCGTCGAGGAACATCTCGCTGAACTCGCTCTCGCCGGTGAGCGTGCGCATGGGCCGCACCTCGATGCCGGCCGAATCCATGGGCATGATCATCCAGGTGATGCCCCGGTGCCTCGGCGCATCGGGGTCGGTGCGCACCAGGAGCTCGCAGAAGTCGGCCACCTGCGCGTGCGAGGTCCAGATCTTCTGGCCCGTCACCACGTAGTGGTCGCCGTCGCGTACGGCGCGGGTGCGCAGCGAGGCCAGGTCCGAGCCGGCCTCGGGCTCGGAGAACCCCTGGCACCACACCTCGTCGCCCCGGAGGATGGGCGGCAGGTAGCGGGCCCGCTGCTCGGGCGTCCCCTCCGCCGCGATGGTGGGGCCGGCGTGCAGCGTCGACACGAAGTTGCAGCCCACGTAGGGGGCGCCGGCCCGCTCGGTCTCCTCGAGGAAGATCAGCTCCTCGGAGGGCGTGGCGCCCCGCCCGCCGTACTCCTGCGGCCACGAGATCCCCGCGTAGCCGGCCTCGAACAGGCGCCGCTGCCAGCCCGTGTCGTAGGCCCGCTTGGCCGGCCAGTCCTCGAACGGGGATGCGGGAGGCAGCGTCGGGAGCGTCTCGTCGAGCCAGGCTCGTAGCTCGTGACGGAACGCCTGTTCCTCCGCTGTCTCCCGCAACCTCACCGATCGCTCTCCCCGCGACAGATCTGACAGGTCGTCAGATTAGTCGCTGGGAGCGAGGAACACGTTGGCCTCGATGTCGGCGGGCTCGAGCTCGGTGTTGTCGACGATGACCCGGGCCAGCGTGCGCCTGTAGTCGATGCCGTAGGCGCTCCGGATCTGGTCGAGCACCGGATCGTTCAGGTAGAAGTACCGGTCGCCATCGCGCAGGCGCTCGAACTCGGTGCGCCAGATGCGGTGCTGCAGCTCGCCGAACTCCGACCCCGGCAGGTGCCGCTCCGACAGCATGCCGGTGAAGGCGTCGACGTTCTCGACGCTGCCGTAGACGGCCCGGAGCCGGGCCGCCAGCGTCGTCCGCCGGATGCCGGTCACGGCCTCGCCGTCCGCCGCCTCGCTGCCGGGCGGGATGACGTTGCCGTCGGCGTCCCGCAGCTCGACGAAGTCGAGGATGTCGGGATCGTCGATGGCGTCGGCCGGGTCGATCTCGGGATCGGACGGGAAGCGGTCGGTCGACTCGCCCGTGATGGCCGTGAACGTGTCCTTGCCCGGCAACCCGTAGGCCCTCCGCAGGTCGTTGTAGCGGGGGATGCCGTGGTCACGGCCCCGCTGGATGTCGATGGCGCCCAGATCGACCACGCCCCTGGCTCGTCCGCGGCTGCCGGCGGCTCCGCTACCACGGCACCGACCGCAACCAGCTCTGGCTCACCCACCGCGTCGCGGCCATCAACCTGCAGCGGCTCATCAACCTCGGCCTCGCCCACCGGCTCGACGGCTGGGCCATCACCTGACCCCA
>DASSCS010000045.1:0-23528 GCA_035697515.1 Acidimicrobiales bacterium
GAGTACTGTCCCCCGAATGGGTTCTGAGACGGCGCACACCTCTGCGGCCAGCTCGTGGACGCCCGAGCGCCTGCAGGCCGAGGTCGACAGCCGCACGTGGTTCCACACCATCGACCTCGGCGACGGCGTGCGCACGAAGGGTCAGAAGGACACGCCCGAGGAAGCGGCGGTGATGCAGATCCCGTCCGACCTGCACGGGCGCACCGTCCTCGACATCGGCGCCTACGACGGCTTCTACTCCTTCGAGGCCGAGCGCCGCGGCGCGGCGCGGGTGCTCGCCACCGACAGCTGGACCTGGAACTGGCCCGGCAGCGACGCCCGGCGCAACTTCGACCTCGCGCACCGGGTGCTCGGCAGCCGGGTCGACGCGCAGGTCATCGCGGTCGAGGACCTGACGCCCGAGGCGGTGGGCGGCACCTACGACGTCGTGCTGTTCCTCGGCGTGCTCTACCACGCGCCCGACCCGCTGGGGTACCTGCGCCGGCTGCGCAGCGTCACCGCCGGGCTGGCGATCGTCGAGACCGTCGTCGACCTGCTCGACGTCGACGTGCCCGCCGCCGCCTACTACCCCGGCAGCGCCCTGCACGGCGACGCCAGCAACCACTTCGGTCCCAACCCGGCGGCGGTCGAGGGCCTGCTGGCCGACGCCGGCTTCGCCCGCGTCGACGCCTTCGCGCCGTGGACCACCAGCAAGGAGTGGGCGGTGCGGACCGAGGGCGACCGGCTACCGGGCGGCGCGCTCGCCCGGGTGCGGCGCAAGCTGCGCCGGCGGCCCCGCAGCGGGCGCATGGTCTTCCACGCCCACGCGTGAGGCGTTGGCGCGGCGCACCTCCCACACGGGGGCGAACAGCGTGAACAGCAGCAGGCCGAGTGCCGCCACGGCCAGCGGCATCAGGCCCAGGCCGTTGCCCGTGTAGACGGGCACCAGCACCGCGGCCGACAGCAGCGCGGTCCACGTCCACAGGATGACCACGGCCCGCCGCTGCCCGTGGCCCAGCCGCATGAGCCGGTGGTGCAGGTGGTTCTTGTCGGCCATGGTCAGGCCGGCCCGGCCCTTGGCCCGCCGCAGCAGCGCCCACGCGGTGTCGAAGATGGGCACGCCCAGGATGACGAGGGGCAGGAACAGGGGCGCGAAGAAGAAGAACGTCTGGCCCCGCACCTCGGCGTCGGTGTTGCCGCCGATGGCGATGGTGGCCGCCGCCATGAGCAGGCCGAGCGTGAGCGCGCCGGCGTCGCCCATGAAGATCTTGGCCGGGTGGACGTTCCAGGGCAGGTAGCCGAGGCAGGCGCCCACCACGCAGGCGGCGATGAGCGCGCCGATGTTGTCGTCGCTGATGATCGAGTCGGCGTTGTCGAGGTGCTCGGCGAACATGAGGATGGCCCCCGCGCCGATGGCCACCACGCCGGCGGCCAGGCCGTCGAGCCCGTCGATCAGGTTGACCGCCTGGGCCATGCCCACCACCCACAGCACGGTGATGAGCGGCACCAGGTCGGGGGGAAGGGCCACCAGGCCCACGAAGGGCACCCGGAAGAACAGGATGGCGACGCCCGAGATGGCCAGGATGCTGCCGGCCAGCACCGACCCCGCCGTCTTGGCCGGGGCCGACACGTCGCGCAGGTCGTCGAGTTGGCCGACCACGTACATGGTGAGCATGGCCAGCACCACGCCGAGGGGCGGGGCGACGGTGCGGAACACGGGCTTGAACTCGCCGGTCAGCCAGGCCACGCCCAGGCCCACCAGCACGCCGGCCACGATGCCGGCGCCGCCGAGGACGGCGGTCGGCTCGGTGTGCACCCGGCGGGCGTCGGGGTGGACCACCGCGCCGACCCGGAACGACAGCCGCCGCAGCAACGGCATGGACGCGAAGCTGACCAGGAACGCGGCGGCGAGGACGGCGAGGTAGCCCTTCACCGCCCGCGCCCCCGGGACGACGTCACGCCGCCGTCACTCGCGCTCGATCTGCGCGATCTGGGCCACGCGCCGGTCGTGGCGGCCGCCCTCGAAGGCGGTGGTCAGCCACAGCGTGAGGATCTCGTCGGCCAGGGGGGCGGCGACGATGCGGGCGCCGATGGCCAACACGTTGGCGTCGTTGTGCTCGCGGGACATGCGTGCCGTGTACAGATCGTTGCACAGCGCGGCCCGCACACCGCGCACCTTGTTGGCGGCGATCTGCTCGCCCTGCCCCGAGCCGCCGAGCACGATGCCCCGGTCGACCGCACCCTTGGCGACGGCCCGCCCCACCTCGGCGCAGATGGGCGGGTAGTCGACCGAGGCCTCGCTGTCGGTGCCGACGTCGACGACGTCGTGGCCGAGCGATACGAGGGTCTCGGACAGGTGGGCCTTCAGCGCGAACCCTGCGTGGTCGGAACCGATCGCGACGCGCACGTCATCTCCGTGAGTAGCCGGTGGTGGGCTCGGTCGGCACGTCGTCGGCCCTGCGGATGACGCCGCGGCGCAGGCGGGAGCCGTTGGCGTAGGCCTCGCTGCGGGGCGGTCCCCCGACCAGGAGGGCGACGAACCTGCGCAGCAGGTCCTCGAGCACGTCGGCGGTCTCCTCGAACACGGCGCGCGGCCGACCGACCGGATCGGGGATGTCGTCGCCGGGATCGTCGCCCATCAGGTCGGCCGGACGCCGCCCTGCGGCCACCCGGGCGAGCCAGGGGTAGACCGACTCGCCGTCGACGCGGGGGCCGACGTCCTCGCCCCGGCGCACCAGCTCCTTCAACGTGAAGGTGCGGTCGATGGGTGCGCCGTAGCTGGCACAGGTCTCGCGCACGTGCTGGCGGGTCATGCCGATGATGAGCGGCGTGCTCTCCACCATCTCGCGCGTGAGGGCGCGGCTGTGGTGCTCGCGCAGGTCGACCCGCCGGTGGGCCATCGTGACGAGCGCTTCGGGGGTCGCGGGGGCGCCCCCGGGCAGCAGCCCGGCGGACCCGACGGATGCGCCGACGCCCGCCTGCGCGAGCAGCCTGCGGAGCAGACCCTCGGCCATGGGGGAACGGCACTGGTTGGCGGTGCAGACGAACAGGATGTCGATGACTCAGATTGTAGGGGTGGCCCCGGCATTCCTACAGTCGCCAGACCGGTCAGTTTCCGAGATGTCCGTCCCAGGAGGGCAGATGGCGGTTCCCCCGCGCAGCCCGGTGCTCGTCGGCGCCGGCCAGTGGAGCAATCGCGTCGACCGCGGTGAGCCCGCCGTCGAGCCCGCCGACCTCATGGCCGAGGCCGTGCGCCGGGCCGCCGTCGACAGCGGCGCCGGTCCGCGCCTGCTGGCAAGCGCCGACGCCGTGCGCGTCGTGCCGACGTTCTCGCGCCGCTACCGCAACGCCGCCCGCCTGGTGGCCGAGCGCATCGGCGCCCGACCCCGCGACGAGGCGGTCAGCCCGGTCGGCGGCAACGAACCTCAGGCCCTGGTCAGCCAGGCGTGCCTCGACATCGCCGCGGGCGACGCCGACACGGTGGTGATCTGCGGCGGCGAGGCGTGGCGCACCCGCTCGGCCTCGCGCCCCGACGAGCTGGACTGGACGACCCAGGACGAGACGGTGCCGCCGGCGCGGCTCACCGCGCCGGAGACCGACCTCAACCACCCGGCCGAGATCGCCCGCGGGCTCTTCCTGCCCGCGCAGGTCTACCCCCTGTTCGAGCAGGCGCTGCGCCACCGGGCCGGCCGCTCGATCGACGAGCACCTGGTGCACGTGAGCGAGCTGTGGGCCGGGTTCGCCGCGGTGGCGGCCGCCAACCCCCACGCCTGGATCCGCGACGGCATGACCGCCGAGCAGATTCGCACGCCGTCCGAGCGCAACCGCTGGGTGTGCTGGCCGTACACCAAGGTCATGAACGCCAACAACGCGGTCGAGCAGGCGGCCGCCCTGGTGCTGTGCTCGGCCGAGCGGGCTGCGGGCCTGGGCGTGCCTCGGGACCGCTGGGTGTTCCCGCTGGCCGGCACGCGGGCCCACGACACGTACGCCATGTCGCACCGGCCCGACCTGGCGTCGTCGGGTGCCATCCGCCTGGCGTCCCGCGAGCTGTTCGCCCTGGCGGGCCGGGGCGTCGACGACGTGGCGCACGTCGACCTGTACTCGTGCTTCCCCTCGGCCGTGCAGATCGCCGCGGCGGAGATCGGCCTGGACCTCGACCGCCCGCTCACCGTCACCGGCGGGCTGTCGTTCGCGGGCGGGCCGTGGAACAACTACGTGACCCACGCGATCGCCACCATGGCCGGCGTGCTGCGGGACGACCCGGGCGCGCTGGGCCTGGTCACGGCGAACGGCGGCTACGTGACCAAGCACGCGCTCGCGCTGTACTCGACCGAGCCGCCGGCCGGCGGGTTCCGGTGGGCCGACGTGCAGCCCGCCGTGGACGCGCTGCCCAGCCGCGAGCTGTGCGAGACGGTCGACGACGCGGTCGGCGGCACGGCCACCGTCGAGTCGTGGGTGGTGGCGCACGGCCGCGACGGCGCGCCCGAGCGGGTGCTGGCCGCATGCCTGCTCGACGACGGCCGCCGGGCCTGGGCGTCGAGCGACGACGCGGCCACGGTGGCGGAGCTGCGCTCGGGTGACGAGCAGATCGGCCGGGCCGTCAAGATCGACCCGGCCGGAGCCCTGCTGCTCTAGGAGCCGACCCCCGGCCCGCGGCCGCTACGCGGTCAGCTCCCTGATCTTGGCGGTGAAGGCCTCCTGCTCGGGCGTGGGCCCGCCACCGGCCTGCATGGCCATGAGCTTGGTCATGTCGCCCTCGACCTTGATCTGCCCGGACATGAAGGCCTGCATGCCGGCCTGCTGGTTGCCGTCGATGAACATGGCCTTGGCCACGTCGTAGGGCACGGTCAGCTTGGTGGGCGCCCCGTCGGCCAGGCCCCGCTCGAACTGGCCGCCGGTCATGTGGATCTCCCGATCGCCGTCGGGGCCACCCGCGACCACGATGTTGAGCGTGAGGTCCTTGACGGCGGCCGCCGGCTCGGGCGCCTCGTCGCGCAGCGCCTCGACGGCCTCGAACCAGTCGTCGGACAGGAACGTGTGCGGCATCTGTTCTCCCTCTCTTCGCGGGTGCCCCCGGCCCAGTACCGGACGAGCACCGTGCGATGCTGGCACAGCCCGGGCCGCCGTGCCCGCGATTCTGGCAACGGGCGTTGCCGAAGGCTCAGGCGCCGGCGGCCGCCCGGTCGTGGTCGGCCTCCTCGCCCACGTAACTGGCCCACAACCGGGCGTACGGGCCGCCGGCGGCGATGAGGCGTGCGTGCGGGCCCACCTCGACGATCCGGCCGCCGTCGAGCATGACCACGCGGTCGGCACGGACCGCCGACTGCAGTCGGTGGGCGATGAGCAGCGTGGTGCGGCCCTCGCACAGCCGGCCCATGGCCCGCACCACCTGGCTCTCGGTCGCGAGGTCGAGGTTGGCGGTGGCCTCGTCGAGGATGAGGATGGCGGGGTCGACCAGCTGGGCCCGGGCCAGGGCGATGAGCTGGCGCTGGCCCGCCGAGAGCGACCGTCCCCGCTCGACCACGGGTTGGTGGTAGCCCGAGGGCATGCGGGCGACGAAGTCGTGCGCCCCCACGGCCCGGGCCGCGGCCTCGACCTCGGCGTCGGTCGCGTCGGGCCGGGCGTAGGCGATGTTGTCTCGCACGGTGCCGGTGAACAGGAACGCCTCCTGGGGCACGAACCCCAGCTGCCGGCGGTACCCCGCCAGATCGAGGTCGACGAGCGGCATGCCGTCCACCAGGACGCGCCCGCCGGCGGGGTCGTACAGGCGGGCCGCCAGCTTGACCAGCGTCGACTTGCCGGCCCCGGTGTGGCCCACGAACGCCACGGTCTCGCCCGGCCCGATCGACAGCGACACGTCGCGCAGCGCCGGCTCGGGGGCGGTGTCGTAGCTGAACCACACGTGCTCGATCTCGATGGCGCCCCGCAGCGGGGGGACGGCGATCGGCGCCGCGGCCAGGGGCACCGACACCGGCGTGGCCAGCAGGTCCCTGATGCGGTCCATGGCCACGCTGCCCTGCTGGTACGTGTCGAACACCTGCGAGAGCTGCTGGATCGGCGCGAACACCGTGGTGAGGTAGAGCACGAACGCGAACAGGGCGCCCACCGCGAGGTCGCCGCTGCGCACCAGCGACGAGCCGGCCCACAGCACCAGCACGGTGGCCACCGTCGAGAGCATCTCGACGAAGGGGAAGTAGGTCGAGGCGATGAACGTCGAGTCGATGCGGGCGCTGCGATGCGACCCCGCCACCTCGCGGAAGCCCTCCATGTTGCGCTGCTCGCGGGTGAAGGCCTGGGCCACCCGCACGCCCGAGATGCTCTCGGCCAGGTTGGCGTTGACGGCTGCGATGCGCTCGCGCACCAGGGTGTACGCCGCCTGGCTGCGCCGCCGGAAGATGACCGTGGCCAGCACCAGGGGCGGCACGACGGCCAGCACGACCAGCGCGAGCTGGGCGTTCATGCCGACGAGGATGGCGATGGCGCCGACGAAGGTGACCAGCTGCACCAGGGCCGTGATGAAGCCGCTCTGCAGGAGCGACTGCATGGCCTCGATGTCGGAGGTCATGCGGGTGAGGATGCGCCCCGTCATCTCGCGGTCGTAGTAGTCGAGGCTCAACCGCTGGAGGTGTGCGAACACCCGGATGCGCAGACCGAGCAGCAGGTCCTGGCCCACCTGGCTGCTCACGATCGTCGACCAGTAGAGCAGCCAGCTGATCACCACGACGCTCAGCAGGAACAGGCCCGAGGCGGTCATCAGCCAGCCCATGTCGTCGCCCTGCACGCCCCGCTCGACGCCCACGCCCACCAGGTAGGGGCCCGCCAGGCCGGCCAGCGCGTTGCCGCCCACCAGCACGGCCGCCAGCACCAGGCGGCGGGTCTGGGGGCGCAGCGCCTGGCGGAAGGTGAAGTCGGGGGCGGGCTCGGCCGCCTCGTCGACGTCGACGTCTGGCTCGTCGACGATGGGCGGCAGGGCTTCGATCTGCTCGAGCAGCTCCTGGGTGGGCGGGTCGCCGAGCCGGCCGAAGCCCATGAACCCCATCCCCATGCCGCCGCCCATGCCGGCGCCCATCGCCATGCCACCGCCGCCGTGCCCCATGCCCGCGGCCTGGCGGGCGGCCACGTAGCTCTGGCGCTGGTCGGCGGCGATGGCGAGGTCGCTGCCCTCGGCCCGCTGCCAGGCCGAGGGCGTGACGCCGTCGACCAGCCCGTCCGCCGCGCCGTTGCCGTGCGCCCCGCCCGTCGGCGCGGCGTCGCCGCCCACCCCGCCGTTGCCCGCCGCCAGGGCGGCCTCGGAGGCCACTGTGTCGAGGTCGTCGTCGTCGCCGCCGAGCAGCCGGCGGTATAGGGGGCAGCGGGCGGTCAGCTCGTCGTGGGTGCCGCTGTCGACCACTCGGCCGCTGTCGAGCACGACGATGCGGTCGGCCAGGTTCAGCGTCGAGCGCCGGTGCGCCACCAGGATGGTGGTGCGGCCCCGCATGACCTCGCGCAGGGTCTCGTGGATCTCCTCCTCGGTCCGCACGTCGATCGACGACGTGGCGTCGTCGAGCAGCAAGACCCGCGGGTCGGTGAGCAGGGCGCGCGCCAGGGCGATGCGCTGGCGCTGGCCGCCCGACAGGGTGAGACCGCGCTCGCCCACCACCGTGTCGTAGCCCTCGGGCAGCGCCTCGATGAACTGGTCGGCCCGGGCCCAGCTGGCCGCCCGCCGCACGTCCTCGTCGGACGCGTCGGGGCGCCCGTAGCTCAGGTTGGCCCGGATCGTCTCGGAGAACAGGAAGCTCTCCTCGAACACGACGCCCAGGTTGTGGCGGAGCGAGTCGAGCGTGACGTCGCGCACGTCGACGCCGTCGAGCGTGATCGACCCCCGCTGGGGGTCGTAGAACCGCGGCAGCAGCAGCGACACCGTCGACTTGCCCGACCCCGAGGCGCCCACCAGCGCCACGACCTCGCCGGGCGCCACCCGCAGGCTGAACGCGTCGAGCACCGGCTCCGAGCGCAGGTAGCCGAAGGTGACGTCGTGGAAGATCACCTCGCCCCTTGCCACGGGAAGGTCGGGGGCGCCCGGCTTCTCGACCACGTCCGAGGTCGAGTCGAGCAGCTCGAAGATGCGCTCGGCGGCGGCACGGGCCGTCGAGGCGATGACCAGCATGCCGGCGAACTGGCGGACGGGGGCGATGAGCTGCAGCAGGTAGGTCTGGAACGCGAGCAGCGTGCCCAGCGTGATGCGGCCGTTCATGGCGAGCCAGCCGCCGAGCGCCAGGATGGCCACCTGGGCGAGCGCGGGGACGGTCTGCATGACGGCCTGGCGCTGGGCCGAGATGCGGGCGTTGCGCATGCGGGCGCCGAACAGGCGCACGGCCGAGTCGCTGAGCCGGGCCAGCTCGCGCCCCTCCTGCCCGAAGCCCTTGACCACCCGCACGCCGCTGGTGGCCTCCTCGACGACCGCGGCCAGCTCGGCGGCGCGCTGCTGGGCGTCCCAGCTCGAGGGGTACACGACCGTGCGCAGCCGCATGGCCATGATGAGCAGCACCGGCACGGCGACGAGCGCGACGGCCGTGAGGGGCGGCGACAGCCGCAGCATGAAGGTGAGCGACAGGAAGAACAGCAGCACGCTGCCGCTCATGAAGGGCAGGAAGCCCAGCAGCATCTGCACGACGCGCACGTCGCTGTTGGCGCGCGACACCAGCTGGCCGCTCTGCAGCTCGTCGTGACGGGCGAAGTCGAGCCGGTGCAGGTGGTCGTAGATGTCGTTGCGCATGTCGTACTCGACGTCGATGCCGAGCCGGCCCGCACCGAAGCGGCGGGCGAACGACAGCCCGAAGCGCACGAGCGACAGCACGAGCATCGCGACGAGCAGCGGTGCCAGGTCGCGGGCCCGGCCGCCCGCCGCCGAGGGCGCCACGGCGTCGTCGACCACGGCCCGCACCAGCAGCGGCAGGGCGGCCGTGATGGCCATGCCGGCCAGCGCGGCCCCGAACACCACGAACATGTCGCGGCGGTGGGCCGCCAGGTACGGCCACATGCGGCGCAGCCAGCCGGGCTGCGCCGCCGCGGGCTCGCTCACGAGGCCGTCTGGCCCACGAGGTCGGGCACCACCCCGCCCAGCTCGGCCGGGTCCCAGCGGGCGCCCTTGTCGACGCCCGGGCCCCGCCCCCACGTGGTCGCCACGGCGATGCGCCCCCCGCCGACCAGGAACACCTGGCCGGTGATGCCCGCCGACTCGGGGCTGGCCAGCCAGGTGACCAGCGGCGCAACGTTGTCGGGCGACCGGGGGTCCCACTCCCCCTCGGCCGGCGCCTGCCGGCCGGCGCCGCCGATCAGGTTCTCGGTCATGCGCGTGCGTGCGCCCGGCGCGATGGCGTTGGCGGTGACGCCGTGACGGCCCAGCTCCTTGGCCGCGATCTGCGTCATGCTCGCGATCCCCGACTTGGCCGCCCCGTAGTTGGTCTGGCCCGGGTTGGCGAACAGGCCCGAGGTCGACGAGGTGTTGATGATCCGGGCGTCGACGCGTCGCTCGGCCTTGGCCTCGGCCCGCCAGTGGGCCGCCGCCCAGCGCATGGGCGCGAAGGTGCCCTTCAGGTGGACGCGGATGACCGCGTCCCACTCCTCCTCGGACATGTTGAACAGCATGCGGTCGCGCAGGATGCCGGCGTTGTTGACCAGCACGTCGAGCCGGCCGAACACCTCGACCGCCTGGTCGACCAGGCTGTGGGCGCCGTCCCAGTCGGCGACGTCGTCGGTGTTGGCCACCGCCACGCCGCCCAGCGCCTCGATCTCGTCGACCACCGCCTGGGCGGGGCCCTTGTCGGCGCCCTCACCCCCGACCGAGCTGCCCAGGTCGTTCACCACCACGTGGGCGCCCTGACGGGCGAGCTCGAGCGCGTGGCCGCGGCCGATGCCCCGGCCCGCGCCGGTGACGATGGCGACCCGGCCGGCGCAGATGCCCTCGGCCGGCCTGCTCACGCAGCCTCCCCGTCGCCGCGGCCGCCGTCGTGCCCTGGCTCCTTGGGCAGGCCCAGCACCCGCTCGCCGACGATGTTGCGCTGCACCTGGGCCGTGCCGCCCCAGATGGTGCCCGACCGGCTGCCCAGGAACTCGGACTGCCAGCGGTCGAGGGCGTAGCCGTCGCCGTCGGGCCGGATCATCGCGTCGGCGCCCCGCAGGTTCATGGCCCACTCGCCGATGTCACGGGCGTACTCCGACCAGAACATCTTGTTGATCGACGCGCCGGGGCCCGGCTCCTTCCGGTTGAGCACCTCGGACAGGGTGCGCAGGCCCGCGTAGCGCATGATCTCGACGTGGGTGTACGCCCAGGACAGCCGCTGGCGCACGAGCGGGTCGTCGGACCGGCCCAGCTTGCGGGCCTCGTCGACCAGCCGCCAGAACTGGCGCTGGTAGCGCACGTGCTGGGTGGTGGCGTTGCCGCCCCGCTCGTTGCCGAGCGTGGTCATGGTGACGCGCCAACCGTTGTTCAGCCCGCCGATGACGTTGAACAGGGGGGCCCGGGCGTCGGTGAGGAACGTCTCGGTGAAGCCGCTGTTGCCGGTGATCTGGCGCAGGCCGCGCAGCTCGATGCCGTTGGGCTCGCCTTCGGGCGTCTTCATCGGCACCAGCACGTAGGAGATCCCCTGGTGCTTGGGCGCATCGGGAGAGGTGCGGCAGAGGCAGAACATCATGTTGGCCAGCTGCGCACCCGAGGTCCACACCTTCTGGCCGTTGATGACGACCTCGTCGCCGTCGACCACGCCCCTGGTCTTCAGGCTGGCGAGGTCGGAGCCGGCGTCGGGCTCGGAGAACCCCTGGCAGTAGCGGTCCGTGCCGCTGATGATGCGGGGCAGGAACGTGGCCTTCTGCTCGTCGGTCCCGTGCACGATGATCGACGGCCCCACCAGCCACTCGCCCATGCCTCGGGTCACGCGGGGCACCCCCGCGCGGGCGAACTCCTCGTTCATGACCGCGACCTCGAGGCCGGTCAGGCCCCGGCCGCCGTACTCCTCGGGCCAGCTGACGCAGAGGTAGCCGGCCTCGTGCAGCGTGTCGGTCCACTGGCGCAGGCGGGCGAAGGCGCCGGGCCCGCCACCCACCGCCGCAGCCGCGCCCCGCTCGCCCGCGTCGGGGTCGAGGTCCTCGGGCCGGTTGGCCTCGAGCCACTGGCGCAGCTCGTCGCGGAACTTCTCGGCCCGGGGACCGAGGTCGATCTCCATCGGCATCTGTCACTCCCCCTCGTCGTGATGGTCTGGCTCTGCGTCGGTGCCCGGCGGCCGGCCGAGGCCGGCGACGATGCGGTCGACCAGGGCCTCCCACGCGTCCGGGGCGGGCCCGTCCATGCCCTACGCCCGGTGCAGCAACATGCCCAGGTAAAGCGTCCGGTAGAGGAACAGCACCGCCTCGGGGTCGACGCCGTCGATTTCACCCTCGGCCTCGGCCGCGGCGATCAGCGGCTCGACGCCGGCCCGCCAGTTGTCGTAGGCGTCGGCGAGCGCGGCGGCCACCTCCGGCTCGCGGCGGGCGGTGACGTACGCCTCGAGCCGCAGCGCCTCGAAGTCGTAGAGCGGGCGGTCCGACAGGCGCGCCCCGAAGCGGATCAGGTCGCCCAGGCTGGGCGCGGTGCCGACCAGCACCCCGCCCTTCTTCGACCCGCCGACCACCGCCTCGCGCAGCAGCTCGTTCTTCGACCGGAACCGCCCGTAGACCGTGCCGGTCGACACGCCCGCCTCGCGGACGATGTCCATGATCTTGGTGCCCGCGTAGCCCTCGCGGGCGAAGACCGTGGCGGCGGCCCGCACCAGGCGGGCCCGCACCTCGTCGCGGGCATCCCCGGCGGCACCCGCCGGCTCAGGGGGCACCGCCGGGGACGATCCGTCACCCGTGCTCACCCGCCGCCTCCGCCGCCGGCCCGGCCGGCGATCTCGGCCTGGAGCTGGCGGGAGTAGTCGATGCGGCCCGTGCGTTCGGACGGGGGGCCGGAGCACAGCCACAGCGCGGCCCCGGCGAACTCGTCGGTCGACTCGATCAGCTCCTTGGGCACGCCCCGGTCGAGGCCGTGGTGCTCGATGCCCGGCGTGCCCACCAGGCCGGTGGGGGCCAGCACGTTCACCGCGATGCCGTCGGCGTACACCTCCGCCGCCAGGCCGGTGGTGAAGCGCTCGAGCGCCGCCTTGCACATGCCGTAGACCGTGCCGCCCCGCATGCCCCGCCGGTAGGGCGGGCCCTGGGGGTGGCGGCCGGCGGCCGAGGAGATGTTGAGGATCCAGCCCTCGCCCCGCTCGGCCATGCCGGGGATGACGGCCTGGGCGAGCTGGAAGGGCGCCCGCACCTGCACCTCGAACATGAGGTCGTAGTGGCGCCGGCTGAAGTCGAGGACCGGCTCGAAGTAGGTGACGGCCGCGTTGTTCACCAGCACGTCGATCGGCCCGAGCTCGCGGGTGACCTGCTCGATCAGCCGCTGCCGGTCGTCGGGCTTCGCCAGGTCCGCGGTCACGGCGACGGCGCTGCCGCCGGCGTCGCTGATCGACCGCACCGTGGTCGAGACGCTGCCGGGGAGGGGGTGGTCGCCCTCGTCGACGGTGCGGGCCGCCACGGCCACGGCCGCGCCCTCGGCGGCGAAGCGCCGGGCGATGGCCTCGCCGATGCCTCGGCTGGCGCCGGTCACCAGCGCGATCCTGCCGTCGAGCGCCCGGCCCGGGACGGCGGCGGGGTCGGTCTCGGGTGCGCTCACGTCAGTCCTCGATGCGCGCGGTGGCGTAGCCGGCGAAGACCCCGACGCCGTCCTGGTTGGTGGTGCTGACGGCGAGCTCGACGGTGGGCCGGCCCGCGTCGTCGCGGCCGAGCGCCTCGACCGTGGCGGTGGTCGTGAGGTCGTCGCCCGGCCATACCTGCGAGGTGAACCGCCCGCCGAAGGTGAGGAGCCGCCCGTCACCCACCAGGTCGGTGAGCATGTGACCGGTGCAGCCCATGGTGAGCATGCCGTGGGCGAACACGCTGGGATAGCCCGCCACCTGGGTGGCGAACACCTCGTCGGTGTGCAGCGGGTTGTAGTCGCCCGACGCACCCGCGTACTGGACGATCTGCGTGCGCGACAGGTTCTCGGCCACCACGGCCGAGAAGGTCTGCCCGACCCGCAGGTCGACGGCCTTGAGCACCATCACCCGGCCTCCTTCGGCCCGTCGGTGCTGACGGCCCGCTCGGTGCGCACGCCCACGCTGCGGGCGGTGACCACCAGCTCGCCGTCCTGGTCGCGGTACTCGGTGATCGACTCGGAGAACACCAGCACGCCGGCCCGGCGGCCCTGCTTCTCCCAGCGCTCGCCCGGCGTGGTGGTGGCGGCGAGCACGTCGCCCACCCGCACCGACCGGTGGTAGGTGTAGTGCTGCTCGGCGTGCAGCCCGGAGCCCCCGCCGCCACCCCGCCGCGGGGGTGCGTCGCCGTCGCGGGGCCGTTGGAAGCCGGACGGCGTGCGGCCCGAGCCGAACCACGGCTGCCCGATGCGGGGCCGGAGCCCGTAGTCGGGGTCGAACTGGGCGCTCGCCTGCACGAAGGTGGGCGGCGCGATGAGGCCGCCCACCTCGCTCGCCGCCGCATGGTCGGGGTCGCCGTAGACCGGGTTGGGGTCGCCGATGCTGCGGGCGAACATCAGCACGTGCCCGGCCTCGACCGGGAACCGCTTGGCTGCCATGGCGCAAGAATAATCTTTTCTCGTGCTGGTGCAAGAGCGAGACGATGGTCACACGACGGGTCGTACGAGCACTCGGACCAGGATGATCTTTCGCCCACCGCCCGCCGCCCGGCCCGACCCCGGGTCAGCCGCTGGCCCGAGAACGCCCCGCGGCGTGCGCGAGGCAATGGCTCGCGCCGGATAGCGGGCGAGGCAATGACGTGCGGCCCCCGCACGTCATTGCCTCGCATTCTCACGATCGGCAGTCATTGCCTCGCTGTCCGACCGCACGTCTCGCCGTGGGTCCGACGGCCGGTGGGGAGGACTCAGACCTGGGCGGCGGGCGAGGGGCTCTGGCGGGCGAGCACGGCCTCGATGGCCTCCGCGCTGGCGCCCACCGCCCGCACCACGTAGCGGGCCGCGGCGTGCGCCGCCTGCTCGACGTCGGGGCCCCGCCGCCCGCCCGCGTAGCGCCGGTCGGAGTAGAGCAGCACGAAGTAGTAGACGACGCCCGCGTTGGCGTGCGCCAGCACCGCAGGGTCGTCGTCGGTGCGCACCACGCCGCGCTCCTGGCCCTCGGCCAGGAGGGCGGCGGCGTCGTCGGCCTGGGCTCGCTGGGTCTGCGCGCGGGTCTCGCGCCGGCGCCGGTCGCCGCGAAGCTGGCTGGAGATGATGCCGTACAGCCGGTAGTTGCCGGCGATGAAGCGCACCGACTCGGCGGTGCCCACGTACAGGCGCTCGAGCGGGTCGTCGATGCCGGCGATGGCCTTTCCCTGGGCACGCCGCAGCCGCTGGCCCATGTCGACGACGATCGCGTCGAACAGCGTGTCCTTGTTCTCGAAGTACCAGTAGACGAGGCCCTTCGCCACACCCGCCGCCTCGGCGATGTCGATCATGCGGGTGTCCTCGAAGCCCCGCTCGGCGAAGAGCTGCTCGGCATGGTGCAGCAGCTCAGCCTTGCGGTCCTTGCCGTGGCGGGTCAGGCTGCGGCGCTCCGGAGGCACGGTGGTCACCGTACCGGCCCCCTCATCCGCCGAACCGCATGGTCAACAGCCTGCGCTGCCATCGGCTCACTCCCGCCCGCCGTTGAGGCGCAGGCCGAACCGCCGTGCCGGATCAACCGGGGCGGGCCAGCACCTCCTGCACCAGGGATGCCACCAGACGGCCGTCGCGCGTCCAGATCGAGCCCCGCGCCACGCCGCGCGCCGGTCCCATGTCCGACAGGAAGGTGATGAGGCAGGCGTGCACCGCCGGGTCGTGAACGACGAGCCGTCGCGGATGCGGTCGACGACATAGTCGACGGGCACGCCGTAGCGGCCGGGCCGCGCGTCAGGCGAGCCGCTCGACGACGGTGGCCATGGCCATGCCGCCGGCGGCGCACATCGTCTCGAGCCCCCAGTGGCCGTCGGACGTCCGCAGGTCGTTGATGAGGGTCGTCATGATGCGGGCCCCGGTCATGCCGAACGGGTGGCCGAGGGCGATGGCACCTCCGTGGGGGTTGAGCTGGCGTTCGATGTCGATGCCGCTGTGCTCGCACACGGGCAGCACCTGGGCGGCGAACGCCTCGTTCAGCTCGACGACGTCGATGTCGCCGATGGCCATGCCGACCTTGGCCAGCACCTTGCCCACCGCGTCGATCGGCGCGACGCCCATGATCTCGGGGTCGTTGCCCGAGTACGCGGTGGCCACGATGCGGGCCAGCGGGGTGAGCCCCAGCTCGTCGGCCTTCTGCCGGCTGGTGATGAGGACGGCGGCGGCGCCGTCGTTGAGCGGGCAGCTGTTGCCGGCCGTGACCGAGCCTCCCTCCTTGAACGGGGTGGGCAGCTCGGCCAGCTTCTCGACGGTGGTGTTGGGGCGGGGGCCGTCGTCCTTGGAGACCACGGTCCCGTCGTCCTTGGTGATGGGCGTGATCTCCGCGTCGAACACCCCGGCCGCCTGGGCGGCCACGGCCCGGTCCTGCGACAGCTTGGCGAAGGCGTCCATGTCGGCGCGCGACACGTCGAACTTCTCCGCCACGTTCTCGGCCGTCATGCCCATGGGGATGTAGACGAACGGGAACCCGCTGTCGCGGCCCAGCAGCTTGGGGTTGAGGCCGCCGGGCCCGATGCCCCCGCCCCGGCGGCCGCCGCCGCCGCCGCTCCCACCGCCGCCGCTGCCCTCGGGGACCGGCGGGCGCGACGACTTCTCGACGCCGCAGGCGATGTACATGTCGCCCTCGCCCACCTTGACCGCGTTGGCGGCCGCCGTGATCGACTGCAGTGACGAGGCGCAGAACCGCTGGACCGTGTGGGCCGGCACCCCGAGGGGGAACCCGGCGAGGATGCCGGCCGTGCGGGCGATGTTGAAGCCCGTCTCGGCCGCCTGGGCCACGTTGCCGCAGATGATGTCCTGCACCGAGGACCGGTCGACCTGGGGCACCTGGTCCATCAGCGCCACCAGGACGTCGGCCATCAGCTCGTCAGCCCGCTTGTCGACGAGCGAGCCCTTGTTCGCCCGGCCGATCGGGCTGCGGGTGGCGGCCACCACCACGGCGTCGTTGAGTTCGGGCATGTCGTGTGCTCCTGTCGCTCGATGTCAGGGGACGGGATCGTCGTGGCGAGCGGCGTCAGCCCTTGCGGGAGGTGAGGCGTGAGTAGGTGGGGGGAACGTCGCCGTGGGGCGCTCCGTCGAACAGCAGCGCGGCCACCGCAGTTCAAGCTTGACCACCGGTCAAGTTAGCATCGGCATCGACCGGGGGGACGATGAGCGTCATCATCGGCGGGCTCACCGCGCTCATCTCGTTCGGCATCGCACTGGTGTACCGGGCCAACCGCATCGTCAACTTCGCGCAGGGCGACCTCGGCCCGGTCCCACCGTGGTCGCGGTGGTGCTCATCGCCAGCGTGGGGCTGCCCTACTTCGCCGCACTCGGCGTGGGCCTCGCCGTCGCCGTGGGCCTCGGCGCGACTGAGCTGCGGGGACGCGCGGCGGCGGCTCAACCGGGCTTGGCGGGTGCGTCGCCGGCCACGCCCACGGGAGCTGGCGTGGCCGGGCCGCCCGCGGGCGGCCCGATGCGCACCTCGGTGATGGCGCGGCCGTCGACGGCCAGCACCTCGATGGCGCGGCCGGCCACGGTCACCACGTCGCCCGGCGCCTGCGGCACGCGGCCCAGCCGGTCGAGCACCAGGCCGGCGACGGTGGCGTACGGCCCCTCGGGAACCTGCTCGACACCGACGTCGACCAGGTCGTGCACCGGGAAGCGGCCGGGCATGACCAGCGAGCCGTCGGGCTCGCGCCGGACGCCCACGACGTCGCGGTCGCTCTCGTCGTAGATCTCGCCCACCAGCTCCTCGAGCAGGTCCTCGACGGTGACGATGCCGGCGGCGGCGCCGTGCTCGTCGACCACCAGCACCAGCTGGAGGCGCCGGGTCTGCATCTCGTGCAGCACGTCGAGCACCTTGGCCGTCTCGGGGAACGCCACCAGCTCGCCCACCAGCTCGGCGATGGGCCGCTCGCCCTGGTCGAGCAGGTCGCGCAGGTGGACCATGCCCACCACGTCGTCGAGGTTGCCGTCGTGCACCACCGGGGCCCGCGAGTGCCCGCTGCGGGCCAGCTCGCGCAGCGCGCGCTCGGCGCTCCAGTCGCTGTCGAGCACCAGCACGTCGGGCCGGGGCCGGAGCACCTCGTCGAGCGTGCGCTCCGAGATCTCGAAGGCCCCCTCGATGATGAGCCGCTGCTTGGTCGTGAAGGTCTTCTGGGTGCCGACCATCTCGCGCAGCTCGGCCTCGGTGACCTCCTCCCGGCGCACGTCCGGGTCGCCGCCCATCAGCCGCACGGCCAGGTCGGTCGAGCGCGACAACAGCCACACCACGGGGCGGGTGATGGTCGACATGAAACGCAGGGGCCGCGCCGCCAGCAGCGCCCACCGCTCGGCCCGCTGCATGGCCACCCGCTTGGGCGCCAGCTCGCCGAACACGAGGGTCACGTAGGCGAGGGCCAGGGTGACCACCACGATCGACACCGGGCGCGCCGCGCCGCCGAGGAAGTCGAGCGGGTCCTCGAGCGGTTCGGCCAGTGACACCGCAGCCGCCGCCGAGGCCAGGAACCCCGCCAGGGTGATGCCGACCTGGATGGTGGCCAGGAAGTTGTTGGGGTCGCGGGCCAGCCGGGCGACGAGCGCGCCCGTGGCGGAGCGCTGCTCGAGCCGCTGGAGCTGGCCCTCGCGCAGCGACACCAGCGCCATCTCGGTGCCCGCGAAGGCCGCGTTCAGCAGGACCAGCACGCCGACGAGGACGAGCTGGGGCCACAGCCCGCTCACGGGGTGCTCCGGCGAGGTGGAGGGTCGGCTGTAGATCTCACGGTGGTTGGGCAATGGTACCGAGTCGCCGGGCGGCGACCGGCACGGCGGCACTCATCCCCCCTGGCGCAGGGCGTCGCGCACCTGCGCAGGGTCGTCGAGGTCGACGGTATCCGGGTCGATGCCCATCTCCGACAGGTGGTCGCGCAGCAGCTCGTGGCGCGAGCGCACCACGGCGCCCGGCGGCGGCCTGAACTCGCCGTCGTCGAGCGGGGCGTCGAAGACGAGGTCGGTGAGCGAGGTCCACGAGCAGATCTGGCCGTCGACGTAGCCCTCGTGGCGCAGGAGGATGCCGGTCGCGGTGTCGAACCAGATGCGGTGGTCGACACCCACCAGGTCGCGGTGCAGGCGCAGCGCGTGCGGCGCGGCGGTCGAGGCCAGGGAGGTGCCCGAGACGTCGGGACGGGGCTGGGCGTCGACCACCCAGCAGGGCCGTCCCTCGATCTCGCCCGGCCCGGGGGTGCCCAACTCGAGGCCGCCCAGCAGCGCACCCGGGTACAGGCAGGCCCCGATCGCGCCGGCGTCGTGGATGGCGGCGCGTGCCGAGTCCCGCTCGGTGACCAGGGTGCTGGTGCCGACCCAGCTGCGCCGCCCGTCGCTGACCGCCAGGTGGCCGCGCCCCACCACCCGCCAGCGGTCGGGCAGGGCCACGGCGACGTAGGAGGCGACGATCGTCGCGGGGTCGTCGGGGGCCGGCAGGTCGGCACCGGGGTCGCCGGTGGCGGGTCCGGGCAGGTCGGCGCTGTCGCCGAACCCGTCGTCGTCGAGGTCCTTGTCGCCGCCGTCGTGGCCGGGGGCGCCACCCTGGACGCCGGGCAGCCGGGCCACCGTCGCGAGCTCCTCGGGGACGACGGTGGCCTCGTCGCCGGTGGCCTCGATCGCCAGGGCCTCGGCCCGGCGGTGGACGGCGGCCGCCAGCTCTCGGTGCGTCCAGGTCGTGAGGGCGCCCTGGAGCGTCGCGAGCGAGCCGGGTGCGCCGTCGACCAGCGCCAGAAGGTCCCCCCGAGTGCGCATCCTGGCGCGAGGCTACGCACACAGTGACGTTCGTGCGAGCAGCGTTCCCGATCGTGGGGTCCGACGCTGCGCGTGACCTCGGTCACGCCCGGGCGGCGACCTCGATGTCGGTGAGGCCCACCACGCCGTCGCGCAGCACCCGCCAATGGGGGCCGGTGGCGTCCACCACCGTGGAGGGTGGCGCCGCGCACGGCCCGCCGTCGAGCACGAGCGCCACGCCGGCGCCGAACAGCGCGGCGACGTCGGTCGCCGCGGCCGGCGTGGGCTCGCCGTGCCGGTTGGCGCTGGTGGTGGCGAGGGGCCCCACCTCGGCGGCGAGCGCCCGCACCACGGACTGGTCGGGGCAGCGCAGCCCGATGGTGGCGTCGCTGGTGCCGAGCGCGTAGCCCAGGCCGGGGCGTCGGGGCAGCACCAGGGTCAGCGGGCCGGGCCACAGGCGGTCGACGATGCGGCGCACCTCGGCGGTGATGGCACCCTCGGCCGCCAGGTCCAGCGCCTGGTCGGGCGAGGCGCACAGCACGGCCAGCGGGACGTCGGCCGCCCGGCCCTTCAGCGCGAACAGCGCGGCGGTCGCCCCCTCGACCCCGGGCAGCGCCGCCAGGCCGTACACCGTGTCGGTCGGCAGCACCACCACCCGGCCGACCCGCAGGTGCGCTGCGGCCCGGGCCAGCGCCGCGGCCGGGGGCCCGCCGGCCGGGCGGACGTCGACGATCGGCGGCACGCCCCCGCTCACCGGCGGGCCAGCAGGATGCGGTCGCGGCCGGCGAGGTCGGGCCAGATCGACACGGCGGGGAAGCCGGCGGCCAGCCCCCGGGCCCGCGCCCGCCGGGCCTGGTGCGGGGCCAGCTCGACCAGCAGCGACCCGGGGCGGGACAGCCAGCGGGGCGCTTCGTCGACGATGCGGTCGATGTCCTCGAGGCCCGTGGCACCCGAGCAGAGCGCCTGGTGCGGCTCCCAGGCGCGCACCTCGTCCGGCAGGTCGGCCATCTCGGCCTCGGACACGTACGGCGGGTTGGCGACCACCACGTCGACGCGCCCGGCCAGGTCGTCGGGCAGCGCCGCGAACCAGTCGCCCTGCGCCAGCTGCACACGGGTTGCGGCCCGGCCCACGCCCGCCAGGTTGGCCCGGGCCACGGCCAGGGCGTCGCCCGACGCGTCGGTGCCCCACACCTCGAGCCCGGGCCGCTCGGCCGCCAGCGCCAGGGCCAGGGCGCCCGACCCCGTGCCCAGGTCGACTGCGAGGCGGGCGTCGAGCCGCCGGCACTCGTCGAGGGCCATGCCGGCCAGCACCTCGGTCTCGGGCCGGGGGATGAGCACCCGCGGGTCCACCAGCAGGTCGAGGGTGCGGAACGCCCCGCGCCCCAGCGCGTACTGCAGCGGCTCCCCCGAGGCGCGGCGCTCGACCATGCCGCGCAGATGGGCCGCTGCCCTCGCCGGGGCCGGGCGGTCGAGGGCCACGGTCAGCTCGCCGGCGGTCAGCCCCGAGGCCTGCTCGACCAGCCAGCGCGCCTCGTGCTCGGCGTTGTCGAGGCCGGCCGACCGCAGCCGGTCGGCCGCCCCGGCCAGCAGCGTGCGCCACGGCGCGCCGCCGGTGGCGGAGGGCCGGCCGGGCGCGGTCGCCCCCGGGCAGGCGGTCACGTCGCCTCGCCCAGCCGGCGGGCCTGCTCGTCGGCCACCAGGGCGTCGCTGATGTCGTCGAGCTCGCCGGCCAGCACCTTGTCGAGCTTGTAGACGGTCAGGCCGATGCGATGGTCGGTGACCCGGTTCTCCTTGAAGTTGTAGGTGCGCACCTTCTCGGACCGGCCGCCCCCGCCGACCTGGCCCTTGCGGGCGGCCGAGGCCTCGCCGGCCTGGCGGTCCTGCTCGGCCTTGAGCAGGCGCGAGCGCAGCACGGCCAGGGCCTTGACCCGGTTCTGGGCCTGGCTCTTCTCGTCCTGCATCGACACGACGGTGCCGCTGGGCAGGTGGGTGACCCGCACGGCCGAGTCGGTGGTGTTGACGCTCTGACCGCCGGGCCCCGACGACCGGTACACGTCGACCCGCAGGTCGTTGGGGTCGATGTCGACGTCGACCTCCTCGGCCTCGGGCAGCACCGTGACCGTCGCCGACGAGGTGTGCACCCGCCCCTGGCTCTCGGTGACCGGCACCCGCTGCACCCGGTGGGGCCCGGCCTCGAGGTGCATGCGGGCCCACACGCCGTCGCCCTTCAGCGCGAACGTCACCTCGTTGTAGCCCCCCAGGTCGGAGGGGTCGGTGCCCAGCACCTCGACCCTCCATCCCTGGCTGCCGGCGAACGCCCGGTACATCTCGAACAGGTCGCGGGCGAACAGGTTGGCCTCCTCGCCGCCCTCGGCGCCCCTGATCTCGACGATCACGTTGCGCTCGTCGTTGGGGTCGCGGGGCAGCAGCAACAGGCGCAGCTCGTCCGTCAACCGGGCGATGGCCGCCTCGGCCGCCTCGACCTCGGCGCGCATCGTCTCGCGGTCGCCGCCGCTGGCGTCGGTCAGCATCTCGCGGGCGGTCTCGAGGTCGTCGCGCCGCGTGAGCAGCTGGCGGTAGCGCTCGACGATGGGCTGGAGCTCGCGGTAGCGCTTGGCCACCTGCTGGTAGCGGGCCTGGTCGGCGATCAGGTCGGGGTCGCCCAGGCGCGCCTCGAGATCCTGGAACTCCTTCTCCAGCTCACCGAGGCGTTCGAGCACGACGAGCGAGGCTACTGCGGTGACGACCCCGTCACTCCCCCGGGTGGGGAGACAGGCACCACGTCACCAGGTCACTGGGCCCCCCCACGTCAGGCGGCGCCGCGCCAGTCGCCCGGCAGGGTCACGATCGTGGCGGGGGCCCGCAGCCAGGCCGCCAGCTGGCGGATGGCCGGGTGGTCGTCGCGTTCGGGCATCGCGAGCACCAGGGCCGACGGCCCACGCGCCGGCGTCCCGGCCGCCCGGCGGGCGTCGAGCGTGGCTCGGGCGTCGGCCGCCGCGGGGACCAGGTCGAGGGCGACGCCCACCGCGCAGGCGACCACGACCGGGGCGCCGTCGGGCGCCTCGCCGGAGGCGATGGCCACGTCGCGCTCGGACAGGTTGGGACGGGGGCGGGCGCCCTCGGCAGGTTGCAGCGACCGCAGCCCCACCAGGCCCGGCGCGCGGCACAGGACGGTGCGCAGCCAGCGCTCGGGCACGAGCTGGTTGAGCGGGTGGCGGGGCACGCCCGGCCGGCGCTGCCGGCGCACGATCTCGGCGACCCGCGCCAGCTGCTCGACCGCCGGCAGCCCGCCGTGCACCATGGCGGCGAGCTCGCGATCGGCCTTGCCCACCCCGACCTCGAGCTGGGGAGCGGCGATGGGCTCGCCGGACGTGGTCTCGCCGTGGACGATGCGGGCCACCTCGAGGCCGTTGACCTCGCCCCGCACGATGCCGCCCTCGACCACGATCTCGAGGCCGGCATCGATGAGCAGGTCGACCAGCTCCGGCGACGCCGGCGCCGCGGCGGGCGGTGGCACGGGTGCGGGCTCGGCGGCGACGAGCGACCGGCCCTCGACCGCCCAGACCGACACCGCCGGGTGGGTGAACTGCGCCGCCTGGCGGGCGAGCACGCCGGCGCCGGCCGCGGTGTCGGCCACCAGGTGCAGGGTGTCGACGTGGTGCTTGTCGGCCCAGGCCAGCGCCGCGCCCAGGGCCCGGACGCCGTCGATGTCTGGCAGCACCCAGCCGGTGCGTCCCGCGTCGCGCGCCGGGCCGCTGACCGGAGCGGCGCCCGCTGCCGGCTGTTCGACCAGGGTGGCCGTGCCACCGATCGCACCGCGCTCGCGCGCGCGGGGCCCCCACCGCTCGGCCACCAGCGCGGCGAGCTTGGCGCCTGCGAGTGTCGCCCGCCGCTCGGCGTCGACGGACGGTCCGGCCGGGATGGAGCTCATGCCCCCATCCTGGCGCCGGACGTGGTGATCACCTGGACCTGGCGCCTCTCAGCCCCGACTCGAGGGACGAGAGACGCCGGATCGGGTCACTTCTGCTTGCGCTTGCCGTAGCGGCGCTCGAACCGGTCGATGCGGCCACCCGTGTCGACCAGCTTCTGCTTGCCGGTGTAGAAGGGGTGGCACTCGCTGCACAGCTCGACATGCAGCTCGGGGCTCGAGTTGGTTGACCGGGTGACGAACGTGTTGCCGCACGAGCAGCGCACGGTGGTCTCGCGGTACTGGGGGTGGATTCCGGCCTTCATCGCGGGCTCCTGGGGAACGAAAAGACTTCGCAGTGTACGGGGGACGTCAACCGGCGGCCAAACGGTTCTTGGCCACCTCGGCCAGGAACTCGTCATTGGTGCGGAACGTCTTCATCCGGTCCATCAACAACTCGAGGGCGGCGGCATTCCCGCCGTCGCTCGACGACAGGGCCGAGAGGACCCGCCGCAGCGCCCACACCAGGTTGAGCTGGTTGCGGGGGAAGAGCAGCTCCTCGTGGCGGGTGGAGCTGGCGTCGACGTCGATGGCGGGATAGATGCGGCGCTCGGCCAGCCGGCGGTCGAGCCGCAGCTCCATGTTGCCGGTGCCCTTGAACTC
>DASSCS010000046.1:0-9972 GCA_035697515.1 Acidimicrobiales bacterium
TAGGTCTCGTAGTACTCCTGGAACACCTCGATCATGCCCTCGTAGGTGGCGCGGACCTCGTCGATGGTGTCGTCGATGCCGAGCGCCTGGCGCACGATGCCGAAGATCGGGTCGCTGTCGTTGGGCAGCCACGCCACCACCGTGATGGTGTCGGAGGTGACCCCGGGCGCGGAGGCGCCGCCGTCGGTGTCGTTCTCGGCCACGCACTCGGCCCGGAAGAAGAACGGGATGGCCACCATGCCCGAGCTGGTGTCGCACGTGTCGGGGAACGTGGCCTCGAGGTCGCCCTCCTGGGCCATGCCCCAGGTGACGACGCCGTCGGGCAGCTCGCCCGTGGGCATGGTGCTGCCGGTGGTGCCCTCGGGCTCGTCGCCCGGGTCGTCGCCGCCGAGGAACGAGGCGCCGACGAGCGCGGCGACCACCACGGCGACCAGCGCGATGGGGCCGTAGCGGCGCCACGGGTTACGGCCGCCGTCGGCGTCAGAGGGGGTGCTGGCCGGTTGCATGGCGGGTCCTTGCTGGGGTGGCGAAGCGGTCATGAGGTCGGCGAGTCGACGGACGGGCCGGCAGGCGGTCGGCCGGCGGTGCCAGTGTCGCCGACGCCGGCGGCGGGGCGGGGGCCGGAGCGGTGGGCGGCGCGATCGTCGGCGCCGATGTAGGCGGACACGACGGCGGGCGCCGTGAGCACGGCCTGGGGACGCCCGTCGGCCAGGACGCGGCCCCGGTCCATCGCCACGACCCGGTCGGCGACCGCGCGCACGAGCGGCAGGTCGTGCTCGACCACGACCAGGCTGGCGCCCGTCTCGTCACGGATGCGGCGGACCAGGGGGGCGAGCTGCTCGACCTCGCGCTGGGCGATGCCCGCCGCCGGCTCGTCGAGCAGTACGACCCGTGGCTGGTGGGCGAGCAGGCAGGCCAGGTCGACCACCCGCCGGGTGCCCGTGGACAGCTCCCGCATGAACAGCGACCGGTGGTCGCCCAGTCTCAGCAGCTCGACCAACTGGTCGACCCGGCGGGCGATCGCCCGCTCGCTGTCGAGCGCGTTGGGCAGGCGGACCGCGGCCGACAGCGGGTCGCCCACCTCCACCCACCGTTCGAGGGCCACGGCGATGGTCTCGTCGACGGTGAGCGACGGGAACAGGCGGGCGTCCTGGAACGAGCGGCCCAGGCCACGCCGCGCCCGCTGCGACGCCCGCAGCCGCGTGACGTCGGCGCCGGCCAGCACCACCCGCCCCGCATCGGGCGCCACGGTGCCCCCGAGCAGGTCGAAGAGGGTGGACTTGCCGGCGCCGTTGGGACCGATCACGCCGACGATCTCGCCCGGGCCGACGTCGACGCTCACGCCGTCGACCGCCCGTACGCCCCCGAAGGCCACGGTCAGCCCGACCGCCCGCAGCACCGGCGCGCCGGGCTCGGGCGGCGATTCGGCCGCCGCTGCGGTGGCCGTGACGCGGGCGGTACCCTCCCCGGCGACCTCGACATCGCCCGCCCCGGCGGCGGTCGCGCTGCCCAGGAACACCGAGCGCAGCAGGTCGGGACGGTCGAGCAGGTCCGCGGCGGCGCCCACGAACCGCACCTGCCCCCGTTCGAGGAAGACGCCGCGCTCGGCGATCTTGAGGGCCACGTTGACCGATTGCTCGACCACGACCAGCGTCGTGCCCTCGTCGCGCAGGTGATCGACGAAGCGCAGCAGCTCGGCGACGACCGCCGGTGCGAGACCAAGCGAGAGCTCGTCGATCATCAGCAGGCGGGGACGCATGACCACGGCCATGGCCAGCGCGAGCATCTGCTGCTGGCCGCCCGACAGGTTGCGGGCCAGGTCGTGGCCCCGGTCGCCCAGGACCGGGAACAGCTCGCGCACCCGGGCCAGCTCGGCGGCCGTGCCGGCGGCATCGCGCCGGTGCAGCCAGCCGGCCACCTGCAGGTTCTCGCCCACCGTCAGCGACGGGAACACGCCGGCGCCGCCGGGCATCTGCACGACGCCGCGTGCGGCCACCTGGTGGGGCGCCAGCCCGGCGAGGGCCTCGCCGTCGAACGTGATCGTGCCCCGCCGCGGCGGGACGAGGCCCGAGATCGCCCGCAGCAGCGTCGACTTGCCCGCCCCGTTGGTGCCGAGGAGCGCCACCGCCTCGCCCTCGCGCACCGCCAGGTCGACGCCGAAGAGCACCGGCACGCCGCCGTAGCCGACCTCGATGCCGACCACGTCGAGCAGCGCCGTGCCAGGCGGGGCGGTGCCACCCGCAGACGGGCCGGGCGCGGGCGCGGCCGATTCGGCGCCGGTGACCTCGCCCCCGGCGGGGGCGACGACCCGGCCGTCGGGCTCGACCGCGGCCCCGTACCCCGCGACCGACATGCCGCTGCGGGCGGCGACCGCACGCAGCCAGCGGTCGCGGGCCTGGTAGGCGAGCCCGGCCAGCCCACCGGGGGCGAGCAGCAGGACGGCCAGCACGCCGATGCCCGAGGCCAGGAACTGCCACTCGGGGTCGAGGAACCAGCGCGCCCCGAAGAGGAACAGCGCCCCGAGCACCGCGCCGGCCAGCGACGTCATGCCACCGACCACGACCATGGTGAGCACGACCAGGTTCTCGATCGGCGAGTAGGACGAGGGATCGAACGCCCGCTCGTGGTGCACGAACAGGCCGCCGGCCAGCGCGGCGATCGCCCCTGACAGCGCGAACGCCCCCAGGCGCAGGCGGAGGGGGTCGACGCCGAACGAGGCGGCCGCCGCCTCGTTGTCGCGCAGTGCGACGAGCGCCCGCCCGAAGCGGCTGGTGCGCACGCCGCGCAGGCCGGCCATGACCACCACCAGCACGGCGAGGGTCAGGTAGTAGACCGCCGACTCGGACTCGACCTGCAGCCCGCCCAGCAGCGGCGCCCGCTGGATGCGCTCGGTGGGGACCCAGCCGAAGTAGTCGTCGTTCAGCAGGAACGACGTGGTGGCCAGGGCGAACGCGAACGTGGTGACGGCCAGGTACAGGCCCCGGAGCCGCAGCGCCGGCAGGCCGACCAGGGCGGCGAGGAGCGCGCCCACGACCATGGACACGACCAGCCCGGCGAACAGGTCGGCGCCCCACTCGGTGACGACGAGCCCGGTCACCGCCGCGCCGGTGGCGAAGAAGGCGATCTGCCCCAGCGAGACGATGCCGCCCCACCCCGACAGCAGGACCAGCGACAGGCCGAGCACGGCGTAGACCAGCATGGCGGCCGCCTTGAACTGCTGATCGGTGCGCAGGACGGCGGGCAGCGCCAGCGCGACCGCCCCGACCGAGGCCAGGGTGCCCCAGCGCGCCAGCCGCGCGCCGCCGGCTGCGGCCAGCCGGGCCGGGACCGGGCGCACCTCGTCGGCCGCCCGCCACGCCGAGGCGTCGCCGGGATCGATCACCCCGACCTCGCGCCGGCGCCACACCAGGGCGGCGATGACGACGAGGCCGAGCACCGGGTCGATGATCGAGGGATCGTGATCCCAGGCGATGCCCTGCTCGAGCAGGCCGAGCGCCACCGCCGCTGAGGTGACGCCGCCCAGGTCGGTCAGCCGACCCAGCAGCAACGCGACCAGGGCGCGGAGCAGGACGCTGAAGCCGAGGGCGCTGCCGGTGGGCAGGTCGAGGATGCCGCTGCGCAGGAAGACCGCGGTGAAGGCGAGCGCACCGGCCACCGACCAGACGAGGGTCTGCAGGCGGGCGACCGGCACGCCCAGCAGCGAGGCCCGGTCGGCGCTGTCGGCGCTGGCCCGGATGGCCGTGCCGGCGGCGCTGCGGTGCAGGAACACGTTGACCGCAACCAGCACCACCGGGGTGATGATGAGGCCCAGCAGGTCGTTGGCGTCGAACACGATCGAGCCGATGGTGCGGGTGGCGTCGAAGGGCGGCTCGATGCTGCCGGCCACCAGGTCGAGGTCCCACAGGCGGGGCAGCAGCAGCGTGGCCGCCACCAGCACCTGGCTGAGGCCGATGGTGGCGATGGTGACGAGCAGCCGGGGCGAGTGCGCGAAGCGACGGATGATCACCCGCTCGGTGGCCGCCCCGAGCACGACCGCCGCCAGCAGGCCGGCCAGCACCGCCAGCGGGTAAGGCACGCCCGACCGATCGAGCAGCAGGAAGGTGAGGACAGTGGGCGCCAGGCCCAGGTCGGCCTGGGCGAAGTTGACGATGCGGTTGGCCCGGTAGACGAGGGCCATGCCCAGGGCGACGAGGGCGGTCAGCCCGCCCACCACCAGGCCCCGCACCACGATGCCCGCCGGGGCCGGGAAGACGACCTGCTGGACGACGACGATGGCGATGGCGGGCCCGAAGGAGCGGAGCGCACGCCGGAGCCTGGCCCGGCCGGCGGCGTCGTGCATCTTGTCTCGGGCGTCGCCGGGCTGAGCCCCAGGGCCAACGCCTTCCCGCGCCGATGTGGTGCCGACCGTCATCATCCCCAGACTCGTGCTCGGCGTCCCCTGACTGCGGGCACGTTAGTGCCGAGTGCCACACGTCTGCCGCGATCGGCCGGGCGCTGCCGAGCGGGCGGAGCGGCGGGTGGATGGCGGCCGCCACACCGCCCGCCACCCGCCGCGATCTGCTCAGTCGTCGAGCGTGATGGGCACGTCGTCGGCGGGCGACATCGTGTCGCCGGCGGCCGGCATCGTGTCGCCGGCGCCGTTGCGGTCGGCCGCCGGGGTGCCGATGCCGAGCTGCGAGCGAATGCGCTCGGAGATCTCGACCATGACCTCGGGATGGTCGAGCAGGAACAGCTTGGCGTTCTCACGGCCCTGGCCGAGCTGCTCACCGTCGTAGGTGTACCAGGCGCCCGACTTCTTCACGAGGCCCAGGTCGACGCCGATGTCGAGCAGCGAGCCCTCACGGCTGATGCCCTTGCCATACATGATGTCGAACTCGCTCTGCTTGAAGGGCGGGGCGCACTTGTTCTTCACGACCTTGACCCGGGTGCGATTGCCCACGACCTCGACGCCGTCCTTGATCGACTCGATGCGGCGGATGTCGAGCCGCACCGAGGAGTAGAACTTGAGCGCCCGGCCGCCCGGGGTGGTCTCGGGCGAGTTGTGCACCATGACCCCATCGACGAAGTAGTTGTGCGTGCCCTCGACCTCGATGTCGAAGCGGTGCGTGTTGCGACTCGGCGGCTTGACCCCGATCTTGGTGATCGGGAAGGACATGAGCTCGTGGCGCACCGGGGCGAACACCGGCTCGACCGCGAAGCGCCCTTGGAACCGGGGCAGCAGCTTGTAGGCCATCGATGGGTGCACGAAGGGAGCGACAAGGGCATGCAGCTTGGCGGTCTCGTCCTTCGAGAAGACGAGGAATGCCTGGCGGCGGGCGCCGCGCTCGGTCAACCGGGCCTCGATGCCCCATGTACCGGCGAGGTGCGCGCGTAGCCGCTCCCGGCTGGTCGGATCGAAGGCCTGAACGCAGATCTCGGACCGCCCGCTGCCGTCGACCGTGCGTGCCTGTACGCCCTTCGCCCGGAGTGTGAAGGACCCGTCGTCCATGTACCAGACCGCCAGCGACAACGGGGTGAGCTGCTTCAGGTAGTCCTCGCTGATGACCTTCATGCCCTCGACATGGACCGCTTGGCGGAGGCCAGCCAGCTCGGGCAACGGCTGGACGTCGTGGAAGACCGCACCCTTCGCACCGGTCGAGCGGCTGACGTGCAAGTTCCCGAAGAGGGATGCCTTCCAGTCACCGTAGTCGGCCTGCTTGGCGACATGACCCCAGCGGAACCTTGCTGCATGTCCCGAACGGCTCGGCGAGAGCGCGCCGTCGCCCATGAGCCCGCCCAGGAGCACCTGCCACTGGACATCGGACAGGTGGCACGCAGTGGACTGCAGCACGCGGTCGCCGGCCACGAGCTCCCGGGCCTCGCGCCAACCCCCCGGAGTGCGAATCTTGTGGTTGGGTGTGCACGCGAACTGCGCCCGACCATTGCCCGCCGGCCTGGCCACGGTGAACTGGAGGAAGTGGTCGGTACGGCCGTTGTCGAACCAGTTGACGACGCGCTTCGGAACGACGGCGTCGAGGTCGGCGTCGTAGGAAAGCACCTCGACCGGGAGCTTCTGGTTGACGATCTTGCCGATCTTCTCGGTCGTGCCGTCCGCGAGGGTGACCCGGGTGCTGTAGGAGAAGCACCCGAACATCACACCGATCTTCTCGCGCAGCTGGTTGATGAACAGGGCGATGGTGTCGGACTTGTTGAGGTTGCTGGTGAGCTTGCGCAGCGCCTGGGACATGAGGCGGGCCTGCAGGCCCACGTGGGTGTCTCCCATCTCGCCCTCGATCTCGGCCCGGGGCGTGAGCGCGGCCACCGAGTCGATGACCACCACGTCGATGGCGCCCGAGCGCACCAGCATGTCGGTGATCTCGAGTGCCTGCTCGCCCGTGTCGGGCTGGGAGATGAGCAGCTCGTCGATGTCGACGCCGATGGCCCGGGCGTAGACCGGGTCGAGCGCGTGCTCGGCGTCGACGTAGGCGCAGATGCCGCCGTTGCGCTGCGCCTCGGCCACCACGTGCAGCGCCAGGGTGGACTTGCCCGACGACTCGGGCCCGTACACCTCGGTGATGCGCCCACGAGGCAGGCCGCCGATGCCCAGCGCCAGGTCGAGCGAGAGCGCACCGGTCGGGATGGCCTCGATGGCCATGGTGCCCTTCTCGCCCATCTTCATGACGGAGCCCTTGCCGAACTGCTTCTCGATCTGGCTGAGCGCCATGTCGAGGTTCTTCTGTCGATCCACCGGTGTGGTCCTTTCCTGCGGTGGTGCGGTTGTGGCGGAGGGGCACGGCGCACGGCCGGGCCCGGTGCGATCTCGACGGGCCGTCGCGGCCCTACCGGCAACACAGACCTTAAGGACGGGGTATGACACTTTGGGGGGATGCCCCCGGGAACGACACGACTGTAGTTTCGAACGCCTGTTCGTTCAAGGATCCCGGGCCGAAAGTTCAGGCGAGCCGCCGCACGTGCAGGTCCTCGTAGCGGGCGCCGTCCCGGCCCGGGTGGCTGTGCACCAGCCGCACGTCGACCACCGGGAAGCGCATGTCGACGCGCTCGCCCACCAGGTCGCGCAGCGGTCCCCGCCGCACCCGGGCCAGCGTCAGGTGACCGGCGAAGGGGCGGCGCTCCGGCGGCCGGCCGATGGCGGCAGTGGCGGCCGCCACCTCGCCGGCCAGGGCCTCGACGCCGCCCACCGGCACCATGACGACGCCCCGTCCAAGGCGTGCCACCGCAGGCCCCAGCGTGGCCTCGCAGCCGGCGAGGGGCGCCGCGTCGAGCGCGGCGACCACCGGTACGGGGTCGGCGACCTCGCCCAGGAACCGCAGCGTGACGTGCCACTGCGGCCGCGTGGTCCAGCGCACGTCGGGGCGCTCGGGCCGGTCCAGCTTCGCCACGGCATCGAGCACCGCGTCCGGTGGGCGCACCGCCACGAACAGCCGCATGACCGGCAGTCTGGCAGGCAGACCGCCGCAGTGATCGGCGCCGCCGGCGGCCGCCGGGACTGATTCACGGAGCACGTGGGGGCCCCGCCACGAGACGGGCACGACGTTCCTGCCCCGACGGGCCCGTGCCCGAGCGGCACCGAGCCCCCGGCCCTCAGAGCAGGCGGCGGGCCATGTCGAGCAGCGAGATGCAGGCGAACTGGCGCACCCGCTCGCGGTCGCCCGGCAGGGTCACCCGGGTGGTGACCGGCTCGGCGTCGCCCACGACGGCGGCCATGTACACCGTGCCCGGCGGCTCGCCCTCGAGCCCGTCGGGGCCCGCCACGCCCGTCACGCCCAGGCCCACGTCGGCTCCCAACAGGTCGCGCACGCCCGTCGCCATCGCCGCCGCCGCGCCGGGCGACACCACCGGTCCCTCCGGCACGCCCAGCACCGAGAACTTGACCTCGGGCGCGTACGACACGACGCCGCCCCGGAACCAGTCGCTGGCGCCGGCCACGTTCACCAGGCGCGACGCGACCAGGCCCCCGGTCAACGACTCGGCGACGGCCAGCGTGAGGCCCCGGGCGATCAGCCGCGCCGCCAGGGCGTGCTCCATCGTCTCGTCGTCGACGCCGAAGACGATGTCGCCGATCAGGTCGCGCACGATCTTGTCCTCGGCCTCGATCAGGCGGGCCGCGGTGTCCTCGTCGTCAGCCTTGACCGTGATGCGCACCTTGAGGCCCTCGATGCCGCTGGCGAGGAAGGCGAGCGTGGGCGCCCCCGGACCGGCCTCGTCGAGCTCGGCCATGTGGCCGGCCAGGCGCTCGGCCAGCCCCGACTCGCTGTCGCCCCAGGTGCGCAGGGTGCGCGAGCGGATGACCGCCACCTTGCCGGCCCGTCGGGCCAGGTCGGGCAGCACGGCGCCCGTGACGATCTCGTGCAGCTCGTAGGGCACGCCGGGCACGGCGTAGACGACCTTGTCGCCCACCGGGCAGATGAGGCCGGGCGCCGTGCCCGGCTGGGGGTCGGCGATGGCCGTGGCGCCCCGGGGCACCAGGGCCTGGCGCAGGTTGTTGGCCGGCATGCGGCGACCCCGGGCCGCGAACCGCTCGAGGATGCGGTCGGCCACGGCGTCGTCGGTCTCGAGCGGCACGCCCATGACCGCGGCGATCGCGTCACGGGTGATGTCGTCCTGGGTGGGCCCCAGGCCGCCGCACACGATGACGGCGTCCGCCCGCGACAGCGCCAGCTCGAGCGCGTCGACGATGCGCGCGAGGTTGTCGCCCACGGTCTGCCCGTGGGTCCGGTCGATGCCGGCCAGCGCCAGCTGCTCGCCGAGCCACGCCGAGTTGGTGTCGACGATCTGGCCCAGCAGCAGCTCGGTGCCGACGGCCACGACTTCACAGCGCATCGGATGCTCCGCTCCCCTCTCGCCCCCGCGGCCGCGGGCTCAGGCCCGCGCCCCGCCCGTCACCGTGGCCCGGCTGCCGCCGACCAGGTAGTGGGCGCCGGTCAGCAGCGTGAGCGCGGCGGCCACCCACAGCACCGACGACGCCAGCCATAGCGCGCGGTCGGCCACCGGGGGCAGCAGGGCGAGCCCCACCGCGACGGACTGCACGACGGTCTTGACCTTGGCCCAGCCGGTGGCGGGCACCGCCAGGCCCCGCCGTCCCCAGTACGACCGGAAGGCCGAGATGGTCACCTCGCGGGCGCTGATCAGGACCACCGGGAGCCACCAGAACAGGTCGGTCGCCACCAGGGCCCACATGGCCCCCAGCACCAGCGCCTTGTCGGCCAGCGGGTCGAGGAAGGCGCCCGACCGGGTGGTGCCGTGGCGGCGGGCCAGGTAGCCGTCGACGCCGTCGGTGGCCGCCAGCACGATCCACACGGCCAGCGTGACGTACGACGGCCCGACCAGGAGGATGAGCAGCCACAGCGCCGGGGCGCACACGAGGCGGCCGATGGTGACCGCGTTGGCGGGGGTGGCCAGGGCCGAGGGACCGAACGACGTCGCCACCGCGCCCCCTCAGGCCCGGACGGCTTCGAGGTCGGGGCCCGCCGCGCCCTCGACACGCACCTTCACGAGATCGCCGACCGGCAGCGCGGCGGGCACCGTGACGACGCCGTCGATCTCGGGCGCCTCGCGGTGGCTGCGGGCCACTCCGGGGGCGTCGACCAGCACCTCGACGACCGAGCCGATGAGCGCGTCGCGGTGGCGGGCCGTGATGCCGTCCTGCAGCTCACGCAGCTCGGCCAGGCGGTCGGCCATCAGGCCGTCCTCGACGTGGCCGTCGAGCCCGGCGGCGTGGGTGCCCTCCTCGCGGCTGTAGGAGAAGAAGCCGGCCCAGTCGAGGTCGGCCTCGGCCACGAAGCGCAGCAGCACGTCGTGGTCGTCCTCGGTCTCGCCCGGGTAGCCGACGATGAAGCTCGACCGGAACGCCGCCTCCGGGGCCCGCGCCCGCACCTCGTCGATGCGGCGCAGGAACCGCTCGCCGTCGCCCCAGCGGCGCATGCGGCGCAGCAGCGGCGCCGACACGTGCTGGAGCGACAGGTCGAAGTAGGG
>DASSCS010000047.1:0-56002 GCA_035697515.1 Acidimicrobiales bacterium
AGACGCCGGCCTCGCGCTACGGGCGCCCGCTGGTGAGGAAGGGGTAGCGGCATGGCCAAGACCGACGCCAACCCGCCGATGCCCGAGTTCCGCGACGACTACGTGCTGCAGGAGGTCGACGCCGCCTGGCTGTCCAAGGCGGTCAAGCCCAAGCAGTTCATCCACATCGACCAGTCCGAGTGCATCATGTGCGAAGGCTGCGTCGACATCTGCCCGTGGAAGTGCATCCACATGGTGTCGCCGACGGCCATCGACGAGGCCCTCGGCGTCGACCAGCCGGGGGTCGACCCGTCCGACCACGTGATCTTCACCATCGACGACGACGTGTGCACCCGCTGCGCGCTGTGCGTCGACCGGTGCCCCACGGGCGTGATCATCATGGGCAAGGTGGGCGACCCGGTCGCCACGGGCGACGCCCACCAGCGCACCAACACGTACGGCTACGGCTACGGGATGCGCCTCGGATGACCGCTCGTTCACTACCCGCCCCGGCCGTCGGCCGCGCTGAGACCGTCAGGGAGTTCTAGTGGCCAAGACGATGGAGTCGAAGCCCCCGCTCAAGGACCGGGCCCAGCAGTTCGTCAAGGGGCTGCCCGACCAGGTGCAGGGCTCGCAGGCGTGGAACTCGATCTTCCGGCCGGGGTCGATCTTCCGCAAGGGCTACACCGACAGCCCCCGGAACCGCTCCTACGTCATCATGAACAGCGTCCTCTACCACCTGCACCCGGTGAAGGTGAAGAGGCACGCGGTCAAGGTCAGTTACACGCTGTGCCTGGGCGGGCTGAGCTTCTTCCTGTTCATCCTGCTGACGGTCACCGGCATCTTCCTGATGTTCTTCTACCGGCCCACCGCCGCCCAGGCGTGGGACGACATCTACACCCTGCAGACGTCGGTCACCTTCGGCCTGCTGGTCCGCAACCTGCACAGATGGGGAGCGCACCTGATGGTGATCTCGGTCTTCCTGCACATGGCGCGCGTCTTCTACCACGGCGCCTACAAGCCGCCCCGCGAGTTCAACTGGGTCATCGGCGTGGTGCTGCTCACGCTGACCCTGCTGCTCAGCTTCACCGGCTACCTGCTGCCGTGGGACCAGCTGGCCCTGTGGGCCGTCACCGTGGGCACCAACATGATGGGCTACACCCCCGTCTTCGGTGACCAGGTGCGCTTCGTCCTGCTGGGCAGCAAGGAGATCGGCACCGACACGTTGCTGCGCTGGTACGTGCTGCACGTGCTGCTGTTGCCGTTCGTCATCGTGATCTTCATGGCCATCCACTTCTGGCGTGTCCGCAAGGACGGCGGCATCTCCGGGCCGCTCTGAGCCCTGGCACCGAGGCACACGACATGACCGAGATCCCCGAACACCTGCGCAAGCGAGCGGAGGAGGCCCGCAGGAAGGCCGCCGCCGCCAAGGGTGGTGGCGACGCCCCGGCCGAGGCCGGGGGCGGCGGCGACGCTGGCGGCGAGGCGCCGAAGAGCGAGGCCGCGAGCCGCATCCCGGCCCACCTGCTCGAGCGCTCGCGCTCGGCCAAGGCCCGGGCGGCCGGCGGCGACGCCGGCGACGCGGGCACCGGTGGCGGCACGGCCACCGCGGTGGCCACCGCGGCCGCCCCGGCCACCGCGGCGGCCGGGCCCCCGCTGGCCGCCGGCCCGGGAGGCCACACCCAGCGCCTGCTGACGGTGGTCAAGTCGGGCTCGATCCAGGACGTCAAGGCGACCCCGCAGGACAAGGTGCACGTGTGGCCGCACCTGCTGGGCATCGAGTTCGTGGCCGCCCTGGCCTGCACGGCCTTCCTGCTGGTGTTCTCGGTGTTCGTCAACGCGCCGCTGCTCGAGCTGGCCAACCCCAACCAGACGCCCAACCCCTCCAAGGCACCGTGGTACTTCCTCGGCCTGCAGGAGCTGCTCACCATGTTCCACCCCATGGTGGCGGGCGTGACCCTGCCCGGCTTCGGCCTCATCGGCCTGATCCTGGCGCCGTACACAGACCGCAACCCCTCGAACAAGCCGGAGGACCGCAAGTTCGCCATCTCGCTGTTCACCATCTTCGTGATGTCGTGGTCGGTGCTGGTGCTCATCGGTTCGTTCTTCCGAGGCCCCGGGCAGAACTTCGTGTTCCCGTGGAACGTCGGCCTGTTCTTCGAGCTGTGATCGGAAGGGAGACCGCGTCATGAGCCCCACCACGATCATCGCCATCGCCATCCCCGTCCTCGTGGTCCTCGCAGGGGTGCTGCTGTTCGCCGCGGCCCGCCGCCGCGACACCGGCTCGGCCAAGGGCGTGCTCAGCAGCGAGACCGCCCGGCGCGACCGCGGCCCGGTCGAGCTGTCCGAGGAGGGCCGCCCGGTGCACGGCCGCGAGGTCGAGCGCGCCGCCGTGCTGGCCCGCCGCGAGTCGGCCGCGCCGGTCAAGGTGGCCGAGCCGCCGGTGGCCTGGGTGCCGCCCGACGACGAGACGCTGGGGATCACGCGCCGGCAGTTCTTCAACCGCTCGATCGTGGTGGCGTTCATCCTCGGCCTGTCGGGCTTCGGCGCCAGCATGCTGGCGTTCCTGTGGCCGAGCGGCGCGGGCGGCTTCGGCTCGAAGATCACCGTCGGCAGCATCGACGACATCAACACGGCGATCGACGAGGGCGGCGGGTTCGCCTACTACCCCGAGGGCCGCATGTGGGTCACCAAGTACCCCTCCGAGGCGCTGACCAAGGCCAAGGCCGTCTACTCGCCGCCCGAGCTCACGGGCATGGAGGCGGGCCTCATCGCCCTGTACCAGAAGTGCCCCCACCTGGGGTGCCGCGTGCCATCGTGCGCCACGTCGCAGTGGTTCGAGTGTGGCTGCCACGGCTCGCAGTACAACCGGGTCGGCGAGAAGAAGGGCGGGCCCGCCCCCCGCGGCATGGACCGCTTCGCCATGGAGGTGGGCGGCAACCAGTTCACCGTCGACACCGGCACCATCATCCAGGGCCCGCCGATCGGCACCAACACCACCGGCCAAGAGGCCGAGGGCCCCCACTGCGTCGGAGGCGGCGGCCACTGATGAACGCCCTGTCCACCTTCCCGACCGTGCTGGCCGCCAGCACGGTCACCACCATCGGCGCCACCATCGTGGTGCTGATCGTGCTCGGCCTGCTGGTCTACGTGGTGGTCAACCTGCGCGCGGGCCGCGCCGAGGTCGGCGCCGAGATCGAGCTGGCCCCCAACCGCAAGCCGTACTACGACGACGACCAGCTCGAGACCACGGTGCTCAACCGCACGCTGCGCTGGGCGCTGGTGCTGCTGGTCATCACCGCCGTGGGCCTGCCGCTGTACTGGCTCAACGAGCCGGCACGCATGTCGGGCGCCGAGGAGAACTTCCTGGCCACGTTCGAGGCCCGGGGCGAGGAGCTCTACGTCGAGGGTTCGCAGTGCCAGAACTGCCACGGCCCCGAGGGCACCGGCGGCCAGGCCCCCTACACGATCACCGACGCCGGGGGCGAGTTCGTGGCCACCGTCAACTGGCGGGCGCCGGCGCTCAACACCGTCCTGCTGCGGTTCTCGCGCGAAGAGGTCGAGTACATCATCAACTACGGCCGGCCCTTCTCGCCCATGCCCGGCTGGAGCGCCGAGGCGGGCACCGGCCCGCTCGACCCCCAGCAGATCAGCAACCTGATCGACTACCTCGCCTCGATCCAGCTCACGCCGGAGGAGGCGCAGCGCGAGGCCCAGGTCGCGCTGGCCACCGACCTGGGGCTCGTCGAGGAGGGCGCCTCCGACGACGAGATCGACGCCGCCCTCGACGAGATCGACTACGACGACCCGGCCACCGGCGCCGCCATCTTCAGCCAGGACGCCGCCGGCGGCGCCTACGCCTGCGCGCGCTGCCACACGCGGGGCTGGTCGATCATCCAGGAGGGCGAGGACGCCATCAGCCCGCCCGACGCCGACCTGAGCGACTTCGCTGGCTTCCCCGACGGCAGCGGGGCGTTCGGCCCCAACCTGACCAACGGCCTGATCCCCCGCCAGTTCGCCAGCTACGAGCAGCTGGTCGAGTTCATCACCACGGGCAGCGTCGACGGCGAGGGCTACGGCCGCAACGGCATCGGCAGCGGCCGCATGCCGGGCTTCGGCGACAACCCCAACACCGAAGAGGTCGAGGGCGACGGCATGTTCACGCCCGAGATGATCGCCGCACTGGCCCGCTACGAGGCCAGCCTGCCCGCGGCGCCCACCCCCGAGCCCGAGTCGGCCCCGTCGGTGGCCGAGCTGACCGCCGTGGAAGAGGAGGGCTGAGCGATGACGGTCGACACCATCCTGGCCGGCATCTCGTGGACGCCCGAGATCCGCGGCATCCTCTCGGTGCTGGTCGGCGTCGTGGTGCTCATGGGCTCGGTGTACCTGCTGCTGGCCACCAACCTGGCCCAGCGGCTCGGCTTCCTGGTGGCGCTGGCGGCCGTGTTCGGCTGGCTGACCATCCACGGCACGATGTGGCTGATCTACCCGCCGGGCACCGGCCCCGCGGGGCGGGGGCCCGCCTGGGAGGTCGACGAGATCGTCTACGGCGATCTGTCCGAGTCGCTGCTCGACAAGGCGCACAAGCTCGACGTGTCCACCCTCCCGACGCCGGAGGAGGTCGACGACCTCGAGCCCGAGGACGTCGCCGCCCTCAACGAGGAGCACGCCAACGAGCTGGGCGGGTGGGAGCTGCTGTCCGCGTCCGACGCCTCACGGGGCGAGGCCCAGACGGCGGTCGACGCACTGCTGGCCGAGGGCATCGTTCCCGGCCTGGAGGAGGCCGATTCGCGGGTCTTCACGTACGCGTTCGAGACGGGGGGCAAGCCCGAGCGCGAGAGCGACGCGGTCGTCGACCGGGTCACCAATCGCATCGGCAACACCCTGCGGCTGACCCACCCGCCCCACTACGCGATCGTGCAGCTCCGGCCCGCCGTCGACCCCGGCGAGCCCGTGCCCGGCGAGGCGCCGCCGGTCCCCGAGGCCGACGAGGACGCCCAGGTGGTCTCGGCCGTGCTGGTGCGCGACATCGGCCAGCGCCGGCTGCCGGCCGCGCTCATCGTCACCGCTTCGGGGCTGACGTTCGGGCTCCTGTGCGTCATGCTGCACCAGCGGGACCGGCGGGTGGCCGAGCACCGCTCGGCGCCGCTGCCTGCGACAACCGGAGGTTGAGCACATGGGCCAGTACCTTCCCGTCGTGACGATGGCGGTGCTCGCGGTGCTGTTCGCCGCCGTGAGCCTGGTCATGTCGAGGCTGCTGGCCCCCCGCCGCTCGACCGCCGCCAAGCGGGCGCCGTACGAGTCGGGCATCCTGCCGGCGCGCGACAACCCCGAGCGGTTCCCGGTGCGCTTCTACCTGGCGGCGATGATCTTCGTCGTGTTCGACATCGAGATCATCTTCCTGTACCCGTGGGCGGTGATCTATCGCGACCTGGCCGTGTTCGGCCTCGTCGAGGTGCTGGTCTTCGCCGTCGCCGTGTTCGTCAGCTTCGTCTACCTCATCAGCAACAGCGCCCTCGACTGGGGCCCGCTGCACAAGGCCAGCCGGCAGACGCCCATGGTCTCGGCCGAGCGCACCAGCCGCACGACCATCCGCCGCGTGGGCCTCGAGGGCCGCGACGATGTCGAGCCCGAGGCGGCGCGCGAGGAGGCCACGGTGTGATGGGTTGGGACGTCTCCGAGGGCTTCGAGGGCCTCGACCACAACTTCCTCACCGGCAAGCTCGAGGACCTCGTCCAGTGGTCGCGGTCCAAGTCGTCGTGGCCCGTCACCTTCGGCCTCGCCTGCTGCGCGCTCGAGATGATGGGCGCCGGCGGCGCCCACTACGACCTGGCCCGCTTCGGCATGGAGGTTTTCCGGGCCTCGCCCCGCCAGGCCGACATCATGATCGTGGCCGGGCGCGTGTCGCAGAAGATGGCGCCCGTGCTGCGCCAGATCCACGACCAGATGATGGAGCCCAAGTGGGTCATCTCCATGGGCGTGTGCGCCAGCAGCGGCGGCATGTTCAACAACTACGCGCTGGTGCAGGGCGTCGACCAGATCGTGCCCGTCGACGTCTACGCCCCGGGTTGCCCGCCCACGCCCGAGACGCTCATCCACGCCATCGAGACCCTCCGCGACAACATCCAGTCGGGCGAGCTGCTGCGCCGGCGCGAGCACAACGGCGGCGGCGCCGGCCTGGTGATCGAGCAGCGCGACGGCATCGCCGAGCCGACCGCCCTCACCGCCGGGGGTCGCTGACCCGTGACCGACGCCTCCGATGACGACAGCGGCGCGCCCGGCGCGGACGGCGAGCCCGAGCCGGCGGGCGAAGCGGCGCCCGCGCGGCGCTACGGGGTCCCGGTCACCGAGAGCCGGGGCCAGCAGGTGCTGCATCCCGGTCGCGACGAGCTGGTCGACCTGGTGCGCACGCTGCGCGACGACGAGGGCTTCCGGGTCTGCGTCGACGTGACCGCGGTCGACTACATCGCCTACGGCGCCCCGCGCGGCCTGCCCCCGGGTGTGACGGGCGAGCGGTTCGAGGTGGTCGTCGGCCTGCTGTCGCACGCCACCGCCGAGCGGCTGCGCCTGCGGGTGCAGGTACCGGCCGCCGACCCGACCTGCCCGTCGCTGTTCGACGTCCACCCCGGCACAGAGGCGTTGGAGCGCGAGGTGTTCGACATGTTCGGCATCGCCTTCACCGGCCATCCCGACCTGACCCGGATCCTCATGCCCGAGGACTGGGAGGGGTACCCGCTGCGCAAGGACAACCCGGTGGGCGCCATCCCCGTCCAGTTCAAGGGCGTCAGGAACGCGCGATGAGCACCGCCGACCTGTCCCGCACCGCCGAGGGCACCCAGGAGATGGGGCCCCGCAAGGGCGCCACCGCCGGCGAGCTGCTGCGCGAGCTGGGCGCGGTGCTGCGGATGTCCGAGGCCGACGCCGCCGCGCTCGCCGACGTGGCGCCCGGCGACGACGAGCAGACGATGATCCTCAACATGGGCCCGCAGCACCCGTCGACCCACGGTGTGCTGCGGCTCATGCTCGAGCTCGAGGGCGAGACCGTGCTGCGCACCAAGCCGATCATCGGCTACCTGCACACGGGCATGGAGAAGACGGGCGAGACGCTCACCTACGTGCAGGGCGGCACCAACACCACCCGGATGGACTACGCGGCACCGCTCTTCAACGAGCTGGTGTTCTCGCTGGCCACCGAGACGCTGCTCGGCATCCAGGACGACATCCCCGAGCGGGCCCAGTGGATCCGCATGCTGCTGTGCGAGCTCAACCGCATGTCGTCGCACCTGCTGTTCCTCGCCACCAACGGCATGGACCTGGGTGCGGTGTCGATGATGATCTACGGCTGGCGCGAGCGCGAGGAGACGCTGCGGCTGCTCGAGCTGATCACCGGGCTGCGGATGAACCACAACTTCATCCGCCCCGGCGGCGTGGCCGCCGACCTGCCCGACGGCTGGCGCGACGCCACGCTGCGGGTCCTCGACCTCGTCGAGCCCCGGCTCGGCGAGTACGAGGTCCTCATGACCGGGCAGCCGATCTGGCGCCAGCGCCTGCAGGGCGTCGGCCTCATCACCGCCGACGAGGCGATCGCCCTGGGCGCCACGGGCCCGGTGCTGCGTTCGACCGGCGTGCCGTGGGACCTGCGCAAGGCCGACCCCTACCTGCGCTACGACCAGGTCGACTTCGGGGTCGTGGTGGGCAGCTACGGTGACTGCTTCGACCGCTACGCCATCCGGCTGAACGAGGTGCGCGAGTCGATGGCCATCGTGCGCCAGATCCTCGACAAGCTGCCGCCGGGCGACTACCGCATCCAGGACCGCAAGGTCACCCCGCCGCCCCGCGCCCGCATCAACGAGTCGATGGAGGCCCTCATCCACCACTTCAAGCTCTTCACCGAGGGGTTCAAGGTGCCCGAGGGCGAGGTCTACCGTGCCGTCGAGAGCCCCCGGGGCGAGCTGGGCTGCTACATGGTGTCCGACGGCAGCGGCAAGCCCTACCGCATGCACATCCGGGGCCCGTCGTTCGTCAACCTGCAGACGATGCCCCACATGCTGCGGGGCGGCCTGATCGCCGACGCGGTGGCCGTCATCAGCTCGGTCGACCCCATCATGGGCGAGGTCGACCGCTAATGGCGCGGTTCACGTCCGAGAACACGGCCGTGGCCGAGGAGATCATCGCCCGCTACCCGGTGGCCAAGTCGGCGCTGATCCCGCTGCTGCACCTGGCCCAGGAGCAGGACGGCCACGTCACCGACGAGGCGATGATCCACATCGCCGAGCTGATCGGCGTCACCCCGGCCGAGGTGCTGGGCACGGCCTCGTTCTACGAGATGTTCAAGCGCGAGCCGGTGGGCGACTACGTGGTCAACGTGTGCACCAACATCTCGTGCATGCTGCTCGGCGGCGAGGAGCTGCTCGGTCACCTCGAGCGCCGGCTCGGCATCAAGGCGGGCAGCACCACGGCTGACGGCAAGTTCACGCTCGAGGACGTCGAGTGCATCGCGGCCTGCACCGAAGCGCCCTGCCTGCAGGTGAACTACCGCTACTTCCATCGCATCACCCACGAGCAGGCCGACGAGCTGATCGAGGATCTGCGGGCCGGCAGGCGGGCGCACGAGATCCCCCGCCACGGCACGCTCAGCCGGGTGCGCCAGCAGCTCCCCGAGACCCGGGCGGGCGTGGTGCCCCCCGACCGCAACGTCGAGCCCGCCTGGCTGGCCCGCAACGAGACCGCGACGGAGGCTGGCTCGTGACCGACCTCGACACCGCGCCGGGCCACGAGGTGCCCCGCATTCTCACCACGCGCTGGGACCTGGCCGACGGGTTCACCCTCGACCGCTACCACGACACGGGCGGCTACCAGGCCCTGCGCGCCGCGCTCACGTCCATGACCCCGGCCCAGGTGGCCGAGCAGGTCAAGGCCGCCAGCCTGCTGGGCCGCGGCGGCGCCGGCTTCCCCGCGGGGGTCAAGTGGGGCTTCTGCCCGCCGGGCGTGTTCCCCCGCTACCTCGTGGTCAACGGCGACGAGTCCGAGCCCGGCACCTACAAGGACCGCATCCTCATGGAGCGCGATCCGCACCAGCTCATCGAGGGCGTGCTGCTGGCCTGCTACGCCATCGGGGTCGGCCAGGCCTTCCTCTACGTGCGGGGCGAGATGGCGCTGGCCCAGGAGCGCCTGGCCGAGGCACTGAACGACGCCTACGAGGCCGGCTACATCGGCCACAAGATCCTGGGCACCGACTTCTCGGTCGACATCGTCCTGCACTGGGGCGCCGGCGCCTACATCGTGGGCGAGGAGACCGCGCTCATCGAGTCGCTCGAGGGCAACCGGGGCATGCCTCGACTCAAGCCCCCGTACTTCCCGGCGGCCAAGGGCCTGTACATGCAGCCCACGGTGGTCAACAACGTCGAGACGCTGGCCAACCTGCCGTGGATCGTCTCCAACGGCGGCGCCGCCTTTGCCGACCTGGGGGTCGAGAGCTCGAAGGGCACGCGCCTGTTCGCCGTGTCGGGCCACGTGCGCAACCCGGGCGTGTTCGAGGTCGAGTTCGGCACCACCACCTTCCGCGACCTCGTCCACGGCGACCGGTACGGCGACGGCATCGTCGACGGCAACACGCTCAAGGCGTTCATCCCCGGCGGTGCCTCGGCGCCGTGGTTCTTCGAGGAGCACCTAGACCTGCCGCTCGAGGCGGGGGCCGTGGGCGCGGCCGGCTCGATGCTCGGCTCGGGCGCCATCGTGGTGATGGACGAGACCACCGACGCGGTCAAGGCCGCGTGGCGGGTGGTGCGCTTCTTCGCCCGCGAGTCGTGCGGCAAGTGCACGCCGTGCCGCGAGGGCACCTCGTGGCTCGAGAAGATCCTGCGTCGCATGCTCGACGGCCACGGCCGTCCGGCCGACATCGACAAGCTGCTCGACATCTGCGACAACATCAGCCCCGCCATCACCTGGCCGCCCAAGCAGACGACGATCTGCCCGCTCGGCCCGTCGGCCGTGTCGCCCATCGCGTCGGCCGTGCTGCGGTTCAAGGACGAGTTCGTCGCCTACTGCGGCGGCGGCGGGGAGATCACCGTGCCCGTGAACGGCAAGGCCTACCTCTCGACGCCCTCGACGGTCGGAGCGCCGTCGTGACCGACACCTCCGCGCCGCCGACGGTCGACGTCACCGTCGACGGCCGCACCATCGAAGCCGCCAAGGGCGAGCTGGTCATCGACGCCGCCGAGCGCAATGGCGTCTACATCCCCCGCTTCTGCTACCACCCGCGCATGAAGCCCGTGGGCATGTGCCGCATGTGCCTCGTCGAGATCGACACCGGCCGCGGCCCGGCCCTGCAGCCCTCGTGCATGATCGAGTGCACCGACGGCATGATCGTGGCGACCGACACGCCCGTGGCGCAGAAGGCGCAGGAGGGCGTCCTCGAGTTCCTGCTCATCAACCACCCGCTCGACTGCCCCGTGTGCGACAAGGGGGGCGAGTGCCCGCTGCAGGACCAGACGCTGGCGTACGGCCCGGGCGAGAGCCGCTTCGTCGAGGAGAAGCGCCACTTCGAGAAGCCGATCCCGGTGAGCGACCTGGTGCTGCTCGACCGCGAGCGCTGCATCCTGTGCGACCGCTGCACCCGCTTCGCCAAGGAGGTGGCGGGCGACCCGCTCATCCACTTCATGGACCGCGGCAGCCAGACCGAGGTCAACACGTTCCCCGACGACCCCTTCGCCAGCTACTTCAGCGGCAACACGGTGCAGATCTGCCCGGTGGGGGCGCTCACGGCCGCGCCCTACCGGTTCAAGGCACGCCCCTGGGACCTCGACCAGGTCGAGTCGACCTGCACCTCGTGCTCGGTGGGCTGCCGCATCGTCGTGCAGTCGAGCCGCAACCGGGTGGTGCGCTACGAGGGCGTCGACAACGACGCCGTCAACTGGGGCTGGTTGTGCGACAAGGGGCGCTTCGACTTCGAGGCCGTCAACAGCGACGACCGCCTGGGCGAGCCGCTGGTGCGCGACGAGGGGTTGTCGCTCAAGGCCTCGACGTGGAGCGACGCGCTGCGCCGGGCGGTCAAGTCCATCCGCCAGGGGCTCGACCGCAGCGGCCCCGAGGGCTTCGCCGTCATCGGCGGCGCCCGGCTGACCAACGAGGACCAGTACGCCTGGGTGAAGTTCACCAAGGGCCTGCTCGGGTCCGACAACATCGATGCCCAGCTGGGCGACGGCCTGCCCGCCGACGCGGTGCTGGGCCTGCCCCGGGCCACGATCGACGACGCCTGCCGCCCCGGGGGCGCGGTGCTGGTGCTGGGGCCCGACACCAAGGAGGAGCTGGGCATCCTCTACCTGCGCCTGCGCCACGCGGTGCTGAACGACGGCGTCCGGCTGGTCGAGCTGGCCTCGGTCGCCACCGGGCTCACCGACGAGCTGGCCCGGGTGTCGCTGCGCTACCGCCCGGGCTACGCCCTGCCGGTGGTGCGGGCCCTGCTGGCGGGCGACGCCGGGGACGCCGTGGGCGGGGTCACGCCCGAGGCCATCAGGGCGGCCGCGGCCGCGCTGGGCGACGGCCCGCTCACCGTCATCGTGGGCCGCGCCAACCTGGCCGAGTCGGGCCGGTCGATCGCCGCGGCCGCCGCCGCCATCCATCACACGCGGGCCGACGTGCGCTTCCTCAGCGCGCTGCGCCGGGCCAACGTGCACGGCGCCCTCGAGCTGGGCCTGTCGCCCGGGCTGCTGCCCGGCCGGGTGACGCTCGACGGCGGGCGCGAGTGGTACGCCGAGCGTTGGCCCGACCTGCCCGCGGCCAAGGGCCTCGACACCGCCGGCATCCTGCGGGCGGCCGCCGACGGCAAGATCGACACGCTGGTCCTGCTCGGCGCCGACCCGCTGGCCGACTACCCCGACCGCTACCTGGCCGAGGCGGGCCTGACCGGCGCCCGCACCGTCATCGCCCTCGACCAGTTCCTCACCGAGTCGGTCAAGCAGGCCGACGTGGTGCTGCCGGTCGCCGGTTTCGCAGAGGTCGACGGCACCACCACCAACCTCGAGGGTCGGGTCAGCGCACTGGCACGGAAGGTCACGGCGCCGGGCACGGCCCAGTCCGACTGGATGGTGGCCGCCGAGCTGGCCTACCGCCTGGGCCACGACCTGGGGCTCGAGTCGCCCGGCCAGATCACAGCCGAGATCGCGGCCACGGCCCCGGCGTTCGCCGGGCTGTCGGTCGAGGCGCTCACGGCGCCCGCGGGCAGCGACGGCATCGTGGTCATGCTGCCCACGCGGCGCAACGGCGACAGCGAGGCCGACGAGGCCGGCGACGCCGGCGCGAGTGCCGTCGGCACGGCCGTTGCCGGCGACGGCCCCACCGACGCGGGCGGGGCCGAGACCGCGGTCAGCACCGTCGGCGAGGCCGCCATCGCGGACGCGACCACGGGCACGCCGCCCGAGGTGCAGGCCACCCACCTGCTCCCGCCCGCCACCGGCGTACCCCTGCCGGTGTGGACGGTCATCGACCCGCCCTCGGTCGACGCCTACTCGCTGCGCCTCGTCGTGACCCGCAAGCTGTACGACAGGGGCACGCTGGTGGCCAACTCGCCGTCGCTCTCGGAAGTGGCCGAGCCGGCCACGCTGCACCTGAGCCCGCACGACTTCGACCGGCTGGGCGTGGCCGCCGGCGACGACGTGCGGGTGACCTCCAACCGGGGCAACGTGAGCGTGCCCACGGTCCCCGACCCGGGCGTCCCCCGCGGCATCGCCCACCTGCACGCCAACAAGGCCGGCGGCCGGGCCAACGTGCTGATCGACGGCAACGCCCCGATCACCGACGTGAGGGTCGAGCGGCCATGAGCCTGGTCCCCGTGCTGGCCGTCGACCCGCTGCTCGAGGGCGGCATCGGCAGCACCGAGGTGCTCATCGTCCTGCTGAAGACCCTGGTGGCCTTCGGCCTGTTGCTCATCTCGGTCATCCTGATGATCTGGTTCGAGCGCAAGGTGATATCCGACCTGCAGAACCGCGTCGGACCCAACAAGGCGGGCCCGTGGGGCCTGTTCCAGACGCTCGCCGACGGCCTGAAGCTGATCATGAAGGAGGACCTGATCCCCGACAAGGCCGACCGCCGGGTGTTCATCCTCGCTCCCTTCCTGTCGGCCGTGCCCGCCTTCGTGACCTTCGCGGTGGTGCCCATCGGCGGCGGGTTCGACGGCGAGCGGTTCGGGGCCGTCAAGCTCTTCGGCCACGACACCTACGTGCAGCTGGCCGACCCACCGATCGGCGTGCTGCTCATCCTGGCCATGTCGTCCGTCGCCGTGTACGGCGTGATGCTCGCCGGCTGGGCCTCGGGGTCGAAGTGGCCGCTGCTCGGCGCCGTGCGGGGCACCGCCCAGATGATCAGCTACGAAGCCGCCCTGGCGCTGGCCGTGGTGTCCGTCGTGCTGCTGGCGGGCTCGCTGTCGACGCACGACATCGTGGTCTCGCAGGCCGGAGAGGGCTACGACCTCGGCTTCCTCGCCATCCCCGGGTGGAACATCATCGCCACCGGCGTGGTGCCGTTCGTGATCTTCCTCGTCGCGGGCACCGCCGAGCTGAACCGCCCGCCGTTCGACCTGGTCGAGGCCGAGCAGGAGCTGGTGGGCGGCTTCCACACCGAGTACTCGTCGTTCCGCTTCGCACTGTTCTACCTGGCCGAGTTCATGAACACGATCACCATGTCGGCCATCATCGTCACGCTGTTCTTCGGCGGACCGGCCGGGCCCAACTGGTTCGGCGCCGGCTGGCTCTCGGGCCTGATCTGGTTCTTCGTCAAGCTGATGTTCTTCCTCTTCGCCTTCGTGTGGGCCCGGGCGACGCTGCCCCGCTTCCGCTACGACCAGCTGATGGGCATCGGCTGGAAGGTGCTCATCCCCCTCGCGCTCGGCTGGCTGCTGCTGCTCGCCGCGGTCAACATCGGGCGCGACGAGGACTGGAACGGGGGCGTCGTCGTGGCCGTGTCGCTGGTGGTGTTGGTCGTGGCCTGGTTCGCGCTGTCCACCGCGGTCGACGTCGCCCGGCGGCGCCGCGAGGCGCCCGACGAAGAGGAGGTCCTCGCCTGATGGGCTACCTCGACGGGTTCCGCGTCACGTTCCGCAAGCTGTTCGAAGAGCGGCTGACCCGGAACTACTCCAAGGACCAGGGGGGCAAGCGGGTCAAGGCCGCGCGCATGCACGGCCGGCACGTCCTCAACCGCTACGAGGACGGCATGGAGAAGTGCATCGGCTGCGAGCTGTGCGCCGGCGTGTGCCCCGCCCGCTGCATCTACGTGCGGGGCGCCGACAACCCGCCCGACGACCCGGTGTCGCCCGGCGAGCGCTTCGGCTACATCTACGAGATCAACTACCTGCGGTGCATTCACTGCGACCTCTGCGTCGAGGCGTGCCCGACCGAAGCCATCACCGAGACCAAGCTGTTCGAGTTCAGCTTCACCGACCGCAACGACGCCATCTACACCAAGGCCGAGCTGGTGGTGGGCGACGACGGGCGGCCCAAGCGGCTGCCGTGGGAGGACTGGACCGACATCGACGACGTCATGCCCCACACCTCCGCGTGGATGCGGGTCACGTCGCCGTCGGGCGCCGCGGCTTACGAGGGCCGGGTGCAGTGGGCCGGCGAGCTGGGCTTCGGCGTGCGCCCGGCGGAGCGGGGCCAGTCGGCGGCCGGCGGCGCGGTCGACACCAGCCAGGCCGACGCCATCTTCAGCCACCCGCGCGAGCCGGGCGGCCACGACGCCGACCACCCACCCGCGGGGAGCGAGGGCCACGACGGCCCCGGTAACGAGGCAGGGCACGCGTGATCCAGGTCGAGCTCGTCGTCTTCGTGCTGGCCGGCGCCGCCTGCCTGGCCGGAGCGCTGGGCGTGGTGCTCAGCGAGAACCCGGTGCACGCCGCCCTGTCGCTGGTGGGCACGCTGTTCGGCATCGCGGTGCTGTTCGTTGCGCAGGAGGCCAACTTCCTGGCCGCCGTCCAGGTCATCGTCTACGCCGGCGCCATCGTGGTGCTGATCCTGTTCGTGCTCATGCTGCTCGGCGTCGACCGGATCGAGGACCTGCGGGTCGAGCCGCTGGTGGGCCAGCGGGCGGCGGCGGCCGTGGTGTCGCTCGGCATCCTGGCCCTCACGGTGGGGGCGCTGGCCAGCACCGGCTACGAGGCCACCGGTGTGGTCGGCGAGATCGACGACGCCGTCCCCGACGTCGAGCGGCTGGGCCAGTCGATCTTCACCGACTACGTGTACGCCTTCGAGATCACGTCCGTGCTGCTGGTCATCGCCGTGGTGGGCGCCATCCTGCTGGCCCGGCGGCCCTACGGCGACGAGATCGTCGACGAGGGCCAGCAGGAGCGGGCCGCCGAGATCGCCGAGCGCATGGCCGCGGCCGAGGCCCGGGTCGACGGCGGGCCCGCCGGGGCCGAGCCCGACGCCGAGCGCGACGCCGGGCCCGAGGCCGACGACGCGGCACACGAGGAGGCCGCCCGATGATCGCCGCCCTCGAGGTCACCCCGGCCTGGTACCTGGTGCTCGGGGCGCTGCTGTTCTCGATCGGGGCCTTCGGCCTGCTCGTGCGGCGCAACCCGCTGGTGATGTTCATGTGCGTCGAGCTGATGCTCAACGCCGTCACGCTCACCTTCGTCACGTTCTCGCGCATGCTCCAGGACACCGGCGGCCAGTCCATCGTCGTGTTCGTCCTGGTGGTGGCGGCGGCCGAGGTGGTGGTGGGCCTGGCCATCATCGTCGCCCTGCTGCGCAAGCGCCCCCACGCCACCGCCGACGACGTCGCCCTGCTCGAGGGGTGAGAGGTAACCCGTGACTGAGCTCGTCTGGTTGATCCCCGCGCTGCCGCTGGCCGGGTTCCTGCTGCTCCTCGTCTTCGGGCGGCGGCTGGGCGAGCCCGGCGCCGGCTGGCTGGCCACCCTCACCTGCACAGGCAGCTTCCTGGCCACGCTGGTGGTGTTCGCCGGCCTGCTCGGCGAGGACGAGCACGAGCGCAGCGTCGTGCAGACGCTGTTCGAGTGGATACCGGTCGGCGATCTGCGGGTCGACATCGGCTTCCTCGCCGACCCGCTGTCGATCGCGTTGGCGCTGTTCATCACCGGCGTGAGCGCGCTCATCCACCTGTACTCGATCGGCTACATGCACGGCGACCGGGACTACGCCAAGTTCTTCGTCTACATGAACCTGTTCGTCTTCTCGATGCTCATGCTGGTGCTCGGCAGCAACATGCTGGTCACCTTCATCGGCTGGGAGGGCGTGGGGGCCTGCTCGTACTGGCTCATCTCGTTCTGGTTCACCGACGAGGCCAACGCGTCTGCGGGCAAGAAGGCGTTCGTCACCAACCGGATCGGCGACTGGGGCTTCCTCGTCGCCATCTTCCTCGCCTTCGCCTCGCTGGGCACCATCGACTACGCCGGTGTCACCGCCGGCGCCGCGGGCCTGCCCGCCGTCACCGCCACCGCCATCGGCCTGCTGCTGTTCGTGGGCGCCGTGGGCAAGTCGGCGCAGATCCCGCTGTACGTGTGGCTGCCCGACGCCATGGCCGGCCCCACCCCGGTCTCGGCCCTCATCCACGCGGCCACCATGGTGACCGGCGGCGTGTACCTGATGACCCGGGTCAACCCCATCCTGGCCGCGGGCTACGACTGGGTGCCCGACGTCATCGCCTGGATCGGCGTCATCACGGCCCTGCTGGCGGCCACCATCGCGGTCGCCCAGAACGACGTCAAGAAGGTGCTGGCGTACTCGACCATCAGCCAGCTGGGCTACATGTTCCTGGCCGTGGGCGTGGGGGCGTACGTCGCCGCCATCTTCCACATGATCACCCACGCGTTCTTCAAGGCGCTGCTGTTCCTCGGGTCGGGCTCGGTGATCCACGGCATGCACGGCGAGCAGGACATGCGACGCATGGGCGGGCTACGTCGGTTCATGCCCCTGACCGCGGCGACGTTCATCGTCGGCTGGCTGGCCATCGCCGGCGTGCCGCCGTTCTCCGGCTTCTTCTCCAAGGACGAGATCCTGCTCTTCGCCTGGGGCAGCGGCGGCGCCCAGGGCAAGGCGCTGTGGGCCATCGGCCTCGTGACCGCCCTGCTCACCGCCTTCTACATGAGCCGCCTGGTGTTCATGGTGTTCTACGGCGAGTACCGGGGCGACGAGCCGCTCCCGGTGGTCTCCGGTGGGGCCGAGGCGGCCGGGGGCGAGGCGGCCGCGGTCGAGCACCCCCAGCCCGCGCACGCCGAGCCCCATGAGTCGCCCTGGCTCATGACCGCGCCGCTGGTGGTGCTGGCCGTGCTGTCCGCCACCGCCGAGGTCATCAACCTGCCCTTCACGCCCGACCTGATGTACCTCGAGCACTGGCTCGAGCCGGTCATCGGGGCCACCGAGGCCCACATCGCGGTCACCACCGAGACCAAGGTGGCCCTGGGCGTCGTCGCCACCATCGCCGCCGTGGTGGGCATCGCGGGCGCCGCGTTGGTCTACCTGCGCCGCCCGGTCCGGGCCGCCGAGCCCGCCGTCCTGGCGCATGCCTGGTACTACGACGAGGCGATCACCCGCTTCGTCGGCGGCCCCGGCACCAAGGGGTTCGAGGCCGTCGCCTGGTTCGACCGCAGCGTCGTCGACGGCGCCGTCAACGGCGTGGCCACGCTGGTGCGCAACTCGGGCCGGGGGCTGCGCACCGTGCAGTCCGGGTTCGTCCGCTCGTACGCCCTGGGCATGTCGGCCGGCGTGGTCGTCGTGCTGGGCTACTTCATCACGAGGCTGTTCGTCTGATGTTCCCGGCACTTCTCGCCAGCGAGGCCGGCGGGCACGCTGCGCCCTCGTTCGACATCCTCTCGGTCCTCGTGTTGCTGCCGGCGCTCGGCGCGCTGACCGTCGTCCTCATCCCCCGGTCGCGCGCCGAGCTGCACCGGGGCATCACGCTGCTGTTCGCGGGCGGCACCGGGGCGCTGGCGCTGTACCTGCTGGCCGCGTTCGAGCCGGGCGAGGCCGGCTACCAGTTCGAGGTCAACCGCTCGTGGGTGTCCGAGTTCGGCATCTCGTGGCACGTGGGCATCGACGGCATCTCGCTGTTCCTGGTGGTGCTCACCGCGCTGCTCTTCCCGGTCTCCCTCCTCGGCGCCACGCCCCACCACGACGCCAAGCCGTACTACGCCTGGCTGCTGCTGCTCGAGGCCGGCTGCCTCGGCGTGTTCGTGGCCCTCGACCTGTTCATGTTCTTCGTCATGTTCGAGGTCGTGCTGGTGCCGATGTACTTCCTCATCGGCGGCTGGGGATACGCCAACCGGGTCTACGCGGCGCTGAAGTTCTTCCTGTTCACCATGTTCGGCTCGGCGCTGATGCTGGTGGCCATCGTGGCCACCGCCTACCTGCACCGCGACGCCGTGCAGGACGAGGACCGGGCCGAGGCGGCGGCCATCGTGCAAGAGGCCGAGGGCGAGCCGACCCCCGCCGAGCAGGAGCGCATCGACGAGCTGAGCCGGGGACGGACCCTCAGCTTCGACCTGGTCGAGATCGCCGAGGGCCGCACGGTGGTCGACGACTCGTCGGGCGCCAACCCGTTCGACTGGTCGGCCGCACGCTGGATCTTCCTGGCCTTCGCCCTGGCGTTCGCGGTCAAGGTACCGCTGTTCCCGGTGCACACGTGGCTGCCCGACGCCCACACCGAAGCGCCCACGGCCGGGTCGGTCATCCTCGCCGGCGTGCTGCTGAAGATGGGCACCTACGGGCTGCTGCGGTTCGGCCTGTACCTGTTCCCCGACGCGGCCAACTTCTTCGCGCCCGGGCTGGTGACGCTGGGCGTCATCGGCATCATCTACGGGGCCATCGTCGCCACCATGCAGCGCGACCTGAAGCGGCTCGTGGCGTACTCGTCGGTCGCCCACCTGGGGTTCATCGTGCTCGGCACCTTCGCCATCACCACCCAGGGCGTGCAGGGCGGCCTGCTGCAGAACATCAACCACGGGCTGTCGACCGGGGCGCTGTTCCTGCTCGTCGGCATGATCTCCGACCGCCGCCATACCCGCGAGATCGCCGCGCTGCGGGGCCTGCAGAGGGCGGCGCCGGTGTTCGCCGCCGTGTTCACCGTGGTGATGATGTCGTCGATCGGCCTGCCCGGGCTCAACGGGTTCGTCGGCGAGTTCCTGGTGCTGGTCGGATCGTTCCTGACCCGGCGCTGGTGGGCCGTCATCGCCGCCGTCGGCGTCATCCTCGCCGCCCTCTACCTGCTGTGGGCCTACCAGCGCGTGTTCCACGGCGAGACCGACGACGACAACCGCAGCTTCCCCGAGATGACCTGGCGCGAGGGCGCGGTGCTGGCGCCGCTGCTGGCGCTCATCGTGTTCCTCGGCGTCTACCCCAAGCCGGTGCTCGAACGGATGGAGCCCGCCGTGGACCGACTCATCGCCCACGTCGACGAGAACAGCGACTTCGTGTCGCCCGCGGTCGACCGGCCCGAGCCGCCGGAGGAGACCGAGGCGGCCGACGAGTCCGACGAGCCCGACGACGAGGCGGCCGACGAGGCCGGTGACCGCGACGGCGCCGACGAGCGTGCGGAGGCGGGCAGGTGATCGGGCTGCCCGGGCTGCTGGCCCAGTCGCCGACCGACCCGGTGCCCATCGAGACGCCGACGATCGACTGGGGTGCCGAGGCGCCGCTGCTGGTGCTGGTGGGCGGCGCGTTGGTGCTCATGCTGGTGTCGTCGTTCGTGCGCACCCGCCGGTCGACCCGGGGCTACACCGCCTTCACCTGCCTGGTGGGCGTGGGCGCCATCGCCGCGGTGGTGCCCCTGTGGCGAGAGGTGCAGGACCCCGAGCGGGGCCCGTTCTCCACGCTGGCCGGCGCGGTCGGGATCGACGGCTTCTCGTTGTTCATGACCGTCGTCATCGCCGTGGCCGTCATCCTCTCGGCGCTGCTCACCGACGACTACCTGCGGCGCGAGGCGCTCGAGGGCGTCGAGCCGTACGTCCTGCTGCTGCTGTCGGCCGCCGGGGGCGTGGTCATGGCGCAGGCCAACGACCTGATCGTGCTGTTCCTCGGCCTCGAGGTGCTGTCCATCGCCGTGTACGTCTTGGCGGCCATGCACCGCCGACGCATCACCTCGCAGGAGGCGGGCGTCAAGTACTTCGTGCTGGGCGCCTTCTCGTCGGCCTTCTTCCTCTACGGCATCGCCCTGGTGTACGGGGGCACCGGCACCACCAACCTGGTCGAGATCCTCGACCTGTTCAGCCGCAGCGCCCTCACCGAGGACGGCCTGGTGCTGGGCGGGCTGGCCCTCATGCTGGTGGGGCTGGGGTTCAAGGTGGCCGCCGTGCCGTTCCACTTCTGGACGCCCGACGTCTACCAGGGCGCGCCCTCGCCGATGGTGGCGTGGATGGCCTCGGGGGTGAAGGTGGCAGGCTTCGCCGGGCTCATCCGCGTGTTCGCGCTGGCGTTCGACAGCTACTCAGTCGACTGGCAGCCGGTGGTGTACGCGCTGGCCGTGCTGACCCTGCTGACCGGTGCTGTGCTGGCCGTCGTCCAGACCGACGTCAAGCGCATGATGGCGTACAGCTCGATCAACCACGCGGGGTGGGTGCTGGTGGGGGTGCAGGCCGCCAGCGACCAGGGCATCGAGGCGGCCCTGTTCTACCTGGCCACCTACACGTTCCTGATCGCGGGCACGTTCGGCGTCATCACGCTGGTGGGTCGCGCCGGCGACGGGCACCACAGCCTCGACGACTACCGGGGCCTCGGCCGCTCGCGACCGGGCCTGGCGCTGCTGCTGACCGTCTTCCTGTTCGCCCAGGCCGGGGTGCCGCTGACGTCGGGCTTCTTCGCCAAGTTCTACGTCATCGCCGCCGCGGTCGACGCCGGGTCGACCTGGCTGGCGGTGGTGGCGATGCTGTCGTCGGTCATCTCGGCGTTCCTCTACCTGCGCATCACCGTGAGCCTGTACATGAGCGACACCGACGAGGCGCCGGCCGCGCCCCGCCTGACGGTGCCGGTGGGCGCCGGCATCGCCCTGGCCCTGTGCGTGGTGGTGACGCTGGTGGTGGGGGTGTGGCCCGGCTCGATCGCCGAGGTGGCCCGCGACGCCGTTCCCGTCCTCACCACGGTCGGCTGATCGCGCGCTCGCGGTTCGTGCCCGTCCGATCTCCAGCAGCGTGGCGGCGCAGTCGTCCGGGGGGACGGGACCACCGACTCGGGCGGCGACGGCCGGAAGCCCGTGGTGACCGGGTGTGACAGTCTCACACGGTCACCGCGGGCGACCGTGTGTGACCGCGACACCCGGCCGCACCTCGGCCGCAACCGAATTGTCGTCGCAGCAGTGTGCCGGCAGGGGTGAGGTGTGGTGAAATCCCCCATGGCACTGCCGCTCTCCCCCACACTGGCAGGGTCGACCGACGACAGCCCACCACCGTGCCGAAGACGAGACGACTGAGCGACGCGAACCTCGTTCGCCGGTCGCAGCAAGGCGACCGGCGTGCCTTCAGCGCGCTCGTGGGGCGTTACGACTGGCGGCTGCGTGGTCTGGCGTTCGCCCTGCTGCTCGACCAGGCCGAGATGGACGCGGCACTCAGCGCCTCGTACCTGCGCTCGTGGCGCGACATCGTGCGGGTCAGCACGAAGGACGACATCGCCGCCTGGCTGTACCGCAACGTGTACAACGCCTGCGTCGACCGGCTGCGACTCGGTCGCTCGGCCGTCCGTGCCCAGGGGCGGGCGCCGCAGGGAACGGGCGTCCCGACCGGGGTCGTACCGGTGCTGGCGGCCATGCCCGAGGCCGAGCGCGTCGCACTGGTGCTGGTCGACCGCGAGGGCTTCGACCCCAAGGCCGCGGCGCGCATCATGGGCCTGCCCGCCGGCACGGTCGACCGGCGCCTCGCGTCAGCGCGCGCCCGCCTGGCCGAGCACCTTGCCACGGCCGTGCCTGCACCCACCCCGGCGCCGGAGCCCACCGCCGGCGCGGCGGCCGGCGGGGACGAGCGCGACACGGGCGACGTCGCGGTGACGGTCGACACCCCCGACGACGGCGCCCGGCACGCCGATGCCGCGGACCAGCGCAGGCCGTCCGGCAACGGCAAGCGCGCCGAGGCGCCCGCACGCAACGGCGAGCGCGCGGCGCGGGCCGCCGACGGGGTCGGTGCGGGCGGCAACGGCGAGCGCGCGGCGCCAGCCACCGACGCGGACGGTACGGGCAGCGGCAGCGGCGAGGACGCGATGCCGGCCTCGGCCGCGGCGGGTGCCAGCGGCGAGGGCGCGGCGCCGGCGGCCGACGGCCCAGCCGGCGGCGAGGGCGAGCGCGGCGACGAAGCGGACGAGGCGGGTGGCGACGACGGGCCTGCGGGCGGCGGCGCGGTCGAGACCGGCACGAGTGACGGCAACGGCGCCGCCGGCAATGGCCACGGCAGCGGGTACGACGGCGCGGACGGGACCGGCGTCGAGGGCGCGAAGGGCAGCGGGTCCGACGGCACGGACGGGCCCGGGGTCGACGGCACGGACGGGGCCGGGGCCGACAGCGGGACCGGGGCCGGCAACGGGCACGGGACGGGCGAGGCGAACCGCGGCCGGGGTCGGCGGGCCCGGAAGCGGGCGAAGCACGCCGCCACCCGCACGGTCGGCGGTCCCGGCGCAGCGGGCGACGACGCATCTGAGGGGTCGGAGCCGTGACCGCGCCCACCGGGGGCGACGGCACCGAGGGGCCGGCGGCCGGCGAGGGCCCCGCCGAGAGCGACGGCCCGCCGACGACCGACACACCCGGAACGCGCACGCCCGCCGGGGGCGGCACGGCGGTGGCCGTGGCGCTGCGCGAGCTGGCGCCACCCCGTCACGACCGCAGCTTCTGGCCCGACCTCGACGAGCGCCTCGCCGACGAGCCCCAGCTCCGGCTGGCCCCCCGCTCGGCCATCCGGCCCATCACCCAACCGCCGCCCGTCATCGACGACAGCAGCCTGGCCGGGCGGCTCACGGGCGACCCGCTGCCCCCGTCCCGGCGACGGTCGCGCCGCACGCTGGTGGGCGTGGTCGCGGCCGTCCTGGTCGCGCTCGTGGCCCTGTTGGCGCTCGAGGGCCCCGAGGACGAGCTCACCACCGACGCCGGCGACGGCGCCGAGACGACCGGGGGCCGCACACCCACGACCGACCCGGCCGACGCCGAGGGCGACCCGCCCGCCGAGACGACCACCCCGTCGACGGCGGCACCGGGCACGGTCGATCCCGACGCCAGGCTCGAGCCGGGCGGCGTGGGCCCCCTGCGCATCGGCATGACCCTGGGCGAGCTGCAGATGTCGGGCGTGGTGCTCCAGGTCGATCAGGCGACCTACGAGGGCTCCGGCCGCTCGTGCTACGACGCCCAGGTCCGGGGCGCGCTCGACCTGGACCTGCGCTTCCGGCCACCCGAGGGGCTGAACCTGGTCGACGACCCCACCCAGGGCGTGCTGGCGTCGATCGCCATCGAGGTGGCCCGGCCCACGGTGCGCACCTCCAACACGGGCCTCGCGCTGGGGGTGCCCCAGGATCAGGTGCTGGCGACCTACGCCGGCAACCTCGACGAGCGTCCCCACCCGTTCGCCTCCGGCGGCAGCATCTTCCGGGCCGGCAACGGCGACGGCACCGGCGTCTCGTACCGCACCGACGGGCAGGCCGTCATCGGCATCGCCGTGGGCTACATGGACACCATCCGGTTCATCAACCAGTGCCGCTGAGGGGGCCCAGGGGCTGCGGGAGGAGGGCCGATGACCTGCTCACGAGTGGCTTTGGCCACTCGTGAGCACGATCACTAGGCTCCCGCGACGTGTCGGACCTACTCCGTTCGTACCTCACGGTCGGCGTCTTCCTGGGGGTGGCCGTCGCCCTCGTGGCGGCCATCATGGGGCTCGGCAGCCTGGTCCGCCCCACCCGCCCGCAGCCCGAGAAGTACGTCAACTACGAGTCGGGCGTCGACCCCGCGGGCTCGATGTGGGGTCAGACGCAGGTCCGCTACTACCTGTTCGCGCTGCTGTTCGTGCTGTTCGACGTCGAGGCCGTGTTCATCTTCCCCTTCGCCACCCGGGCCGAGGCCTACGGGTGGTTCGGGTTCGTCGAGATGGGCATCTTCATCGCCATCCTCGCCCTCGGGCTGCTGTACGCCTGGAAGAAGAAGGTCCTCCGCTGGATCTGACACAGGACGCCGTCTGATGGGACTCGTCGAGAGCGGCAAGCTGCCCAAGCCGCTGACCTCACTGCTCAACACCGCCCGCAAGTACAGCCTGTGGGCCTACCAGTGGGGCCTCGCCTGCTGCGCCATCGAGATGGGCGCCGCCTTCGCCTCGCCCCGCTACGACGTCATGCGCCTTGGCGTCATCCCTCTGCCGGCCAGCCCGCGCCAGGCCGACGTGGTGGTCATCTCGGGCACGGTCACCGACAAGATGGTGCCGGCCATCAAGCGACTCTACGAGCAGATGGCCGACCCCAAGTACGTCATCTCGATGGGGTCGTGCACCAACTGCGGTGGCCCGTACTGGGACAGCTACTCGGTCACGAAGGGTGTCGACCAGATCGTGCCCGTCGACGTGTACATCCCCGGTTGCCCGCCCCGGCCCGAGGCCCTGCTCGAGGGCATCGTCCTGCTGCAGCAGCGCATCGGCAGGGAAGACATGGCCGACCGGTGGCGGGGCGACCCGCTGGTGGTCCAATGAGCGACGCCACCGGTACCACCGACGAGGTGACCGAGACCGAGACCGACGAGGCTCGCGAGGCCGTGCTGGCCACGCTCACCGAGGCGCTGGGCGACGCCGTCGTGGGCAGCCACGTGCAGCCCGGCCGGGGCCTGTGGGTGCGGGTCGCGCGCGAGGCCTGGACGGTCGCCGCCGAGGCGTGTCGGACCCGCCTGGGCTTCCACTTCTTCGACTTCCTGTCGGCCATCGACTGGATGCCGTCGCCGTGGGGCCGCTACGAGTACAGCGCCGTCGACGACGGCATCGCCCCGTTCGACCCGGACGCCCCCATGGAGACCGGCGTGGCCGGCGGCGACACCCGTTTCCAGGTGATGTGCCGGCTGGCCAACGTGCGCCGCCGGGGCGAGCCCCACCTGAACGTGCTGCTCAAGGCCGACCTGCCCGACGACGACCTGCGCATCGACAGCCTGGTGCGGCTGTACGCCGGGGCCAACTGGCACGAGCGCGAGTGCTGGGAGATGTTCGGCATCACCTTCGACGGGCACCCCGGCCTGCGCCACCTGTACCTGCCGGGCGGGTTCGAGGGCCACCCCTTGCGCAAGGACTTCCCGCTCGTGGCCCGTCTGGTCAAGCCGTGGCCGGGCATCGTCGACGTCGAGCCCATGCCGGGCGAGCCGTCGGCCAACGGCGAGGGGCCCGAAGGCGACGCCACGGCGGCCGAGGGTGAAGGAGCCGAGGCATGAGCGTGCTCACCGAGCGCCAGCAGCGCGCCTACGTCGACGCCCAGGCGGCCGACGCCCGCGTCAACGTCGAGGTCGAGACCGACGAGGGCATGACCCTCAACATCGGCCCGCAGCACCCCGCCACGCACGGCACGTTGCGCGTCATCGCCAAGCTCGATGGCGAGCAGGTGCTCTGGGCCGACGTGGCGCCCGGCTACATGCACCGGGGCTACGAAAAGCTCACCGAGGTGCGCACGTATCCCCAGGTCACGACGCTGATCAACCGCATCGACTGGCTGGGCAGCTTCGCCAACGAGGTCCCGTTCATCCTCGCCGCCGAGCAGCTCATGGAGATCGAGGCGCCGGCCCGCGCCCGCCACATCCGCACGATCCTCTTCGAGATGGCCCGGCTGGCCAACATCGTGCTGTTCCTGGGGGACCTGGGCGTGCAGCTCGGGGCGGTCACACCAGCGTTCTTCGCCTTCCGCGACCGCGAGCACGTGCTCGACCAGATCGAGTCGGTCACCGGCGGCCGGTTCCACCCCAACTTCGACCGCATCGGCGGCCTGAAGGACGACCTGCCCAAGGGGTGGATCGCCGACACCAAGGCCGTGATGGCCCGCATCCGCAACTTCTGCGACGAGATCGAGGACCTGCTCTTCGGCAACGAGATCTTCGAGGCCCGCACCCGGGGCGTGGGGGTCATCCCGCCCGAGGTGGGCCTGTCGTACGGCCTGACCGGCGCCAACCTGCGGGCCTCGGGCGTCGACTGGGACCTGCGCCGCGACGGTGCCATCGCCGGCCTGGCCCACGGCGAGGTCGACTGGAAGGTGTGGACCCATCCTGACGGCGACAGCTTCGCCCGCTGCTGGGTGCGCTTGCAGGAGACCCGCGAGGCCACGAAGATCATCGACCAGCTCTGCGACGGCCTGCCCGGCGGGCCGATCATGGCCAAGGTCCCCCGCATCATCAAGGTGCCGGCGGGCGAGGCCTACGTCGCCACCGAGAACCCGCTGGGCGTGATGGGCTACTACCTCATCAGCAAGGGTGACCTGGGCCCGTTCCGCACCAAGATCCGCTCGGCCAGCTTCTCGAACGTGTCGATCGTGCCCTGGCTGATGAAGGGCGTGTACGTGCCCGACATCATCACGATCCTGGCGAGCCTCTACTTCATCCTGGGGGACATCGACCGGTGAGCGCTGCGACCGTCGCTCTCGAGCTGGCGTACTGGCAGCAGACCGTCCTGCGCACCGTCGGTGTGCTGGTGGCCGTGCTGCTGCCCGCGGGCACGCTCGTCTACGTCTTCCTGTTCAAGATGATGAGCTTCATGCAGAGCCGGCTCGGCCCCATGGAGGCCGGTCCCTACGGCTCGATGCAGCTGCTGGCCGAGGTCGGCAAGTGGATCCAGAAGGAGGACATCGTCCCCTGGCGGGCCGACCGCAAGCTGTTCGCCATGGCGCCTTACGTGGTGGTGGCCTCGGTCTTCCTCATCCTCGCCGCGGTGCCGTTCGGGCCCGACGCCTGGTTCACCGACCTCGACGTCGGCATCTTCTACATCCTGGCGGTGTCGTCGATCTCGGTGCTCGGCATCCTCATCGCCGGCTGGAGCTCGGCCAACAAGTACTCCCTGTTGGGCGGCCTGCGGGCCGCGGGCCAGCTCATCGCCTACGAGCTGCCCATGGTGCTGGCGGTGGTGGGCGTGGTCATCCAGGCCGGCACGCTCAACATGCAGGGCATCGTCGCCGCCCAGGCCGAGGGCGAGATCTTCGGCTGGGGCGGCATCGGCAGCCCGTTCATCCTCACCCAGGGCATCGGCTTCCTCATCTTCCTCGTCGCCATGCAGGCCGAGCTCACGCAGACGCCGTTCGACATGCCGGTGGCCGAGTCCGAGCTGGTGTCGGGCTACATGACCGAGTACTCGGGCATGCGCTTCCTGCTCTTCTTCATCGCCGAGTTCGCCAGCGCCGGGGCCTTCGCCGCGGTGGCGGCCACGCTGTTCCTGGGCGGCTGGGCGCTGCCCGGCCTCGACATGGACGCCGACTACATGAACGTGGTGGGCCCCGTGGTGGTGCTGGCCAAGATCATGATCGTGTCGTTCCTGGTCTTCTGGGTGCGGTTCACCTACCCCCGGTTCCGTGAAGACCAGCTCCAGCAGCTCGCGTGGAAGGTCCTGATCCCCCTGTCGCTGGTCAACATCCTGGCGACCATGGCACTCAAGGTGGCCTGGTAGTCATGGCTTCTCCCAAGGTGCCGGGCCTGGTCAAGGGCCTCGGCGTGACGCTCAAGACGATGGGTCGCACCGTGTTCCCGGCGCGCGGCATCAAGACGCTCATCCCCGCGCCCTCCAAGGGCGCGGCCACCGTGCAGTACCCCCACGAGAAGGAGGCGCCGGCGCCCCGCGCCCGCGGCGTCATCGCCCTCAAGGAGGAGAACTGCACGGTCTGCATGCTGTGCGCCCGCAGCTGCCCCGACTGGTGCATCTACATCGAGGGCCACAAGGACACGGCGCCGCCCCGCCGGCCCGGCGGCAAGCCCCGCACGGTCAACAAGCTCGACCGCTTCGACATCGACTACGCGCTGTGCATGTACTGCGGCATCTGCGTCGAGGTGTGCCCGTTCGACGCGTTGTTCTGGAGCCCCGAGTACGAGTACTCCGAGCTGCGCCTCTCCGACCTGCTGCACGACAAGGAGCGGCTGGGCGAGTGGATGCAGGCCGTGCCCGACTTCGAGCCCTACGAGGCCGGGTCGGAGCAGAAGGTCAGGAAGGTGCCGCGGTGATCGCCGCGATGGTCGCGCAGAACATCTTCTTCTACGCCATCGCCGCGACCATGGTGGGCGCCGCGGTGGTCGTGGTGACCAGCAGCAACGTGGTGCGCGCCGCGCTGGCCCTCATCGTCGTGTTCGGCGGCGTGGCGGCCCAGTTCGTGCTGCTGGCCGCCGAGTTCGTCGCCGTCACCCAGGTGCTGGTCTACATCGGGGCGATCATGGTGCTGATGCTGTTCGGCATCATGCTCACCCGGGCCAGGATCGGGCACGACCCCGACATGACCAACGAGCACTGGTGGGTGGGCGCCATCACGGCCCTGCTGCTGGTGGGCGTGATGGGCTACGCGCTGATCGACGCCTACGGCGACGACGCCCTGCCCGCCGACCGGCAGGTCATCGGCGTCAACGGCAGCAACACCGGCACGGTGAGCGACGCCATCTTCTCCCAGTACCTGATCCCGTTCGAGGTGATCTCGGTGCTGCTGCTCGCCGCCCTGGTGGGCGCCATCGTCATCGCCCGAAAGGATCGGTGACCCGGTGGACGACCTGATGCTCAACCAGTTCCTGCTGCTCGGCGCCGTCCTCTTCTGCATCGGCGTCTACGGCGTGATCGCCCGCAAGAACACCGTCCTCGTGCTCATGTCGATCGAGCTCATCCTCAACGCCGTCAACATCAACCTGCTGGCCTTCGGCGCGGCCCGCGGCGATGTCGCGGGCGCCGTGTTCGCCCTGTTCATCATCGCGGTGGCCGCCGCCGAGGTGGGCGTGGGCCTGGCGATGGTGCTGATCATCTACCGCAACCGAGCGAGCGTCGACCTCGACGAAGTCGACTCGATGAAGGGCTGAGTGGCGACCGTGCTCGAGAACGCCTGGATCATCCCGCTCATCCCCGCGGCGTCGTTCTTCCTCATCCTCTTCTTCGGCAAGCGCCTACCCCGCAAGGGCAGCGAGCTGGGCATCGCCGCGGTGGGACTGGCCTTCGTGCTGGCGGTGATCACCAACGTCCAGTGGTTCGACCACGTCGACGACGCCGAGCACGAGTCCGAGTCGCACGCCGAGGAGGTCGTCGACGAGGAGGAGCATGGCCTCGGCGCCGTCACCATCGGCGGTGAGTCGGCCTCGGTCGCCCAGGACGACGGCGAGGGTGAGCAGGGGGAGGCGGCGGGCCCGCACTTCGAGGTCCCGCCGGTCGAGAGGTCGTGGACGTGGTTCCAGAACGGCGGGGTCGACATCGAGGTCGGCATGCTGCTCGACGGACCGGCGGTGATGATGCTGTTCGTCGTCACGCTGGTGTCGCTGCTGGTGCACGTCTACTCGACCGACTACGTGGCCGGCGACCGCCGCTACACCCACTTCTTCGCCTTCCTGTCGCTGTTCACCGCCTCGATGCTGGGGCTGGTCATGGCCCCCAACACGCTGCAGCTGATCGTGTCGTGGGAACTGGTGGGTTTGTGCTCGTTCGTCCTCATCGGCCACTGGTGGGAGGAGAAGGCCAACAGCGACGCCGCGCTCAAGGCCTTCCTCACCAACCGCGTAGGCGACGTGGGCATGCTGGTGGGTGTCATCACCCTGTTCTGGGCGGCCGGCGGCACCTTCGACATCCTCGAGATCAACAGCCTGGCCCTGAGCGGTGGCATCAGCCAGACCGCCCTGCTGGTGGCGTCGTGCTGCCTCGTCGCCGCGGTCATGTCCAAGTCGGGCCAGTTCATCCTGCACACCTGGCTGCCCGATGCCATGGCCGGGCCCACACCCGTGTCGGCGCTCATCCACGCCGCCACCATGGTCGTGGCCGGCATCTACATGGTGGGCCGCCTGTACGGCGTGTTCTTCCAGGGCCTGAACATCGGCACCTCCAGCGTCAACCTGCTGGCGGTGGTGGGCGGGGTCACCGTGCTGGGCGGAGCCGGCCTGGCGTTCGTGCAGGACGACATCAAGAAGGTGCTGGCCTACTCGACGGTCTCGCAGCTCGGCTACATGGTGATGGCGCTGGGCATCGGCGCCTGGACCGCCGCCTTCTTCCACCTCTTCACCCATGCCTTCTTCAAGGCCTGCCTGTTCCTCGGCTCCGGCTCGGTCAGCCATGCCGTGCACAGCTTCGACATGCGCAAGGACATGGGCGGTCTGCGCAAGTGGATGCCGCACACGTTCACGACGTTCATGTTCGCCACCGCCGCGCTCATCGGCCTGTTCCCGCTGGCGGGTTTCTGGTCGAAGGACGAGATCCTGGCCGGGGCCAGCCAGCTGGGCGGCGAGGGCAACTACACCGCGTTCATGATCGTCGGCATCGTCGGCGCGGTGATGACCGCCGCCTACATGACCCGGGTCATCTACTACACGTTCTTCGGCGAGTTCCGGGGCCACGGGCAGCCGCACGAGTCGGGCCCCCGCATCACGGTGCCGCTGTGGATCCTGGCCGTGCTGGGCGTCACCGCCGGGTTCGTGAACATCCCCGCCGCCCTCGCCCCGGGGTCGGTCGAGCTGCGGTTCGAGCACTTCTACGAGCCCAAGGGGGCGTACTTCCCCGTCGAGAACTTCACCCACCCCGAGTTCTCGTGGGGCATCGCGCTGGGCGCCACCCTCATCGGGGTGCTGGGCATCAGCGCCGCCTACCTGTGGTTCTGGCGTGGCGTCGGGCCCCACGGCATCACCCAGCGCAACCGGGTCGCGCAGGTCGGCTACACGACGCTCGTGAACAAGTACTACTTCGACCACCTCTACACCGACATCATCACCGGCGCGGTCAAGGGCCCCGTCGCCCGGGCCACCGACTGGGTCAACCAGAACGTCATCGACGGCGTGGTCAACGGGGCCGGTCGCCTGGCGACCGTGGTGGGCCGCTTCGTCTACGACCGCATCGACCAGCAGGTGGTCGACGGCGCCATCAACTCGTCGGCCACCGCGGCCAACAACAGCGGCCAGGTCTTCCGCCAACTCACGTCCGGCAAGGTGCAGCAGTACGGGGCGCTCCTCTTCGGGGCCGCCGCGGTGTTCGCCGGCGCCATCATCCTCTTCGTCTGACGGCTCACGCCAAGGTTCACGATTCACGATGGACAACAACCAGTTCCTGACCGATTGGGGCCTGACCCTCATGGTGTTCCTGCCGCTGGCGGGAGCGCTCGTGATGATGCTCATCCCCCGCACCCAGGAGACGACTCACAAGTGGGTCGCACTGGCGGTGACCCTGGCGACGGCCGGCGTCGGCGCCGCCGTCATCGCCGACTTCGACTACGGCGCCACCGACACGCTGCAGTTCGCCGTGAACGAGGCGTGGATCGACCTCATCCACAGCCGCTACGCCATCGGCATCGACGGGCTGTCCATCCCGCTCGTCGCCCTCACCCTGCTGATCACGCCGCTGTGCGTCATCTACTCGTGGAACCACTTCCCCGAGCCCCGCACCCCCAAGGCGTTCCTCATCCTGCTGCTGGTGCTGCACACCGGCATGCTGGGCACCTTCGTGGCCCAGGACCTGATCCTGTTCTTCGTGTTCTTCGAGATCGTGCTGCTGCCGATGTACTTCCTCATCGGCGTGTGGGGCGGCGAGCAGCGCCAGTACGCCGCCATCAAGTTCTTCCTGTTCACGCTATTCGGCTCGGCGCTGATGATCGTCAGCTTCCTCGCCCTGTTCTTCGTGGCCGGCGGCGACACGTTCGTCATCCCCGAGTTGGCCCAGCGGGTGGCCGAGTCCGACATCTCGCGCTGGACCGGGCTGCTGATCTTCGGCGGCATGTTCATGGGCTTCGGCATCAAGGTGCCGATCTTCCCGTTCCACACCTGGCTGCCCGACGCCCACACCCAGGCGCCCACGGTCGGATCGGTCATCCTGGCCGCCGTGCTGCTGAAGCTGGGCACCTACGGCTTCGTGCGGGTGGCGCTGCCGATCCTGCCCGAGGCGTCGGCCGAGTGGGCGCCGATCATCGGCGCGCTGGCGGTGGTGGGCATCATCTACGGCGCCCTCGCCTGCCTGGCGCAGACCGACATGAAGCGGCTCATCGCCTTCTCGTCAGTGTCGCACATGGGCTTCACCATGCTGGGCATCGCGACGCTCACCGACTTCGGGCTCAATGCCGCGGTCATGGGCATGGTCGCCCACGGCCTCATCACCGGCATGCTGTTCTTCGTCGCCGGCTCGGTGAAGGAGCGCTACCACACGCTCGAGATCCGCCGGCTCGGCGGCATCCTGCTCAAGGCGCCCCACCTGGGCTGGATCCTGGGCTTCACCGCCATGGCCTCGCTCGGCCTGCCGGGCCTGGCCGGGTTCTGGGGCGAGTTCCCGGCCATCCTCTCGGCCTACGAGCCGGGCGCCGGCCTTAGCCAGGTGACGTTCCGCATCTACATGGTCGTGGCCGCCATCGGCACCGTGTTCGCGGCCGGCTACCTGCTGTGGCTGTACCAGCGCACGGCGTTCGGCACGCCCACCGAGGAGTTCGAGAACGAGGACATCGCCGACGTCACCGTGCCCGAGTGGGTGGCGTGGGCGCCGATGCTGGCGCTCATCCTGGTCATCGGCATCTTCCCCAACCTGGTGTTCCGGGTGACCGACGACCAGATGGCCTCTGTCGCCCAGTCGATCGCCGCCGCGGTGGGCGGCTGAGCCGAGGTGCCCGTGCTCGCCACGCTCGGCCAGGTCGCCCAGGACCCGTTCGCCCGCCCCGCGGTCGACTGGCACGCGCTCGCGCCCGACCTGGTGATCGTGGGCGTGCTGTGCCTGGTGCTGGTGGCCGACCTGTTCCTGCCCGAGGACCGCAAGGCGGTGCTGCCCTCGTTGGCGGGCCTGGGCCTGCTGGGCGCGCTGGTGCCGGTGCTCACCCTGGCGGTCGACGGCGCCGACCGCACGCTGTTCGGCGGCGCCTATGCGGTCGACAACTTCGCCCTCGTGCTCAAGGCGCTGTTCCTGGTGGCCGGGTACGTGACGGTGCTGCTGTCGACCAACTACATCGCCGAGGGCGACTACGCCGAGGGCGAGTACTACTTCCTGCTGCTGTCGTCGATCCTCGGCATGACGGTCATGGCCTCGGCCCGTGACCTGATCACCATCTTCGTGGCGCTGGAGATGCTGTCCATCCCCGCCTACCTGCTGGCCGGGTGGCGCAAGCGCGACCCGAAGGGCAACGAGGCGGGCGTCAAGTACTACCTGATGGGCGTGTTCGCCACCGGTGTGCTGCTCTACGGCATGTCGCTGCTCTACGGCGTGGCCGGCACCACCCAGCTCTCCGGCATCGCCGAGGCGCTGGCCACGGGCGAGTCGGTGCCGGTGATCAGCCTGGCCGTGGTGTTCGTGGTGGCCGGGTTCGCCTTCAAGGTGTCGGCCGTGCCCTTCCACACCTGGGCGCCCGACACGTACGAGGGCGCGCCCACGCCGGTCACGGCGTTCCTGTCGGTGTCGTCGAAGGCCGCCGGGTTCGTGGCGCTGCTGCAGCTGGTGGTCATCGGGTTCGCCGAGCAGGCCGAGGTCGTGCGCCCGCTCATGTGGGCCCTGTCCGTGCTGTCGATGACCATCGGCAACGTGGTGGCGCTGCGCCAGACCAACCTGGTGCGCATGCTGGCCTACTCGGGCATCTCGCAGGCTGGGTTCATGCTGGCGCCCATGGCGGTGGTGGGCCAGATCGGCGGCGACACGCTCACCGCGGTCGTCACCTACCTGCTCATCTACGCCGCCATGAACCTCGGTGCCTTCACGGTGGTCATGGCCGTGGCCCGCAAGACGGGCAGCGCCGAGATCCCGAGCTTCGGCGGCCTGATCAACTATGCGCCGTCGCTGGCGGTGCTCATGACCGTGTTCCTGTTCTCGCTGGCCGGCATCCCGCCGCTGGCGGGCTGGCTGGCCAAGTTCGTGGCCTTCCGGGCGGTGGTCAACGCCGACACCGGGTGGGCCTACGCCCTGGCCGTGGTCATGGCGGTCAACTCGGTCATCTCGCTGGCCTACTACGCGAACGTGGCCAAGGAGATGTGGATGAACCCGGCGCCCGACGGCGACCAGACGCCCGTGCGGGTGCCGGTGTCGCTCAGCGCCGCGCTCGCCATCACCGGTGTGCTCACGCTGGCGTTCGGGGTCACACAGTGGGCCACCGAGCTGGGTGACATGGCCAACTTCGTCGCGTCGGCGGTGCCCTGACCGGTGTCGCGGCGGCCGTTGCCGCCGACATCCGCCGGCACGGGCCGCTGCCCCTCGAGCGGGTGCTCGAGCGGGCCCTCTACGACGCCGAGGGCGGGTTCTACGAGTCCGGCGGTCGGGCCGGCGGCCGCCGCGGCGACTTCCTGACCAGCCCCGAGGTGGGCGGGCTGTTCGGCGCGGTGGTCGCCCGGGCGCTCGACGCGTGGTGGCGGGCGATGGGCGCGCCCGACCCCTACGTCGTGGTCGAGGCCGGCGCGGGTGCGGGCACGCTCTGCCGCACCGTCCTGGCGGCCGCGCCCGAGTGCGCCGCGGCGCTGCGTTACGTGCTGGTCGAGCGGTCCGCGGCCCAGCGGCGCCTGCACGCCGAGCACCTCCGGCTCGAGGACCCGTCCCTGGCCTTCGCCCCGGTCGACCCCGACACCGAGGCGCCGGTGGCCGGGGCGCCCACCGGGCCCATCTGCGTGAGCCTGCCTGATCTGCCCCGCGTGGCCGGCCCGGCGGTGGTGCTGGCCAACGAGCTGCTGGACAACCTGCCCTTCGGCCTGGCCGAGCGCCGGGACGGGGCCTGGCGCGAGGTGCGGGTCGACCTCGACGCCGCCGCCGGCGCGGGCGCCCGGCGAGGCGGCGCGGGGCACCTGGTCGAGCGGACCGTGCCCCTCGACCCCGAGCGCGCCGCCGTCCTCGACCGGCTCGCCCCCGGCGCGCCCGCCGGCGCCCGGGTGCCGCTCCAGGCCGCCGCACGCGGCTGGCTGCGCGACGCGCTCGCCGTGGCCGGCCACGGGGGCCGGGTCGCCGTCGTCGACTACGCCACCACCACCGCCGACATGGCCGCCCGCCCCGCGTCCGAGTGGCTGCGCACCTACCGGGGCCACGCCCGGGGCGGGGCGCTGCTCGACGGCCTCGGTCTCCAGGACGTCACCTGCGAGGTGGCCGTCGATCAGCTCGCCCTGGTGCGGTCGCCGTCGTCCGACACCAGCCAGGCCGACTGGCTGCAGGCCCACGGCCTCGACGACCTGGTCGACGAGGCGCGCCGCAACTGGACCGAGCGCGCCCACGTCGGCGACCTCGCGGCCCTGGCCGCGCGCAGCCGCGTCACCGAGGCGGAGGCGCTGACCGACCTCAGCGGCCTCGGCGCGTTCCGGGTGCTCGAGTGGCCGGGCTGACCCGGCTCAGCGCTCGGCTGTCGAGCGGGCCGGAGCGGTGGCCGGGCCAGCGGGCAGCAGGCGGTCGATGCCGGCGATGATGAAGTCGATCCCCAGCTCGAACGCCTCGTCGTGGGCGGGGTCGACGCGCGGCGGCTGGGCCCCGGCCCGGAGCGCGTCCTGGCGGGTGCGGGCCTCGTCGCCGACCTGCTCGGTCACGTGGCCCAGCGTGAAGTTGGCGATCACCCGAAGCACCCGCTCGGCCCTGACCGGGTCGAGTCCGAGGGCGGTCAGCTCCCGCAGGGCCGACTCGACGAACGCGACGATGCCCTCGCTGTTGTGCCGGCGCCGCGACACCAGCTGGACGGTGTTGGGGTGGTCGAGCAGCACCTTGCGGTAGGCGGCGGCGTAGTCGCGCAGGCGGTCCTCCCAGCGCCCGGGGCTCGGAACCACCAGCGGCATCTGCCGGAAGACCTGCTCGACGACTCCGTCGATCAGGTCGCCTTTGCTGTCCACGTGGCCGTAGAGCGACATGGCTTCGACACCCAGGTCGCGCCCGAGGCGCCGCATGGTCAGGGCGTCGACGCCCTCGCGGTCGACCAGGTCCAGCGCGGCGCGCAGCACCCGGTCGCGCGTGAGCGTGCGGCGGCGAGGCGACATCGCCAAGAACCTTGGCATGCCGGCGCGGCCCCTGCCCACAGGTCATGTGACCATGCTGCCGATAGGCTCGCCCCGATTTCCGCGTGAACTGACGAGGGGGAGTGCCATGGCTCCGGAGCCGCAGCCGGCCACAGGGGACGAGCAGCCGCAGGGCGCGGCCATCGAGGACTACCTCATCGAGGACCGCACCTTCCCGCCGCCTCCCGGGTTCGCGGCCGACGCCCTGGTGCGCGGGGCCGAGATCTACGACGAGGCCGAGGCCGACTGGCAGGGCTTCTGGGCCCGCCAGGCCGCCGACCTGGTCACCTGGTACGACGAGTGGCACACGATCCTCGACTGGGACCTGCCCTTCGCCAAGTGGTTCGTGGGCGGCCGGCTCAACGTGTCGTACAACTGCCTCGACCGCCACGTCGAGGCCGGCCACGGCCAGAAGGTCGCCTACCACTGGGAGGGAGAGCCGGGCGACCACCGCACCATCACCTACAGCGACCTGCTCGACGAGGTGCAGCGGTTCGCCAACGTGCTGAAGGGGCTGGGCGTCACCCGGGGCGACCGGGTCGCGATCTACATGCCGATGATCCCCGAGCTGCCGGTGGCCATGCTGGCCTGCGCCCGCATCGGGGCGCCGCACTCGGTCGTGTTCGGCGGGTTCTCGGCCGACTCGCTGGCCGACCGCATCAACGATGCCGAGTGCAAGGTGCTGGTCACGGCCGACGGTGGCTTCCGTCGGGGCCAGGCCCACCTGCTCAAGCCAACCGTCGACGTTGCGCTGGCGACCGCCCCGTCGGTCGAGCACGTGGTGGTGGTCGACCGGGTGACCGGCCACGCGGACGCGCCGGGGGTCGAGGTGTCGATGACCAAGGGCCGCGACCGCTGGTACCACGACCTGATGGACGCCGCGGCGCCGGTGTGCGAGCCCGAGCACATGGACAGCGAGGACCTGCTCTACCTGCTCTACACCTCGGGCACCACGGCCAAGCCCAAGGGCATCATGCACACCACGGGTGGCTACCTCACCCAGGTCGCGTACACCCACCGCTACGTGTTCGACCTGAAGCCCGAGAGCGACGTCTTCTGGTGCGCGGCCGACATCGGCTGGGTGACCGGCCACAGCTACATCGTCTACGGGCCGCTCACCAACGGCGCCACCAGCGTCATCTACGAGGGCACGCCCGATACGCCGGGCCGCGACCGGCTGTGGGACATCGCCGAGCGCTACGGCGTAACCATCCTCTACACCGCGCCCACCGCCATCCGCACCTTCATGAAGTGGGGCACGCACGAGCCCGAGGGCCACGACCTGTCCAAGCTGCGCCTGCTGGGGTCGGTAGGCGAGCCCATCAACCCCGAGGCCTGGGTCTGGTACCACACCAACATCGGCGGCGGCCGCTGCCCCGTCGTCGACACCTGGTGGCAGACCGAGACGGGCTCCATCATGATCGCCCCCCTGCCCGGCGCCACCACCCTCAAGCCCGGCTCGGCGACGTTCCCGCTGCCGGGCATCGGCGCCGAGGTGGTCGACGAGACGGGCGAGCGGGTCGAGAAGGGGGGCGGCTACCTCACGCTCACCCGTCCCTGGCCCGCGATGCTGCGCGGCATCTACGGCGACCCCGAGCGCTACCGCGACACCTACTGGTCGCGCTTCGAGGGCCGCTACTTCGCCGGCGACGGCTGCAAGGTCGACGAGGACGGCTACCTGTGGCTGCTCGGGCGGGTCGACGACGTGATGAACGTGTCCGGCCACCGCATCTCGACCACCGAGGTCGAGTCGGCCCTGGTCGACCACCCGTCGGTGGCCGAGTCGGCCGTGTGCGGCGCCAACGACCCGGTGACCGGACAGGCCATCGTCGCCTTCGTGACCGTGCGGGGCGGCATCGACGCCAGCCCCACGCTGGGTGAGGAGCTGCGGGGCCACGTGGCCGGGAAGATCGGCCCGACCGCCCGGCCCAAGCTCATCATCTTCACCGACGAGCTGCCCAAGACCCGGTCGGGGAAGATCATGCGCCGGCTCCTCCGCGACGTGGCCGAGGGCCGGGCGCTGGGCGACACCACCACGCTGGCCGATCCGAACGTGGTCGACGAGATCCGCCGGCGGGCCGAGGCGCAACCGCAAGAGGACTGACGGGAGGTCGCGCTGGACGTCCTGATCCGCGCCGCCGAGCCACGCGACGCGCCGTCCATCGGCACGGTGTGGCAACGCGCCGCGCTGGTGGGCTACGAGGGCATCTTCCCGCCCGATGCGCCGACGCCGTCGCCGGAGGTGCTGACCGAGCGGTCGCGTCAGGCCATCGCCGCCCAGGGCTACAACACACTGGTGCTGGTCGCCTGCCACACCGGCCCCGACGGCGGGGTGGTGGGCACCATCGCTGCGGTCCCGGACCCCGACGAGACCAGCCGCGCCCAGTTGCTCCGGCTCTACGTCGACCCGGGCCACTGGGGGCGGGGCATCGGCCGCCGGCTGCACGATGCGGCGCTGGGCCACCTGCAGTCGGCGGGGTACCGGGTGGTGGTGCTGTGGGTGCTCGAGCGCAACGTGCGGGCCCGGGCCATGTACGAGCGGTGGGGGTGGCGGGCCACCCCGGCCATCCAGTCCCATTACCCGGGCGTCACGCAGGTCTGCTACCTACTCATGCTGTGACGCTGATCCCGGACCACTGGCGTTGGCACGAGGGGGCGGTCGAGCAGGGCCCGGCGGTGGTGTTCGACATGGACGGCGTGCTGTCGGACGCGTCCAACCGCCAGCACTTCCTGGAGTACCCCCAGCGCGACTGGGATGCGTTCTTCGCGGCCTGCGGGGACGACGCGCTGATCGACGAGGTGGCCCGCCTGCTCGAGGTGCTCGACGACGACCTGCGGGTGGTGCTGCTGACGGCCCGCCCGCTGCGGGTGCGGCCCCAGACCCTCGCCTGGCTCGACCGCTACAAGCTGCGCTGGGACCTGCTGATCATGCGCGACTACGGCGACTATTCGGCGTCGCGCAGCTTCAAACGGGAGGCGGTCGACGAGCTGCGGGGCTGGGGCTTCGACCTCCGCCTGGCCTTCGAGGACGACCGCCGCAACGTGGACATGTTCCACGGCGAGGGCATCCCCTGCATCTACATCCACTCGGGCTACTACGACTGATCGGGTTGGCGGCGGGGCTGGCCCGGCGGCGGGCCGAGCCTGGGGGACGCTCAGGTTTTTCCCAGACTCCGCCGGTACCGTGCCGTGCGTGAAGAACACGTTCAAGACCTTCGTCCTGCTCGCCGGGCTCGGCGGTCTGCTGGTCATCCTCGGCCAGCTCCTCTGGGGTGGCAAGGGTGCCGTCATCGGCTTCGCCGTCGGCATCCTCTTCGTCGGCTTCTCGTACTGGAACAGCGACAAGCTGGCCATCCGCGCGGCGCGGGCCCAGCCCGTGACCGAGCAGCAGATGCCCGAGTACTACGCCATCGTGCGCGAGCTCACCCAGCAGGCGGGCATGCCCATGCCCAAGCTGTACGTCACCCCCGACGAGCAGCCCAACGCCTTCGCCACCGGGCGCAGCCCCGACCACGCGGCCGTGGCCGTCACCCAGGGCATCCTCCGCATCCTCGACTGGGACGAGCTGCGCGGGGTGCTGGCGCACGAGATCAGCCACGTCGGCAACCGGGACATCCTGATCGGGTCGGTGGCCGCGGCCATCGCCATGGGCATCACGCTCATCGCCAACTTCCTGCAGTTCTCGGCGTTCTTCGGCGGCGGCCGCGACGACGACGGGCCCAACCCGATCGCCCTGCTGGCCATGGCGTTCCTCGCGCCTCTGGCGGCGGGGCTGCTGCAGATGGCCATCAGCCGCAGCCGTGAGTACGAGGCCGACCGCAGGGGCGCGCGCCTCGTCGGCGACGGCGAGCCGCTGGCCCGGGCGTTGCAGAAGCTCGAGGTGGGTGCCCGCCGGATCCCCATGGAGATCGACCCGGCCCACGCCTCGGCGTTCATCGTCAACCCCCTCACGGGCCGCAAGATGAGCTTCGCCAACCTGTGGCGCACCCACCCCAAGACCGACGAACGGGTGGCCCGTCTGCGCGAGGGCGAGTGGCGCTGACGCAGGCGGGTTGAGCCCGGCGGCCGTGACATGCGGCACGTTGGGAAATAAAACGATGACGTTTCGCTGTGCAACGGATACGTTGCACAGCCATGGACGCCGATCGAGCACAACTCCTCCACGAAGTCCCCGAGGTGCACCGGCGCCGCTGGCTGTTGCTGGCGGTGATGTGCCTGTCCCTGGTCCTCGTCGTCATGGCGGTCTCGTCCCTGAACGTGGCCGCCCCCCGTCTCCAGCAGGAGCTGGGCGCCTCGGCGCGCGAGCTGCACTGGATCATCGATTCCTACGCCCTCGTCTTCGCCGGGCTGCTGCTGTCGGCCGGGGCCATCGGCGACCGGTTCGGCCGCAAGGGCGCACTGCTGGGCGGCCTCGGCATCTTCGGCGCCGGCCTGCTCGTGGCCGGGTTGGGAGACACGGCCACCCAGGTCATCGCCGGCCGGGCGATCATGGGCGTCGGCTCGGCCTTCGTGATGCCGGCCACCCTGTCGCTCATCACCGCCGTCTTCCCGCCCGAGGAGCGCGGTCGGGCCATCGCCACCTGGGCCGGGTTCGCCGGGGCCGGCGCCGCCATCGGCCCGGTCGTGGCCGGGGCCCTGCTCGAGGAGTTCTGGTGGGGCTCGGCGGTGCTCGTGAACCTGCCCGTCGTGGCGATCGCCGCCGCTGCCGTCGCCCGCTACGCCCCCCGCTCCCGCGACAGCCGGGTGACGCCGCTCGACATCGTCGGCGCCGCCCTCGCGCTGGTGGCCATGGTGTCGCTGCTGTTCGGCATCATCGAGAGCGCCGAGCGGGGCTGGACGAGCGGGCCGGTGCTCGGCGCCTTCGCCGCCGCCGCCGTGCTGGCGGCCGCCTTCCTGGCGTGGGAGGCCCGGGCCGAGCACCCCATGCTGCCGCTCGACCTGTTCCGCGACCGGCGCTTCAGCGTGGCCAGCGGCGTCATCACGCTGACGTTCTTCAGCATGTTCGGGTTCTTCTTCCTCTCGACGCTGTACCTGCAGTACGTGCTGGGCTACTCGCCGCTCGAGGCGGGGCTGGCCGGTCTGCCCATGGCGGGGGCCATGATCGTCGTGGCGCCGCGCAGCGCGGCGCTGACCGAGCGCTACGGCGGCGGCGCGGTCATGACGGGGGGCTTCGCCATCATGGCCGCGAGCCTTGGCATGTTCACCCAGGTGACGACCGGGACTCCGTACCCGGTCACGGCCTTGGGGTTCGTGATGCTGGGCGCCGGGCTGGCGGCCACCGCCGCGCCCGCCACGGGCATGCTCATGTCCGCGGTGCCGCTCGACAAGGCCGGCGTGGGGTCGGCCGTCAACGACACCACCCGCGAGTTCGGCGGCGCCCTGGGCATCGCCGTGCTCGGCACGCTGGTGGGCTCGGTCTACCGCTCCCAGTTCGACCCGGGCGCGGCGGTGCCGCAGGGCGCGGCCGATGCGGCCGGCGAGTCGATCGGCGCGGCCTGGGGCGTGGCGCAGGGACTGCCCGGCGGCGAGGCCCTGCTGGCCCAGGCGCAGACGGCCTTCGTCGATGCGTTCCGGCTGACCAACGCCGTCGGCCTGGCGGTGGCCGTGGCCGCCGGCGCGCTGGTGTGGGCGACGCGCCGCTCGACGGGCGGCGCGTCGGGGGCGGAGGCGGTCGAGCCCGCCGTGATCGACGTCGAGGCCCCGTTGGAGGTGGAGATGGGCGAGCTCGAGCCCGCCCTCGAGTCGCGGTGAGCGACACCGGCCCCCGAGGAGGCAAACTGCATGACGTGCCCGCCGCCGACGAACTGGACCCCCGCATCGAGCGCTCCCGCGAGCTCGTCCTGGCCGCGGCCGTCGACCTGCTGCGGGAGGTGGGTTACGGCTCGTTGACCATCGAGGCGGTGGCCGCCCGGTCGGGGGTGGCGAAGAGCACGATCTACCGCCAGTGGTCGGGCAAGGCGCAGATGGTCGCCGACGCCTTCGTCCGGGCCCACGGTTACGACTCGCCGCTGCTGCCGCCGCCCGGTCCCGTGCGCGACCGGGTGGTGGCCGTGCTGCGGGCCATGATCGCCGACATGGGGTCGACCGATCGCCTGGCCTGCCTCATGCCCGCCCTCATCGACGCCGCGGAGCGCAGCGACGAGATCGCCGAGATGACGCGGCGCATCGCCGAGGAGAAGAACGCGCGGCTGCGGATGGTGCTCGACGAGGGCGTCGAGCGCGGCGAGCTGCCGGCGGGCCTCGACACCACGGCGCTGGCCGACGCGCTGGTGGGCCCGATCCTGGTGCGCCGGCTCTTTCACCGGCCGGCGCTGTCGGTCGGCGACGTGCCGGCGCTCGTCGACCAGATCCTGCCGGCGCTCGGCCCGGTTCCCGAGCGCGTCAGTCCCTGAAGTTGCTGAACTGCAGGGGGATGCCGAAGTCTTCCTCGCGCATCGCCTGGATGGCGGCCTGCAGGTCGTCGCGCTTCTTGCCGCTGACCCGTAGCTGCTCGCCCTGCACCTGGCTCTGGACGCCCTTCAGCCCCAGGCCCTTGATGAACTTGTTGATGGTGGTGGCCTTGTCGCGTGAGATGCCCGCCACGAGGTTGACGTGCTGGCGGGCGGTGCCGCCCGAGGCCTCCTCGACCTTCTGGTAGTCGAGCGCCTTGAGCGAGACCTTGCGCCTGACCAGCTTCTCCTCCAGCACCTGACGCAGGGCGTTGAGGCGGTCCTCGCTCACGCTGTGGAGGGTGATGGCACCGTCGCCCAGCTCGACCGAGCTGTTGGTGCCCTTGAAGTCGAAGCGGTTGGCGACCTCGCGCGACGCCTGGTCGACGGCGTTGCGCACCTCTTGCATGTCGATCTCGGAGACGACGTCGAAGCTCGGCATGGGGCCGAGGGTAACGCCGGAGTCTCGGCGTGTCGGTCGCGTGACAATGCACTACCGAGTAGTGACTACTGAGTAGTGCATGGCGCAGACTGCCGATGATGCCGGTGCCGGACGGACTGCTCGTGCTGCTGCGGGACGAACCCAAGTACGGCTACCAGCTCGCGACCGACTTCACGGTGCGCACCGCCGGCCGCTGGGCGCTCAACACCGGGCAGGTGTACACGACCCTCGACCGGCTGGCCCGGGACGGCTTCGTGGTGCCCGACGGCACCGACGACACCGGGTCCCGCCGCCGGTACCGGCTCACCGACGCGGGCCGCGAGCGGGCCGACGGCTGGTTGGCCGAGGCCCCCGCCGCCGCCCAGGCCCGTGATGACCTGGTGCTGCGGGTGCTGCTCACGGCGGCCGTCGACCCGACCGTGGCCGCGACGGTGATCGAGATCCAGCGCCGCCAGCTCGTGAGCCGCCTGCAGGAGCTGCGCCGGGCGCAGCGAGCCGCAGGCGACGACCTCGTCCCCCGCATGGCCGCCGACGCCGCCGCCACCCGGGTCGAGGCCGACCTGCACTGGCTCGACCTGTGCGACGAGCGCCTGCGGGCCTCGGCCTCGACCACCTCGACCAACATCGCGACACCCACCCTTGACACCGCCGACCCTGCTGAGGAGGGCCGCCCGTGAGCAGCTCGTCCGTCCTCGATCTCGACCACGTCGTGGCCTGCCGGCCCACCGGCCGCGGGCCCGTGCGGGTGGTCGACGACCTGACCCTGTCGATCGACGCCGGCGAGCTGGTCGCCCTGATGGGCCCGTCGGGGTCGGGCAAGACCAGCGTCGTCCACCTGGCGTGCGGGCTCCTCCCGCCCAGCTCCGGCAGGGTGTCGCTGCTGGGCGAGCCGATCATCGTCGGCGACGGCGCCCGGTGGGCGCGCGCCCGGCGCCGCACCATCGGGGTGGTGCACCAGCGCCTCGACCTGCTCCCGGGCCTGTCGGTGCTCGACAACGTCGCCCTGCCCCGGCTGCTCGACCGGGCGCCGGTCGCGTCCGCACACGCCGACGCCCGCGCCGCGCTGGCACGGGTCGGGGTGGGCGACCTGGCCGGTGCGTCGCCTGCCGAGCTGTCGGTCGGCGAGCAGCAGCGCGTGGCGGTCGCCCGCGCCACGGTCGGGCCCCGCCGCCTGGTGCTGGCCGACGAGGCCACCGCGGCGCTCGACACCGCCAGCGCCGAGATGGTCGTCGAGCTGCTGGCCGACCTGGCCGCCGGCGGCGCCGCCGTGCTGCTGGCCACCCACGACACCCGGCTGGCCAGTTGGGCCGACCGCATCGTCTACCTGTGCGACGGCCGCGAGGCCGCCGATCCCCGCACGAGCCTGCTTCCCGGGAGCTCGCGATGACCCACCTCGTGCGCCGACTCGTCCTCGGCGACCTGCGGGCCGCGCCAGGCCGGGCCGCGGCCGTGGCCGTGCTGCTCGGCGCCGCGGCCCTGCTCCCCACGTTGATCGCCTCGGCGCCGGCCGTGGGCGCCGTCCTCGCCTTCGCCACGACCGTGGCCGCCACGAGCGGCGCCACCGGGGCGCACGACCGGCGGGCGGCGGTCCTGCGACTCAACGGGGGTACCCCCCTGGCCATCGGGGGCTGGATCGACGCCGCCACGATGGTCGTGCCCGGCACGGTCGGAGCGGCGGGCGCCGCCGTCGTCGGCGCAATGTTGTCGCCCGGGCCGCGCCTGGTCTCGATCGTGTGGCTGGCGCTGGTGGTCCCGGTCGCGGCCGCACCCCTCGCCAGCTGGCTGGCCAGCCGGTCGGTCCTCGACCCGGCCCGGGCGGCGTCGCCCGATGCCTCCGCCCCTCGGCGCCGGGGCCCGAGCCTGGGCCGGGCGCTGCTGGCGCTCGTCGCTGCGCTGATCAACCCCGTCCTGCTGCTGGCCTGGCTCGCACTCCGCCTCGCCTCGCCCGCTCGGTCGCCGCGGCCGCTCGGCCGCCTCGCGGGCGTCGTGCTCGCCCTGGTCATCGTGGTGGGCACCGCCATCGCGGCGGGGTCGGCGAGCGACTGGACGACGCTCGGCTTCGTGCTCTACCTGGCGGGACCGGCCGCTGCCCTGTCGGTGGCGGTGCTGGGGAGCGCCGCGCTCGACGGCACGGGCGCGCTGACCGCCCGCGCCGGGCCCTGGTCGCGGATCGCGCTCAGCCCCCTCACCGGGCGCAGCCGCAGCCTCGGCCCCATCGTCGGGGTGCTGGCCGTGGTGACGTCGCTGGCGGCCATGAACGCCACCGTGGGCGCCAGCTTCGGTCAGCGCGAGCACGACCGGGAGCGGACGCTCCCCACGCGCACCGTGCAGGCGGGTAGCCGGCCCGACCAGGCCATCGGCAACGTGCATGCGGTCGAGCCCGCCGCGCTGCGACGGATCGCCGACGATGTGAGCGCGGCCACCGCCACCCGGGCCGTGGTGATCGAGCGGCACGGCATCGGCACGATGGCCACCTACGACGGGCCGCAGTTCCCCGACATCGTCGAGCCCCCGACCACCTCTCTCGGCGCCGACGAGCACGCGGCGGCCCCCATCTGGTTGGGGATCGTCGAGCCGTCCGACCTGGAAGCGCTGGGCCTCGGGGCCTCGGCTCCGGACCTGGCCGCCGGCAAGGTCGTGCTGCTCAACCCGGAGCTGGCGGCGGACCGGGGACGCGTGACGGTGTCGCACTCCGGCACGCGGACCGACCTGCCCGCCGCGCCCGCCACCGGGCCGACCGGTGGGATCCGGCTGCCCGGTGGCCTGGTGAGCCGCGCCACCGCCGAGGCGCTCGAGGGGCCGATCTCGACCGCGCAGGTGGTCGTCGTGCCCGGCCCGGGCGGCCGCGCCGATCTGGCGGCGCTGCGGTCGGCCGCCCAGGCGATCGTCGACGGGGCCAGGCGGCTGCCCCTGCTCACGCCCGACGGGTTGGACGCGACGGCGGAAGCGTCGTTCAGCACCTCCGACCTGCTCCGTGCGAACGACCCCGTGCTGCTGGGCGACGAGCACGTGGTGGTGTTCCGGAGCGGTCCGCTGAACGACGTCCCGGTGCTGGCCGGCACCCGCGAGGCCGGCCGCGGCCAACTCGTCGGCCTTGGGGCCTTGGGCCTGCTCATGGCGGTGGCGGGCGTGGGGCTGGCCCTCGGTGCCACCCGGTCGGATGACCTGGTGCTGCGTGCCCAGGGCGCCCCTCGTGCTCTCCGGTCGGCCATCGGGGCCATCCAGGCGGCAGTACTGACGGGCTCGTCGTCGGTGCTCGCCGCCGTGATGGGCGTCGGCCTGCCGGCGCTGGCCTTCCACGTCTACAACGGCGGCTCGACCCTGCCCGACATCCCGTTGGTGGTGCCCGCCGAGGTCCCTGCCCTGCTGGTGGGCCTGCCCCTCGCGGCGGCGGCGCTGACCGCGCTGTCCAACCTGCGCGGCCGCCGATCGGGCGACGCGGAGCCGGTGGCGATGGAGGGGGGCTTGGCCTGGTGACCGGCGACGGGCTCCGGATCGCCGTGTGGTGGGCGCGGCGGTGCGGGCGCTAGCGTGTTCGCTCCCAGGGTCGGTGCCCGAGCGGCCAAAGGGAGCAGACTGTAAATCTGCCGGCATCGCCTACGGAGGTTCGAATCCTCCCCGGCCCACCACGTGATCTCTCAGGAGATCCCGGACAGCCCGAACCTCGCTACCGACCACCCACGGTGACAGCCCGGCCGTGCCTGTCGCGGACCGCGGCTGTCAACCGTGGGTGGGCGGGGGGAGGACGGTGGTCAGGTTGCGGCGGCCGCCTCCCGGATCTCGAGTCCCCTCTCGCCGCCGCACTATACATGCCTTCTGCATGTATCTACAGTGCGCACCGACGCCGGGCGCCAACGGTTCGCTGCGGGAGGAGACGGCATGCCACGCCGCACGGCCGAAGACGCGGCCCGCACGCGCGGTGCGATCATCGCTTCGGCTCGCCAGCTCTTCACCGAGCGGGGCTTTGCGGCGACGGCCACGACCGAGGTCGTCGCCCGTGCCGGCGTGACCCGCGGCGCGCTCTACCATCACTTCGCCGACAAATCCGACCTCTTCCGGGCTGTCTTCGTCGACCTCGAGCACGAGCTCAACGACACCGTGCTCGCCGAGGCGGTGACGCAGGGCGACGCCCGGTCGGCATTCATGGCCGGATGCCGGGCGGCGATGAACTTCGCGGCCCGCGACGACTACCGGCAGATCGCCGTCGTCGACGCCCCCGCCGTGCTCGGGCACGACGAGTGGCACGCCATCGACGCCGGCGTCGGCCTGGCGTCGATGGAGGCGGGGCTCGCGGTGCTCGCCGCCGAGGGCCTGCTCGCCGAGCCGCCCGACCGGTCCCTTGCCATCCTCCTGTTCGGGGCGCTCACCGAGGCGTCGCTCGCCGCGGCCCGGGAGGATGGCGACGCCGACGACCTCTTCGCAGCCTTCGAGCGGCTCGTCGATCGCCTGGCGTGACCTGCGGTCGTCCTGGTCGACCGCGGTGAGCCCGACGAGGGGATCAGTCGGCGACGGCCTGGTAGCGGGCGATCTCGGCCCGGCCCACCACCATGTGGTGCACCTCGTCGGGCCCGTCCGCCAGGCGCAGCGTGCGCTGGCCCGTGTACATGTCGGCCAGCGGCGTCCACTGCGACACGCCGGTGGCGCCGTGCATCTGGATGGCCTGGTCGATGATCTGGCACACCCGCTCGGGCACCATCGCCTTGACCGCGCTGACCCACACACGGGCCTCGGCGTTGCCCATCAGGTCCATGGCCTTGGCGGCCCGCAGCACCATCAGCCGCATCGCCTCGATCTCGATGCGCGCCCGGGACACGATCTCCGTGTTCTTGCCCAGGGCGATGATGGGCTTGCCGAATGCGTCGCGGCTCAGCCCCCGCTGCACCATCAGCGCGAGCGCCTTCTCGGCGGCGCCGATCGAGCGCATGCAGTGATGGATGCGCCCCGGCCCCAGGCGTAGCTGGCTGATCTCGAAGCCCCGCCCCTCGCCGAGCAGGATGTTCTCCTTCGGCACCCGCACGTCGGTCAGGCGGAGGTGCATGTGGCCGTGGGGGGCGTCGTCGTGGCCGAACACCGTCATCGGCCCGACGATCTCGAGGCCCGGGGTGTCGATCGGCACCAGGATCTGCGACTGCTGCAGGTGAGGGGCCGCGTCCGGGTTGGTGCGGACCATGCAGATCATGATCCGGCAGCGGGGGTCGCCCGCCCCGGAGATGTAGTACTTCTCGCCGTTGATCACCCACTCGTCGCCGTCGAGGACCGCCGAGGTGGCGATGTTGCGGGCGTCCGACGAGGCCAGGCCGGGCTCGGTCATGCCGAAGCACGAGCGGATCTCGCCCTCGAGCAGCGGCCTGAGCCAGCGCTCCTTCTGCTCGGGGGTGCCCACCCGCTCGAGCACCTCCATGTTGCCGGTGTCGGGCGCCGAGCAGTTGAGGCACTCGGGCGCGAGCGGGTTCTTGCCCAACTCTGCGGCGATGTAGGCGTAGTCGAGGTTGGACAGGCCGTGGCCGGTCTCGGCGTCGGGCAGGAAGAAGTTCCACAGCCCGTTCGCCTTGGCCTTCGCTTTCACCCCGTCGAGCAGCTCGAGCTGGCCGGGCGCGTAGCTCCACCGCTCGGGGCGCTCGGCGCCGAGGGCGAAGAAATCGTCGGTGATGGGCTCGACCTCGTCGGCCACGAACGCGGTGACCTTGTCGAGGAGGGGGCGGGCCTCGGGCGACATGCCCAGGTTGTAGAGCTCGCCTCCGAAGTCGTCGACGTTGAGCGGGTTGGCAGGCATGCGCCGACGATAACCGGAGGCCCAGGCGGCCGGTTCAGCACCCGGCCAGGCGGGCCTTGACCAGGGTGGCGACCGTCTTGCCGTCGGCCCGTCCCGCCACCCGGGCGTTGACCGCCTTCATGGCGGGGCCCATGTCCCTGGGCGAGTCGAAGCCGCCCTCGGACAACACGCCGTCGACCAGCGCGGCCAGCTCGTCGTCGGTCAGCGGCGCCGGCAGGTAGCGGGCGAGGATGTCGCGCTCGGCCAGCTCGGCCGTGGCCCGCTCGGGCCGCCCGCCGTCGGTGAACGCGGCGGCCGCCTCCTCGCGCCGCTTGGCCTCGCGGGTGAGGACCGCGACGACGTCGTCGTCGGAGAGCTCGCGGGCGCTGTCCCCGGCGACGGCGGCCTCCTTGACCGCGGCGATGGCCATGCGCAGGACCGACACGGTGACCGCGTCGCGCGCCTTCATCGCGGTCGTCAGGTCGGCCTGGAGCTGCTCGGCCAGCATGGTGCCCTCTCTCGTGCGTCGGGTGGCCCGGCCGGTCGCCGGGCACCGACAGGTTGGCGCACGGGCCCGGCCGGGCGCACCCCGATTGCCGCCGGGCAGTCGCCCGGGCGCTACTGGGTGGCGATGCGCAGGCGGTCGCGGAAGGCGTCGAGGGTCGCCCGGTCGCCGCCGAGCACGACGGCGTCGTCGGGGCGCCTGCCCCAGAGCCACAGCAGCACCGCCTCGGGCCGCCCGCTGACCGTGGCGTCGGCGGGCCCGTCCTCCCGCACCAGCGGCATGCTGTCGGGCGCGAGCGTCGTGCGCCACACCCGCCCCCCGCTGCGGACCGCCACGGTCGCCCCTTTGCCGGCGTGAGGGTCGACGTCGCCCCACTCGTCGGGGGTGACGCTGTCCCAGTCCTCGGCGAGGAAGGCGTCGAGCACCTCGTCGATGCCGTCGGCGGCCAGGGCGGAGTCGATGGCGGTGGGTTCGCCCAGCCCGTCCTCGACGTCCAGCCGGTGCACCGCCGTCTCGTGGGCCATGCGCCGGTACCAGAAGCCGACGGTCTGGTCGGCGGGCCACCAGGTGTACGCCGGCGCCGCGGGCCCCCGCTCGCGCAGCTCGGCCAGCAGGGTGGCGAGCGATGCGTCGAACCAGTCCAGCAGGTCGACCCCCGGCGGGGGCTGCTGCTCGTAGTCGGCGCCCGGCCGCCGCCCGAGGCGGATGCAGGCGACCTTGTGCTGGTACACCTCGGCCGTGTGGGCCACGCAGTCGCGCACCGTCCACCCGGGGCAGGTGGGGATGGGTGCGTCCAGGTCGGCCCGGCGGGCGCACTCGGCGAGCCGCCGCGCGTCCCGCTCGATCAGCTCCAGGTACCGCTGGGGCAGCATGCCGGCGACGCTACCGAAGACGTCGACGCCGCCGCCGGGTCACGGGACCGCGATCGGACGCCAGCGGGCATCGGCGAGGAGGTCGACGGTGAGGCGGCGCATGGCGTCGCGCTCGCCGTCGGTCTCGACGAGCCAGTGGGGACCGGTGGCCGGCGCGGGCGGAGGTGGGCCAGCGGGTGGGCCGGTGCCTGGCGGGCTGGCGGCGGATGGATCGCCGTCGCCGTGGTGGTGGCGCCAGCGGTTGTGGAGGCCGCAGCGGAGTTGGCCGTTCTCCTGCGTGGTGAGCCCGCCCCGGCTCCAGGCCACGACGTGGTCGCCCTCGCAGCGGTGAGCGGCGACGTCGCAGGTGGGATGGCCGCAGCGGCGGTCGCGCACGTCGAGGGCGCGGCGCAGGGCGCCGCGGAAGGTGCGGGCGTGGCTGATGTCGGTGATGCGGTTGGGGCCCTCGAACACGACCCGTTCGATCAGCGTGCCGTCCCGGCCGAGGAGGTCGGCCAGCATCCCGGGGGCGACGACCGTGCCGCTCGCCAGCTCGCAAACACGGCCGGCGAAGGTCTCGTAGCCCACCATGACGGTGATCAGCGGCCGCGGTCGCTTGCCGTCGGCGGGGGCGGTCATCGCCCGCTCGGCCATCTCGACCAGGGCGTCATGGCGACGCTGGGCGGGCGTGCGGCCGAGGTCGGCGAGGGTGGCGGCGTCGCCGTGGCGAGCGCGGGCCTCGGCCCAGTCGGCCCGGAACAGCTCGGCCTCGAGACGCTCGAGCGCGCCGCCCACCACCGCGTTGCCGGCGGCGGTGAGGTAGCCGTCGAGGTGGCCGATGCCGCCGAGCCCGGTGGCGAGGGCGACTCGGCGGAGCTCGTGGTCGAGCACGTGGCGGCGCTCGGGACCGTCGGGGTCGGCCGCGTCGCGCCAGTGGTCGCAGGTGCGTGCGAAGTCGTCGTGGCGCATGGTGGTGGCGCTGCGCACCAGCAGTGCTTCGCCATCGCCGAACGCGGCCGCCGTGCGGGGGTTGCCCGCCAGGCCGGCGAGCCTGTGCGCGTGCGCCGGCCCGATCTGCCCCGCCCGCAGCGCGGCGCGGGTGGCGGCCATGGCGCGGAGGCGCCGGCCGAGGCGGAGGTCGGCACCGACCTCGCGCTTGGGGAGCCGGGCCCGGGCGGCGATCCAGTCGGCGGCGCCACGCGAGCCGTCGTCGGCCCAGGTTCGCCGGGCGTCGAAGGCCGCCGTGGCCTCGACCACCGCCGCCGCGAGGCGGGCCTGCTGGCGCCGCAGCTCGACCATCGCTGCCGCCAAGGACTCGTCGCTCCACCCCGCCGGGTCGGCCGCCAGCACCTCGTCGACCGCCGCGGCGAGCGCGCGCAGCGCCGCGTCGGCGTCGATCGTCCCGCCAGGTTCGGCGGGCGCCGCGGTAGGTGCTGCAGTAGCGAACATCAGTTCGCATACTACCACCTCCAACAGTGCCTCCGGGCCATGCGGGCAACCTCGTGCACGGCCGATATCCGGTACCCGGCAGACGATCCTTTCGGGAGACTGGCGGCATGGCGACGGCAGCCGACGACGGGCCGTCCTGGTCGGACATCGCGACCTGGTACGACGCGCTGCTCCGCGCGGGAAGCGGTCCGCACGAGACCGCCACCGCGTGCCTCCTCGGCCTGGTCCCGCAGCCGACCGGTGACGAGATGCTCGACCTGGCGTGCGGCCAGGGATCGGCCACGCGGGCACTGGCCGGCGCGGGCGCCCGGCGGGTCGTCGGGGTCGACGCGTCGGCCGCCATGATCGAGCTGGCCCGCGCGCACGCCGTGCCGCCGGGCCTGTCCTACGTCGAGGACGACGCCCAGCGCCTGAGCCGGTTCGGCGACGCCGGCTTCGACGGGGTCATGTGCCAACTCGGGCTGATGGACATCCCCGACCTCGATGCCACGCTGGCGTCCGTCCACCGCGTGCTCCGACCCGGCGGCTGGTTCGTGTTCGTCATCGGCCACCCGTGCTTCCTCGCTCCCGACGCCGCCCCGACCACGACGGCGGCCGGGCGACCGGCCGTCACGGTGACCGGCTACCTCACCGAGCGGTTCTGGCGTTCGACCAACCCCGACGGCGTGCGCCGCGCCGGCAACTATCACCGCACTCTGGCGACGTACCTGAACGCGCTCGTCCGCACCGGGTTCCTGATCGACGCCGTGGACGAGCCGTCCGCCGGCCCGTCGCTCGCCCGGCAGCGGCCGCTCTACGCCGAGGTGCCGATCTTCTTCGCCGCCCGCGTGCGCAGGGTGGAGGGTTGATCAGGGAGGGCCGAGCCCTGCGGCGGTGGCGGAGCGGGCCGGCGGTCGTCGCAGCTCGGCCACGAGCACGACCAGCGGCAGCGCGACGGAGAGGGCGAGGGCGAGCATGTTGGCCACCTTGTCGCCCGTGTCGTACACGTCGAGGTGGCGGGCGTGGTACACGAGGTGAGGTGCGGAGTAGGCGAGCCACGCACCGGCCGCCGCCAGCACCACCACCCGGCCGAGCGTCACGAGCGCAGTCACGGTGAGGACGGTGAGGGCCAGGTTGAGGCTGCCGAAGTCGCGCACCAGGTGCTCGTTGTAGGGGCCGTCGACCGCCACCCAGGTGCGGCCCCCGCCGGGGAAGTCGTCGTAGAAGCCCCGCGGCGCGACGGCCGCCCACAACCCGACGGGGAGGCTCGCCACCGCCAGCGCGGCGAGCGCGCACCGGATCACGCGGTCGGTCATGGCCGGACCCTACCGGGGCGGGTCGCTGCACACCGCGCCGAAGTCCGCGATCCTGGCAGCGGCGAGCGCGTCAACGCCGACGCGGTGAAGGAGGCCGGATGAGCCTGGTCGTGGGTGTGCCCACCGAGATCAAGACCGACGAGTTCAGGGTGGCGGTCACGCCGGAGGGTGTCCGCGAGCTCGAGATGCACGGCATCGAGGTGCTCGTGCAGGCCGGCGCGGGCGCCGGCTCGGGCCTGCCCGACGAGGCCTACCGGGCTGCGGGCGCCGAGATCGTGACCTCGCCGGACGAGCTGTGGCAGCGCAGCGGCCTGGTCTGCAAGGTCAAGGAGCCCCTCGAGGAGGAGTTCGCCTGGTTCCGTGACGACCTGACCGTCTTCACCTACCTGCACCTCGCCGCCTACCCGAAGGTGGCCGACGCGCTGATCGAGCACGGGACCACCGGCATCGCGTACGAGACCGTGCAGCTGGCCAACGGGGCGCTGCCGCTGCTGGCGCCCATGAGCGAGGTGGCCGGGCGGATGTCGGTGCAGATCGGCGCCCACTACCTCGAGCGCCACAACGGCGGCCGGGGCGTCCTGCTGGGCGGGGCGCCGGGCGTGAACCCCGCCCGCGTGGTGGTGCTCGGCGCCGGCAACGTCGGCTGGAACGCGGCGTGGATGGCGGCCGGCATGCAGGCCGAGGTCAACCTGCTCGACAAGGACATCGACCGGCTGCGGTACGTCGATCAGATCCACATGGGCCGCATCACGACCCTGGCGTCGAACCGGGGCACCGTCGAGCGGGTGGTGCCCGACGCCGACCTGGTCATCGGCGCCGTGCTGGTGCCGGGCGGCCGTGCCCCGGTGCTGGTGACCGAGGCGATGGTGCGGTCCATGAAGCCCGGCGCCGTGGTGGTGGACATCGCCGTCGACCAGGGCGGCTGCATCGAGACCACGCACGAGACCACGCACGAGGACCCGGTGTTCGAGGCCCATGGCGTCATCCACTACGCGGTGGGCAACATGCCCGGCGCGGTGCCCAACACCTCGACCTACGCGCTCACTAACGTGACCCTGCCCTACCTGGCCGAGCTGGCCCGCCTGGGCGCGGCATCGGCCGTGCAGGCCGACCCGCCCCTGGCGCTCGGCGTCAACACGTGGGGCGGGCAGGTGGTCAACGCGGCCGTGGCCGAGGCGCTGGGTCACCCGGCGGCCGACCTCGGCGGTCTGCTGGCCGCCGGTGCCGGCGATCAGGGCCCCGGTCGCTGATCGGCGGGCGCCTCGGTGCCGAGCAGGCGCTCCATGACCACGACGTCGAGCCAGCGGCCGAACTTGCGTCCCACCTCTCGCTCGGTGCCGACGACCTCGAACCCCAGCGCCCGGTGCACCCGGATCGAGGCGTCGTGCCCGCCCACGACGCGGGCGAACACGGCGTGGAACCCGTGCACCGTGGCGACCCGCGTGAGCTCGGCGAGCAGCGCCCGACCGATGCCCCGCCCCTGGTGGACGGGGTGCACGTAGATCGAGTCCTCGACGCTGGTGGCGTAGGCCGGCTTCGACCGCCATGGCGACAGGGCGCCGTAGCCCACGACCGCGCCGGCGTCCTCGGCCACGATCACGGCGTGGGCCCCGCTGCGGTCGCTCAGGTAGCGGCGTTGCTCGTCGAGCGTCCGCGGCACGATGTCGAAGGTGACCGTCGACGTGGTCACCTCGACGTTGTAGATGTCCCTGATCGCCTCGGCGTCGTCGAGGCGCGCCAGCCGCAGTTCGACGGCGCGCCGGTCGCGTGCGCCGGTCAATCAGCGGCGAGGGCGGGCTCGACCAGCGCGAGCTCGCCGGCCAGCGCCTCGAGCCGGGCCCAGCTGGCGATGGCCTCGTCCTCGGTCAGGAGGATGACCTGCAGATCGCCGACCAGCCCGGGGAGCAGCTCGAGCAGCAGCGGCACGACCGCCGGGTCGAGCTGGTCGAAGGTCTCGTCGAGCAGCACGGGCGGGCGGCTGCCGGCGCTGTTGGTGGCGGCGGTCAGTTGCGACACGATCGCCTGGGCGAGCGCGACGGCGTCGTCGTCGGACAGGTCGGGGGCGCTGGACGACAGCGAGCGCAGCGCGGCGATGTGCTGGCGCAGGCGGGCTGCGGCCTGGATCTCGGTGCGATGGTCGACCGCCCAGTGCACGTCGGTGTCGCCGGCCAGCGAGCGCCACGCGCCGGCGGCGTCGCCACGGCCGGAGCCCCGCCCGATCAGATCGTCGGCTGCGCTCCACAGCGCCACCTGGTCGGCGGCCGAGAGCGCGCGCACGGCGTCGTTGCGGGGCGAGCGGTTGCGCAGGTCGGCGGCGGTGATGCGGGTGATGGTCGAGCGGCCGTACTGGCTGCTCAGCAGGTCGACCCGGCCGTCGAACCCGCGGTGCTGCGCCGTGACGTCGGCTGCCGTCACCACGTCGATGACGCGGTGCGGCCCCGAGGCCGGCCGCAGCACCACCAGGCGTCGCCCGGCGTCGTCGACCACCTCGAGATGGACACCACGGACGGTGCCGTGCAGCGCACCGGAGAGCAGGGAGCCCAGGGCCCCGCGTGCGTCGCCCGGCATACCACCCAGCACGGTCAGTCGTGGATGAAAGTCGACGGACGCGGCTTCGCCGTCGCCCTCGACAATAAGTCGTTCCACCAGCACGTTGGGACTATCGGCGCCCGCCCCCGTGGACTTGAGCGTTTTCTTTACGAATGTGTCGCGAACAGGCGACGCGATCACTCTCTGTGGCGCTTTCGGGCCGCTGCGGCCGGCGACCGCCGACCACCCTGCGACTCGGGTGCGGATCGGGCTCGTCGGTTGGCTGCGGGCCGAACGGCGGCGATACTCTGTGCGGCCCTGGCATGACCAGGCTCGCCCCCTTAGCTCAGTCGGCAGAGCACAGCCATGGTAAGGCTGGTGTCGTCGGTTCGATTCCGACAGGGGGCTCGAACGAGAGTCGCGGCGACGCCGCGCTTCTCGCGCGCCGGCCGCTCCCCGGGGTGTCCGGCACAGCCAGGGCGGCGTAGCTCAGTTGGTTAGAGCACTCGGCTCATAATCGAGTTGTCGCCGGTTCGAGTCCGGCCGCCGCTACTCCATCACCTCGCGAAACCAGGAGATCCGCACGATGGCCAAGGAAAAGTTCGAGCGGAACAAGCCGCATTTGAACATCGGTACCATGGGTCATATTGACCATGGGAAGACGACGTTGACGGCGGCGATCACGAAGGTGTTGGCGGAGGCTAATCCGAACGTGCAGGTGATGGCG
>DASSCS010000048.1:0-50858 GCA_035697515.1 Acidimicrobiales bacterium
CGGCGAAGGCAACGAGGTGCCAGTGCCCGTCCCAATCGGCGGGACCGCTGTCCTTGGCGTGGGCCTGCAGGGCCCGGCCCCCGAAGCCGGCGAGGGCCCGCAGCCCGTCGTCGGTGGGGTGGTAGGTGGCGCGTTGGCCGACGCCTTCGCGCACGAACAGCCCCTCGGCGAGCAGCCGGCGCAGGCACGATCGCACCTGCTCGGTCGAGCGGTGGCATGCCTCGGCCACGGCGAACACCTCGGCGGCGGGGATGCTGCCGTCGTGCCGCGCGACGCCGAACACGAGCATGCGGGTGGGCAGGTCGACGTCGCGGATCGCGCCGGCCCGAGCCTGCGGATTCCCGGGGCCGGTCGTTTGCCCGACGGTCGTTCCCCTCACGGCCGACAGTAGACACGACCGATGAACAGGTGTCAATGCGGTGTGCCCGCCGACCCGTGGCGCGGCGGAGCTGCCACGCAGCGGGTGCAGGTGACTGTTTCGCAACCATCGCAACGTGATCGGCACGCGTGGCGCAAAGCCACGCGGCGGCGTGGCCACGAGACTGTGCGTCCGAGTTCGAGCCGGTCCGCCGGGCGGAGGATGGAGGGGAGTGCATGGCCGGCACTGACGCTGCCGACGACGGTCGGCTCGCCGGGCGGAGGCCCCGCGCACCGCGGCGCGAGGAGGCGGCCGATCAGGACGGCCGAGGCGACGAGGCCGGCGACGACGAGGAGATCGACACGGTGAACCGGATCATGGGGTTCCTGCGCAGCGACGACGGCGAGGGCGAGGACCCGGCGTAGGCGCCCCGCGGCGCCGGAGGGCCGACCGAGCCGGCCCTCCGTGGCTCACTGGTGGATGCCGCACTCCGTCTTGCCCCGGCCGGCCCAGCGGCCCGAGCGGGGGTCGCCGGCGTCGGTGGGCAGCGCCGTGCACGGCTGGCAGCCGATCGATGTGTAGCCCTGGTGCAGCAGCGGGTTCACCGGCACGTCGTGGTCGGCGATGTAGCCCTGGACGTCGAGGTCGCTCCACGTGGCGATGGGGTTGACCTTCACGAGGCCCCGCAGGTCACGGGTCACGATCGGCGCCCCGGCCCGGGTGCTGGCCTCGTCGCGTCGCAGGCCGCTCATCCACGCGGCCTTGCCGGCGAGCGCCCGGTCGAGCTGGCCGACCTTGACCGCCGAGCAGCAGTTCTCGGGGTCGACCTTCCACAGCTCCTCGTCGTGGTGGGCGACCGTCATCATGCGCAGGTTGAGGCCGTAGCGCCGGCGCACCCTCTCGACCGTCTCGAGCGTCTCGGGGAAGTGGTAGCCGGTGTCGATGAACACCACCTCGATGCCCGGCTCGACCTTGGTGGCCAGGTCGACGAGCACGGCGTCCTGCATCGAGGCGGCGAGGCACAGATGGGGAGCGAAGTTGTCGACCGCCCACTGGATGATCTTGGGCGCCGGGAGCCGCTCGAACTCGGCGTTCAGCTCGGCCAGCTCCTCGTCGTGGAAGGCGGGGACGGGCAGGGCGGGAGGCTCGACCAGGAAGCTCACGAAGGTTCCTCCGTCACTCGCCGGCGCACTCGCCGACGCCGACCTCGGCCTCGTACGGGCCGGTCTCGTCGAAGTCCACGTAGTACTCGGGAGCCTCGTCGGGCAGGGGGAAGTGGTCGAGCTCCTTGAGGTCGGCCGCCAGGGCCTTGGCGCCGCCCGCCCGGTCCATCCAGCCGCGGAACGACTCGCCGGCCTGGCGCTCGTCCGCGAACCGGCGCACCACGCGCGCGGTCGCCTCGGCGGCGTTCCTGGCCGGCAGCCGCAGTGCCTTGTCGCCGAAGTGCACCTTCTCGTCGCCGACGAAGCCGCCGAGCAGCATCTGGTAGCCGGGGGCCGAGCGACCGTTGGCCCGGCGTTCGGCGCCGAAGAAGCCGATGTCGGACGTGTGGTGCTGGCCGCAGCTGTTGGTGCAGCCCGAGATGTTGATGCGCAGGCCGCCGACCTCGGAGAGTCCCTCCTCCTCGAGCTTCTCGCCGATGGCCGCACCCAGCCCGCGGCTCTGGGTCACCGCGAGGTTGCAGGTGTCGGCGCCGGGGCAGGTGACCACGTCGCGCACCAGCTCTGCGCCGGGCTGGGACATGCCGATGGCCTCGAGCCGCCGGTAGAGCACCGGGAGCTGCTCCTCGGTCAGGCCCCGGAACGCGACGTTCTGGCGGTTGGTCAGGCGCACCTCGAGGCCCAGATCGCGCTGGATGGCGGCGAGGGCGCGGAACTGCTCGCTCGTGACGTCGCCCAGGCGGGCGTACGCGATGGCCGACACGGTGCCCTTGGCGGCGCCGCGCACCACGTTGGTGTCGTCCCACTGCTCGAACGGGTCTCGCCGGGTGATCTGGACCGGAACGCCCTGGCCCATGGGCGTCGGGGCCACGTCGAGCGCCACGCCTGCGGGTGCGTCGCCGGCCTTGGCCACCGCGTCGGGGATGCCACCCGGCCATGACGACGAGCCGAGCAGCAGGCGGCGCTCCTTGACGATGCGGGCCTGGACGTCCTCCCAGCCGAGCGTGTCGACCAGCCACTTCATGCGGGCCCGCAGCTTGTTGTCGCGGTTGCCGTGGTTGTTGAAGACCCGCAGGCACGCCTCGATGGTGGGCATGAGGTCTTCCTTGGCGGTGAACTCCTCGAGCGCCAGGGCGGGATGGGGGTTGGCGCCCAGGCCGCCGGCGACGTACACGCGGAAGCCCGCCTCGACCGACCCGTCGTCGAGGGTGCGGGTGGTGCCGATGACGCCCACGTCGTTGAACATCGCCTGGCCGCAGTCGGTGGCGCAGCCCGAGAAGTTGATCTTGAACTTGCGGGGCAGGCGCTGGCCCAGCGGGTTGCGGACGAAGTGCTGGTAGGCGGCCTCGGCCCACGGCGTGATGTCGAGCTTCTCGTGCGGGCAGGCCCCGGCCAGGTGGCAGCCCTGGATGTTGCGCACCGTGTCGCCGCACGCCTCGCGCGTGGTCATGCCGACGGTCCCGAGCAGCCGCATGACCTCGGGGATCGTCTCGAGCGGCACGAAGTGGAACTGGATGTTCTGCCGGGTGGTGATGTGGCCCCAGCCGCGGGAGTAGGTGTCGGCCAGGTCGGCCATCATCTCGAGCTGGTCGGGCAGCATGCCGCCCCAGGGGATCTTCACCCGCACCATCTGGTTGTGCCCGCCCTGGCGCTGCCCGTAGATACCGTTGTTCAGCCGGAAGATGCGGAACGCATCCTCGGCCACCTCGCCCGCGAGGTACCGGGCGAGGATCTCCTCGAACTTGGCGGCGTCGGCGAGCTGTGCGGCATCGATCTCGCGCTGACCCATGGGTGCTCCCCTCGTGGCGGGCAGAATCCTGAGAAACCTGATGAGAGTTCTCAGGGTTCGGTGGTCCAGTAGAGCGAAACCCGACCGCGCCTGTCAACATTCCCGATCGCGCGGATCAGCGGTGCTCGGCCGTGCACTCCGGCCGGCACGGTCGTGCCGGGGCCGGCGAGCGCCGGCTCAGCGGCGGTCGAGCAGCTCGGCCACCTGGAACGCCAGGTCGATCGACTGGCGGCCGTTGAGCCGCGGGTCACAGATCGTCTCGTAGCGGTGGTCGAGGTCGGCGTGGCCGAGGGCGTCGCCCCCGCCCAGGCACTCGGTCACGTCGTCGCCCGTCAGCTCGATGTGCACGCCGCCCGGCCAGGTCCCCTCGGTCCAGTGGGCGGCGAAGAACCCGGCGATCTCGGCCAGGACGGCGTCGAAGTCGCGGGTCTTGCGGCCGGTGTCGGAGGTGAACGTGTTGCCGTGCATGGGATCGCACGCCCACACCACCGGGTGACCGGCATCGCGCACGGCCGCCAGCAGCGGCGGAAGGGCCCTGGCGACGTCGTGCGCCCCCATGCGGGAGATGAGGGTGAGCCGTCCGGGCACCCGCTGGGGGTTGAGCGCCTCGCACAGCGCCACCACGTCGCCGGGCTCGGCCGTGGGGCCGATCTTGCAGCCGACAGGGTTGCCGACGCCCCGGAGGAACTCGACGTGGGCCCCCTCGAGCTGACGCGAGCGCTCGCCGATCCAGAGCATGTGCGCCGAGCAGTCGTACCACCGGCCGGTGAGCGAGTCGCTCCGGGTCAGCGCCTCCTCGTAGTCGAGGATGAGCGCCTCGTGGCTGGTGAAGAAGTCGACCTCGTGCAGGTTGGGCTGGCTCTCGGTGTCGATGCCGCAGGCGGCCATGAACCGCAGCGCCCGGTCGATCTCGTCGGCCACCCGGTCGTAGCGGCGGCCCTCGGGGCTGGACGCCACGAACTCCTGGTTCCACTGGTGGACCCCCGACAGGTCCGCGAAGCCGCCCTTGGTGAACGCCCGCAGAAGGTTCAGCGTGGCCGCCGACTGGTGGTAGGCCTGCACCAGGCGGTCGGGGTCGGGGACGCGCGCCGCGGCGGTGGGGGCGACGTCGTTGACCATGTGGCCCCGGAACGAGGGCAGCACGACACCGTCGACGGTCTCGGTGGGCGACGAGCGGGGCTTGGCGAACTGGCCGGCGATGCGCCCGACCTTCAGCACCGGCACGCCGGTCGAGTAGGTGAGCACGACGGCCATCTGGAGGATGACCTTGAGCTTGTCGCGGATGGCGTCGGCCGAGAACGCCTCGAACGACTCGGCGCAGTCACCCGCCTGCAGGAGGAAGGCCCTGCCCTCTGCCACGTCGGCGAGCCGGGCGGTCAGCGCCCGCGCCTCGCCGGCGAACACCAGCGGGGGGAGCGAGCTGAGGTGCTTGTGGGCCCGGTCGAGTGCGCCATCGTCGGGCCACGCCGGCTGTTGGGCGGCCGGCCTGAGCCGCCATGACGAGGGGGACCACGCGCTGGTCATGGTGCACCATCGTGGCCGGGAATGGCCGCGGTGGCCAATGCGATCCGCACAGTGCCGGCGCCACGCCCGCCGGGAGTCGCCATCGAGCGGCCGGGTGCGTCAGGCGGCGCTGGCGCGGGCCAGCGCCTCTTCCCGCACCGCGTCGACGGCCCGCTTGACCAGCCGGCGGGCGGCCTCGGCGGTGACGCCGAGCTCCTCGCCCACCTCGCGGTAGCTGCGCTTGCGCCCGTCGGTGAGCCCGAAGCGCTGCTCGACGGCGTAGCGGGCCCGGGTGTCGAGCACGCCCAGCAGGTCGTGCAGGGCCTGCTCCTCCTCGCGGTCGACCATGACCGTCTCGGGGGTGGGCACGTCGGCCGCCAGCAGGTCGACCAGCTCGCTGCCGTCGTCGTCGCCGACCGGCCGGTCGAGCGACGTGGGGGTGGTCAGGCGGTACAGGCGGGCGTTCTCGTCGTCGAGCTCCTCGCCGTCGCCCGAGGCCTGGCGCAGGGCCGCCCGCAGCGAGGCCGAGCGGTCGCCGGGCAGGCGCACCAGGCTGGCCTTCTGGTCGAGCGCCCGGCCGATGGCCTGGCGGATCCAGAACGTGGCGTAGGTCGAGAACTTGAACCCCTTGCGCCAGTCGAACTTGTCGACGGCGTGCTCGAGCCCCAGGTTGCCCTCCTGGATGAGGTCGAGCAGCTCCATCGACGGGGGGAGGGGGTAGCGACGGGCGATGCTGACCACCAGGCGGAGGTTGGCCCGGATGAAGCGGTCCTTGGCCGCAGCGGCGGCCGCGGCGGCCTTGCGCAGCTCACGGCCGCGCTCGCCGGCGTCGAGGCGCGCACGGGCCTCGCGCCCACGCTCGATCGTCTGCGACAGCTCGCGCTCCTCATCTGCGGTCAGAAGGGGCACGAGGCCGATTTCGTTGAGGTACTGACCAACCGAATCACTCATGACGTAACTCCTCAACCATCGCCGGAGCGATGGGATTCCCCGTACTCACGGGTTTTCCCGTTACCGGGGGTTTCGAACCAGAATGCCTGCCGGGGTTCCGGCCCTCGGCCTCGAGCGAGCTGTCACCCATCCTTCGCCGCAAACGGGGTCAGCGGATGCCTGCGCCCACCGGTGCAGGTCGCCGGCGGCGCGCCAACAGGGCCGGGATGCCCTGTGGTGCTGCCAGGTGCCGGCGCACTGCCGACGGCGGATTCGGCGTTGAGGCGGATGGGGGAGAACCGCACCTTCGTCGTGTCGGTGTCATGCGGAGCGGGGGTGGCCCCACACGCCCCCAAGGGTACGACGTGCGGGCGCCCGTGTCCCATCGAGATTTTGCCGAGGTGCCCCGGCCCTGCCGGCGCGACCGGAGATGCCGGGCGCGCAGTAGTTTTCCCAGCGTGCCCGCCACCTACGACCCGCGCACCGCGCTGGTGGTCGTCGACGTGCAGAACGACTTCGCCGATCCTGCGGGCAGCCTCTACGTGCGGGAGGCCGGCGCCGTGGTCGAGGCGGTCAACGCCGAGGCCGAGGCGGCACACCGGGCCGGGGCCCTCGTCGTCACCACCCAGGACTGGCACCCCGCCGACACGCCCCACTTCGCCAAGGACGGCGGCACCTGGCCGGTCCACTGCGTGGCCGGCACCTGGGGCGCCGACCTGCACCCCGACCTGGCGCCTGGCGACCACCAGGTGTTCAAGGGCGTGGGCGGCGAGGACGGCTACTCGGGGTTCTCGATGGTGCACCCCGTGACCGGCGACACCGCCAGCACGGGCCTGGACGAACTGCTGCGCAAGCGGGGCATCGAGCGGGTGGTCGTCGTGGGCCTGGCCACCGACTACTGCGTCAAGGAGACCGCGCTCGACGCGGTGCGCCTCGGCTACGACACGACCGTGGTGCCGGCCGCGGTGCGGCCGGTCGAGCTCGAGCCGGGCGACGGGCAGCGGGCGATCGACGCGATGGCCGACGCGGGCGTGGCGCTCGGGTGACGGCCGCGTCCGGCGACCGGGTCGCCCCCGCCCTGGTCACCGACCTGTACGAGCTCACGATGGCCGCGGCGTACCAGGCCGGCGGCATCGACCACGAGGCCACCTTCGAGCTGTTCGTGCGCAGCCTGCCGGCCGAGCGGCGCTTCCTGGTGGCCGCCGGCCTCGACGACGCGCTGGCGGGGCTCGAGTCATGGTCCTTCGACGCCTCGGACGTCGACTACCTGGCCGGGCTGCACCTGTTCCCGGCCGGGTTCCTCGAGGGGCTGTCCCGCCTGCGCTTCACCGGCGAGGTGTGGGCGGTGCCCGAGGGCGAGGCGGTGTTCGCCGGCGAGCCGCTGGTGCGCGTGACCGCGCCCGTGGTCGAGGCGCAGCTGGTCGAGACCTGGCTGCTCAACCGCATCGCCAGCCAGACGATGCTGGCCTCCAAGGCGGCTCGCGTCGCCCTGGCCTGCGGCGACCGGTCGTTCGTCGACTTCTCGGCCCGTCGCGACCATGGGGTCGACGCGGCCATGGCCGCGGCCCGGGCGGCGTGGATCTGCGGAGCCTCGGGCACATCGCTGGTGGCCGCCGGCCGGCGCTGGGGCATCCCGCTCAGCGGCACCATGGCGCACTCGTTCGTCATGTCGTACGACGACGAGCGCGAGGCCTTCCGGGACTACGCCCGCGCCTTCCCGCGCGCGGCCGTGCTGCTCATCGACACCTACGACACGGTGACCGGCGCCCAGCGGGCCGCCGAGGTCGCCCACGAGCTGGCGGCCGAGGGCGTCGCGATCGCCGGCGTACGGCTCGACTCCGGCGACCTGGCCGTCCTGTCGCATCAGGTGCGGGCCGTGCTCGACGAGGCCGGGCTCGGCGAGGTGCAGATCATCGCCTCGGGCGACCTCGACGAGCACGCGGTGGCGGCCCTGCTGGGCGCGGGCGCGCCCGTCGACGCCTTCGGCGTGGGCACGCGGTTGGGCACCAGCGCGGACGCTCCCCACCTCGGCGCCGTCTACAAGCTGGTCGACGACGCCGGCGGCCCGAGGATGAAGCTGGCGTCGGGCAAGGTGACCCTGCCCGGGCGCAAGCAGGTGTGGCGGCTGGCCGACCGTGACGTGCTCGCCCTGCACGACGAGGAGGTGCCCGGCGGTCGCCCGCTGCTCGTGCCGGTGATGGCCGGGGGGCGGCGCACGTCGATCGAGCCGCTGCAGCGCATCCGCGAGCGGGCCATGGCGACGATCGACTGGCTCCCGGCGCCGCTACGGTCACTCGACGTGGCGCACGAGCCGGTGTGGCAGGTCGACGTGTCGCCCGGTCTCGACGAGCTGTCGGCCCGGGCCCGCAGCGGGCTGGGCCGCGCGCGCATCCCGCGCGAGACGGCATGAGCGAGCGGTCCGGAGGACGGCAGAGCGAGCGGGGCCCGAGCGGCCCGCCGCGCCGCGGCATGAGCGGGTGGGCATGAGCGAGCGGTCCGAGCCCCGGACGGGGGAGCGGCTGGGCATCTTCGGTGGCACCTTCGACCCGCCCCATGTGGGGCACCTGGTCACCGCCGTCAACGTGCGCCACGAGCTGCGCCTCGACCGGGTGCTGCTGGTGGTCAACGACCAGCCGTGGCAGAAGCTGGGCACCCGCGAGATCAGCCCCGCCGTCGACCGCTACGCGATGGTCGAGGCCGCGGTGGGCTCGGTCGAGGGGCTCGCGGCCAGCCGCCTCGAGATCGACCGGGGCGGGCTGTCCTACACCGCCGACACCCTCGCCACGCTGCTCGACGAGGATCCCGCCCGCGAGCTGTTCGTCGTCCTCGGCGGCGACGCGGCCGCCGGGCTGCCCACCTGGGAGCGGGCCGACGAGGTGCGATCGTGCTCGACCATCGTGGTCGTCGAGCGCCCCGGTGCCCGCACTGCCGAGCCGCCGGCCGGATGGTCGTGGGTGCGGGTCGAGGTGCCCCGCCTCGAGGTGTCCAGCACCGACCTGCGGGCGCGGGTGGCCGACGGCCGCCCGCTCGACTACCTGCTCACGCCCGAGGTCATCGCGACGATCCACTGCCTCGGCCTGTACCAGCCGCCGGCGGGCCCGTGAGCCGAAGCGCCTCGATCACCCGCCGCCGGCGGGCCCTGGTGGCCGGCATGGCGGTCCTCACCGCGGCCGGCGTGGGCCTGGCCCTCACCGGCCTGTCGACCGTCCAGAACAGCACCGCCGGCGACTACCAGGAGACGGCGGCACCCGGCGATCCCGGCTACCAGGCCCGGGTGGTGCCCACGCCCACCATGGCGGTGCTGCAGCGCGGCCCGGGCGGCGTGCTGGCCGGCGCCTGGCTGCTCTCGCTCGAGCCGGGCGACGACGGGGGATCGGTGCTGCTCGTGCCGACCGCCACCGTGGTGCCCGCCGACGGCGGGGACGGCGGCGAGACGACGCTGGCGGAGGTCTTCCGGCGCGACGGCGCCGCCGCGGCTGCGCAGGCGATGGGCCGGGCGGTGACGGTGGCGGTGACCGAGCACACCGAGGTCGACGACGACCGCTGGGCCCACCTGGTCGACCCGGTCGGCCAGGTGGAGGTGACCCTCGACGAGGCGACGGGCGAATGGCCCGCCGGCGAGTTGGCGCTGGCGCCCGACGAGGTCGGACCGTTCCTGGCGGCCCGCGACTCGGGCGAGACCGACCTCGACCGCCTCGACCGCCAGCAGCTGTTCTGGAACGCTTGGCTGCCGCTGGTGGCCGAGGCGGGGCCCGACGCCGTTCCCGGCGAGGTCGGCACGGGCATCGGCCGGTTCGTGTTGGGCGTGGCGGGCGGTGGGGGCACAGCGGCGCCGCTGCCGGTCCGCCGCGAAGAGGCTGCGGCCCGGGGGACCGGCGGGCGCGGTGGTGTCCCGGGTGACGGCGTCGTGTTCCGGCCCGACGCCGCGCTGCTGGGCGAGTTCGTGGCCCGGACGGTGCCGTACCCGGCCTCGCCCGCGCCCGGCGCCCGCATCCGCGTGCGGTTGCTCAACGGCACCCGGGACGCCGGGCTGACCAACCTGGTCGCCCGCGAACTGGTGGCGGGCGGGGCCGAGCTCACCATCGCCGGCAACGCGCTGTCGCTGGACGAGGCCGAGACGACCGTCGTCTACACCGGTGCCGACCTCGAGCACCTGGCCACGTGGCTGGCCGCCCGGCTGGGAGGTGCGCAGGTCGAGGAGATGCCGGGTGGCGAGGACACGTCGGTGGCCTCGGACGAAGAGATCGACGTGACCGTGATCCTCGGCCATGATGCTGAGGACCTGATCGGGAGGTAGACCGACCTGACTGACCGCAACGACCGAGACTCGGCCCGACGCCACGCCCTCGTCGCCGCCCGGGCGGCAGACGCCAAGGGTGGGCAGGACATCGTCGTGCTCGAGGTGGGAGATGTGCTGGTGGTGGCCGACGAGTTCGTGATCGTGTCGGCCTCGAACGATCGGCTGGTGAAGGCCATCGTCGACGACGTCGAGCAGGCCGTCGACGAGGCCGGGTTCGGGCGCCCGGCCAGGGTCGAGGGCCTGGCTGATCGGCACTGGGTGCTGATCGACTACGGCGACGTGGTCGTGCACGTCTTCCTCGAGGAGACCCGCCGGTACTACGAGCTCGAACGCCTGTGGAGCGACGTGCCCCGACTCGAGTGGGCCGAGCCCGCAACCGCCCAGTAGCCCCCGACGCGCTGGTCCCGAGACCCCACCGCTCTCGGCTGGATCTGGCCACGCGGAGTGGAGCCGACGCGGATCGAACGCGCTACCTTCTCGATGCCATCGAGACGCTCTACCAATTGAGCTACGGCCCCCGGGGGGAGCCGTCACGATAGCAGTAGCCCGTGGCTCCCGGTCAAAGCGCCACAGCCCGTCGATGGCCGCAGCCACCACCCGGTCGACGGCGCTGACGCCCCGCCTGGGCGGGACAGCCGCGTCCGGCGTCCGCCTGTTCCGCAATGCGCGACCAGCGAACGCCGGAGGCACACCCGACGGTGCCACCTAATGCTCACACCGACGCGTTGCGGGCGAGCCGATCAGGAGACGACGAAGTTGACCAGGCGGCCCGGGACGGCCACCACCTTGCGCACCGAGGTGCCCGCCAGCAGGGCCGCGACCCGCTCGTCCGCCCGGGCGGCGGTCTCCATGGTGGCGGCGTCCGCGTCTGCGGGCACGTGCACCCTGGCCCGCACCTTGCCGTTGACCTGCACCGGCACCTCGACCGTCTCGTCGACCAGCAGCGCCGGGTCGGCCTCCGGGAAGGGCTCGGTGGCCAGCGAGTCGCGGTGGCCGAGCCGCGACCACAGCTCCTCGCTCACGTGGGGAGCGAGCGGTGACAGCAGCAGGACCATGGGCTCGACGACGTCGCGGGGCACGCTCCCGTCGGGGTAGCGGGCGGTCAGGTGGTTGTTGAGCTCGGTGACCTTGGCGATCGCCACGTTGAACCGCATCTTCTCCATGCCCTCGCGCACGGCGTCGATGGTGCGGTGCAGCGTCCGCTCGGTGTCTGGCGCGAGCGGGGCCGGCGAGACGGTCACGGCGCCGGTGTCCTCGTCGACCACGTTGCGCCAGATGCGCTGCAGCAGCCGGAACACGCCGACCACCGCCTTGGTGTCCCACGGCCGGCTCTGGTCGAGCGGGCCCGTGAACATCTCGTACAGTCGCAGGGTGTCGGCCCCGTAGCTCTCGTACATCTCGTCGGGCGTGACCGAGTTGCGCAGGCTCTTGCCCATCTTCCCGAACTCGCGGTCGACCTGCTCGTCGCCGTGCCAGAACGCGCCGTCCCGCTCGACCACCTCGTGGGCGTCGACGTAGCGGCCCCGCCGGTCGGTGTAGGCGGCGGCCTGGATCATCCCCTGGTTGAACAGGCGCCGGTAGGGCTCGTACGACGACACGTGGCCCAGGTCGAACAGCACTTTGTGCCAGAAGCGCGCGTAGAGCAGGTGCAGCACCGCGTGCTCGGCGCCGCCGACGTAGAGGTCGACGCCGCCGCAGTCGCCCTCTCGCTGCGGGCCCATCCAGTAGCGCTCGTTCTCGGGGTCGACGAACGCCTTGTCGTTGGTCGGGTCGAGGTAGCGCAGCTCGTACCAGCACGACCCGGCCCACTGGGGCATGGTGTTGGTCTCGCGCTGGTACGTCTTCGGCCCCTCGCCCAGGTCGAGCGTGACCTCGACCCACTCGGTGGCCCGGGCCAACGGCGGCACGGGCTCGGACGTCTCGTCGTCGTCGGCGAAGGTGGTGGGCGAGTAGTCCTCGACGTCGGGCAGTTCGACGGGAAGCATCGAATCCGGCAGGGCGCGGGGCAGCCCGTCGTCGGGGTCGTAGACGATGGGGAACGGCTCGCCCCAGAACCGCTGGCGGCTGAACAGCCAGTCGCGCAGCTTGGTGGTGACGCTGCCGGTGCCGGCTCCCGTGGCCTCGAGCCACCCGATGATGCGGCGTTTGGCGTCAGCCACACCCAGCCCGTCCAGGCTGACCTGGTCGTTGGCGCTGTTGATGGCCGGGCCCTCGCCCACGTACGCCTTGCCCTCCCAACCCTCGGGCGGCTGGACGGTGCGCACGATGGGCAGGCCGAACGCCTCGGCGAACGCCCAGTCGCGCTCGTCCTGCGCGGGTACGGCCATGATGGCGCCGGTGCCGTAGCCCATCAGCACGTAGTCGGCGATGAAGACGGGGATGGGCCTGCCGGTCGTGGGGTTGGTGGCGTAGCTGCCCACGAACACGCCCGTCTTCTCGCGGGTCTCGACCTGGCGCTCGACGTCGGAGCGGGCGCCGGCCTGGCGCCGGTAGGCGGCGACCGCCTCGCCCGGGGTGGCGTGGCCGCCGGTCCAGGTCGCGACCGACCCGGCCGGCATGTCGCTGGGCCAGGCGCCGGCGGTCAGCTCGTCGACCAGGGGGTGTTCGGGGGCCAGCACCATGTAGGTGGCGCCGAACAGCGTGTCGGGCCGGGTGGTGAACACCGGGATGCCGGGACCGGCGCCGCCGCCGGCGGTGACCGTGGGGAAGGTGACGGTGGCGCCCTCGGAGCGCCCGATCCAGTTGCGCTGCTGCAGCTTGATCGGCTCGGGCCAGTCGAGCACGTCGAGGTCGGCCAGCAGCCGGTCGGCATACGCGGTGATGCGCATCATCCACTGCCGGAGGGGCCGCCGGAACACCGGGAAGTTGCCGCGCTCACTGAGGCCGTCGGCGGTGACCTCCTCGTTGGCCAGCACGGTGCCCAGGCCGGGGCACCAGTTGACCGGCGCCTCCTGCACGTAGGCCAGGCGGTGGTTGTCCACCACCACCCGGCGCTCGGTGGGCGACAGCTCGGCCCACGGCCGGCCCGTCGGGTTGGTGCCCTCGGCCGGCTGGCGCGTGCCGGCGTCGAGCTCGGTGATCAGGTCGTCGATGGGGCGGGCCCGGTCGGCGTCGGTGTCGTACCACGAGTTGAAGATCTGCAGGAAGATCCACTGCGTCCACCGGTAGTAGCCGGGGTCGATGGTGCTGATCGACCGGCGCGGGTCGTGAGCCAGGCCCAGGCGCCGCAGCTGGCGGCGCATGGTGGCGATGTTGGCCTCGGTGGTGGTGCGCGGGTGCCGGCCGGTCTGCACGGCGTACTGCTCGGCCGGCAGCCCGAAGGCGTCGTAGCCGATCGTGTGCACCACGTTGTGCCCGGTCATGCGCCGGTAGCGCGCGTAGACGTCGGTGCCGATGTAGCCCAGCGGGTGCCCCACGTGGAGCCCTGCGCCGCTGGGGTAGGGGAACATGTCCAGCACGTACAGCTTGATGAGGCCGGCGACCTTGTCGAAGCCGGCGCTCAGGTCGCCCACCGGGTTGGGGGTCAGGAACGTGCCCTCGCGGTCCCAGCGGTCCTGCCACGCGGTCTCGACGCGGCCCGCGAGCTCGGCCGTGTAGCGGTGCGGGGGCGTGTCGGACCTGGGGGGTTCGCTGCTCGGCGACGCGGGCTCGGCCATGGCCAGCCAGGCTACCGGGCGCCCGACAGCGCTCGGAATCGACCGCGGCCCTGGTCGGAAGCGAGACAAAGGTCACACACGTGGCGTGTTGTGTAACGCCGTGCGGGGGAAGCGGGTCGGAATGCCGATGCCATCGCTTCTCCGTCGCCTCGAGCGCGCCGCCGCGCGCGACACGGCCGTCACGTTCGTCGTGGGCGGCGCCGAAGACGTCGTCCCGTGGCGCGACCTGCACGAGCAGGCCAAGGGCTACGCAGCGGCGCTCCAGGCCCGTGGCATCCGCCCCGGCGACCATGTGGCCCTGCTCTCGCCCACCACGCGCGAGCTGGTCACGGCCATCCAGGCCACCTGGCTGGCGGGGGCCACCATCGTCGTGCTGCCGCTGCCGATGCGGCTGTCGTCGATCGACGAGTTCGTGCTGCAGACCCGCCAGCGCATCCACAACGCCGATGCGCGCCTGTGCGTGGCCGACCCCGAGCTGGCGGCGTTCATGACCCCCCAGCCCGGCGACCCGCCGATGGTGGGCTTCGCGGACCTGGCCGAAGGCGACGCGGCCGCCTGGACGCGTCCGGCCGACGACCCCGACCGTCTCGTCATCCTGCAGTTCACCAGCGGCTCGACATCCGACCCCAAGGGCGTGATGCTGCCCGACAAGGTGCTGCGGGCCAACCTCGACGCCGTCGCCGTCGCCGCCCGGCTCGACGTCGACGACGACGTGTTGGTGTCGTGGTTGCCGCTCTACCACGACATGGGCCTCGTTGGCCTGCTCGCCCTGCCCATGTCCACCGGCACGGCCCTGGTCCTCGGTGCTCCCCAGGACTTCACGGCCCGCCCGGCCCGCTGGATGGAGTGGCTGTCGACCTACGGCGGCACCGCCACGGCCGGCCCCAACTTCAGCTGGGTGCTCGCCACACGGGCCCTCAACCGGGACGAGACCTACGACCTGTCGCGCCTCCGCATCGCCCTCAACGGGGCCGAGCCCATCGACCCCGACCAGGTCGAGGCGTTCGTCGACGCCGGCCGGCGCCACGGGCTGCACCCCGGGGCCGTGTTCCCCGCCTTCGGCATGGCCGAGGTGGCGATCGCCGGCACCTTCCCCGAGCCCGGCTCGGGCATGCGCACCGACTGCGTCGACCGCCGGGTGCTCGAGACCGAGCGGTACGCGGTGCCGGCCGAGCCCGGCACGGTGGGCAGCCGCCGGCTGGCGGTGCTGGGACGAGCCGTGCCGGGGCTGCAGATCCGCATCGTCGACCCCGACACCGGGGCGCCGCTGCACGATCGCGAGGTGGGCGAGCTCGAGATCGCCGGCACGTCCGTCACGCCCGGCTACTACCGCCGGCCCGACGCCAACGCCGAGCTGTTCCGTGACGGCTGGCTGCGCACCGGCGACCTCGCCTACACGCTCGAGGGCGAGCTGGTGATGTGCGGCCGCATCAAGGACGTGATCATCGTGGGCGGGCGCAACGTCTTCCCCGAGGACGTCGAGCGGGCCGTGGGCGCGCTCGACGGGGTGCGGGCGGGCAACGTCATCGCCTTCGGCGTCGACGGCGACCGGGGGCGAGAGTCGCTGGTCGTGGCGGCCGAGTCCAAGGCCGACGACCTCGCGCTCGTGCGCAAGCAGGTGGCCGAGCGGGTGCGCGAGGTGGTGGGCGTGCCGGCCCGCGACATCGTGCTGGTCGCGCCCGGGACCCTGCCCAAGACCAGCTCGGGCAAGCTGCAGCGGTCGCTGTGCAAGCGGCGCTACGGCGACGGCCAGCTGGCCCTCGTCGACGCCTGACGCGACGCCGGCCGAAACCCGGGCGGGAAACGACCGCGTCCGGCCGGAGGGGTCAGGCCGCCTTGAGGTCGGCGATCACCTGGTCCCACTGGCTCGTGTCGGACTCGTAGGGCGTGTAGAAGCTGATGCGGCCGAGCGCGTCGCCCCACCGGTCGATCAGCCCGGCGGCCACCTGATCGAGCGGCGCCACCACGGCGAACTCCTGCAGGATCTCGTCGTCGATCAGGTCGCCCATCTCGCCCCAGCGACCCTCCTTCGACATGCGGTTCAGGTCGTCCTGCAGGTCGCCCCAGCCGTGCAGGTCGAGCACCTTGCGGTAGGCCGGCGTCGACCCGTAGAAGGCGATCTGCCCGCGCACGCCCTTGGCGGCGGCGGCCATCTCGGCCTCGTCGCGGCCGGTGACGACGAACATGGGCCCCGACAGCTCGAAGCCCGCCATCGTCCTGCCCGCCTTGGCCCGGCCCCGCTCGAGGGCGGGCAGGGTGACCTCGTCGAGGTAACGGCGGGTGGTGAAGCCGTGGCAGATGAAGCCGTCGGCGACCTCGCCCGCCACCTCGGTCATCAGCTCGCCGACGCCTGCGAGGAAGATGCGGGCGTCGCCGTGGGGGTTGGGGCCGGGGTTGAAGAACGGCGTCATCAGCGTGTGGGTGTAGAAGTCGCCCCGGAAGTCGAGCTTGGTGCCCTCGTTCCAGCACGCCCAGATGGCCCGGATGGCCACGATCATCTCGCGCATGCGGGCGGCCGGGTGCGACCACGGCATCGAGAAGCGCCGGGTGATGTGGGGCTTGATCTGGCTGCCGAGGCCCAGGATGAACCGGCCGTGCGAGGCGTCCTGCAGGTCCCACGCCGTCTGCGCCAGGGTCATGGGGCTGCGGGCGAAGGCGACGGCGATGCCGGTGGCCAGGTCGATCCGCACGGTGTCCTGCGCCGCCAGCAGTAGCGGCAGGAACGGGTCGTGGCTGGTCTCGGCGACCCAGATGCCGTCGTAACCGCGCCGCTCCTGCTCGGCCGCCGACGCCGTCGCGCGGTCGAGCCCACCCCTGATGCCCCCGTCGATCTTCATGCTGCGCAACCTAGCCCGCGCCTTGACCGCCCGGTCAAGGTCGCCGGGCAGGAGGGGTGCCCTAGTCGTTGCGCTGGTCGCGCAGGTACTCCTCGAGCTCGGCCACCAGCTCGTCGCCCGACGGGAGGTCGGACAGGCCCATGGTCGGCTCCCGGGGCTCGGACCGCTCCCACGCGGCCTCGAGCTGGCGCAGCATCTCGACGTGCTCGGGGTTCTGGGCGATCAGCTCGTCGAGGCGGTTGCGGGTGGCCTCGGCCCGGGCCGACAGGTCGCCGAGCGGCAGCGACAGGTTGCCCAGCAGGCTCAGGCCCTCGACCAGCGCCACGCTGCCCGCCGGGAATGGCATGTTGGCCGGCACGTAGTGGGGGATCTGCGCCCACAGCCCGACCGCGGGGATGCCTCGCTCGTCGCAGCCCTGCTCGATCGCGGCCTGGATGCCCCCGGGGAAGTCGAGCGACGCCCGCAGGAACGTGCCCTCGGCCAGGCTGGGCGTCGACGCGGTGCACGCCACCCGGGGCGACCGGGTGTGGGGCGCAGCGAAGGGATAGGCCCCCAGGCCCACGCACATGCTCGCCCCGAAGTCGAGCGCCAGGGTCACCACATCGTCGGTGAAGCGGTGCCACAGCCGGTCGGGCTCGGCGCCCACCAGCAGCAGCATCTCGTTGCCGGCGCCGTCGGTGGCGGCCCGCAGCTCGATCTCGGGCCAGGTCAGCCCGCGCAGCACGCCGTCGGTCAGGTGCGCGACCGGCCGGCGCGCCCGGTAGTCGAGCAGGTCGTCGGTCGAGAACCGGGCCACGGTCACCGTGTCGAGCTGGTCGCACAACAGTTCGGCGGCGCTGGCCGCGGCCAGCCCGGCGTCGATCCACCCTTCGAGTGCGAGCACCAGCATCGGCTCGTCCAGCTCGGGTCGTTCGATCAGCTCGTACAGGGCCATGGGCGTCTCTCGATGGGGGACAACGGGAACCTAGGCGGCGGGCAGACCCTCGACCGCGGACCGGGCCGCCTCGGCCAGTATCTCGACTTGCGCGGCGAACCCCTCGAACCCCGAGGACTCGCCCATCACGCCGCCCTTGTAGCGGGCGTAGACGCCCTCGAGGATGCACGCCAGCTTCCAGTAGCCGAGGGCGACGAAGTAGGCGACGTCGTCGACGTCGCGCCCCGAGGCCCCGGCGTAGCGCCGGGCCACCTCGGCCCGCGTGGGGAAGCCCTCGAGTGCGGTCGGGGCGTCGAGCAGGGCGGGGCGGGCGTCGTCGCGGTCGGTCCAGTAGACGAGCAGCAGGCCCACGTCGGCGAGGGGGTCGCCGAGCGTGCACAGCTCCCAGTCGAGCACCGCGGCGACGCTGCCGTCGGGGCGGAGCAGGCAGTTGTCGAGCCGGTAGTCGCCGTGCACGATGGCCGCCGGGCCCTGCTCGGGCACGCGGGCCGCGAGCGCGGCGTGCACCTCGTCGACCACCGGCAGCTCGCGCGTCTTCGACTTCTGCCACTGGCCGTGCCAGCGCTTGAGCTGGCGCTCGACGTAGCCCTCCTTGCGGCCGAGGTCGCCCAGGCCGACGGCGTCGGGATCGACGGCGTGGATGCGGGCCAGCACGTCCGCGATCTGCTCGCCGGCGCGGGCCCGGGCCCCGACCGTGAGCGCGCCCGCCGCCTTCGCGTCGCGGGCGACCAGGCCCTCGACGAAGCCCATGACGTAGAAGGGCGCGCCGTTGACCGACTCGTCGGTGCACAGCCCGACGACCGGCGCCACGGGCACGTCGGTCGAGGCGAGCGCGGCGATGATGCGGTGCTCCCGCCCCATGTCGTGGGCCGTCGCCAGCACCTGGCCGAGCGGCGGGCGGCGCAGCACCCAGGCGTGATCCGCGGCATCGGTGACCCGGTAGGTCAGGTTCGACCGGCCGCCGGCGACCAGGTCGAAGCGCAGCGGCGGCTCGACGTCGGCGGCGTGCGCACGGAACCACTCGGTCACGCGGGCGACGTCGACGCCCTTGGGCGCATCGGTGTCGGTGGCCGGTGCGTGCGTCATCGAGTGCTCACCGTAGAGGGCATCAGGCGTTCACCGTAGAGGGCGCGGCACGTCGGGCGCGGCGGGGGTCGCCGGTAGCCTGGTCCCGATGGCCATCGACGTGACCGACGCCACCTTCCAGACCGACGTGATCGACCGCTCGTCCACCACGCCTGTCGTGGTCGACCTGTGGGCGCCCTGGTGCGGGCCCTGCCGCACCCTCGGCCCCATCCTCGAGAGGGTGGTCGACGAGACCGACGGCCAGGTGGTGCTGGCCAAGGTCAACGTCGACGAGAACCCGCAGATCTCGCAGGCCTTCCGGGTGCAGGGCATCCCCGCCGTGTACGCGCTGGCCGACGGCAAGCCCGTCAACGGGTTCGTCGGCGCCCAGCCCGAGCCGGTCGTGCGCGAGTTCGTCCAGGCCCTGCTGCCCAGCGAGGCCGAGCAGCAACTCGACCGCCTGGTTGCCGAGGGCGACGAGGCGTCGCTGCGCGAGGCGCTCGAGCTGAAGCCCGACCATCACGACGCCATCGTGGCGCTGGCCGAGCTGCTCGCCGCACGGCGCCGTGACGGCGACCTGGACGAGGCGCTGGCCCTGCTCGAGCGCATCCCCGAGACCGCCGAGACCCGCCGCGTGGCCGCGCTGGTCCGCACGGGCGCCGGGCTCGGTGGCAACGGCGACGGCGCGTCGGCCGCTGCCGGGGCCGAGATCGCGGCCAAGCTGGACGGGTTGCTGCCGCAGGTGAAGGGCGACGACGCCGCCCGCCAGGAGTTCCTCGACCTGCTCGAGGTGTTGGGCCCCGACGACCCCCGCACGGCCGACTACCGCAAGCGCCTGACCCGCCAGCTCTTCTAGCCGGGCGGACCAGGTCGCGGACCGGGCGGCGGGGCAGTCACGAGCGAAGGGCGCTGGTGCGGCTCGAACGGCACGACGGCTACTGGCTGCTCGTCGGCGTCGCGGCGCCGGGGGCGACGGCCACCACGCTGGGGCCGCTGATCCTCATGCGCCGCCGAGGCGTCGGCAACGCCCGGCTGCTCCGCCACGAGCTCGAGCACGTGCGGCAGTGGCGCGAGGAGGGGGTGCTCGGGTTCCTCGTCCGCTACCTGGGCGCGTACGTGCGGTGGCGCCTGCGGGGCTATCCGCACTGGGCCGCGTACCGGCGCATCCCGCAGGAGATCGAGGCCGAGTGGATCGCCCGTCGCACCGTCCTCGGCGGCCCCGCCGGCGCCGACGGTGAGGCCGGTGGGAGGCACGCTGCCGTGACCCGCGAGGGCTGATCGCGCCGCCAGCCGGGCACCTGGGCACGGCGCGTCGGCGCGTCGGCCGACCGCTCCGGACCGCCGTGGCGGCGAGTTGTTCCTCGGGCCGAGTCAGGCGAGGGCAGCGAGGCTGAGCCACCGCGGTGTGGCTCGCACGATGTCACGGTGGCGCGCGCTCGACGCCGCGTCGCGGGGCGCTAGGGTGCTCGCCCGCGGGCGTGAGGCCCGCCTCCCCTCGCCGGTTCCGGCCGATCGGGGTGTCGCCGTGCGCTTCCCAGCGGCGCCGGCCGCCCTTCCTCGCCGCTCGTGCGGCTCCCGCGAACGCTGACGCGCGCCCGGCCGGTGCCGGCGCCGTCGTGCCCCCGGAGGACGTCGATGTCCGATCTGCTCCACCCGGCCGACGTGGCCGGCCTGTCCGACGACCCGACCCACGAGTTGCACCGGCCGTTGCCGCCCCGCAGCTGGCGCGATCGGCTCGACGACCTGGTGGCGTCCGCCCCCGCGCCCACCCGGCTGGTCGGTGCCGTGGTCGCCCTGGCGGTGGCGGCGGTCGTCGGCTGGCGGTTGCTCGCGCCGCCCGCCCCACCGCCCGAGCTGGAGCTGCCCTTCGCCGAGCAGCCCGCCGCGACCGACGAGGCCGGTTCGCCGGCGGGTGGCGAGGCGGCCGCCACCCCCACGGGCGTGCCGGGCGAGGCCGCGGCCGGCGGCGAGCCGCCGGTCGGTGAGGGCGCCGCCGAGGTGGTGGTCCACGTGGCCGGTGCCGTGGCGGTGCCGGGGGTGCAGAGACTGCCGACCGGGGCGCGGGTGGTCGACGCCGTCGACGCCGCGGGCGGCGCCCTTCCCGACGCCGACCTGGCGCGCATCAACCTCGCCGCACCGCTGACCGACGGGCAGCAGGTCTACGTGCTCCGCCAGGGCGAGGTCGCGCCTCCGGTTCCCGCCGGCCCGCAGGCGGGCGGGAGCGCCGGCACCTCGGGATCGGACGCCGGTGGTGGGCTGGTAGACATCAACCGGGCCTCGGCCGACCAGCTCGACGAGCTGCCGGGGGTCGGCCCCGCCACCGCCGAGGCGATCATCGCCCACCGCGACCAGCACGGGCCGTTCGGCTCGGTCGAAGAGCTGATCGACGTGCGTGGCATCGGCGAGGCCAAGCTCGAGCAGCTCCGCGACCTGGTCACGGTGTGACCGGTGCCCGATCGCTGGGCGGTGGTGCTGGCCGCTGCCACGTTCTCGGGCGCCCTCGCGGTCGCCGATGGGCACCTGCCCGGGGTGCCGCTCGCCGTCGGCGTGGTGGTCGTGGTCGCCGGGTGGCTGGTCGCCGGTCGGGGGCGACCGTGGTCGGTCGACGCCGGCGGGCCTGCCGTGCATGCCCGGGAGCGCCGCCGCCGGTGGCCGGGTGGCGTCGAGCTTCGCCCCGCCCTGCTGTGCGTCGGCGCGGCCCTGCTCGCGGCCGCGCTGGCCGAGCGGTCGGTGGCGGGGCTCGAGGCACCCTTGGCGACCGGGCCGGTGACCGCCGAGGTGGTACTGGTGAGCGACCCGGAGCCCGACGGCCGCGGCGGTGTCCGGGTCGACGTGCGCGTCGACGGCCGGCGCCTGCGGGCCACGGCCCGGCTGTCGGCGGCGGGTGCCCTCGACGACCGGCTGGCGGGTGAGCGGGTCGCCGTCATCGGCCGAGTGCAGCCGCCCGGTCCCTACGAGCGGCTGGTCCGCCACCGGCACCTGGCGGGCCGCCTGCGCGTCGACACGGTGGTCGGCTGGCGCCCGGGCGAGGGCGTCACCCGGCTGGCCAACGGGCTGCGCCGCACCCTGGCGCACGGTGCCGAGGCGATGCCAGCGCGCCAGGCCAGCCTGCTGGCCGGCATCACCCTGGGCGACGACAGGGCCCAGCCGGCCGACATGGCCGACGCCTTCCGGGCCGCGGGCCTGACCCACCTGCTCGCCGTGTCCGGCCAGAACGTCGCCTTCGTCATGGTCATCGCGGCGCCGCTGCTGACGCGTCTGCGGTTCGGTCCGCGGTTGGCGGCGACGCTGGCCGTGCTCGCCCTGTTCGCGCTGGTCACCCGCGCCGAGCCCTCGGTGCTCCGCGCCGTCGCCATGGCGTCGGTGGCGGCGACGGGTGCGGCGCTCGGGCGCCCCACCTCGACCGTCCGCACGCTGGCGCTGGGCATGGCCGCCATGCTGCTGGTCGACCCGCTGCTGGCCACGTCGTTGGGGTTCCGGCTCTCGGTCGCCGGCGCGGCGGGCATCGTGGCGGGCGCCGAGCGCCTCGAGGCCCACCTGCCGGGCCCGCGCTGGCTGGCCGCGCCGCTGTCGGTCACCCTCGCGGCCCAGGCCGCGGTGTCGCCGCTGCTGGTCACCACATTCGGTTCGGTGCCCCTGGCGTCGCTGCCCGCCAACCTGCTGGCGGCGCCGGCGGCCGGCCCACTGATGGTGTGGGGCGTGGCCGGCGGCCTGGTGGCGGGCGTGTTCGGCGGCACCGTCGCGGACGCCGTCCACCTTCCCACGCGGCTGATGCTGGCCTGGCTCGAGGGGGTGGCAACGGCCGCGGCCCGCTGGCCCCTGGGCGACCTCCGCGCCGGGCACGCCGTCGCGCTGGGCGCGGGAGCGGTCGTGCTGGCCGCCACACGCGCGCTGGCGCAGCGACACCACCACACACCGCCGCTCGGTGTCGCGGGGCGCCTCACGCTGGCCGCGGTCGTCATCGCGGCGCTGGTGCCGCGCGCCGAGCCGGTGTCGCCGGGCGGCCAGGCGCTGGGCGCGGGAGCGACCTTGTGGCAGGGCGGGGGAGCGACGGTCCTGGTGGTCGACGGTCGGGCACACGACAGCAGCGTGCTCGCCGGCCTGCGGGACGCCGGTGCACGGCGGGTCGACGTCGTCGTGCTGCGCTCCGGCGCACGCTCGGCGTCCGACCTGGTGGCGGTGCTCCGCCACGCCTGGCCCGTCGGCACGGTGCTCGCGCCCGCCGCGACGTCGCCCCCGGCCGGTGGGCGGGCCGAGGCCCACGGCAGTCTCCGTCCCCCGTCGGGCACGGTGATCGACGTCGGCGGCCTCCGCCTGACCGTCGTGGCGAATGCCGGCGGCCGGATCGACGTCGACGTCGAGCCCCGGCCCCGCAGCCGGGCGCCGCACGCGTCGCCCGGGCTGCGGCGACCGACCCTGCGAGGTCCTACCGGGGCGGGGCGCCGGGCGGGGCCCGCCGCATGGCTCGCATCGCGCGGGCCCGCCGGCTAGCCGGGACGCGGCGGGCCGGCGTCGCCCGGTGCGGGCGTGGCGGCGGCCTATCCTCGGCCGTCGTGATCGCACCCGCCCGTCCGCCCGTTCCCCGCATGGGGACGACCCTGCGCATCGGTGGCGAGTGCCTCGACCTGCGGATGCGGGTACTGGTCGTCGGCGTCGTGCCGGCGCCCCGCTTCGGGCGCGAGTCCGAGGTGCAGGCAGGCGCCGGCGCGGTGCTGGCGCTCGGCGCCGACCTGGTCGACGTGCCGCCGCCGGCCCGCTTCGCCGGCGTGGTGGCGGGCACCGCCGGCCGGCACGTGGCCATGCGGGCCTCGTCGGTCGACCAGGTGGTGGCGGCCCGGGCCGCCGGGGTGGAGGTGATCATGGTCTCGCCGGCACTCGCCGCCGACCTGGCGGGCGGCGATCCCGGGGTGACCGACCACGACCGCGACACCTCCGGCGGCCCGGCCGGCCTGGCCGGCGTGGTCGTGGTCGTCGACGACCTGGCCGACGCGGCGGCGGGCCGGACCCAGGCCGAGCGGTGGCACGTGCCGCTGGCCTTCGACTCGACGCGCTGGTCCGCTGCCGCCGCGTCCGCCCGCGAGGCGGCGGCGGTCGCGGCGGGGTGCCGGCTCCTGCGCAGCAACGACGTGCGCCGCAGCCGCCGGGTGGCCGAGGTGATGGGCGCGCTGCTGGCGGTACGCCGCCGGGGCGACCCGCACGGCGAGGGTGCCGACGGCGATCGGGACCAGCGGTGAGCGGCGATCGCCGGCGAGGAGGCCAGCGGTGAGGGGCGATCGGTACCGGCGAGGGCGAGCGGCGCGCGAGATGCAGCGGTGACGGAGGTCAAGCTCGACGCGCCCGTGCATCTGGTGAGGGGCGACGACGAGGTGCTGCTGCGCGACGCCGCCCGTGACGTGATCCACGCGCTCACGGGCGACCTCGACCCCGGCTTGACCGTCGAGGAGGTGGGCCGTGACCGGTTCACGGGCGCGGACGGGGCCGACGTCTCGATCGTGCCGCTGGTCGATGCCGCCCAGACCCCGCCCTTCCTCACCGACCGTCGGGTCGTGGTGGGCCGCGACGTGGAGCTGTTCACGCGGGCGGCCCAGGTCGCCCCGCTGGTCGACTACCTGGCCGACCCGCTGCCGACCACGTCGCTGGTGCTGGTGTGGAGCGGCGGCCGGGTGCCCAAGTCGCTGCTCGACGCCGTCAAGGCGTGCAAGGGCGTGCAGATCGACGCCGGTCCCGGCCGCAAGGTGGCGGACTGGGTCGACGAGCAGGTCGCGGCGGCCGGGCTGAAGCTCGACCGGGGGGCCACCGACCGGCTGATGGCCTGGCTGGGCGACGATCCCCAGCGCCTGGTGGGCGTGCTCGGCACACTCGTCGGCAGCTTCGGCGCCGGCGCCCGCCTGGGCGAGGCCGACATCGAACCGTTCCTGGGCGAGGCCGGCGGCGTCCCGCCCTGGGAGCTGACCGACGCGCTCGACCGGGGCGACATCCGCACCGCGCTGTCGAAGCTGCACCGCATGACCGCCGGCGGCGGCCGTCACGCCCTGCAGATCATGGCCACGCTGCAGAACCACTACGGCCGCATGCTCGCCCTCGACGGCGCCGCGGTGGCGGGCGAGAAGGACGCCGCGGCGCTGCTGGGCTTGAAGGGATCGACCTTCCCGGCCCGCAAGGCCCTGAGCCAGAGCCGCAAGCTGGGCCACGACCGCGTGGTGCGGGCGATCGACCTGCTGGCGGCCGCCGACATCGACCTGCGCGGCGGCAAGGCGTGGCCCGACGACCTGGTGCTCGAGGTGCTGGTCGCCCGCCTGGCGTACCTGGCCCGCTGACGACCGGGCCCCGCGCGACCTCGCGGCCGTCAGGCCTCGGAGGTCGCCGCCTGCCGGACCCGCGCCATCAGCCGCGACTTGCGCCGGGCGGCGGCGTTGCGGTGGATGACGCCCTTGGCGGCCGCGGTGTCGATGCGCTTGATGGCGAGGCGCAGGCGCTCGTCGGCGTCGTCGGCACCGGCCTCGGCGGCCACGACCGCCGACCGGGCGCGCGACTTGAGCTCGGAGCGCACCGCCTTGTTGCGCTCGTGGCGCACGAGGTTCTGCTTGTTGCGCTTGATCTGGCTCTTGATGTTCGCCACGGAGGCTGCTCTCTCTGCTTTCGTCCCTGGTGGTCGTCGACGGCGGGCCCGACCGGGTCGGCCGACGGCTGCGATCGAAATAGCCGGGACAGGCTAGCGGTGCCCACGGCCCGATGTCACCTCCGGGACCGCCGCGACCCGCCGCTACGCTCGCGTGACCCCCTATGGACCTCGACCGCATCCGCAACGTCTCCATCATCGCCCACATCGACCACGGCAAGTCGACCCTGGCCGACCGCCTGCTCGAGCTGTGCGGCGCGGTCGATCCCCGCGACATGCGCGAGCAGTACCTCGACTCGATGGACCTCGAGCGCGAGCGGGGCATCACCATCAAGCTGCAGTCGGTGCGGCTCAGCTACCGCGACCACGCGATCGACCTCATCGACACGCCCGGCCACGTCGACTTCGGCTACGAGGTGTCGCGCTCGCTGGCCGCGTGCGAGGGCGTGATCCTGCTGGTCGACGCCGCCCAGGGCATCGAGGCCCAGACCCTGGCCAACTGCTACCTGGCCCTGGAGCACGACCTCGAGGTCGTCGCCGCGCTCAACAAGATCGACCTGCCGGCGGCCGATCCCGACCGCTACGCGGCCGAGATCGAGAAGGTGCTCGGCATCCCGGCCGGCGAGATCCTGCGCATCAGCGCCAAGACCGGCGAGGGGGTCAGCGAGCTGCTCGACGCCGTCATCGAGCGGGTGCCGGCGCCCGTCGGCGACGTGGCCGAGCCGCTGCAGGCGCTCCTCTTCGACTCGCACTACGACCCGTACCGGGGCGTGGTGTCGTCGGTGCGGGTCGTGAACGGCACGCTGGCCACCGGCAGCCGCCTGCGGTTCATGCAGGCCGGCGCCACCCACGACGCCGACGAGGTCGGGGTGCGCACGCCGACGAACGTGCCGGTGGCGTCATTGGGGCCGGGCGAGACCGGCTACCTCATCGCCGGCATCAAGGACGTGGCCGAGGCCCGCTCGGGCGAGACGGTCACCGAGGCGTCCCGCCCGGCCGCGGCGCCGCTCGCCGGCTACCAGGACCCCAAGCCCATGGTGTTCTGCGGGCTGTACCCGATCGACGGCGACCAGTTCAGCGACCTGCGCGAGGCGCTCGAGAAGCTGCGGCTCAACGACGCCAGCTTCACCTACGAGCCCGAGACGTCGGGAGCGCTGGGGTTCGGCTTCCGCTGCGGGTTCCTCGGCCTGCTGCACATGGAGATCGTCCGCGAGCGGCTCGAGCGCGAGTTCGACCTCAGCCTCATCGCCACGGCCCCGTCCGTGGCGTACCAGGTGCACACCACCTCGGGCGACGTCGTCGAGATCGACAACCCGTCGGCCATGCCGCCCGCGGCCTCGATCGAGCGCATCGACGAGCCGTTCCTCACCTGCACCATCCTCACCCCCACCGACTACACGGGCACGCTCATGGAGCTGTGCCAGTCGCGGCGGGGCGAGATGACCAAGCTCGAGTACCTGTCGCCCGAGCGGATGGAGCTGGTGTACCGACTGCCGCTCGCCGAGGTGGTGCGGGACTTCTTCGACCAGATGAAGTCCCGCACCCAGGGCTACGCCAGCCTCGACTACGAGCCCGCCGGCTATGCACCGTCCGACCTGGTGAAGGTCGACGTGCTGCTCAACGGCGTGGCGGCCGACGCCTTCAGCTCGGTCACCCACCGCGACAAGGCCAGCGAATACGGCCGCCGCATGACCGAGAAGCTGCGCGAGCTGATTCCCCGGCAGCTGTTCGACGTGCCCATCCAGGCGACCATCGGCGGTCGCGTCATCTCGCGCGAGACGGTCAAGGCCAAGCGCAAGGACGTGCTGGCCAAGTGCTACGGCGGCGACATCACCCGCAAGCGCAAGCTGCTCGAGCGCCAGAAGGAGGGCAAGAAGCGCATGAAGAGCATCGGCCGCGTCGAGGTCCCCCAGGAGGCGTTCATCAGCGCCCTCCGCCTCGAGGACTGACGTGACCCCTCCTGTGGGCGGTTAGCACTCGGTACACTCGACTGCTACCAGGCGGACGCAGCGGCACCCTGCCGCTGGCCCGCCGGGCCACGACGATGCTGGACGAACGCAAATCGGCCATCCTCCGAGCAGTGGTGGAGGAGTACATCGACACGGCGCAGCCGGTGGGGTCAGGCCACGTAGCCAGTGCCCCCGGCGTCGACGTGTCGTCCGCCACCGTGCGCAACGAGATGGCCGGGCTCGAGGCCGAGGGCTACCTGCGCCAACCGCACACGTCCGCCGGTCGGGTCCCCACCGAGAAGGGCTACCGGTTCTTCGTCGACCACCTGCGCCAGCCGCGCCTGCCGGGACGGTCGGCCGAGCAGGTGCGCGACTTCTTCGCCCGCGCCCACGGCGAGGCCGAGCAGATGCTGTCCGAGACCAGCCGGCTGCTGTCGAACCTCACCAACCTGGCCAGCGTGGTCGTGGCGCCCGGGCCGGCCGACGCCACGCTTCGCTCGATCCAGCTCGTGACGATCGGGGCGACCGCCGGCGTGGTGGTGGCGGTCTTCAGCGACGGCACGGTCGAGAAGCACACCATCGAGCTGCCCGAGGGCACGGGTGACGAGCGAGTGGCCGCCGCCACCGCGCACATGACGGCGCATCTCGGCGGGGTCAAGCTCGAGGCGCGCACGATGCTCCCGGCCACAGGCGATGCGGCCACCGACGACCTGGTGTCGCGCTCGCTGGCGGCCCTCACCGGCCACCAGCCCGGCGACCCCGAGCACGTCTACGTCGAAGGCACGGCGCGCATGGCCCAGGCGTTCGACGCCATCGAGACGGTGCGAGCGGTGCTCGGCATCCTCGAGCAGCAGTTCGTGGTCGTCTCGCTGCTGCGCGACGTCATCGATCGCGGCCTGCACGTGGCCATCGGCACCGAGACCGGCGTGGCACCGCTGGCCGAGTGCGCCATCGTCGTCGCGCCCTACGACATCGAGGGCATGCGCGCCGGCACCATCGGCGTGCTCGGCCCGACCCGCATGAACTACCCGCAGGCACTTGCGGCTGTCGCCGTCGTGAGCGACCGCCTGTCCGACCGCCTGACCGAGGGCTGAAAGAGAACCGTGGCCACCGACTACTACGAGTTGCTCGGCGTCTCCCGCAACGCCACGCCGGAGGAGATCAAGCGCGCCTTCCGGCGGCTGGCCCGCGAGCTGCACCCCGACACGGGACACGGCGACCCCGAGGCCGAGGCCCGCTTCAAGCAGGTAGCGCACGCCTACGAGGTGCTGTCCGACCCCGATAAGCGCCGACGCTACGACACGTTCGGGCCGGACGGGGTCAACGGCGGGGCGACCGGGGCCGATCCGTTCGGCTTCGCGGGCGGCGGCCTGGGCGACTTCGTCGAGGCGTTCTTCGGGGGCAGCCCGTTCGGCGGGCGCAGCGGCCGGGCCCAGGCGGGCCCGCCCCGCGGCGCCGACCTCGAGGTGGTGGCCGACCTCGAGTTCACGGAGGCCGTCTTCGGGTGCGAACACGTCGTGTCGGTGCGCACGGCCGTGGCCTGCACGGCGTGCCAGGCGACCGGAGCCGCCGACGGCACCGAGCCCGTGACCTGCTACGAGTGCCAGGGCACCGGCCAGGTGCAGCGGGTGCGCCAGTCGCTGATCGGGCAGATGGTCACGTCGTCGCCGTGCGCCCGCTGCAGCGGCTCGGGCCAGATCATCGCCAGCCCCTGCCCCGAGTGCCGCGGCGAGGGCCGCACGATCGAGGAGCGCAACTACACGGTCGACATCCCCGCCGGCGTCGACTCCGGCTCGACCCTGCGCCTGTCGGGCCGCGGCGCGGTGGGCCCCCGCGGCGGCGCCGCCGGCGACCTCTACGTCCACCTGCGGGTTCAGTCCCATCCCCGCTTCGAGCGCGACGGCACCGACCTGCACAGCACCGTGCTGCTGCCCTACACCCAGGCCACGCTCGGCACCACGCTCGAGTTCGAGACGCTCGACGGCACCGACGACATCGAGATCCCACGCGGCACGGCCTCGGGCACCACCTTCCGGTTGCGGGGTCGCGGCGTGCCCCACCTCGAGCGGCGCAGCCGGGGCGACCTGCTGGTCGAGGTCGTGGTCGACGTTCCCACCGAGCTGAGCGAGGACGAGGAGGAGATCGTCCGCCACCTGGCCGAGCTGCGCGGCGAGGAGGTCGCGCCGCCGCCGTCCACGCTCATCTCCAAGCTGCGCTCGGCGTTCAAGTAGCGGTGGTGCCCGTGGGGGGCGACGGTGCCGGGCCGGTGACGCCCCGCCGGGCGCGCGCCCACGCCTTCGTCGCCGACGTCGAGGCGCCCCGGCTGTCCGACGCCGACCACCACCACCTGGCCCGCGTGCTGCGCCTGGGCCCGGGGAGCCAGATCACGGTGGCCGACGGGTCGGGGCGGTGGCGACCGGGGCGGCTGACCTCGGGCCCGGACGTCGAGCCGGCCGGTGCGGTCGTGGCCGATCCCCGGCCGGATCCGCCGGTCACGGTGGCGTTCGCCCTGATCAAGGGGGCACGCCCCGAGCTGACCGTGCAGAAGCTCACCGAGGTGGGCGTCGACCGCATCGTGCCGTTCGTGGCCGAGCGCAGCGTCGTGCGTTGGGACGCGACCAAGGCCGACCGCCACCTCGCCCGGTGGGTGAGCATCGCCCGCGAGGCGGCCATGCAGTGCCGACGCACCTGGTTGCCGCGGGTCGAGCCGGTGGCGATCTTCGCCGACGTCGCCGGCCGGCAGGGGGCCACGCTGGCCGATCTCGACGGCGAGCCGCCCTCGCTCGACCGGCCGACGGTGCTCGTCGGGCCCGAGGGAGGCTGGTCACCGGGCGAGCTCGGAGCCGGGTTGCCGCGAACCCGACTCGGGATCCACGTTTTTCGTGCCGAGACCGCGGCGATCACAGCGGGTGCACTTTTGGTTGCTCTACGCGAAAATCTGGTGGGTAACCTTCGGTAAGCAAACGCTAGGTGTGGTATCTCTGCACTTTTCGTGTCACCATCGGGTTGGCGAATGTGGCAGAGCCACACTCGCAGTGATTGTCGGCCGTGCAGTTCAGTGCGTAGAGTAGGGACTTGCCTGCCCCGAGCAGTTCCGGGCGGGCACGCCTGGGTCTGGCCGTACTTCTGGGGAACGGCCGAGGGAGGAAAATCATGGACACCGATCTCGAGGTCGAGCGCGACAGCGGCTACGCCGCCAAAGTCGGGGCGAGACTTCGTTCGATCCGACGCCAGAAGCACCTGTCGCTCCAAGATGTCGAGGCGGCATCGGAGCACGAGTTCAAGGCGTCGGTGCTTGGAGCCTACGAACGGGGTGAGCGCGCCATCTCCGTGCCCCGCCTACAGCGGCTGGCCCGCTTCTACCGCGTGCCCGTCGATCAGATGCTGCCCAGCGACGACGAGCTGGGCATCCGCTCGCCCGGCGGCGACGAGCACGTCGTCGACCTCACCGAGCGCATGCGCGGCCCCCGCCGCGATGACCGTCCCGTCACCATCGACCTCGGCGCCGTCGAGCAACTGGGCGGGCAGGAGGGCGAGATGCTCGCCCGCTACCTGCGCATGATCCAGGTGCAGCGGGGCGATTACAACGGTCGCATGCTCACCATCCGGCGCGAGGACCTGCGGGCCGTGGCCTGCATCCTCGACTGCCATCCCGACCAGGTGCCGGCCCGGCTCGACAGCCTGGGCCTCTGCCTGGTCCGCTGAGGCGAGGTCGGGCCGTCACGTCGCAGCCTGCGCCTGCGCCTGAGGGCCCGACACCCTTCGGGATCTACCTGCACGTGCCGTTCTGCGCGGCGCGCTGCGACTACTGCGCCTTCGCGACCTGGACCGATCGCCACCATCTCCAGCACGCCTACCTCGACGCGTGCCGCACCGACGTGGAACGTGCGGTCGCCGACGGCCTGCCTCCCGCCACGAGCATCTTCGTGGGCGGGGGCACGCCGTCGCTGGTCGAGCCCGAGCGGCTGGTCGCCGTGCTCGACGCGATGCCCCGGGCCGCAGAGTGTGAGGTCACCGTCGAGGCCAACCCCGACACGGTCACGGCCGAGCTGGTGGCCACACTCGTGGCCGGCGGGGTCAGCCGGATCAGCCTGGGTGTCCAGTCCATGGTCGAGCATGTGCTCGCCGGCCTCGGGCGTACGCACGACCCCGCCAACGTGGTGCGCGCCGTCGACCTGGTGCGGGACGGCGGCATCGCCACCTTCAACCTCGACCTGATCTACGGGGCGGCCGGCGAGTCGCTCGACGACTGGCGGCGCACGCTGGACGCCGCCCTGGCGCTCGAACCGCCCCACGTCAGCGCGTACGGGCTGACCGTCGAGCCGGGCACGCCCCTGGCCGACGACCCCGACCGCCACCCCGACGACGACGACCAGGCCGAGAAGTACCTGATGGCTGCAGCCGACCTCGAGCGGGCCGGGCTGGCGTGGTACGAGATCTCCAACTGGGCCCGTCCCGGGCACGAGTGCCGCCACAACCAGCTCTACTGGTCGATGGGCGAGTACCAGGCGTTCGGCTGCGCAGGCCACTCGCATCGATCCGGCCGGCGCTTCTGGAACGTCCGCACGCCCGAGCGCTACATCGACGCCGTGGCCGCCGGCCGCTCGCCGGAGGCCGCCGGCGAGCGGCTCGACGGGGAGGCGCGCCGGCTCGAGGCGCTGCAGCTCGCCGTGCGCACCCGGGCGGGGGTGCCCGCAGCCGCGCTGCCGATCGCCGAGCTCGGCGACCTGGTCGAGCCGGCGGGCGACCGGGTGGTGCTGACCGTGCGGGGGAGGCTGCTGGCCAACGAGGTGGCCCTCCGGCTGGCGTGAGCGGGGCGCGGCCGGCGGTCACAGCTCCCGGCTCGTGTGGGTGACGCGCTGACCGGGGCGGTCCTCCGGCGGCCCGGGGCGGCGGGGTGCGTCGGCACCACGACAGCGGCGACCGCGACGGTTCTGGTCGCCGCCGGGCGGCGGGTGCGAGACTTGCCGGCCATGCCGTTCCACCCCTCCGTCCAGGAGTGGGATGCCGACCTCCTCGCCGGCGACCCCCTCGGCTTCCCGGGCTACGACGAGCGCCGCCGCGCGCTCGCGGCCACGGGCGAGGCCGTGCAGACGGGGCGCACCGAGCACTACGCCTACATCGAGGGCCGCTTCGACGTGCTGGGGGGAACGATGGGCGCCGCGGTGGGCGAGCGGGTGGTCCGGGCCTACGACCGGGCCCGCGACCTGGGCCTACCCGTGGTGGTGGCGACCCGCACCGGCGGGGCGAGGCTGCAGGAGGGCATGGTGGCGCTGGTCCAGATGGCGCGCACGGCCTCGGCGGCGACCAGGCACGCCCGGGCCGGCCTGCTGTCGCTCGGCGTGTACGGCTCGCCGACCACCGGCGGCGTCTACGCCTCCTACGGATCCCTGGTCGACGTGCGGGCCGCCGTCGACCACGCCGTGATCGGTTTCGCCGGGCCCCGCGTGGCCGAGGCGGCCCTCGACGAGGCGCTGCCGCCCGGGTCGCACACCGCCGAGGCCGCCTATGACGAGGCGCTCGTCGACGAGCTGATCGCCCCGGACGAGGCCGCGCACTGGGTGGACGTGGCGCTCGGGCGGGTCGACCGGCCCTTGCCGACGCGTCCGCTGCCGGCCTGGACCGATCCGGGAGTGAGCGGCGCGTGGGGCGAGGTGCTGCGCGCCCGGGCCCCCGGCCGGCCGACCGGCATCGACCGGGCGGCACGGCTCTGCTCGTCGTGGCTCGAGCTGCGGGGCGGCGACGCCGTGGTGCGGGCGGGGCTTGCCACGGTGGCGGGGCGGCGGTGCGCCGTGGTGGCCACCGACCGTTACCAGCGCGACGGGCGTCCCGGCCCGGCGGGCTACCGGCTGGCGCAGCGGGCGGTGGAGCTGGCGGGACGGCTGGGGCTGCCGGTGGTCACCCTGGTCGACACACCGGGCGCCGATCCGTCCCCGGCAGCGGAGGCCGACGGGCTGGCCCAGGAGATCGCCCGCACCTTCGCCGCCCTGGCCTGCTGCCCGTCGCCGGTGGTGTCGGTGTGCGTCGGTGAGGGCGGCAGCGGGGGCGCCCTGGCGCTCAGCTACGCCGATCGGCTGCTGATGGCCGAGCATGCGGTGTTCTCGGTCATCGGTCCCGAGGGGGCGGCCGCCATCCTCGAGCGCGACCCGGCCCAGGCACCTGCCGTGGCGGACCGCCTGCGGCTCACGTCCGCCGACATGGCCGGGCTCGGCATCGTCGACGAGGTCATCCCCGAGGGGCAGGCCGCGCTGGACGCGGCCGTGGCGGGGGCGCTCGACACCGCGGTGCCCGGCGAGCGCGAGGAGCGGTTTGCCCGCGCCACCACCCGCTGGCTCGACGAGCGCTAGGTGTGCACGACGGGGAGGTTGTCCCTGAGGCAGCGGAAGAGGGTGGCCGTTGGTGAGTGCCAGTCGAGTGCGCCGTGGGGCCGGTGGTGATTGTAGAAGTGGACGAACCCGGCGTAGCCGGCGTGGCGCTCGGTCTCGGTGTTCCAGTCCCGAATGTAGGCCCATTCCTCCAGGAGGATGCGGTGGAAGCGCTCGACCTTGCCGTTGGTCTGGGGCCGGTAGGGGCGGGTGCGTTTGTGTACGACGCCGGTCTCGGCGCAGGCGGCCGCCCACTGATGCGAGCGGTAGCAGGCGCCGTTATCGGTCAGGACCCGCTCGATGACGATGCCCTGCGCGCTCATGGCGAGCACGGCGCGCCGCCAGAAGGCGGCGGCGGTGGCGGCTTGTTCGTCGTCGAGGAGTTCGCTGTAGACCACGCGGGAGCGGTCGTCGAGGGCGGTGTGCAGGTAGCGGTAGCCGACGCCACTGTGGCGGCCCAGTCCGTTGGCGGCTCCCCGGCCGTGGGCTCGCCATCCGCCCCCGTCGGGGATGGCGGCCAGCTTCTTGATGTCGACGTGGACCAGCTCGCCGGGCCGTTCGCGCTGGTAGCGCTGCGGGCAGCGCGTCGACGCCGTCGCCCGGTCTCCTCGATCAAGACGCCCAAGGCCCGCAGCCCGCAGGATCGCCTGGACAGTCGACGCGGCGATACCAACCTCGAACCCGATCCGATCAGCACCCCAACGGCGCCGGCGACGCAGCATGATCACCCGCCGGCGGATCCGTCGTGGTGTGCGGTGTGGGCAGCACCGAGGCCTGCTGGAACGGTCCTGCAGCCCCCGTTCGCCCTCGGCGAGGAACCGGTCCCGCCACTTACGCACCGTCTTGGCATCGACCTGGAACCGCTTAGCCGTCGCCTCGATGGTCCAACCCCGCTCCAGCACGCAGGCCACCATGCGCCGCCGGCCAGTCGGGGTCAGCACCGCGTTGGGGTGCTGGCTTCTAGCGTTGGCCACTGAGCCCTCCTTGCGAGACGTGAGTTCTGGAAGACCCACAGCCTCGCTCGGAGGGCTCAACTCATCGGTGGACCACCCACCCCATCCCGCCAGGGACAACCTCCCCGGTCGTCACAGCTAGGGCGCAGTTCGCGGGTCGGGCGGGTGCTCAGCCGCCGGGTGGCGGCACGACCAGTTGCTGACCGGGCACGAGCAGGTCGGGGTTGGCGCGGTCGACCAGATCGTGCCGGTTGGCCGTGATCAGTCGCTGCCAGTAGCGGGCCACCGCCCCTTCGCCGGCTCGCGAGCCGTCGGGCCGGCGCACGACCTCCTCGGCGATCGACCACAGCGAGTCGCCCGGTTCGACCACCCAGCGCGTCGCGTCGATGCGGGGGAGGCCCCGCGTCGGGCGGCCGGTGGCGGGCCTCGCGTGCGTCGGGCCCGGCTGGTCGTGTGCGGCCGGCACCGCGCCGGGGGGCGGCGGACGGGCCGGGGCCTCCGGGTCGACGCGGGTCATCGTGGCCGTGGGTGGCGGAACGTCACCGATGTGCGTCATGGTCGCATCGGCGGATCCCGCACTGGGCGCCATGCCCGGCTCGGCTCCGGGTGCCGCGACCCCGGTGACCGGCCCGGTCGTGAGTCGGGTCATCGTGGCCGAGCTGATGGGCAGGCGGGACATGGTGGCCGACGCCCGGTCGGCGGCCGGCGCGTTCGCGGCCACCGTCGATCCGCCGGGCGGAGGCCCCGGATCGAAGGCCGGGAAGGCGCCGGCGACGGCCCCCAAGACCAGGCCGATGCCGGAGCCCCCGGAGACGAGCCGGTGGACCACCGCGGGACTCATGCCCTCGACCGCGGCGGCCAGCCCGCGCAGCCGCAGCAGGCGTGCCGCAACCGCCAGCACGGTGACCGCGAGCAGGTAGCCGGTGAGCGCCAGGGCGCCCAGGCGGAGCAGGGCGACGGTCATGTCCGGTGGCGCGGTGTCGGCCACCCATGCCCGCAGCTCGCGGGGAGAGGTCACCGGAACCGACAGCGGCCCACCTCCTGTGGCGGCGAGCAGCCGGAGGACGGCGACGAGCGCAGCCGTCCACAGGCCCAGGCGGGCGGTCGACCGCAGCGTGGGCGCCATCAGCGGCCGACCTCGACGATGGCGCTGCCGCCCCGGGCCAGGTCGACCACCAGCCGGTCGCAGCGCCGGTCGCCGGCCTCGGCACGGATGCCCACGCCGCCGTCGACCCGCTGGGTCGAGCTGACCGTCACCGGCTCGCCCGCGTCGGCCCAGGCCGAGAACACGAACACGTCGCCGGTGGACGGCCGCAGCAGGGCGGCCGAGGCCTCGCCGTCACAGTCCCAGTCGCCCACGGCCACCAGGTCGCCCGGCGCGCCGAGCGACCACCTGGCGACGCCGGCGTCGACCGTGCCGCCCTCGACGACCAGCGGCTCCGGGCAGCCGTCGCCGTCGACATCGGCCGCGGGACCGGCCCCGTCGGGACTGTCGTTGCGCCCGGACGGCCCGGGTCGGGGAGCGTCGGCGTCGCCCCCCGACCCGATGACCGTCGCCCCCGCGGCGGCGAGGGCGACGGCGACCACAGCCGCGCCGGCCGCGGCGAGCCGGCGCCGCCGTCGGCCGGCCCTCGGAGCCGGTGCCGCTCCCGGCGGACGGCGACCCGGCGTGACGCGGCCCGCGGCGGGCGTGTGGTCACGGGTGAGCTGGTCGTCAGCCCTCCCGCCCTCGACGTGTTCGCCGGTTGGCCAGGCGTCGGTGGGCTGATCGTGGGGCCGCGGCGAGCCGGCGTGCTGCTGGTCGGGTGGCCGGGCGTCGGCGGAATCGTGGTCGGGGCCCGCGCCGTCGGTCGGGTGGTCGACTGGCCGGGCATCGCTGCGGCGTCGTGGGTCGCGGGACTCGTCGGGCGCCGGGGCCGAGCCGTCGACGTCGGGCCCGGGGTCGTCGAGCACATCCGCCGTCCCGATCGGGCGGGGGAGTACGGCGGTGTCATGCTCGACCGGAGTCGTGGGCCAGGCCGGCGTGTCGATCTCGGCCATCGGGAGCTGGGTGGTGTCGTCTCTCCCGGCGTCGGTGGGCAGGTCGGGCGGGCCGGTGCCCAGCGCCGCCGCCCAACGCTCGTCGTCGGTCTCGTCGCCGCCGAACGCCCAGATGCGGTCGAGGGTGTCGGGCTCGTCCCGCCGCCCCGCGCCGGCCGTGGGTCCGGGCGGACGCCGGGGCACGCCGCCGGCCCGGCTCGCCCCCGGGCCGGGCGTTGGGGCGGGGAGGCGGGCGCCGGGGACGGCCGCCAGCAGGGCGTCGGCCATGGCCCGGGCCGAAAGGCGGCGCGTCGGGACCGCATCGGTCGCCCGCTCGATGACCTGCCGCAACGCCCGGCGCTCGCCACCGGCGCGGCCGCGCCACCGCTGTAGGCCACGACGGTCGGCGGGGGTGCGCTCGACCAGGGGGTCGAGCGCGGCGCCGAGCGCCGCCACGTCGTCGGCTGCCGTGGCGCCGCCCGGCTGGGCAAGGCCGCACAGCCGGGGACGGCCGTCGTGGCCGATCAGGATGTGGGTGGCATCGAGCCGGCCGTGCACGACGCCGAGGTCGTGGAGGTCGGCCAGCGTGCTGGCCACCGCTGCGCCGAGACCGGCGACCGCACGCAACGAGCCCGTCCACCGGCTGATGGGCTCACCCGCGTAGCGGGTGCGCAGCTCGGCCGGGTCGCCGTCCGGCGTGTCGGCCAGAGAGACGACGCCGGGATGCGCCGCCCGCTCGAGCAGGCGGCGCTCGCGGGCCAGCCTCTCGACGGCGGCGCCGTTCGCCGACTTGACCACGACCGGCCCCTCGTCGTCGAGGTCGACCCGGATGTGCACGTCCATGGGCATGAAGACTGCTGAACGCGAACGAAAGTTGTCAAGAGATCAAGAGGATTATCTGATACCAACGCGTCCTCGCCAAAGGCATCAGGCTGGCTCGGCAATGGCGGAGGCCGTGGCGGTGACCGTGACGCCGTCGGGGGCGCCGGGCACGACGCCGGCGAAGATGTAGTCGGCGCGGAGCGAGACCTCGACCTCGACCCGCGCGCCGTCGACGCTGACCCGGGGCGTGCCGACCACCTGCGGCGCCAGGTCGCTCGCCGCCACGATCTCGGCCACCACGGCCTGCGCCCTGTCGCCGTCGACGGAGGGGTTGCCCGTGCGCAACCCGGCCTGGTCAGCGGCGGCCGTCGCCGCGTCGTTGGCGGCTCCGGCCGCCAGGTCGTGGGCCTGGCGCTGGCGTAGCTGCACGAGGGCCATGTCGACGGCGATCGAGGCCATGACCAGCACGATCAGAAGCCCGGCCGGGACCAGCATGAGGACGCTTCCCCGGTCCGGGGCGTGGGATCGCGCGCGCCACGCGGCGCTGGTCGTCAGCCGCACCGCTCGGCCGATCCGGGGACCCCGGAGCGGTACGGGTCGACGAGCTCACTGTGGCTGCTGGTCACCTCGATGCCGCCCCCGAAGCCGCCGATCCACGGGATGGTCAGCGCCGGCACGCGGTAGGTGGCGGTGAACGTGGCGCGGGCGCACCGGGTGAACCCCGTCTGGCCGCCGCTGCCGTCGAGGGCGCTGAGGCCGACGGTGGCCCGGGCCGGGTCGCGGCCATGGGCGTCGAGCGCGACCAGCCCGGCATCGACCGCGGCCTGCTCGGTATCGAGGGACGAGCCCGACGGTCCGACATCGGACTCGACGAAGGTGCGGGTGGCCTGGCGGGCCGCCGCGTCCACCGCCAGCTTCGCGTCGATCACCGCCCAGGCGTTGGCGACCAGCAGGGCCCCGACGACGAACACGAGGATGCCGAACGGCAGGGCCTCGATGCCCCCGACCTGCCCCCGGTCGTCGGCCGGGCGCCACCCACCCGGACGAGCCCCGGCGCTCGAGCTGGGCGTGCCGCCCTCTGCCGCCTCCCGCGCGTCGGGACGGTCCCCGGTACGGGGATCGTCGTGATGGGCGGAGTTGCCGGCGGCGCCGGTGGCGTCCGGCGCCGGGCCCGCTGCGCCCGCGGCACCGCCGGTTCGGCCGGTGCGCTGCGCCTCCCGGTCGGGGCCTGCCTCGTCGCCGGTCTCGTCGCCGGTGTCGGGGGTGATGGTCACGCGGCCGATGCGCCGGCCCTGGATGCGCTGGGCCGTCAGCCGCCATCCCGCCAGGCGCACCGACTCGCCCTCGACCGGCACGTGCCCGAGCTGGTCGTAGACCAGGCCGCCGATCGTGTCCCAGTCACCCTCGGGCAGCCGGGCGCGCAGCAGGTCGTTCACCTGGTCGAGGGCGGTGCGCCCGTGCACCCGGATGCCGCCGCCGGCCACGGGCTCGACCATGGGGTCGTCGACGTCGAACTCGTCGGCGATCTCGCCCACCAGCTCCTCGATCAGGTCCTCGAGGGTGACCAGCCCGGCGGTGCCCCCGTACTCGTCGACCACGATGGCCATGTGGAACTTGTCCCGCTGCATCTCCCGCAGCATCTCCGGAACCCGCTTGGTCTCGGGGACGAAGCGGGCGGGGCGGGCCAGCTCGAGCACCGGGGCGTCCTGCTTGCCGTCGCGCTCGGCGCCCATCAGGTCCTTGGCGTAGGCGAGGCCGACCACGTCGTCGGGGCCCTCGCCGCACACCGGCAGCCGGCTGTAGCCGTTGAGCAGGAACACCTCCATCACGTCGCCGACCCGGAAGTCGGACGCCACGGTCACCATGTCGGGCCGGGGCACCATGACCTCGCGCACCAGCGTGTCGCCGAACTCGATGATCGACTCGATGAGGGCTCGCTCCTCCTCCTCGATGACGCCCTCCTCGACGCCCAGCTCGGCCACGGCCAGCAGCTGCTCCTCGGACGACACGAAGGGGCCCTGGGTCAGCCCGCGGCCCGGCAGCACGAGGTTGGTGAGCCCGATGAGGCCGCGGGCAGCCAGGCGGAGCGGCGGGAACTGGGCGACGCGGCGCACCGGGCGGGCGATCGCGAGGCCCACGCGCTCGGGGTCGAGCACGGCCCAGGTCTTCGGCGCGGCCTCGGCCAGCACGAACACGACGATCACGTCGATGGCGATGGCCACCACCACGCCGACCACCCCGAACAGGCGGTCGGCCAGGATGCCCACGAGCGTTGCCTGCACGATCTGGCACACGAGAAGCAGGAAGACCACGGTGGTGACGAACTGCTCGGGGCGGCTCACCAGCTCGAGCAGCGCATCGCCGCGCCGGCCGTGCTCGTGGGCGAGGTCCTCGGCTCGGGGGCGGCTGACACGGGTGAGGGCCGTCTCGGCCGCCGCCAGCACCATGGCCAGCGTCAACAGGACGACGACGGCCACGAGCAGCCACACGTCGGTCGACGTGACCGTCACCGCCATGAGGGCCTGCCGTGCCACGCGCTACCGCCGGTGGTGGAAGCGGTCGAGCAGCGCCCGCTCGCGCTCCTGCATGACGGCGGCCTCGGCGGGCTCGGCGTGGTCGTGGCCCAGCACGTGCAGCACACCGTGGACCACCAGCAGCGCCAACTCGTCGTCATAGCTGCCCGCGTGGGCGGGGGCCTGGCGCTCGGCCACGGCCGGGCAGACCACCACGTCGCCGAGGAGCAGGGGCAGGTCGCCCGGCTCGGGCTCGTCGCGGTCGGGCCCCGACGTGCCGCCGTCGGGCCAGCGGCCCGAGACCACCGGGTCGTCGATGGGGAAGGCCAGCACGTCGGTCGGGCCGTCGGACGCCATGAACCGCTTGTTGAGCTCGGCGATCGATGCCTCGTCCACGAACAGCAGCGACAGCTCGGCCTCGCCGCGCACGCCCTCGGCCACCAACACCTCCCGCGCCAGTGTGACCCAGCGGTCGACGTCAACGGTCGCCGCGCTCTGCTCGTCGGCCCCGAACACGGCCACGTCGCCCTCGGGCCCGTGGCGCAGGGGCTTGGGCGCGGGGCGCACCACGTCGCTGTCGTCGCCGGGGTGGGCGGCGCCCGGCGGCGGGGTGTCGGGCGGAGGGCTCACGGCGCGTCGCTCGGCGCCCCGCCGGTGCCACGCTGGTCGGACGGGATGCCGCCCTGTCGGCTGCGGGACGAGCCGTCGCCCGCCGTGTCGGCACGCTCGTAGGCGTTGACGATGTCCTGGACGATGCGGTGGCGCACGACGTCCTTCGCGCCGAGGTGCACGAACGACAGGCCGTCGATGCCGCGGAGGACGCGTTCGAGGCGGGTCATGCCGCTGCGGCCCGTGGGCAGGTCGACCTGCGTCATGTCGGCGGTGACCACGACGCGCGAGCCGAACCCGATGCGGGTGAGGAACATCTTCATCTGCTCGGGCGTGGCGTTCTGCGCCTCGTCGAGGATGATGAAGCTCTGGTTGAGGGTGCGGCCCCGCATGAAGGCGAGTGGCGCGACCTCGACCGTGCCCCGCTCGAGCAGGCGCTGGGCGCCCTCCGGCTCGACCATGTCGTAGAGGGCGTCGTACAGCGGGCGCAGGTAGGGGTCGATCTTGGCGGCCAGGTCGCCGGGCAGGAAGCCGAGGCGCTCGCCGGCCTCGACCGCGGGCCGGGTGAGGATGATGCGCTCGACCTGCTTGGCCTGCAGCGCCTGCACCGCCATCGCCACGGCCAGCCAGGACTTGCCGGTGCCGGCGGGACCGATGCCGAAGGTGATGACGTTGTCCCGGATCGCGTCCACGTAGCGCTTCTGCCCGGCCGACTTGGGCCGCACCGTGCGCCCCCGGGCCGAGCGCAGGATCTCGGCGGTCAGCACCTCGGACGGGCGCTCGTCGGCCCGCACCATGTCGATGGTGCGCACCACGCTGGCCGGCTCGAGCCGTTGGCCCCGTTCGAGCAGCAGCACCAGCTCCTCGAACAGGTGGCCGACGCGGTCGGCCTCGTCGCCCGTGATGGCGATCTCGTTGCCCCGCACGTGGATCTCGACGCCACTGAAGGCGGACTCGACGACCCGCAGCAACTCGTCGCGCTGACCGAGCAGGTCGGCCATGAGGTGGTTGCCGGGCACGGAGATCTTGACCTGGGTCGTCGCCACGAGGCTCCCAGGTTAGGCACATCGCCATGCCTGCGGCGCGCCACGGCCGGCCCGATCGGGCGACCGCAGTGGTGCCGCGGTCGCCGACGGTAGGGTCGTCGCCCGATGGACCAGCCCCGTACCCGCCCCGACGCCCGGGTCCCTCCCCGGCTGGTCGACGGCGGGGCCGACCTGGCCGGGCGGCTCGAGCGCTGGGCGGCCGACGCCAGGGTCGACGAGGCCGCCCGCTCCCGGTCGCGCGAGCGCTGGCTGCGGGCGCAGGCCGAGGAGGAGGGCACGCTCGCCGGCGTGCTCGCCGACCTCCAGGACGCGGGTGCGCCCGTGACCGTGCACACCCGGGCCGGCGACCGCCACCGCGGGCTGGTCCGGACCGTGGGCGCCGACTTCGTGGCGCTCGACGCCGACACCGGCCCGGGCAGCGAGGTGTACGTGGCGCTGGTGGCGGTGGCGTCGGTGCGGGGCGGGCCGGGGGCGCCGAGGGTGGTGGGCGACCGCCGGGTCGAGCCCACGCTGCGCCTGCTCGACGTGGTGGTGGAGCTGGCGGCCGAGCGCGAGCACGTGCGGCTGGTGGCCGCCGGGGGCGAGGCGGTGGGGGGCGTGGTGCGGTCGGTCGGCCGTGACGTGGTGGTCGTCGAGGGCACGGGCGGGGAGCCGGGCGTCGCCTACGTGCCGCTCGGCGCCATGGACGAGATCGTGGTCACGGGCTGATGTCACCGGCCGCGTCCGAGCCGCCCGGTCGGTGCCGGCTGAACCGGCGGTCGCTCACGTTGTCACGATGAGTGGTCAACGGCGCCCAGATGTGGTCGCGGGTCGCCGGCGGCGTCCGGCGATCGTGCTGGCCGGCGCGGCGCTGGTCGTCGCCTGCGGGGGTGGCGGCGGGGCGTCGAGCGGCGGCGGAGAGGTCGCGGGCACGACCAATTCGGCGGAGGCGACCACCACGACCCGGGACGACGCGTCCGACGACCACCAGACGGGCGGCAGCACGACCAGCGAGCCCGCGGGACCGCCCGTGCGGGAGCGGCCCGACTGGCTCGGGACCCGCGTGCTCACCACCGTGCCGGGCGACCCGCCGCCGGCGACGCCCACTGAGCTCGACCCCCGGGTGCTGGCGACCGTCGACGTGCTGCCCCCGCCGGCCGGCGGCGGCTTCCACTCGACGGTGCAACCGGTGCCGGCCGACGTGGCGGCCCGCTCGACGTGGCACGAGCGCTGCCCCGTCGGCCTCGACGACCTGCGCTACGTCACGGTGTCGTTCTGGGGCTTCGACGAGCGCGCCCACACGGGCGAGCTGATCGTGCACCGCCGAGCGGCCGAGCCGATCGCCCGGGCCTTCGCCGACCTGTTCGAGCACCGCTTCCCGATCGAGGACCTGCACGTGACCTCGGCGGCGGAGCTCGACGCGCCGGACACCGGCGACGGCAACGCGTCAGCCGCCTTCGTGTGCCGGGCGACGCGGGGCGCCTCGTCGTGGTCGCAGCACGCCTACGGGCTGGCCGTCGACATCAACCCGTTCCAGAACCCGTACACGCGCGACGGGGGCGTGATCCCCGGGCTGGCGTCGAGCTACCTCGACCGGACCACGGTGCGGCCGGGGATGGTGCGGCCGGGCGACGCGGTGACCGGGGCGTTCGCCGCCATCGGGTGGCGGTGGGGGGGCTCGTGGTCGGCACCCGACCTCATGCACTTCAGCGCCAACGGGCGCTGACCAGCGGCCTCAGCTCGCCAGGGCGTGCACCGGGGCGGTCGCGGCGGCCGCGGGGTCGCAGCGACGGACCACCAGCAGGTCGGCGGTGCGGAAGCTGGCCATGCGCGTGCTCCACGAATCGATGACCTCGCGGCCGTCGCCCCGGCGGAAGAAGGTGGTCATCGGGCCCTCTTGCTGGTAGGCGTCCGCTCCGTCGACCGTCTCGACGGTGCGGTCTCGCAGGGTCACCTCGAACCTCGGCATGGCCACACGGTACGGGCCGGGCCCTGTGGGCTACGAGAGGGGCAACCCTGTGAATTGGGGGAGTTCTCCACAGCCCAGGAGCGGGCCGCGGTGGCGTGTCAGCCCTCGCTCTCGGCGCGGACGGCCGGCTCGGGATAGAGGTGCTCGAGCTCGCCCGGTTGGATGCGTGATCGGTTGATGAACTCGTCCACCTCGTGACCCCGGAGGCGGATGACCCGCCCGAATCGGTACGCCGGGAGCTCACCGTGGTCGATGAACCGGTACAGGGTCCGTGGGGTGATCCCGAGACGCCGAGCCGCCTCCTGGGTCGAGAGCCAATCGGTCTCGTCGTTCTTCACGCCTCACACCTTACACCCTCGCGTGATGTTTGGGCATCTTTCGGTCAACCCCTAGCGATGGTCGCGACACCACGTATGGTGTGGACGTCACCACGAGTGCCGCGGTCACGCCCGCGGCCGATCGAGCCGGGGGGAGCCCCGGCTCCGAGGAAACTGCAGTTGCTGGGGAGAGGTGGCGAGGAGCGATGGTGATGACGCGGCCGTCCGATGGGATCACCGCGACCGGCGCGCGCGATGGCCCGCCCCGCCGCGTCGTCACCCGCGTGCCGGGAGTCCCGGGCGGGCGCGCGGTGGTGGGCGGGCTGCTCATCGCGTTGGCCGGCGTGGGCACGTTCGTGTCGTGGCAGCGGGCGTCGGGCACTCCCGATCAGTCCTACGCGGTGGCCGACCGTGCGCTCGAGCCGGGCGAGCCGGTCACGTCCGACGCGATCCGCTTCGTTCCGATCGACCTGCCCGCGGACGTGGCGGCCGCCGCGTTCGGCTCGGCCGCGCAGCTCGAGGGCCGGGTGCTGGTGGCCCCGGTGGGCGAGGGGGAGCTGCTGCAGCGCGGCGCCCTCAGCGACCAGGCGCAGGCCGAGCCGGCGGCCGAGGTGTCGATCGCCCTGGCCCGCGACCTGGCGGTCGACGGTCGGCTGCGCGCGGGCGACACGGTCGACGTGTACGCCACCTACGACACGGGCACCGAGCTGGTGGCGTCCGGCGTGCGGGTCATCTCGGGGACCGAGTCGGGAGGCTCGTTCGGCGACGGGCGTGAGCTCACGGTCACCCTGGCGCTCACCGACCAGTCCCGGCGCATCCCGGTCATCAACGCCGCCCGCGACGGCCAGGTCACCCTGGTGCGCACCACCCATGTGACGCGCAATTCGACCTCGACGGGGGCCGGCCCGCCCGGCGAGCCGCCGCCGGCCGGGCCCGGCGCGGCGCAGGCTCCCGGGGGCGCGTCGACGACCACCCTCGCGCCGCGCTCCGGCCCCCCGACCGGCCAGAGCCCGTCGACGACTCCGCCTCCGGCGCCGGCGGGCGGCGTCTGATGGCGGCCGATCGCTTCGTCGTTCTGGGGCTGGCCGGCGTGCGCACGGCCTGGTTCGGCGACGTCGCCCGCTGGGCCACCTCGGCCACCCTGCCGGTCGACTTCGTCAAGGTGGTGTCGCTCGAGGAGGCCCGCGCCCGCCTGCGCTCGGGCCGGCCGTTCTCGGCACTGCTGGTCGACGCGGGGCTGGCGGCCCTCGACCGTGACCTCGTCGAGCTCGCCACCACCCACGGGTGCGCGGTGGTGGCCGCCGACGACGGGCGCGCCGCCCGTCCCTGGCCCGACCTGGGCGTGCACGCCGTGCTGCCGCCGCGGTTCGGGCCCGAGCAGCTGCTCGACGCCCTGCGCGCGGTCGCTCGCCCGATCGGCCGCGGCGACGGGCAGGTGGCGCCCACCCAGCACGTCCGTCACGACGGGCCCGGGGCCTGGCGGGGCCGGCTCGTGGCCGTCACCGGCGCCGGCGGCACCGGCCGCTCGACACTGGCGATGGCGCTGGCCGCCGGGCTGGCGGCCGATCCCCGCGACCGGCGCCTCGTCCTGCTGGCCGACCTGGCCCTCGACGCCCACCAGGCCCTGCTGCACGACGCCGGCGACGTGGTGCCGGGCGTGCTCGAGCTGGTCGAGGCCCACCGGGGCGCCGTGCTGCCGCCCGAGGAGGTGCGGGGCCTGTGCTTCGCGGTGCACGACCGGGGCTACGACCTGCTGCTGGGCCTGCGGCGGCACCGCGACTGGACGGCGCTGCGCCCCCGTGCGCTGCGCGCCGCGCTCCAAGGACTGTGCCGCACCTACCGGCAGGTGGTGGCCGACGTCGACGCGGACGTCGAGGGCGACGACCAATGTGGCTCGACCGACATCGAGGACCGCAACCTGCTGGCGCGCCAGGCGCTCGGCGCGGCCGACCTCGTGCTGGTGGTCGGGCTCCCCGGGGTGGTGGGCGTGCACTCACAGCTGCGGGTCATCCGCGACCTGGTCGAGCTCGGCGTCGACGGCGGTCGCATCGTGCCCGTCGTCAACCGGGCGCCCCGCTCGCCCCGGGCGCGTGCCGAGGTCGGCTCGGCGCTCGTGGCGTTGCTGGCGGCATCGACGCCCGATGTCACGCTGGCGTCGTCGCCGGTGTTCGTGCCCGAGCGGCGCCGGCTGGCCGACGCGGTGCGCGACGACGTCGCCCCGCCGGCGCCGGTCGTCAAGCCGCTGGTCGGCGCCGTGCGGGGCCTGCTCGAGCGGGCCCGCCACGGCCGGGCGGCCCCACCGCCGGCCGAGGCCGAGCACGTGCCGGTGCCGGTGGCGCCCGGCTCGCTCGGCAGTTGGAGCGCCGCCGACGACGCCGGGGCGTGGACAGGGGGCGGCAGCGATGGGGGAGACCGGTGAGCCCGTCCCAGCCACAGCTCTCCCCCCTGGCCGAGATCGAGCGGGCGGTCCAGGAGCGGGCCAAGGACATCTCGCTCGAGATGAGCGCAGCGGGGGGCGAGGCGAAGCTGCGGGGCCTGATCGCCGACGAGGTCGCCCGCTGGAACGACGATCACCGCCGTGGCCGCCGCGCCGTCGAGCTGACCGATCCCGACCTGGTCGTCGAGCGGGCCTTTCGCAACCTGGCCCGCTACGGCCCGCTCACCCCGCTGCTCGCCGACGACGACGTCTGGGAGGTGATGGTGAACGCCCCCGAGGCCATCTTCGTTCGCCGCCATCGCGGCCCGTCGGGCTACCACGACGAGGTCTTCCACGACGACGACCACGTGGTGCGCACGCTGACCAAGCTGCTCGACGACGCCTCGAGCGCCCACCGCAGCCTCGACCCCGCCGAGGGCCTGCAGGACGCCCAGCTCGACGACGGCGCCCGGGTCCACATCGTGCACGGCGACATCGCCCGCGGTGGCCACGTGCTGGTCAACATCCGCAAGTTCACCGGCATCCCGTTCCGCTCGCTCGACGAGCTGGTCGAGCGGGACATGCTCACCGGGCAGGTGGCCGACTTCCTGGCCGCGTGCGTGCACGCCCGCCTGTCCATCGTGTTCTGCGGGCCGCCCGGCTCGGGCAAGACCACCCTGCTGAGCTGCACCACCGCCGAGCTCGACCCCGGCCTGCGGGTCGTCGTGGCCGAGGAGGTCTTCGAGTCGGACGTGCCCGTGCCCAACGTGGCGCAGATGCAGACCCGCGCCGCCCGGGCCGACCGCGCCGCCGTCGACCTGCGGCGGCTGGTCGCCGGATTCCTGCGCATGGCCCCCGACGTCGCCGTCGTGGGCGAGGTGCGCGATCGTGAGGCCCTGCCCCTGCTGCTCACGCTGTCGTCGGGAGTCACGGGCTACACCACCATCCACGCCGGCTCGGCCCGCCAGGCGCTCACCCGACTGCGGTTCATCTGCCAGCTCGCCGACACCTCGGGCGGGCTGCCGCTGGCGGCGCTGAACTCGCTGGTCAGCGAGAGCATCGACGTGGTCGTGCACTGTGCCCGCACCCCCGCGGGGCCCCGGGTCACCGAGGTGGCGATGGTCGAGGACCTGAGCGGCGGGGCCGACGCCACCCACTTCACGGTGACCGAGGTGTTCCGCCCGCCGGGGCCCGACCAGGCCCTGGTGTGGACGGGCGACGTGCCGGCGCGGGCGGTGCGGCCGCTGGCCGACGCCGGCTACGACGTCCGCCGGCTGCTCGAGCCCCGGGGAGTCTACGGATGACCGGGGAGGGCGGGCGGGTGACCGGGCACGTCGAGCCGCGGCGGGTGTTCCGGTGACCGGGCTGCTCCTGGCGCTGTGCGCGTCGATGGGCGTCTTCTACCTCTACACCGGGCTGGTGCTGGGGTGGCGGGGGACGGGGCTCGGCGCGGCTCCCGCCCGCGCGACCGGCGACCGGCGACGGCGGACGGGTGTACGAGACTGGCTGGTGCAGGCCGGGCTGGGCGAGGTCGACCACCGCCAGTTCGCCGTGGTCGCCTGCGGCCTGGGGCTGGCCGGCGCGGTGCTGGGACTGGCGCTGTTCGGTGGGCTGGTGGCCGGGCTGGCGCTGGGGCTGTGCCTGGCGTCGGTGCCGCCGGCCTCGTACCGGGTCCGGCGGGCCCAGCGGCGAGCGGCGGCGCAGGAGTCGTGGCCCCGCATGATCGAGGAGATCCGCATCCTCACCTCGTCGCTCGGCCGCTCGGTGCCCCAGGCGCTGTTCGAGGCGGGCCGGCGGGCGCCCGACAGCTTGCGCCCCGCGTTCGCCGCCGCCGAGCGCGAGTGGGTGCTGTCGACCGACTTCGCCCGCACCGTCTCCGTGCTCAAGGCGGGCCTGGCCGACCCGACCGCGGATGCCGCCTGCGAGACGCTCCTGGTTGCGTACGACGTGGGCGGCACCGACCTCGACCGCCGGCTCGAGGCCCTGATCGACGACCGCGTCATCGACGTGCAGGGCCGCAAGGACGCGCGTTCCAAGCAGGCCGGCGTGCGTTTCGCCCGCAGGTTCGTGCTGCTGGTGCCGCTCGGCATGGCGCTCGTCGGCATGAGCATCGGCAACGGCCGGGCCGCCTATGCCACCCCGGGGGGCCAGCTCATGGTCGTCGCCGGCATCGGCGCGGTGGTGGCGTGCTGGGTGTGGGCCGGGCGGCTGCTCGCCCTGCCCGAGGAGGAGAGGGTGTTCTACGAATGACCGCGCGGGCGGCGGCCCTGGTGGCGCTCGCGTTGTTCGTCGGGTCGACGCTCGTGCTCAGCGAGCTGCGCTGGTTCCGACGCCGCCCGCTGGTCGACCGGCTGGCGCCCTACGTGCCCGGGGGCGCGTCCGCCCGGCGGCGGGGTGCGGTCATGTCGGCGGCGTCGTTCGGCCAGGTCATCGCCCCGCTCGCCCGGGCAATGGGCGAGCAGGCGGCCCGGGCCTTCGGCGTGACCGAGTCCCTGGCCGTTCGCCTCGAGCGGGTGCACTCGCCGCTCGACGTCACCGCGTTCCGGGTGCGCCAGCTGGCCTGGGCGGTGGCCGGGCTGGTGGGCGCCGGCGTGCTGGCCGCCGCGGCGCGCCTGTCGGGACCGGTGGCGCTGGTCTTCGTCCTCGGCGGACCGGTCCTCGCGTTCCTGGTGGTCGAGCAGCAGCTCGCCACCGCGTCGGCCCGCTGGCAACGGCGCATCTTCCTCGAGCTGCCGGTGGTGTCCGAACAGTTGGGCATGCTGCTCGGGGCCGGCTACTCGCTCGGCGCGGCGCTCTCGCGCCTGGCCGCGCGGGGCACGGGCGCCTGCGGGCGCGACCTGGTGCGGGTGACGGGGCGCATCCGCCAGGGCCTGACCGAGGTCGAGGCCCTGCGCGAGTGGGCGACCGTCGCCGACGTCGACGCCCTTCGCCGGCTGGTCAGCGTGCTGTCGCTCAACCGTCAGGCGGGCGACCTGGGTCGCCTCATCGGCGACGAGGCCCGCTCGATCCGCCGCGACGTGCACCGCGAGCTGGTCGAGACGATCGAGCGCCGGGGACAACAGGTGTGGATCCCGGTCACGGTGGCCGCCCTGGTGCCCGGCGTGATCTTCCTGGCCGTGCCGTTCATCGAGGCGTTGCGCCTCTTCGCCCACACATGAAGGGATTGACAACCGTGCACAGCACGCACACAGACCCGTCGCTCCGGCTCTACGCCCTGGCCAGCTCGGCCTGGGTGGCGACCCGCCACCGCGTGGCGTCGGGGCGCGCCCAGTGCCGCGCCGACGACCGGGGCGAGGGCGTGATCTCGGCCGCCATCGTCGTGCTCATCATGGCGGCCATCGGCGCTCTGATGTGGACTGCCTTCCGGGGACTGTGGGAGAACATCGAGTCCGACACCAACGACCGCATCGAGGAGGTCGGCAACTGAGCCACGGCGACGGCGCCGTCGGCGCCGCCGTCGGCCGCGGGGACGGCGATCGCGGGGCCGGCGTGTTCTCGGCGTCGGTCGGGCTGCTCGTGTTCCTGATGTTCCTGTTCTTCGCCATGCAGGTCATGTTCGGGCTGTACGCCACCTCCACGCTGCGGGCGACGCTCAACGATGCCGTGGCCCGGGCCGCGGCGGGCGGCGGCCCGGTGGGACCCGCCGAGCTGCGGGCGATCGCCGCCGACGCCGAGGGATCACTGGGCGAGATGGGGCGGCGGCCCTCGACCGTCATCGAGCTCGAGGCCGTCGACGAGGACGGCGACGGCGTGCCCGATGTCGTCGTCGGGCGGGCCGTCGCCGTCCCGCCGCGCTTCGTGCCCCCGTCGATCGGCGGGATGATCGGCTTCGAGCAGGTCACGGCCGGTGCCCGGGCCCGGATCGAGCGGGTGCGCTAGCGCCGGACGAAACAGCCGTGGCGCCGACCCATTACCGCGGGTAACATTCGCTGGACATCATCGGCCCCGGGGGGAGGAGCACGCCGTGACCACCACCATCACCGCGCCGCCGGAGGTGCCCGATCGGTCCGAGCCGCCGGCATCGCCGGGCGAGGGGCCGACCAGCAGCACGACCACCGTGCACGATGTAGCTCGCACGGTGGCGGCGGTGGCCATGTTGGGCGCGGCCATCATCCACTTCGCCTTCGCGCCCGATCATCTGGACGAACAGACCTCGCACGGCGTGTTCTTCCTCGTCGTGGGCTGGCTGCAGCTGCTCGTGGCCGGGGCGCTCGCCTTCCGGTGGCGGCCGCAACGGGCCTGGCTGCTGGGCACGGCAGGTCTCGGCATCGGGGTCGCGGGCGTGTGGCTCCTGACCCGCACCGCCGGCCTGCCTGGCGAGGACACCGAGCCGGTGGGCTTCCCCGACACACTGGCCTCGGTGCTCGAGGTGGTGGCCGCGGCGCTCGCGCTGTCGCTGGCCTTCGGATGGCTGGCCGACCGCGCCGTGCGCCGTCCGTCGCTGGCCCTCACCGGCGTGCCGGTCCTGGCCCTGGTCGGGCTCGTCACCGCCTCCGTGGTGCCGAGCCTGGGTGGCGGCCACGGCTCCGGCGGCCACGACGACGGTCACGCCGCCGGGGGCGACCACGCGGCGGGGGGCGACATGGCCGCCGACCACCACGACGGCGCGGCGGCGCCCGCCGACTGGGACGCGCAGCGCATCGCCGCACTCAGCGGCAACCTGCCCGACGACGAGGTCGCCCGCCTCCGCCAGGCCAACATGGACCACCTGGCCGAGGAGATCCGGGCGCGGTCGGACGAGCTGCGCTCG
>DASSCS010000049.1:0-13665 GCA_035697515.1 Acidimicrobiales bacterium
CGACTTCATCACCGAGCTCGAGAGCAACGAGACCGACGCCGACGCACTGGCCAACCTGTTCCGCCTCGACCACCTCGCCACCCGCATGCGCCGCAACGCCGAGTCGCTGCTGGTGCTGGCCGGCATCGAGCCCCCCCGCCAGTGGGCCGCGCCCGTCCGGCTCACCGACGTCATCCGCGCCGCCCTCGGCGAGGTCGAGAGCTACCAGCGGGTCACGGCCGAGGGCATGGAGCCGGCCACCATCCTGGGCTCGGCGGCCGCCGACCTGGCCCACCTGCTGGCCGAGCTCATCGAGAACGCCCTGGTGTTCTCGCCTCCCGACCGGCAGGTGCTGGTGCGGGGCCGCCGCAACCCCGCGGGCGGCTACTCGCTGGCGATCATCGATGCCGGCCTGGGCATGGCCGCCACCGACCTGGCGGCGGCGAACCGGCGGCTGGCGGGCGCCGAGAGCTTCACGATCGCCCCCTCCAAGTACCTGGGCCACTACGTGGCGGGCAACCTCGCGACCCGCCACGGCATCAGAGTGCGGCTCCAGACGACGCGCGGCAGCGGTGTCACCGCCGTCGTCGACGTCCCCACCAGCCTGCTCACCTCCGCAGCGGCCACGGGCGCCCCGCTGACCCCGCCCGACGGCCAGCGGGCGCTCGCCGTGCGCCGGCGCCCCGGCAACGCCCTGCCGGCGCCGGTCCTACCGCCCGCCCAGGACCGCCGGGCGGCGCCCACCGAGCCCGCCAGCCCGCTGGCCCGCGCCGAGGTGGTGCGCCCTGCAACCGAGCTCCCGCCCGCTCGTCCGCTGGTCCGGCCGTTCGACCGCGCGGCCGAGGCCCCCGCCCGGCCGGCGCCCGCGGCGCCGCCCGACCGGCGACCGCCTCCCACCTCGTTCGGCCCGCCGCCGCGTGGTCCCGTCCGACCGGTAGACGACGACGTCCTGTCCGCGCTCGCCCGTCACGCGCCGCCGCGGGTCGTCCCCGGCCCAGCCGGCGTCGACGTCGCCCCACCCCCGGGCCCTGCCTCCGCCGGGTACTCGCCGCTCGCACCACCCGACGCGCTCACCCGCCGGGTCCGGGGCGCCCAGCTCCCCCGAACCTCGGTCGTGTCGCTGCACGGCCAGCCCCCGCCACACCCGCGCCGCGCCCCGTCGCCCGGCGCCTTCGACCCGATACCCGGCCGCGCCGCCGAGATGCGGGCGCTGCTCACCAGCTTCAGCCAGGGCGTGCAGCGCGGGCTCGAAGACGCCCGCCGGCCCCTTCCCGCCGCCCGCACCTGACGGGCGCCTGCCGGGCCGCCGGCACCGGACGCAGGCCGCCACCCCCTGCTACGGCTACCGTCCGCAGGCGCATGTCACGCTTCCCGTTCCTCGACTGGCCGGCGCCGCTCGCCTTCGCCCACCAGGGTGCCCACTCCCCCGACGGACCGGGCGAGAACACCATGGCGGCCTTCGAGGCGGCCGTCGGCCTGGGCTATCGCTACCTCGAGACCGACGCCCACGCCACGGCGGACGGCGTCCTCGTGGCGTTCCACGACGACCGGCTCGACGCGCTGACCGATCGGGCGGGCGTCATCGGCGACCTGCCCTACGCCGAGGTGAAGGCGGCCCGGGTGCGCGACCGGGACGAGATCCCGCTGCTCGAAGACCTGCTCACCGCCTGGCCGGACGTGAAGGTGAACATCGACCCCAAGCACGAGGCGGCCGTCGCGCCCCTGATCGAGCTGATCGAGCGCACCGGCACGGTCGACCGGGTGTGCGTCGGCGCGTTCTCCGACCGCCGGCTCGCCCGCATCCGCCAGGCGCTCGGTCCCCGGGTGTGCACGTCGATGGGCCCGCGCCAGGTGGCCCGGCTGGTGGCCGCCGCCCGGGGGTTGCCCGGCGGAACGTTCAGCGCCGCGTGCGTGCAGGTGCCGGTGAAGAGGGGCCCCGTGTCGCTGGTGAACGAGCGGTTCGTCGCCGCCGCGCACGAGCGCGACCTGCAGGTCCACGTATGGACCGTCAACGACGCGGACGAGATGCACCGCCTGCTCGACATGGGCGTCGACGGCATCATGACCGACCGAGCCGACACGTTGAAGACGGTGCTCGTCGGCAGGGGCGGGTGGATCGCGTGATCGGGGGCGTGGCCGGCGAGGAGGTGGGCGGCGTCGCCGCCGAGGGGCCCCTCGGCGCCGACGAGGCGCTGTCGCTCTACCGGGCGCTGCTGCTCCCCCGGCTCGTCGAGGAGAAGATGCTCAACCTGGTGCGGCGCGGCCAGCTCGGCAAGTGGTTCTCGGGCATCGGGCAGGAGGCCGTGTCGGTGGGCCTGGTCGCGGCTGTGCGCGACGACGACTGGCTGCTGCCCGTGCACCGCAACCTGGCGGTGTTCACCGGGCGGGGCCTCGACCTGAGCGTCCTGTTCCGCCAGGTGCTCGGCAGGGCGGGCGGCTACACCGGCGGGCGCGACCGCACCTTCCACTTCGGCGTGCTCGAGCACCACGTGGTGGGCATGATCAGCCACCTGGGGGCCATGGCGCCGGTCGCCGACGGGCTGGCGCTCGCCGCCCGGTTGCGGGGCGAGGAGCGGGTGGCCGCCGTGCTGGTGGGCGACGGCGCCACCAGCGAGGGCGACGTCCACGAGGCGATGAACCTGGCGGCGGTGTGGAACCTGGGCGTCCTGTTCGTGATCGAGAACAACGCCTGGGGGCTGTCGACGCCGGTGGCCGAGCAGTACGCCTGCGCCGACCTGGTCGACCGGGCCGCCGGCTACGGCATGCCGGGCGAGATCGTCGACGGCAACGACGTGCTGGCGGTGCGGGCCGCGGTGGGCCGGGCCGCGGCGCGGGCGCGGGCGGGCGGCGGCCCGACCCTGCTCGAGTGCAAGACCTTCCGGATGCGCGGCCACGAGGAGGCGTCGGGCACCGACTACGTGCCCGCCGACCAGCTCGCCGCGTGGGCCGCCCGCGACCCCATCACCCGGTTCGAGTCCCGCCTCGACGAGGCCGGTCCCCCGCCGGGGCTGGCGCCCGCCGAGCGCGACGCCCTCCGGACCGACCTGCGCGCCCTCGTCGACCGGCTGGTCGCTGAGGCCCTGGCCGACGACGAGCCCTCCACCACCGCGGGCGACGAGCTGGCCCGGGTGTTCGCTCCGCCGGCCCCGCTGCGCCGGGCGGTGGCCTCGGTCCACCCGACTGCCACGCCCGAGGTGCGCTACGTCGACGCCGTGAACGACGCCCTGCGCACCGCGCTGGCGGCCGACGACCGGGTGGTGCTGCTGGGCCAGGACATCGCCGGCTACGGCGGCGTGTTCAAGGTCACGGAGGGCCTGGCCGCCGAGTTCGGCACCGACCGGGTGCGCAACACGCCCATCGTCGAGTCGGGCGCCATCGGCGCCGCCCTCGGCCTGGCGCTCGACGGCTTCCGCCCCGTGGTCGAGATGCAGTTCGGCGACTTCGTGACCTGCGGCTTCAACCAGCTGGTCAACAACGTCGCCACCACCCGGTACCGCTGGGGCGGGGCCGTTCCCCTGGTGGTGCGGCTGCCGGTGGGGGGCGGGCTGGGCGCCGGCCCCTTCCACTCGCAGAACGTCGAGGCGTGGTTCTGCCACGTGCCCGGCCTCAAGGTGGTGGCGCCGTCGACTCCGGCCGACGCCAAGGGCCTGCTGCTGGCGGCGCTCGACGATGGCAACCCCGTGCTGGTGCTCGAGCACAAGCGGCTCTACCGCAGCGCCCGCGGTCCGGTGCCGGCCGGCCACCACGTCGAGCCCATCGGGCGGGCCCGCATCGTGCGCCCGGGCCGGGATGCCACGGTCGTGACCTACGGCGCCGGCGTCGGCTGGGGGCTGGCCGCGGCCGAGGCGCTGGCGAGCGAGCAGGCTGCCCAGGTCGAGGTGATCGACCTGCGCTCGCTGGCGCCGTGGGACCGGGCGACCGTGCTCGACTCGGTGGAGCGCACGTCGCGCGCCCTGGTGCTTCACGAGGCCCCGCTCGTCGGCGGGTTCGGGGCCGAGGTGGCGGCGGCCATCGGCACCGAGGCCTTCGCCTGGCTCGACGCCCCGGTCGCCCGAGTCGGCGGCCTCGACACGCCGATCCCCTTCGCGCCGCCGCTCGAGGCGGTGTGGTCGGCCGAGTCGCGCCTCGTGCCGGCGCTGCGCGACCTGCTGGCGTTCTGATCCGGCCCGGTGCCGCTCAGGTGACGGCGCCGAACGTGCCGGCGTCGACCGCTGCCAGGGCCCGATCGTCACCGCGGCAGCGCGCGGGCGCCAGGCGGGCCGGGGACGGCTCGGCCCCACGCGGCGATGCCACTGGACGTGGCGGCCCTCGGGCGGGTGTCATGGTCGGGTGCCTGCCGCCCTCGGTCTCGACCACCTGGTGCTCGTCGTCGACGACGTCGAGCGCACGCTCGACTGGTACGGGCGCCACGCGGGGCTCGCTGCCGAGCGGGCCGACGAGTGGCGCCGCGGCGAGGTGTTCTTCCCGTCGCTGCGGGTCGATGCGACGACGCTGATCGACGTGGTGCCCGGCCGCGAGGACGACGGGCGGGGCCACCTCGACCACATCTGCTTCGTCGTCGACCCCGGCCACCGGGCGGCTCTCGCGGCCGACCCCGACCTCGAGGTGGTCGACGAGGGGACGCGCTGGGGCGCCCAGGGCGACGCCCACTCGATCTACGTGCGCGACCCCGACGGCCTGCTCGTCGAGTTCCGCAGCTACGACCGCCCGCCCGCCTGACCCGGCCCCGCCGGGCGCGCTCAGGCGGTGGCGCGGATGGCCCGGGCCAGGACCGTCAGGCCCTGATCGATCTCGTGCTGGGCGATCGTGAGCGCCGGGACCAGCCGCAGCACGTTCTCGTCCGGCCCGCACGCCAGCACGATGACGCCCTCGTCCAGGCACGCCTCGCACACCCGGTCGGTCACGTCCTTGTCGGCGAGCTCGACCCCCACCATCAGCCCGATGCCGCGGATGTCGCGCACGCTCGGGTGCCCGCCCACCGTGCGCCGCAGTCGGTCGAGCACCCGGGCGCCCAGTTCGGCGGTGCGACGATAGCCGTCGGTCTCGTCCAGCACGTCGAGGGTGGCCAGCGCAGCGGCGCACGCCACCGGGTTGCCGCCGAAGGTCGAGCCGTGGGCGCCCGTGGGCCAGCGCTCCATGAGGGTGCGGGGGGCCACCATGCCGCCGAGCGGCAGTCCCGAGGCGATGCCCTTGGCGAACAGCAGCACGTCGGGCCGTACGCCGTAGGCCTCGGCCGCGAAGGGCCGCCCGGTGCGCCCGACGCCGCACTGCACCTCGTCGAAGACCAGCACGATGCCGTGCTCGTCGCAGCGGGCCCGCAGGCCCTCGAGCCAGGCCCGGGGCGGCGGCACGTAGCCGCCCTCGCCCAGCACGGGCTCGACGATCATGGCGCCCACGTTGACTGGCGGCGCGACCAGCGTGAACAGCCGGTCCAGCTCCGCCAGGGCGGCGTCCAGGGCGACCTCGGGAGTGGCGTGCTCGTGGGGCACGCAGTACGGGGCGTGGTACACCCCCGGCAGCAGCGGCTCGTACCCCTCGCGATAGCGGCCCTTGGCGGTGGTGAGCGTGGTGGCGGCCAGCGTGCGGCCGTGGAAGGCCCGGCGGAAGGCGATGACCCCGGGCCGGCCGGTCAGGCGGCGGGCCAGCTTGAGCGCGCCGTCGACCGCCTCGGCCCCCGAGTTGCAGAAGAACACCTGGGGCTCGTCGAGGAAGGGGCACAGCGCGCCGATGCGCTCGGCCAGCGCGATGTTGCGCGTCTGGTGCACCACCACCGAGGTGTGCAGCAGGGTGCGGGCCTGGTCGGTGATCGCCTCGACCACCCGGGGGTGGCAGTGGCCCGTGGTGTTCACCGCGATGCCCGCCCCGAGGTCGAGGAAGCGCCGGCCGTCGACGTCGATCAGCCACGAGCCCTCGCCGCGGGCCGCCACCACGTCGTAGTAACGGGGCAGCACGCCGGCGAGGGCAGCGTGGTCGCGCGCCAGCCAGGCGGCGGTGTCGGTCCCGGCGATGGACCCGGTGTCGGTGGCGGTGCTCATCACGGCGCCTCCGCGGCCGGTGCGGCGGTGCCGTCGAGCGGGTGGGTGTCGATCTGCGCCTTCTGCAGGCGCCCCGAGTAGTCGACGTACACGGTCTTGAGCTGGCTGAACTGCTCGATGCCCCGGGCGCCGGCCTCGCGGAAGCCGTTGCCGGTGTGCTTGGTGCCGCCGAAGGGCAGCGGCACCTCGGCGCCGATGGTGGGCGCGTTCACGTACACGATGCCCGTGTCGATGCGGTCGACCGCCCGCAGCGCGGCGTTGATGTCGCGGGTGTAGACGGCGGCGGACAGCCCGTACTCCACGCTGTTGACCACGGCCAGCGCCTCGTCGAGGTCGGCGACCTCGAGCACCGCCAGCACCGGGCCGAACACCTCTTCGCGGGCGATGCGGTGGTCGGGCTGGACGCCGGTGAGCACGGTTGGGGCGAAGAACGCGCCGCCGTCGCAGCCGTCGACCGTCACGACCTGCCCCCCGGTGGCCACCGAGGCACCCTCGTCGGCGGCCGCGGCCACCGTGGCAGCGATCCGCTCGGCCGACGAGCCCGTGATCACGGGGCCCACGTCGACCGCGGGGTCCTGGGGGTCGCCGAGGCGCAGCTCGCCCGCCCGCTTGACGATGCGGTCGACCAGCTCGCCCGCGACGTCGGGGTGGGCGATCAGGCGCGAGGTCGAGGTGCAGCGCTGGCCGGACGTGCCGAACGCGCCGAACACCGCCCCGTCGACCGCCAGGTCGAGGTCGGCATCGGCCCGCACCACCATGGCGTTCTTGCCCCCGAGCTCGAGGGACAGCAGCCGGGGACCCGACTCCATGGCCGCGGCGGCGACGCGGCGACCGGTCGGCACCGACCCGGTGAAGCTGAGCGCGCCGACGCCCGGGTGCACGGCCAGCGCGGCCCCGGGCTCGGCGAAGCCGTGCACCACCTGGATCAGGTCGGCGGGGACGCCGGCCTCGACGCAGGCGGCCACGAACGCCTCGCAGCAGCCGGGCGCGTGCTCGCTGGGCTTGATCACGATGCCGTTGCCTGCCAGCAGGGCGGGGAAGACCTTCCACGACGGGATGGCCACCGGGAAGTTCCACGGGGTGATCATTCCCACCACCCCGACCGGTTGGCGGGTGGTCCAGCACAGCTTGTCGCCCAGCTCGGAGGGCACGGTGTCGCCCCACGCCGAGCGCCCCTGGCCGGCGACGAAGGCGGCCATGTCGACCGCCTCCTGCACGTCGCCCCCGGCCTCGACCAGCACCTTGCCGGCCTCGCGGCTGACGAGGGCGGTGAGCGCGTCCTTGTCGCGGGCGATGACGGCCCCCGCTGCGGCGATCACGTCGGCCCGGGCGGGCGCGGGCCGGGCGGCCCAGCCCCGCTGCGCGGCCGCGGCCCGCTCGACAGCCGCGTCGACCGCCGCGGGCCCGTGGGCCGGGTACTCGCCGACCACGTCGTCGGGACGGGCGGGGTTGACGGAACGGAACGTGCTCATGCCGTGCTCCCGGGGGGTGCGGGCCGCTCAACTGGCGGAACAAACGTTTCAGATGCCGCGGTGAACGTATCATCTCGTCCATGCCGGACGTGGCGACACGCATCGAGCAGCACCGGGCCCTGCTCTCCCCCGCCGAGCGCCGGGTGGCCGAGGTCGTCCTGCGCGACCCCGAGGCCGTCGCCTTCGGCACGGTCGCCAAGGTGGCCGGTCTCGCCGGCACGTCCGGCGCCTCGGTGGTGCGGCTCGCCACCCGGCTCGGCTTCGCCGGCTTCGGCGGCCTGCAGGCCTCCGTCCAGGCGGCCATCGGCCAGCAGCTCCGCCCGGCCGCCGAGCGCATCCGCAGTGAGCGCGGCTCCGACGTCGTCACCCGCACCCTTCGAGCCGAGGTCGACAACGTGCAGCGCACCCTCAGCGCCGTCGACGCCGGGTCGTTCGACGCCGCGGTCCGCCTGCTGGCCGACGCCCGCCGCCCCGTCTTCGTGATCGCCGGCGACGCCGAGACCGGGGTCGGCGCCATGTTCGCCACCTCACTCTCTCTGGTCCGGCCGGACGTGATCCAGGTGAGCGGGTCCGACGTGACGGTCGCCCGGCAGCTGGCCGCCTGCGGCGAGGGGGCGGTGGTGGTGGCGATCGACCTGCGCCGCTACGAGCGCTGGGTGGTCGACCACGTGGACCGGGCCGTCGCCGCCGGGGCCACGGCCGTGGCCGTGACCGACAGCCTGCTGTCGCCGCTCGCCGCCCGCGCGGAGGTGAGCTTCACGGTGTTCGCCGAGGGTGCCGGCGTGTTCGACAGCCACGTCGGCACCCTCGCCCTGGCCAACGCCCTGGTGACCGGCGCCGCGGCCCGGCTGCGGCGCAGCGCCACCGCCCGGCTCGACGCCGTCGAGGCGGCCTGGCGCGCGGCCGGGGCGCTGGTGGAATGAACTAGCGTCACCCGACGTGACGGTGGGGACCGCGGGACCGACACCGGACGCCACGGCGCCGGGGGCGACGACGGTCCGCGCGCCCTCGGGCATGGTGGCGAGCGCCGACCACCTGGCCTCGTCCGCCGGCGTCGCCGTCCTGCGGGCCGGCGGCACCGCGGCCGACGCTGCGGTGGCGGCCGGGGCGGTGCTGGCGGTCACCAACCAGCACCAGTGCGGCATGGGCGGCGACCTGTTCGCGCTCGTCCACCGGGCGGGCGAGCCGGTGGTGGCGCTGTGCGCCGCGGGGCGCGCCGGCTCGGGCGCCGACCCGGTGCAGCTGCGCGCCGAGGGTCACGAGCGCCTGCCGCTGCACCGCGACGTGCGCTCGGTGACGGTCCCCGGCTGCGTCGACGGCTGGATCGAGCTGCACCGGCGCTTCGGCCGCCTGCCCGTGGCCCAGGTGTTCGAGGCGGCCATCACGTACGCGGCCACGGGCTTCCCGGTGTCGCCCCTGCTGGCTGCCACCGCCCCGGCCATCCTCGAGCTCGACGGCGTGGACGACTACCTCGATCCGGCCATGGCCAATGGGGGCAAGCTCCCCCCGGGGACCCTCATCCGCCGGCCGGGCGTGGCGGCGGCGCTCGAGGCGATCGTGGCCCAGGGGAGGGCCGGCTTCTACCACGGCGCCTTCGGCGAGGGCCTGGTGCGGCTGGCCCGCGGCCTGTTCAGCCGGGGCGACCTGGGCGTGAGCCAGGCCGAGTGGGTCGAGCCCCTGGCGCTCGACGTGTGGGGCCACACGGTGCACGTGCCCCCACCCCCTTCGCAGGCCTACCTGACCCTCGCCACCGCCTACCTGGCCGCCGGGCTCGAGCTGCCCGACCGCGCGGCCGACCCGGCCTGGGCGCACCTGCTCGCCGAGTCGGCCCGGGTGGCGGGCAGCGAGCGCGACGAGCTGCTCCATGACGGCGCCGACGGCCCGGGGCTGGTGGACGGCGCCCGCCTCGACGCCCGCCGCGGCCTGGTCGATCCCGCGCGCCGGGCCGACCTCGCGCCGCTGGCCGCCGGGGGCGGCACCACCGTGTGCTGCGCGGTCGACCGCGAGCGCACGGGCGTGACGCTCGTCCAGTCGAACGCGTCGGGGTGGGGCGCCCACATCGTCGAGCCGGAGACCGGCATCTTCCTGCACGACCGGGGCATCGGCTTCAGCCTGGTGCCCCACCACCCGGCCGAGCTGGCCCCGCGCAGGCGGCCGCCCCACACCCTGTCGCCCGCGCTCGTCACCCGACCCGACGGGTCGCTGCGGGCCGTGCTGGGCAGCATGGGCGGCGACGTCCAGCCCCAGATCGTGGCCCAGCTGCTCGACCGGCTGTTGCGCCTCGGCGAGTCGCCCGGCCGGGCGGTGCGGGCGGGCCGCTGGGTGCTGGGCGCCGGGCCGGCGACGCCCGAGGCTCAGCGCGGCGGCTTCGACCTGTGGGACCGCGAGGGCCCCGGCCACATCGCCGTCGAGGCCCATGCGCCCCGCGCCTGGGATGCCGGGCTGGCCGAGCGGGGCCACGTGGTGCAGCGCAGCACGCAGGCCATCGAGCACGGCTTCGGCCACGCCCAGATCATCGAGGTGAGCGGCGGCGTGCTGGCGGGCGTGGCCGACCACCGCTCGCTCGACGGCGCCGCGTCGGGCTACTGAGCAGCGCCGCCGCCCCGACCGGGAGCCGGGTCGGACGCCGGGGGACGCACGGTCATGCCGGGTCGGCGAAGGAGGGGGTGCGCTTCTCGAAGAAGGCGGCCACCGCCTCGATCTGGTTGGGCGTGCCGACCAGCGAGCCGATGGTGAGGCGCTCGTCTGCGAACTGCTGGGCGAGCGGCACCCTGCCCGACTCGTCGAGCAGCGCCTTGACCCCACGGATCGCGTCCGGGTTCTTGGCCGCGATCTCGCGGGCGAGGGCCAGGGCGTCCTCGAGGGGCGTCGTGCTGGTGCGGGTGGCCAGACCCACGCGGGCGGCCTCCTCGCCGGTCACGTTGCGGCCGGTCCAGGTCAACTCCTTGGCCACGTCGGGACCGACGAGCCGGGGCAACGTGGCGGTGCCGGTCATGTCGGGCGACAGGCCCCAGCGGATCTCGAGCACCGACAGCGTGGCCTCGGGGTGCACGATGCGCAGGTCGGCGCCGAGTGCGATCTGCAGGCCGCCGCCCAGGCAGTGGCCCCAGATGGCGGCGATCACCGGCACGGGCACCTCGGACCAGCCGTGGCAGGCCTGCTGGGCCAGGTGCGTGATGCGCCCGTCGGTGCGGCCGATGCCGCCCATGCGGGACTGCCCTCCCCCGTCGCCGTCGCCGGCGGACAGGCCGCCGCTGGCCATGGCCCGGAACCCGGAGAAGTCGAGGCCGGCCGAGAACGACCGGCCCTCGCCCGAGAGCACCACGGCACGCACCGACGCGTCCCTGGCGAGGCGGGCCGCGGTGTCGACCAGGGCGACGAACATGTCACCGTCGAGCGCGTTGAGCTTGTCGGCGCGGTTGAGCCGCACGTCGGCGACACCCTCGTCGATGCGGACGGTCACGCGGTCGGACATGGTGGCCTCCTGTCGTCGCCGCTCACTCTGCCTCATCCGGCGGGTCGCGGGCGCATCCGCGGGGTGCGCGCTCAGCAGGGCCCGGCGTCGATCGCGGCCTCGACGCTCGCGACGGTGACGTCGAACGCGTCGAACCCGGCCAGCCACCAGGTCGCGCCCGCGGCCGCCCAGCCGTCGGTGGCCTCGCCCGGCGACCCCTCGACCACGATGTCGAACGCCCGGCCCAGCCCCGCCGCCCGCTCGGTGATGCCGGCCAGGTCGGCGGGGCCGTCGGTGTCGATGAGGAACAGCCCGTCATGGCGCAGCGCCCGCTCGATCGGGCGCCGGTGGGGCCAGCGGCCGGCCAGCCAGATCGGCAGGCCCCCGGGCCGGGCGGGGCCGGGCAGGAACCGCACGTCGCGGGCCTGGTAGTGCTCGCCCCGGTGATCGAGCGCCTCGCCCGACAGCAGGCCGGCCAGCAGGTCGAGCCCCTCGTCCAGCATGGCGGCCCTCCGGCGGTCGTCGGTCTCCTCCCCGAAGCGCGACAGCTCGCCGCCGCTCGCGTCGAGCCCGAGTCCGAGCCCCAGGATCAACCGGCCGCCCGAGAGCCGGTCGAGCGCCACGGCCTGGCGGGCCACGATCCACGGCCGCCGGCGGGCCAGCGGCGTGACCATCGGGCCCAGCTCGATGCGCTCGGTGGCCACGGCCATTGCGGCCAGCGCGATCCACGGGTCGGTGACGGCGCGGACGGGCGGCCGGTACATCACGTGGTCCCACAGGAACATGCCGTCCCAGCCCCGGTCCTCGGCCCGGGCGGCCAGCCGGGCCAGCGTGGCCGGATCGGCGAGCTCGTCGAAGATGGGCATGAAGACGCCATGGCGCATGACGGCCGACCGTAGCGGCCGGAGCGGGTGGCCCGGCCCGCCGGCGCTAGCTTGCGCCCATGGCCGACATCCGGGCGATGCCCGTCACCGCCGAGCTCATCGACTACGCGGTGGCGCACGGCTCGTGGCCCGTCGACGACGTGCTGGCCGACCTGCACGACGAGACCGCCGCGCTGGGGCCGGTGGCCAGCATGCAGATCGGCCCCGACCAGGGCCAGCTGCTCACCCTGCTAGCCCGCCTCGTCGACGCCCGCCGGGCCGTCGAGGTGGGCACCTTCACGGGCTACTCGTCGCTGTGCATCGCCCGGGGACTGGCCGAGGGCGGCTCGTTGCTGTGCTGCGACGTCAGCGACGAATGGACCGCGCTCGCCCGCCGGGCCTGGGACCGGGCCGGCCTGGCCGACCGCATCGAGCTGCGCCTGGCCCCGGCGCTCGACACGCTGCGGGCCCTGCCGGCCGAGCCGCACGTCGACCTGGTGTTCATCGACGCCGACAAGGGCGGCTACGTCGACTACTGGCACGAGCTGGTGCCCCGGGTGCGGCCGGGTGGCCTGCTGCTCGCCGACAACGTGCTGTGGTCGGGCACGATCATGGACCCCGCCGTCGGCGACGCCAACGCCGTCGCGCTGCGGGCCTTCAACGACGTGGTGGCGGCGGACGACCGGGTCGAGGTGGCGGTGCTGGTCGCCTTCGACGGCCTGACCATCGCCCGCAAGCGCTGACCGCCGCGCGGGGGCGGCCGCACGATCCGGCGCTCGCTTGTTGCGCCTTCCGCGACGAACTGACGCGTGTTCGCGCTCGACTCGTCGCACGGCGGCACTAGCGTCGCCGCCATGTCCGACGAGATCTGCACCGTCCTGTTCAACCCACGGTGCTCGAAGTGCCGCCAGGCCCGCGACCTGCTCGACGAGCGCGGGGTCAAGGCTGATCTGGTGCACTACCTGGACGACAGGCCGAGCCGGGACGACATCGTGCGCATCTACGGGCTCCTCGGCATCGACGACCCTCGCGGGATGATGCGCACGAGCGAGAACATGTACGGCGAGCTGGGCCTGGCCAGCGCCGAGCCCGACCAGCTCTTCGACGCCATGGCCAGCCACCCCATCCTCATCGAGCGGCCCATCGTCATCGTCGGCGACCGGGCCGTGGTGGCCCGCCCGCCCGAGCGCCTGCTCGAGCTCATCGGCGACGCCTAGCGCGCCGCCCGCGCCGTCGTCGCAGCGTCTCAGCCGATCAGCGTCCCCTTCGGTCGGACGATGCAGAACTCGTTGCCTTCCGGATCGGCCAGCACGGTCCAGGACTCGTCGCCGGTCTGCCCGATGTCCACCCGCCGGGCACCCAGGGCGAGGATGCGCCGGATCTCTGCCTCCCGGTCCTCGGGCCCGGCATCGCCACCCGGGTTGAGATCGAGGTGGACACGGTTCTTCACCGACTTCTCGTCGCCTGCGGGCATCAGGCAGATCCCGACCGCGGCGTTCACGTCGGTGCCGATGACGACCTCTCGCTCGCGCTCGGAGAGGACCTTCCAACCGAGGACCTGACTCCAGAACCGAGCCAACCCCGGCAGGTCGTGGGCGTCGATGACGATGTGATGCAGGGACACGGTCATCGGAGAAGTCTGACGTCAGACGCTGGCTGACACGTCGCTGGGTTTCGTACCGCCTCGCTGACCCGGCGTTCTGGGGCCGGTCCAAGCGGGCTCCGCCGGGGACTCTGGCATGCACGATGTCTGCGTGGATGGCAGCGTTCTCGACGACGAGCTGACTCGGCTAGGCCCGCTCTGCATCAGCGACAGTGTGGGCGGGGTGGAAGCCGATGTCCTGGCTTGTCCAGATGTTGCC
>DASSCS010000050.1:0-68100 GCA_035697515.1 Acidimicrobiales bacterium
CTAGTGTCTGCACCAGCTGAGGGAGCCACAGGGGGAGACGCTGATGACACCGTCCGGGGCCACCCGCACCGATCCGCTGTACCGGGAGGTGCGCACGACCGTCGAGACCTCGATCCGCGAGGTGGTGGGCGACTGGTACTACGACGAGTGCCAGGTCAGCCTGGCCTCGACCTTCGCCGAGGACGTCCAACTCGAGAGCATGGAGGTCATGGAGGTCGCCGAGAAGCTCATGGACGCCTACGAGGGTCGCGTCGACTTCGTGGCCTGGTTCGCGGACATGGAGCTCGAGGACCTGGTCGAGCTGACCGTGGGCCACGTCGTCGACTTCATCGTCGCCTCGCTCGAGAACGCGGAGGGCCAGCCCGTCGGAGCGATCGGCGCCTGACGCGCCCCGGCGCGCCACGGTCCCGGTCCGGCCCCGATGCCTCTCGTCCGTGCCAACGGCGTCGACCTCCGCGTCGACCGCTACCGGGTCGGCCCGCCGGGGGCCCGGCCCACCGTGGTGTTCATCCACGGCCTCGGCCTGTCCGACCACGCCGGCCTGGCGCTGACGCTCGGCATCCCGCTCTCGACGGGCGCCGACGTCGTGCTCTATGCGCTGCGGGGCCACGGCCGGTCGCAGCTCGTCCCGTCGGGCTACCGGTTGGCCGACCACGTGGCCGACCTGGTCGCGCTGCTCGACGCCGTCGGCCTCGACCACCACCCGGTCCACCTGGTCGGGTGCAGCTACGGCGGCGCGGTGGCCACGGTGACCGCCATCCGCCACCCCGAGCGGGTCGCGTCGGTGGTCTACGCCGACGGCGTGCTGCCCGTGCCCGGGTGGACGCGGCGCCACATCATGCCGTGGCTGGAGCAGGGCATGGACACGCTCGCCAGCGACTGCACCGAGGACGACGTCGCCGCGCTCTTCGCCGGCGTCCCCCGGCGCAAGCTCGACGCGCTGGCCCGCCGGGGCCGCAGGATGCTGCTCGACACCACGATGTTCGATGACGTCCGCAACGAGCCGGCGCTCGATCCGGCCGAGTACGCGGGCATCAGCTGCCCGGTGTCCGCCATCTACGGCGGCCGCTCCGAGATGCTGTACCTGGCCGATGTCCTGATCGAGCACGTGCCTCACGCCACGATCCACGTGGTCCTGGGCGCGAACCACGGCGACATCTACTACCGCACCCGCGAGCTGGGCGACCTGCTCCGGCTGGCGGTCGGCCTCCCACCCCGCGAGCGGGCCGGGAGCCTGGTCGCGGCGCCGGTGGGCGAGGGGTAGCACGATGGCCCGCTTCCTGATCGTGGTGCCGCCGCTGGTCGGGCACACCAACCCGACGGTGTCGCTCGGCGGCGAGCTGGTCGCCCGCGGCCACGACGTCGCCTGGGCCGGCCACCCCGAGGTGGCCGCCATGCTGCCGCCCGGCGCGCCGCTGCTGCCGATCGCCGACGCGCCGCCGCCGGAGATCGTCGGGGCGGCCGCCGTCCGCAACCAGACCCCGGTGGGTGGGGCCCTCGGCTTCAAGGCCGTGTGGGAGGAGATCGTCCTGCCCCTGGCCCGGCACATGGTGCCGGGCGTCGACGCGGTGGCCGACGACTTCGCGCCCGACGTGATGGTCGTCGACCAGCAGGCGCTCGCGGGCGCCGCCGTGGCGCTGCGGCGGGGACTGCCCTGGGCGACGACGGCGACCACGTCGGCCGAGCTGGTCGACCCGCTGGCGTATGTGCCCAAGGTGCGCGCCTGGCTGCGCGACCAGATGCGGGGCGTGCTGGTCGCCGCCGGGGTCGACGCCGCGCGGGCCGAGGCCGTCGACCCGCGGTTCTCACCGGAGCTGGTGATCGGGCTCACGACGCCCGGGCTGGTGGGGCCGGGGCCGTTCCCCGACCACTGGGCGCTGGTGGGACCGGCGCTCTCCGACCGCCACGACGACACGCCGTTCCCGTGGGACTGGCTCGACGGTGTCCGCCCGGCCGTGCTGGTGTCGCTCGGCACCGTCAACTGGCGGGCGGGCGCCCGCTTCTTCGCCACGGCCGCCGAGGCGCTCGGCGGCATGGACGTGCAGGCGGTGATCGTCGCCCCGCCCGACCTGGTGCCCGATCCGCCGCCCAACGTGCTGGTGCGGTCGCGGGTTCCCCAACTCGCGCTGCTCGAGCGGGTGGCGGCCGTGGTCGGCCACGGCGGGCACAACACGGTGGTCGAGGCGCTGGCCGCCGGCGTGCCGCTGGTGCTCGCCCCCCTGCGCGACGACCAGCCGATCGTCGCAGACCAGGTGGTGCGGGCCGGCGCGGGGGTGCGGGTGAAGTTCCACCGGGTGACGGCGCCGGCGCTGCGGGCCGCGGTGGCCTCCGTGCTGGGGGCGCCGGCCCACCGCGAGGCCGCGGCCCGGGTGCGGGCCTCGTTCACGGCGGCGGGGGGCGCCCCGGCGGCGGCCGACCGGCTCGAGGGCCTGCTCGCCCCCGCGGCGACACCGGGGGCCGGACGGGCGCTCACCGAGCCGGGTGGCACCGGCGGCAGGAGGCCCGGGCGATGACCGCCATCGGCTTCCCCTACATCGACATGGAGATCGAGCAGATGCTGGCCGGCGGGGCGCCGCCCGAGCACCTGCGGCACTTCCACTGGGGCCTGTACGACGACACGGCCGTCGCGGACGACCGCATCGAGCGCTACCTCGACGCCGCCCGGTGCATGACCGAGCACATCCTGGCGGCCGGCGGCATGGGCGACCACGGCCGCGTCCTCGACGTCGGCTGCGGGTTCGGGGGCACGCTCGACCTCATCCGGGCCCGTCACCAGGGCTGCCGCCTGGTGGGTCTCAACATCGACGAGCGTCAGCTGCGCTGGGGGCGGGTCATGCTGACCGCACCGGCGGGCGGCGACAGCCCGATCTCGTTCCTGGCCGGCGACGGCTGCCGCCTCCCGGTCGCCGACCGGTCTGTCGACCGCGTGCTGGCCGTCGAGTGCGTGTTCCACTTCCCGAGCCGCAAGGCGTTCTTCCGTGAGGCCGCCCGGGTGCTCGAGCCCGGAGGAACGCTGGCGCTGTCCGACTTCGTCGTGGCCTCGGGGAGCATGGGGGCGGTCGGGGCCGGCGTCACCGCCCTCGGCCTCGGCGACTGGTTCGGCCGATCGGCCGCGCCGTCGACGCCCGAGGGCTACGCGCGCCTGGCGCGGGCCACCGGCCTCGAGCCCCTGGTCGACGACGACGTGACCGCCCGCACGTTGCCCACCTACGCGGCGCTGCACCGGCTCTACCGGGAGCAGGGCTTCGACGACGGGGCTCGGACCATCGACGCGATCGAGCGGCTCGCGATGGCGGGCGGCTGGCGGTACCACGTCATGGCGTTCCGCCGCCATGGGGGAGGGACCTGATGTCGGGCACGGCCTTCGCCTACCTCGACCGACTGCTCGGCGGCATGGCCGATCAGGGGGTATCGCCGTTCTGGCGGCACGTCCACTGGGGCATGTACCCCGACCCGGCCACGGCCGACGCCAGCCCCGAGCAGTACCTCGCGGCCGCCGAGGCGCTGACCGGCCGCGTCCTCGAGGTGGCGGGCGTGACCGAGCGGCGCCGCATCCTCGACGTGGGCTGCGGCTTCGGCGGCACCCTCGATCACATCCGGTCGCGGTTCAGGGGCTGCCGCCTGTCGGGCATCAACATCGACGAGCGCCAGCTGGGCTGGGCCCGGACGCTGCTCGCCGGCGCCGGCCCCGGGGCGACGCCCGTGTCGCTGGTGACCGCCGACGGCTGCCGGCTGCCGATCGCCGACCGCTCGCTCGACCACGTGCTCGCCGTCGAGTGCCTGTTCCACTTCCCGAGCCGGCGGGCCTTCTTCCGCGAGGCCGCCCGCGTCCTGCGCCCCGGCGGCACGGTGGCCATGTCCGACGTGCTCATGGCGCCCGGGGCGCTCGGCCGGGTGGCCGCCGTCATGGGCGCCTCGGGCCTCGGCAAGGCGTCGTGGTACGGCTACACGGCCAAACCGCTCACCGCCGAGGGATACGAGCGCCTGGCCCGCAGCGCCGGCTTCGAGCCCCTGGTCGACGACGACATCACCGCGGCCACCCTGCCGACCTACCCGGCACTGCGCCGGCTGGGCGAGGTGGCGCAGGGCACCGACGGGTTCACCACCACTCAGAGCATCGAGGTCCTGTCCCGCCGCGGCGACCTGCAGTACCACGTGCTGGCGTTCCGGCGCCGGGAGTGACCGTGCCCACCGTGCACCTGCCCTACGTCGACTTGGCGATCGACCACATGGACCGGGGTGGCCCCACCGCCTTGTGGCGCAACCTGCACTGGGGCCTCTACGACAGCCCCGACGTCGACGACGACAGCCCCGAGGGCTACGTCCGCGCCGCGGCCGCACTGACCGAGCGCGTGGTGACGGCCGCCGCAGTGGTCGACCGCGGGCGGGTGGTCGACGTGGGCTGCGGGTTCGGCGGCACGCTGGCCCACCTCCGCGAGCGGCACACGACGTGCCGGCCGGCCGGCGTGAACATCGATGTCCGCCAGCTGCGCTGGGCCCGCCGCCTGCTCGACGACGGGCCAGGGCAGCACCCGCCGGCCTGCCTCGTCGCCGCGGACGGCGGCCGACTCCCGGTCCCCGACCGGTCTGTCGACCACGTGCTGGCCGTCGAGTGCGTGTTCCACTTTCCCAGCCGCAAGGAGTTCTTCCGCGAGGCGGCCCGGGTGCTGCGGCCCGGCGGCACGCTGGCGATCACCGACTTCCTCCTCAGCCCCGGCGGGCTCGCCCGGTTCGTGGCCAAGAGCCGCGAGCTGGCGTCGAGCGACTGGTACGGGCACTCCGCCGCGCCCATCACGCCGGCGGCGTACGCGCGGCTGGGCAGGGCCACGGGGTTCGATCTACTGGTCGACGACGACGTGACCGCCCGGACGCTGCCCACCTACCCCGCCCGCCGCCGGCTCTACCGCGAGGCCGGTGCCATGGGCGGCGTGGCCACCATCGACCGGGTCGAGGCGCTCGCGCGCGACGGCGCCTACCGCTACCACGTCATCGCCTGGCGGCGCGCGGCGTGAGGGTCCACGGATGAGCCGCTACCTGTTCGTCGTCCCGCCGCTGGCGGGCCACGTGAACCCCACCCTCGCGATCGGTCACGAGCTCGCCGCCCGGGGCCACGCCGTGGCGTGGACGGGGCCGGACGAGGTGGTGGGGCCGCTCCTGCCCCGCGACGCCACGTTCCTGCCGACGCCGCTCGCAGCGGCCGTGCGCGAGGCGATCGCGGCGCGGGCCGACGACCTGCGGGGCGTCGTCGCGCTGAGGCACCTGGTGGGCGACTTCCTCGTGCCGCTGGCCGAGTGCATGGTGCCGGGTGTGCGCGCGGCCGTCGACTCGTTCGCGCCCGACGCCCTCGTGGTCGACCAGCAGGCTCTGGCGGGGCTGGCGGTGGCGTGCACGTCGGGGCTGCCATGGGCTACATCGGCCACCACGTCGGCCAACCTCGACGACCCGCTGGCCGCCGTGCCCAAGATCAAGGCCTGGGCCGACGGCCTGCAACGCGACGTGTTGCGCTCGGCCGGCGTCGACGAGGCGTCCGCGGCGACCGTCGACCTGCGCTCGTCGCCCCATCTGCTCCTCGTCTTCTCGACCCCGGCCCTGGTCGGCGGCGCCCACACCGCCGACCACGTCGCCTTCGTGGGCCCGTCGATCGCCGCCCGGCCCGCCGAGGCCCCCTTCGACCTGGGCTGGTTCGATCACCAGGGCCCGCACGTGCTCGTGTCGCTCGGCACCCTGAACTGGCACAACGGCGGTCGCTTCTTCGCCGCCGCGGCCGAGGCCCTGGGCGACCTGGGCGCTCGCGGCGTCATCGCTGCGCCGCCCGAGGTGGTGGGGCCCGTGCCCGCCGGCCTGGTGGCGACCGCGCCCGTCCCGCAGCTCGGCCTGATGCCCTACCTCGACGCCGTGGTCTGCCACGGCGGCCACAACACGGTGTGCGAGGCGCTTGCACACGGGCTGCCGTTGGTCGTCGCCCCGGTCCGCGACGACCAGCCAGCCATCGCCGAGCAGGTCGTGCGGGCGGGTGCCGGCGTGCGCGTCATGTTCCGCCGAGTCACGCCGGCGGCCCTGCGCGAGGCCATCGCCGCGGCGCTCGACGACCCGGGGCTGCGGGCCGGCGCCCGCCGCATCCAGCGCTCGTTCGCCGAGGCGGGCGGAGCGTCCGCCGCCGCCGACCGCCTCGAACGCCTTCCGGCCCGTCCCGGGGCCGCCATCCACCCAGCGGAGGTCTGACTGCGATGCCCGACGACACCCTGCTCGGCAGCCCGCCGGCCGACGCCGGCGAGGTGTACCCCGTCTCCCGCAACGACGTGTACCGCTCGGTCAACCACGACCTGGTCGCGGCGCTCGACCTGGGCGACGACGCCGCGGTGGTCGACCTCGGCTGCGGCGACGGCATGCTCAGCCGCCTGCTGCTCGACCGGCACGGCGAGGGCCTGCGGATCTGGGCGGTCGACCCAAACGAGGCCATGCTGGCCGGCGCCCGCGCCGCGCTCGGCGACCGGGTCGGCGTCTGCGCCGGCTCGGCTGAGACCTTCGCCGGCCTGTTCCCGCCCGCCTCGTGCGACGCGGTGGTGCTCGCCAACAGCCTGCACCTCGTGGCCGACCGGCCGGCGCTGTACGCCGGCGTCCGGCGCGTGCTGCGCCCGGGCGGGCTGTTCGGCCTGAACACGAGCTTCTACGAGAACGCCCACACCGTGGCCAACGGCACGCTCGCGCTGTCGGCCTATCTCGAGGCGCGCACGCTGGCGAAGCGGCGCGGCATCGAGATCGCGCCCGCAGACCCCCGGCTGGCGAAGACGCTCCCCTCGGCCGCAGCGCTCGCAGACGAGCTGCTGGCCGCGTCGTTCGGGGTGACCTGCCAGCACGAGCGGTCGCTGGTCATGGACGTCGAGCTGCTGCAGTCGTTCGTCTCTTCGCCCTACTTCGCCGCCACCGTGTTTCCGGCGCTCGACCTGGCGGTGGGCGGCGCGCTCCTCGCCGAGGCGGTCGATCACGTGGCGGCCAAGCGGTCGAAGCCCGTCGAGCGCGCCTGGCTGACCGTCGTCGCGCGCCGGGGCCGGTAGGCCGTCAGTCCGCCGCCAGCTCGCGGATGCGCTTGCGCACCTCGGTGACGGCGGCCCGGGGCTGCACGACCGCTGCGGCCGGGTCCCAGGCGTCGGCGGGGCCGTCACTGGCGCAGCGGACCAGCCCGGCCGCCAGCCGGCACAGGTGGAAGGCCTGCCAGTAGCGCAGTCGCCCCTCATCGAGGGGGCGGGGAGCGGCGGCCCGGTACGCGCTCAGGTAGCCGGACGCGAGGGGGTCGCGCGCCATGCGGTACATACGGCGCTGCACGGCATTGCCGATGTAGAGCGCGCCCGACCAGAAGCCGGTGAGCGTGGCCGCCACGTCGAGCTCGGCGTCGGCCGTGCCGGCGCTCACCCAGTTCACCGGCACCGATGCGGGGTCGGCGTCGCCGTCGGTGGCGCCGTGGGAGTAGACCTGCACGGGGTTCAGCTCGCCGTGGCAGACGACGCGCGGCCCGGCCGGCGGCCGGTGAGCCTCGAGCCAGGCCAGCTCGGCGCCGAGGGCGTCGCCCACCGGGCCACCGCCGGACAGGGCGACCAGCGCGTCGACGTCGCCGAGCTGGTCGTTCGCGGCGACGGCGCCCGCAGGCGGGGCGACGGCGTGGAGGCGGGCGTGCAGGCGGCCGAACGCCGCCAGCAAGCGGGGGAGCGCCAGCATCTCGGCCAGCATCCGCTCGGCGAGCGGTGTGCCCGCCGGCTCACGGAACACCAGGGTGCCCGTCGTCGGGTCGTGAGCGACGGTGGCGGGGGCCGGGTAGCCCGCGCCGTCCAGCACGCCCAGCCATCCCCATTCGACGGCCGCGGCGGCCGTGCCCGCGGTGCGGACCACCAGCGGCGCGCCCCACGTGGCGTCGTCGCACGCCAGCCGCAGGCGGTAGGCGTGCTTGCCCCAGCTGATCACCGGCTCGGGACCGCTCGCCATGCCCGGACGGCGGCCGAGCGCGGCGCCCGCCATCTTGCCCACGGTCGCGGCGGCGGCCTCGGCCTCGGCCGCGGGGTCTGCGTGCCCCGCCGCGGGTGCGGCTCCGGTCGCGGCGGTGCCGCGGCGGCGTCGTGCGGCGACGGGCATGCTGGTTCCCCCCTCGAGTCGGCGTCCACAGGTCGGCGTGTCCCTGTTGACGCCGCGACACTATCGTCTCGACCTAGTGACGGAGGCGTCAGTTGCCGTGGATGCGGTCGCGCCGAGGTCGCCCGGCACCGAAGCACCACTGGATCGCCTGTGGTCTGCGCCGTCGTGCCGGCGCCCGAGGGTAGCGGCGGTGGGAGTCGGGGTCCTGGGTACCCCGCTCCCCACCGCCGGCAGGGACACTATAGATGTGTTCGCCGCGTTCGGGTTAGTTATTGACCCCCGCGTCGGACCCTGGGGGTGGTCTGAGCCCCGCGCGCACGAGGTCGAACGCCTCGGCCACGTGGTCGGCCAGCGGGGCCGTCCGCCCCCGCCCGTACCAGGTGGCGAGGCCCACACGCACGGCGCCGAGCGCGACGAGCGCTGCGAGCGCGGGGAAGGTGTCCCGGTCCGGGTGCAGGCCGGTTCGGCGGGCGATCTCCTCGGCCAGCTCGCGCTCGACCGCCGCCATGGCCGTCGTGCGCCGCGCTGCCAGCGCCGGGTACCGCTGGGCCAGGCGGAAGCGCGCCAGCAGGTCGTCGGCGGTCGCCTCCAGCCGGTCGGCCGCGGCGAGAGCCATGGCGCGGAGCGCGTCGACGGGGGCCTCGTCGTCCGGCCGCGCCTGCAGGTCGGTCAGCAGGGCGGAGGGCGACTCGGCACCCACGTCGACGATGGCGTCGTCCTTGGAGGAGAAGTAGTTGAAGAACGTGCGCGGCGACACGCCTGCGGCCTCGGCGATGGCCTCGACGGTCACCCGGTCGGGGCCCAGCTCGCTCGCGAGGCGGAGCGCGGCGGCCGAGAGCGCCCGCCGCGTCTCGGCCTTCTTCCGCTCGCGCAGGCCGCTGTTGCGGCCCTGGCTGCTGCGCACCGCGTCCCCCCCGTCACCCGTCCTCGGCGGGCGACCGTAGCGCCCGGCCGCTGTTCCCGCCCAGGCGGCCGGGCTACGAGCCGGGGTCCTCGCCCACCTCGCGCAGGCCGGCGGCGAGGGCGGCACGCAGCCGGCGCGCGGTGGCCGGGGCGAGGTGGGCGGTGACGCCGGTCCCGTGACCGCCCTCGTCCTCGAGCGTGAGCTCGACCCGCAGATCGCCGCAGCCGTCGCAGTCGTCGACCGCCGCGACGGCCCACGCCGTCCGCGGCTTGTCGTCGTCGGCGGGATGGTCGTCGAACGCGAAGTCGATCGATTGCTTCACGCCGGCCAGTCAATCAGCCGCGGGCTCGCCCGGCCGACCGGTGTCGCCGGCGTGGCCGGAAGCGCCCGCCTGGGCGTCCTCGGCCGGCCGTGCGTCGTCGGCGTCCTCGCCCCATCGTGCGTCGCCGCCGCCCTCGGCGGGAGCACCGGCCGGTGGACGCTGGCCGGCCGGCAGTCCGTCGTCGTCCGGAGCGGCCTCGCCGCCTGGGCCGGCCGGGCCCGCCGGGTCCCCGTCGTCGTCCGGCCCGCCGTCGCCGGCGGCGGGCAGGAGCACCCGGAACGTCGCACCCGCGCTCGGGGCGCTGGCGACCTCGACCGTCCCGCCGTGCGCGGCCACGATGGCGGCCACGATCGACAGGCCCAGCCCGGTGCCGCCCAGCGCCCGGCTGCGGGCGGCGTCGACCCGGTAGAAGCGCTCGAACACGCGCTCGGCCTGCTCGGGCGTGAGCCCGGGCCCATGGTCGATCACCTCGGCCGTCGCCAGGTCGGCGTCGCCGCGCCGGGTGCGCCCCACCCGGACCGTGACCGGCGTCCCGGCCGGCGAGTAGGCCAGCGCGTTGTCGAGCAGGTTGCCGACCACCTGGTGCAGCCGGGGCTCGTCGCCGTCGACCACGAGGCGGTCGCCGTCGCCCGCGACCTCCAGCTCGATCGGTCGCTCGGGTGCGGCGGCCCGGGCCGCCTCCACGGCCGCCGCGGCGATGTGGTCGAGCGCCACGGGCGCCCGCTCCAGGGGCCGCTGCTGGTCGAGGCGGGCCAGCAACAGCAGGTCGTCGACCAGCAGGCCCATGCGCTTGGCCTCGCCCTCGATGCGGGCCAGCAGGCGTGACACCTCGTCCGGGTCGGTGACCGCGCCCTGGCGATGGAGCTCGGCGAACCCCCGGATCGACGTGAGCGGCGTGCGCAGCTCGTGGCTGGCGTCCGCCACGAACTGGCGCATGCGCTGCTCGGACTGGCGGGCGCGCATCTCCGACGCCGCCCGCGCCCCGAACGCCCGCTCGATCTGTTCGAGCATGGCGTTCAGCGCCCGGCTGAGCCGTCCCATCTCGGTGCCCGGGTGGTGGTCGGGCACCCGCCGGCCCAGGTCGCCGCGGCCGATGGCCGCCGCCGTGACCTCGATCTCGGCCAGCGGCCACAGCGTCGTGCGCACCATCGACACGCCGACCAGCCCCAGGCCGGCGAGGACCGTCAGGCCGACGAGCAGGTCGATGTGCCGGAGGCGGTCGACGGTGGCGTCGACCTCGTCGAGGCTGGTGGCCAGCACCAGCGTCGCGCTGCCGTCGGCGTAGGGCAGCGCCGCCGCGCGCCAGGAGCCGCCGCCGGCCGCAGCGTCGACCGTGAACGGCTCGCCGGCACGCTCGACCGCCTCGGAGTAGGTGATGTCGGGGAGCTCGGGCTGCGAAGGCGCCAGGGCCGAGCGGGCCGTCGCGAGGGTGGCCCCCTCCCGGTCCAGCTTGGCCAGATGGAACTGGCTGGGGATCACCTGCTCGAGCTGCAGTCCCGTCATGCCGCCGCGCTGCAGCGACTGCGAGGCCTCCTCGAGCTGCCCGTCGACCTGTTCGACCAGGTAGCCGCGCAGCAGCCGCACGCCGAACAGGCCGGTGAGGGTGAGCCCGAGCGCGACCAGGGCGAGCATCGCCGAGATGAGGCGCAGCCACAGCGGGGTGCGGTGCCAGGCGCGGATCAGGCCCATCGCCACCGCCCCTCAGCGCGGCCGCGGCGGGCGCAGCACGTAGCCGACGCCCCGCACGGTGTGGATGAGGGGCTCGGCGCCATCGTCCAGCTTGCGGCGCAGGTACGAGACGTAGGACTCGACGATGTTGGCGTCGCCGTCGAAGTCGTAGCTCCACACGTGATCGAGGATCTGCGCCTTCGAGAGCACCCGGCCGGCGTTGACCATGAGGTAGCGCAGCAGGTTGAACTCGGTGGGGGAGAGCTGCACCTCGCGGTCGCCCCGCCAGACCTGGTGGCTGTCCTCGTCGAGCTCGAGATCGGCGACCGCCAGGCGGGCGGAGCGGTCGCCGCTGGTCGCGCGGGTGCGGCGCAGCACGGCGCGGATGCGGGCCACCACCTCCTCCAGGCTGAACGGCTTGGTGACGTAGTCGTCACCGCCGAGGGTCAGGCCGGCCACCTTGTCCTCGTTGGCGTCGCGGGCGGTGAGGAACACCACGGGCAGGTGCCCCCGGCCGTCGCGCAGGCGCCGCAGCACCACGAACCCGTCGACGTCGGGCAGCATCACGTCGAGCACCACCAGGTCGGGCCGGTAGCGCTCGACGGCGGCGACGGCGTCGGCGCCCGTCATGGCGGTCACCACCTCGAACCCGGCGAAGCGCAGGCTGGTGGCCAGCAGCTCGACGATGTTGGGCTCGTCGTCGACGACGAGCAGGCGGGCCTCGGGCTCGTGGCCCTGCGTCGGGGGAAGCAGGTCGCTCATGGTCTCTTCGTACATGACGGTACCGCCGCGGGTGCTGCTCACCTGATGAGCCTGGCGGGCGAACCTGAGAAGCGGCTGAGTGCGACCTGCGAGCCGGCCGGATGCGGCCCGGTGCCGGCGGCTCCCAGGCAACTCCCAGGCTGCGCCCAGCCGCCGTGCAGAGAGGGCTGCCAGGCTGCCCGCATGAACGACGACACCACACAGATCGCCTCCCCGGCGGACCCGGGTGGTGCGACGGCCCCGCCTCCCCGGTCGTCGTCCGCCGTGACGCCTTCGTCCCCGGCGCCGCCTTCGTCCCCCGCGCCCCCGCCGTCGTCCCCCGCGCCCCCGCCGGCCCCGCCGCCTCCCCCCAGGCGGGGCCGGCGGGCGGTGGCGGTGCTCGCCGCGGCCGGGCTGATGGTGGCCTCGGCGACCGGCGGCGCCCTCCTGGCGCTCGCCGTCGACGACGACGAGGGCACGTCCGGCACCCGGGCGCCCACGAGCCTCGACGCCGAGTCCACGAGCTCCGACGACGGTGCGGGCGACGCGGCGCCCGACGAGCTGCTGTCGCAGGCGGCCGCCGAGGTGCTCCCCAGCGTCGTGATGATCCGCGCCGGGACGGGCAGCGGCTCCGGCATCGTCATCAGCGAGGACGGCCAGATCCTCACCAACAACCACGTGGTCGCCGCGGCCGATGGGGGCGGCGAGCTGACGGTGACCTTCTCGGACGGCGACACCGCCGAGGCCGAGATCGTCGGCCGTGACCCGGCCTCCGACCTGGCGGTCATCCAGGCCCAGGACGTCAGCGGCCTCACGCCCGCCGAGCTGGGCAGCAGCGCGGACCTCAACGTGGGCGACACCGTGCTCGCCATCGGCAGCCCCCTCGGCCTCGACGGCTCGGTGAGCTCCGGCATCGTGAGCGCGCTCGGCCGGGCCATCAGGCTGCAGGGTGAGCCGCAGACTCCCTCGCCCTTCGGAGGCGACGACCAGACGACCACCAACGCCGTGATCGACGCCATCCAGACCGACGCCGCCATCAACCCCGGCAACTCCGGCGGCGCCCTCGTCAACGCCGACGGCCAGGTGGTGGGCATCAACACCGCCATCGCCTCGCTCGCCCAGGGCTCCACGGGGCAGGGCGGCAACATCGGCGTCGGGTTCGCCATCCCCATCGACTCGGCCCGCGACATCGCCCGTCAGCTGATCGAGGACGGCTCGGTGACCCACGCCTACCTGGGCGTGCAGATCCTCGACGCCGGCACCGGCGAGGGCGCGCTGGTGGGTGCGGTCGATCCGGGCCAGCCGGCCGACGACGCCGGCCTGGCCGAGGGCGACGTGATCACCGGGTTCGACGGCGACGAGATCTCCGACTCCGCCGGGCTGACCGCCGCGATCCGGTCCCAGTCGCCCGGTGACACCGTGCCGGTCACGTTCCTGCGCGACGGCGACGAGCGCACGGTCGACGTCACCCTGGGCGAGTTGCCGAGCTGACCGCCTCCAGCTCGGCCGCCCGCTGGGGCCGCCGCTCGGGCCGCCGGCCTGGTCTCAGGTCGGCGGTTCGGGCGCGACGGTGAAGGCGAGGCTCAGGTGCGCCGTGTCGTTGTAGCGGCGCACGATCCAGCGGTCGTCGGTGACGACGACGTGCGAGATCGAGGCGTTGTCCGACCCGGAGAAGGTGAAGCCATGGGCTCCGGCAGCATGCGCCAGCACCTGGCCGATGACCCCGCCGTGCGACACGACCACCACCGTCTGGTCGGGGTGCGCGGCGGCGATGCGGGTGATCGCACCCCGCACCCGGCCGGCGAACGCGTCGGCCGGCTCGGCCCCGGGGATCACGTCCCAGCGCTGCTCGGCGAACATCCTGACGGCCGTGGGGTGGCCCTCGGCCACGTGGCGCCGGAAGCTGCCGCCCTCCCACTCGCCGAGGTACACCTCGCGCAGGTCGGGCTCCACCCGGGGCTCGAGGCCGAGGCGTGCTGCGAGCGGCGCCGCCGTCTGCGCCGTGCGCCGCAGCGTGCTCACGTAGATCGCGCCCACGTCCTCGTGCTCGAGCCGCTCGGCCACGCGCATGGCCTGCTCCCGCCCCGCAGGGGCCAGCTCGGGGTCGCCGTGGCCGTCGACCAGGGGGAACGGCTGGTCGTCGCGGGCCGGAGCCGACTCGCCGTGCCGCACCAGCAGCAGCTCGCAGGCCCCCGGCGGGCGACGGAAACGTGACTGGCGGTACTCACGGACCTCGGACATCGCGTCAACCTACGAGACGCCGCAACGGTCGCACGAGCCGCCGCGGCGCCGTGCGGTGCGCCGGCCTGGCGTTCAGGCGTCGGTGCCGGACCCGGCCACGCAGAACTCGTTCCCCTCGGGGTCGGCCAGCACGGTCCAGCGCAGGCCGAACTCGGCCTTGTCGGCCAGGCGCTTGGCGCCGAGGCCGACCAGCCGGTCGACCTCGGCCTCGCGATCGTCCGCGACCAGGTCGACGTGCATCCGGTTCTTGGCCGTCTTGCTCTCCGGCACCTGGTTGAACAACCAGTTGACCGCACCGCCGGGGAACTCGTGGTCGAGGCCGCCGATCATCGCGAAGCCGGGGCTGGGCTCGGGCTCGGTGGCGAGCGATCGGTCGAGGACGGCCGACCAGAAGCGGGCGACCACGAGGGCGTCGTGGCAGTCGATGGTGACGTTGGCCAGTTGGGCGGTCATGGCGATGGCTCCTCCGTGGTGGTGTCGGCCGCGAGCGGCCAGTGGACCTCGGTGCGGAAGCGCTCGAGGTCGTCGGTCTCGTCGAAGCTGACGAGGTAGAGCTCGCGCACCGGCAGCGGCGCCGGCACGGCATTGTGGGCGACCCACGCGCCCAGGCGGCGGTAGGTGTCGCCCAGCGAGTCGTAGCTGCCGGCGTGCACCAGCACCGCCACCCGGGCGGCCGGCAGCTCGCCCAAGCGGACCGGTCCCCGGTCGTCGGGCAGCGCCACCGGGGCGCCCACGGGCACGAACGCCTCGACCTGTTCGACCGCGTCGTCGGCGACCTCGGGCGGGTAGAGCGCACCGAACGGACCGGCGGGGGCGGCACCGGCGCGTTCGGCCACCATGCGGAGCTGCGCGTAGGCCTCGCCGAGGAACGTGGCGAAGTCGGACGGGGTCACCTCGCCCCGCAGCGCCAGGGTGTGCGCGGCGGGCTCGTCGCGGACGTGGACCGGTGTGTGGGCACCCGGCAGGTCCAACCCCTCCTGGAGCTCGCCGACGATCCGGGTCACGTCGTCGAGGCGGGCCTGCATGGCCGCAGCGTGGCGGGCGAGCACGCGGCGGGTGACCTCGGGGTCGCGGGCATGCACCACCTCGCGCACCTGGGGCAGCGGCACGTCGAGCGCCCGCAGCCGCTGGATCACCTCGGCGTCGGTCAGCTGGGTGGCGTGGTACAGGCGGTAGCCGGTCGCCGGATCGACGCGGGCCGGGACCAGGATCCCGCCCTCGTGGTACGCCCGCAGCGCCTTGACCGACAGCAGGCTCGCCCGCGAGAAGGTCCCGATGGTCATCAGCCCGTCGCTCACGCCCGCCACCCTGCCGCCTCCCCCGGGGGGAGAGTCAACCGCCCGGCCGGTGGCTCGACGCGTCCGGCGGCCGCGACCCGGTCGGGCAGGTCAGTGGGCGGGGCGGCGTCCCGGGCGGCGGTCGGCCCGGCGGGCCCGCCGCTTGGGGCCGGGGGGCTGCTGCTGGGCGGCGCGCCGGGTCGTGTCGACGAGGCCGGCGACCAGCGTGCGTACCACCGGGGCACGCAGCTGCTCGCCCGTGTCGACGAACGCGGCCGTCACGATGGCGTCGGCGTGGGCGTCGCTCATGAAGTCGGTACCGAGCACCTCGATCACGTCGGGGCCCGGCTCGATGACCACGGAGGGGATGCCGGTCGCCAGCAACCGCCGCCGCTCGCCGTCGAGCTTGGCCCGGGCGTGGCGGCGCACCAGCGAGCCGACGCCGAGGCGGCCGAGGTCACGGCCCGACAGTGGCGAGATGATGATCGCCAGGTCGATCTCGGCTCGGCGCAGCACGTCGGCGTTGGTGGGTGAGCGCACGCCCCCGTCGATGTAGGTCTCGGCGCCGATGCGCACGGGCCGGAAGTAGCCCGGGATGGCGCACGAGGCGGCCACGGCGGGCGCCAGCGGGGCCGTCGCGTCTCGCCCCATGACCACCCGCCGCAGGTCGCTCTGGCGGACCGTGCACACCCACAGCTCGTCGTCGGGCCAGCGCGAGCCCAGCAGCTCGTCCAGCGCGCTGGCGTGCTCAACCAGGTCGAGCTTGCCGTCGGGGACGACGCTGGCCAGCGCGGTCACGGGGTCGACGCGCCAGGGGCGGCGCAGCCAGGCCTCGAGCAGGGCGCGGGTCGGCAACCGGGGCAGGCGTCCCACCATCGAGCGGAGCGACAGGGGCGGGAACTCGGGCCGGTCGCGCAGCGCCCGGGCGAGCGCCTCCGGGCTGGCCGACGTCTCGCCCCCGACGGCGACGGCCGACAGGTCCGACGCGGGTATGCCCCGGCGCAGCAGGGCCGCCACCACCGAGCCGGCCGAGGTGCCGACGACGATGTCGGCCGTCCGCGGGTCCCAACCCAGGTCGTGATCGAAGGCCGCCAACGCGGCCGCGTGGTAGGCGAGGCCCGTGACCCCGCCGGCGCCCAGCACCAGTCCCACTCGCACGGCCACATGCTGCCCGATCCGCCGCCCCGGACCACCATCCGGGGCGGGACCCCGGCCGGGTCGCGGCGGTCAGACCCGGGCCACGATCTCGCCGTGCACGACGGTGAAGACGGCGTCGTCCCGGCCCGCCCAGGCCCGCCAGCCGGCCGCCATGTCGTCGAGCTCGGCCCGGGTGGTCAGTCCCTGGTCGAGGGCCTGATCCGCCAGGCGGGTGGCGGTGATGCGCTCGGCCCACGTCTCGCTCCACCAGGCCCGGTCGTCCGGCGTGGCGAAGGTCCACGTCGAGGTCGAGTAGGCGACGTCGTCCAGCCCGGCCCGCCGGGCCCAGCCCAGCAGGTGACGGCCCGCGTCCGGCTCCGCGCCGTTGCCGGTGGCGACGGCCCGGTAGACGGCGAGCCAGCGTTCGAGCCGGGGATCCGCGGGCGCCCAGGTCATTCCGGCGTAGTCGCCGTCCCTGACCGCGACGAGGCCCCCGTCGGGCCGGGCGAGCGAGGCCATGGCCCGCAGCGCCTCGGCCGGCTCGCGCAGGTGCTGCAGCACCTGGTGGGCGTGCACGACGTCGAACCCGCCCCGTGCCAGGCCCATGGTCCGGAAGTCGCCGGCGGCGAACGCCACGTTGGTGGCCCCGACCGTGCGGGCGTGATCGGTCGCCACGGCGACGACGTCGGCTGCGGCGTCGACGCCCGTCACCCGGCCGGGCGCCACGCGTGCGGCCAGGTCGACGGTCAGCGTGCCGGGCCCGCAGCCCACGTCGAGCAGGTCGAGGCCGGGTCGGAGGTGGGGCAACAGGTAGGCCGCGGAGTTCTCGGCCGTGCGCCAGCGGTGCGAGCGGAGGACCGCCTGGTGGTGACCGTGGGTGTAGACGTCCGGACCGGTCATCGGCCCATCCTCGCACCCGGACGCCGGCCGGCCGACGGCGTCGGGAACCGCAGCGGCGACGGCGTGCGTCCAAGTCACCCGAGGGCTCCCGCGGCGGGGGCGCCGAGGAGGGACGACATGGGACGCAAGATCACCGCGGCGGCCGTGGCGCTGCCGGCGGCCGCGCTGCTGGTGGCGAGCGCGGCTCCCGCTGGCGCCTGCGGCGGCCTGGTGGGCGAGAACGGCACCATCGAGCTGGTGCGCACGACCACGCTGGCCGCCTACAGCGACGGCATCGAGCGCTACGTCACGGCCTTCGAGTTCACGGGCGAGGGCGCGGAGGTGGGCTCGATCGTCCCGCTGCCCGACGTGCCCACCGACGTGACCCGGGCCGGCGACTGGACGCTGCAGCGCCTGGCGCTGGAGGTGGCGCCGCCGGTCGAGGGCGCCGGCGAGGCGACGCAGGAGGTCGCGGCCGACGAGGCGGCGGGGGTGGACGTCATCCTCGAGACCGAGGTCGACGCCCTCGACATCACCGTGATCAGCGGCGGCGGCGACGAGGTCGGCCAGTGGGCGCTCGACAACGGCTTCCTGCTCACGCCCGACGCGCCCGAGGTGCTCGACTACTACGCCGAGCGCAGCCCGGTGTTCATGGCCGCCAAGTTCGACGCCCAGCGGGCCGCCGACCTGGGCCAGGGCGCGGGCGACAGCACGCCCATCATGGCCACGATCCCCACCGACGACCCGTGGGTGCCCGTGCGCATCCTCGGGCTCGGCCTCGACGGCGGGCGCACGGTCGAGGCCGACGTGTTCCTGCTCACCGACGACGAGCCGGAGCTGCTGGCCGGGGGCACCGGCATGACCCTCGAGCGCAGCGTCGAGGCCAACGACCTGCTGCTCGACGACCTGCGCTCGGACGTCGGCATGGAGTGGGTGCCCGACGACATGTGGCTCTCGTACCTGACAATCGACGCACCCGCGGCCGAGCTCGACTACGACCTCGCCGTCTCCAACCGCCCCGGGGTCACGCCCTCGCTGGTCGACGCCGGGGTGGACGAGCCCCAGGCCGTGCCCGTGCTGCCGCCCGGCCGCGCCGTGGCGCTGTGGCCCCTCGCCGCCGGCCTGGGCGCGGGGCTGGGCGTGCTCGCCGTGGGCTGGTCGCGGTGGCGAGGCGAGAGGGTGCACCCGTGACCGTCCTCGCCGAGCGGGCGGTCGAGCGCGGTGCGGCCGCCGACCCACCGCCGACCGGCAGGTGCGCTCGCCGAGCGCGGCGGCGCTGGCTGCTGGCCGCCGTCGCAGCTGTGCCGGTCGTGGCCGGGGCCGCCTACGGGGTGGCAGCGATCCGGGCGGGCGAGCCCGAGCAGCCCGTCCTGGGGCCCGGCGAGGCGACCGTCGAGGTCGACGTCGAGCACAGCCTGTTCTCGCCCACCGAGCTGCGGGTGGCCGAGGGCACCCGGGTGCGCTTCGTCGTGGTCAACGGCGACCCCATCAACCACGAGCTCATCGTGGGCCCGCCCGCCGTGCACGCCCGGCACGCGCAGGGCACCGAGGCGGAGCACTCGGCCATCCCGGGCGAGGTGTCGGTGGGCCCCGGCGACACGGCGGTCACCACCTTCCGCTTCGACGAGGCCGGCACCTTCGAGTTCGCCTGCCACCTGCCGGGCCACTACGAGTACGGCATGCGGGGCGACGTGGTGGTGGTCCCCGCGCCCGATCGGGCGCGCCTCACGCCCGGACCCGGCGGCGCCCGGGGGCTGCTGCCGGAGCCGGTGCACGTCCCGCGAGATCGCCCTGATGGATGAACACGTACGCTCGACGCAGCTCACGCTCCCGGGTGCCGGCGGCCAGGGGAGCGCAGCAGCGCGGGCGGCCGCCCTCGACCGGAATTCGGGCCTACGGTGGCCGCCATGGGTCACGAGGGGAGCACGGCGGCAGACCGGCGGGGGCGCATCCTGTGGGAGCCACCGCCCGACGTGCGCGAGCGCAGCCGCATCGGCCGCTACCTGCGCTGGCTGGAAGCCGAGCGGGGGTTGCGCATCGACGGCTACGACGAGCTGTGGCGCTGGTCGGTCGGCGACCTCGACGGGTTCTGGGGGTCGATCTGGGACCATTTCGGGCTCGACTCGGCCACGCCGGTCGGGACCGCCCTGGTCGACGCCGCCATGCCCGGCGCCCGTTGGTTCCCGGGCGTCGAGCTGAACTACGCCGCCCACGCGCTGCGCAGCGAGCCCGACGGCCCGGCGCTGGTGGCCCTGTCGCAGTCGCGGGGGCGGGTCGAGATGTCGATCGACGACCTGCGCGACCAGGTGGCGCGGTGCCGGGCCGGCCTCGTGCGCCTGGGGGTCGGGCGGGGCGACCGGGTGGCCGCGTACCTGCCCAACATCCCCGAGGCCGTGGTCGCCCTGCTGGCCACGGCCAGCCTGGGGGCGATCTGGTCATCGTGCGCGCCCGAGTTCGGCACCCGCAGCGTGGTCGACCGCCTGCGCCAGATCGAGCCCGTGGTGCTGCTGGCCGTCGACGGCTACCGCTACGGGGCCAAGGCCGTCGACCGCAGGGCCGAGGTGGCCGCGGTGCGGGCCGAGCTGCCCTCGTTGCGGGCGACCGTCCTGCTGTCCTACCTCGACGGAGGCCCCCGCGCGGGCTCGCCGGCCGCGGCTGGGAGCGGCGAGGCCGGCACCATCGCCTGGGACGACCTGCTGGCCGAGCCTGCAGACCTGCTGTTCGTGCCCGTACCGTTCGATCACCCCCTCTACGTGCTGTTCTCGTCGGGCACCACGGGGCTGCCGAAGCCGATCGTGCACGGGCACGGCGGTATCCTCGTCGAGCACCACAAGGTGCTGGCCCTGCACAACGACCTGGGGCCGGGCGACCGCTTCTTCTGGTTCTCGACCACCGGCTGGATGATGTGGAACTACCTGGTGTCGGGCCTGCTCGTGGGGGCCACGCCGGTGCTGTTCGATGGCGACCCCGGCCACCCCGACCTGGCCGCCCTGTGGCGCATGGCGGCCGACGAGGGGGTCACGTTCTTCGGCACGTCCGCGCCGTTCCTGCTGGCGTGCCGCAAGGCCGGCGTGGTGCCGTCTCAGGTGACCGACCTGTCGGCGCTGCGGGCGGTGGGGTCGACCGGGGCGCCGCTGCCGGCCGAGGGCTTCGAGTGGGTGTACGAGGCCGTCGGCGACGACGTGTTGCTCTCGTCCATCAGCGGCGGCACGGACGTGTGCACCGCCTTCGTGGGGGGCTGCCCCCTGGTGCCGGTGCGGGCGGGCGAGATCTCGTGCCGCTACCTGGGCGCCCTCGTCGAGGCGGTCGACGAGGACGGCCGGCCGCTGGTGGGCGAGCAGGGCGAGTTGGTGATCTCGGCGCCCATGCCCTCGATGCCGGTGGGGTTCTGGGGCGACGACGACGGCTCGCGCTACCGGGCCGCCTACTTCGAGGCCCACCCGGGTGTGTGGACGCACGGCGACTGGGTCACCGTGTACCCCGACGGCGCCTGCACCATCAGCGGCCGGTCCGACGCCACGCTCAACCGGGGCGGCGTGCGCATGGGCACTGCCGAGCTGTACGCGGTGATCGAGTCGCTGCCCGAGGTGGCCGACAGCCTGGTCGTGCACATCGAGGACCCCGCGGGCGGGCCTGGCCGCCTGGTCCTGTTCGTCACGCCCGCCGCGGGCGCCAGGCTCGACGACGACCTGCGCGCCCGGCTGGCCCGGGCGCTGCGCACCGAGCTGTCGCCCCGCCACGTGCCCGACGAGATGCACGAGGTGCCAGGGGTGCCCCGCACGCTGTCCGGCAAGAAGCTCGAGGTGCCGGTCAAGCGCATCCTGTCCGGCGTCGATCCCGACAGCGCAGCCAGCCGGGGAAGCCTGGCCAACCCCGAGGTCCTGGACGCCTACTCGTCCTTCACCGGCGCCACCTGGCACGATGTCTGACACCGTTTCAGGTCCTGGGAGGGGCAGATGCAGATCAAGGACACGCTGTACGTCGGTGGCGAGTGGGTGGCGCCGGCGGGCACCAGCACCATCCATGTCATCAGCCCCACCACCGAGCAGGTGATCGCCCGGGTCCCCGAGGCCGCCGAGGGCGACGTCGACCGGGCCGTCGAGGCCGCCAAGGCCGCGCTGGCCGGGCCGTACCCGCAGCTCGGTCCCGACGAGCGGGCCGACTGCATCGTCAAGCTCTCGCAGGCGATACAGGCCCGCTCGCAGGAGCTTGCCGACGTCATCACCGCCGAGATGGGCTCGCCGTCGAGCTGGGCGCTCATGGGCCAGGTGTTCTCGTCGTCGATGGTGCTCGACGGCTGGGCCGACCTGACCCGCACCTTCCCCTTCGAGGAGCTGCGCCCCGGCGCCCTCGGTCCCGTGCTGGTGCGCAAGGAGCCCGTGGGCGTGGCGGCGGGCATCATCCCCTGGAACGTGCCCCTGTTCATCGTGGCCCTCAAGCTCGGTGCCGCCCTGGCTGCCGGGTCGCCCATGATCCTGAAGCCGTCGCCCGAGACCCCGCTCGACGGCTACATCCTGGGCGAGATCCTCGACGAGATCGAGCTGCCCAAGGGCATGGTGTCGATCCTGCCCGCGGGCCGCGAGGTCGGCGAGTACCTGGTTCGCCACCCAGGGGTCGACAAGGTGGGCTTCACCGGCTCGACCGCGGCCGGCCGCAAGGTGGGCGCAATCTGCGGCGAGATGCTCAAGCGCTGCACGCTCGAGCTGGGCGGCAAGTCGGCGGCCATCATCCTCGACGACGCCGACCTGGCCTCGACCATGCCGCTGCTCATGGGCACGGCGCTCATGAACAACGGCGAGGCCTGCATCGCCCAGACCCGCATCCTCGCCTCGCGGGCCCGCTACGACGAGGTGGTCGACGCCCTGGCCGACGCGGTCAAGGCCACCACGGTGGGCGATCCCACCGACCCCTCGGTGGCCGTCGGCCCGCTCGTGGCCGAACGCCAGCGCGACCGGGTGCTGGGCTACATCGACAAGGGCAGGGCCGAGGGCGCCAAGCTGGCCGTGGGCGGTGGCCGCCCGGCCGGGCTGGACCGGGGCTGGTTCGTCGAGCCGACCCTGTTCGTCGACGTCGACAACGGCATGACCATCGCCCAGGAGGAGATCTTCGGGCCGGTGCTGGCCGTGCTGCCCTACGACGACCCCGACGACGCGGTGCGCATCGCCAACGACAGCGACTACGGCCTGTCGGGCTCGGTGTGGACCAGCGACGTCGAGGCCGGCATCGACGTGGCCCGCAGGGTGCGCACGGGCACCTACGGGATCAACCAGTTCGGCACTCTGGACATGCGCAACCCGTTCGGCGGCTTCAAGTCGTCGGGCGTCGGGCGCGAGCTGGGGCCCGAGGGCCTGTCGGCCTACCTGGAGACCAAGTCGATCGTCCTACCCGGGGGCTACACCCCGCCGGCCTGACCGCACGGGCGGGCGCCTCGGGCCCCGGTTTGACCCGGCTGCGGCGGTGGTCGGACCATGGCGCCATGCGTGCGTGCCCGCGGGCCCGGTTCCTCGTCACCGCCTCGGTGGCGGCGGCGTTCGCGGCCACCGCCCTGCTGGCTGTCATTGTCCCGGCCGTCGCCGGGGCTGGGCCGCACCGGTCGGCCGGGTACGGCGGGGGCGCGGCCACGGTGGCGACCGGCCAGCAGGGCCCGGACGCGCCCGCCGACGACGGCACCGGAGCGAGCACCGACGACGAGGTCGACGAGGGAACCAGCGAACCGGTACCCGCCGACGACATCATTCCCCTGCCCAACTCGGGGCGCGAGCCGACCGATGCCGGCGATCGCGGCGGTGCGCTGCAGGTGGCGGTGCTGGTGGTCATGGTCGCCGCGGTGGGCGGGGCGACGACGCTCGTCGTGCGCGAGTCGCGCCGCAACCGCGAGCGCGCTCGCGCCCGGCAACAGTAGGGGCCGGCGGTCCACCGACCGGGAGCCGCTGCAGCCCCGGCCTCGACTGGGATGATGGGCCGATGGAGCGCGCCGACGTCGACCGCTGGGTCGCCGGGTACGAGCGGGCCTGGCGCACCGCCGGCACCGACGACCTCGGCAGCCTCTTCGCCCCGGAGGCGACCTACCTGGCGTCGCCCTGGGCGACGCCGGTCGAGGGCCTGGCGGCGATCCGGGAGATGTGGGAGGCCGAGCGGGACGGGCCCGAGGAGGCGTTCACCATGACGAGCGATGTCGTGGCCGTCGACGGCGACACGGCGGTCGTGCGGGTGGCTGTCGACTACGGCGAGCCGGAGCCTCGGCGCTGGCGCGACCTGTGGGTGGCGCGCTTCGACGCCGACGGCCGCTGCACGGCGTTCGAGGAGTGGCCTTTCGCCCCCGCCCAGCCCGACGGCCACGGCTGAACGCCGCGGGCCCCGTCAGCCCAGCGGGCCGTACTCCTCGCACTCGCGGAAGCCGCCGAAGAACCCTGTGCGCAGCGCCGTGGTGCGGTCGAACACCGACTGGTCCCCGTCGACCGCCTCCGTGAAGATGACGCCCTGGATGCCCTCGTCGAGATCGCCGGCGGACATGATCAGCTCGCCGCTCTCCGACGTGCGCTGGCCGCCGTCGTCGGTCGGGAAGGTCCAGGCGGCCCACCGCCCGGTCAGGCAGTCGGCCTGCAGCTGGGCCTGGTCGCCGTCGGCCACGCCGAGCTGGATCTGCGCGGCGAGCGCCCACAGGCGCGCCACCTCGCTGGCCACGGCGAAGTCGCCGATCTCCCGGTTGAGGTCCTCCACGAGCCCGAGCCGGTCGAGGACGGCGACGTTCTCGTCCTCGCAGTACACCGCCACCCGGTCGAGGTCGGCGCCGGACAGCGTCCCGCCGCCGCACTGGATCGAGTCGGTGGCCGGGTCGGCCATCACCAGGTCGTCGACAGGGACGAACTCGCTGCCCAGCTCGTCGAAGAGCCGGTCGTAGAAGTTGTTGAGGTCGCGCTCGAGCCGGGTGAGCAGCCCCTCGCCGTCGGGGGCCGCGGGACCGTCGTCGAGCGGGAAGTCGCCGCCCGTCTCGAACTCGGTGCTGTCGAACGGGATCTCGGCGGTGCGGCGGTCGACGTTCTCGTCGGCGTACTCCTCGCACTTCTGGGCGTCGTTCTCGTAGCCGTCCTGGAAGGCGGCGATGCGGTCGAAGCCGCTGCCGTGGGCGAACGGGTCGTCGGGCGAGGTGCCCGGCTGGTCGCGGATGGCGATCATGCCGGTGACCGTGCGGTCGAGGTCGATGTCACCGGGGTCGAACGACTCGCTGTCGCCGGCGGCGACGCGGGCGGTCCACGCGCCGGCGAAGCAGTCGGCCTGCAACTCGAGGTCGACCGTGCGGTCGAAGGTGACGAAGCGGTCCTGGATGGCGTGGCCGAACTCGTGGGCGATCACGATGGCCACGGTGAACGCCCCGAACTCCTCGTTGAGCTTGGGCATGAGCGCGACCTCGTCCCAGGCGATGATGTCGGCGTCGGGACAGTAGAACGCGTTCTCGGCGATCTCTTCGTAGCGCGGCGGCGGGCTGCCACAGGGCGGCAGTGCGGTGTCGGGGCCGTAGGGGTAGAACCCGGCCACCGGCACGAACTCGCTGCCGTAGACCTCCGGATAGGTCTGCCCCCAGTAGGCGGTGACGTCCATGACCGCCCGGTCGGCCACACCCGCCGGATCGTCGGAGACGACAGGCCCCGAGGGCGTGCTGCCCGTCGGGCCCGTGCCGATGAACGTGTCCTCGTCGGCCGGTTGGGCGCACGCGACCACCAGCAGCGGCACGAGGCCGACCGTGATCATCGAGGGGGTCGTGCGCTTCACGCGTGCTTCCTTCCGCCGCTCCGCCACGCCGCCGGTGGCGGCGCGGCGTCGACGCTAGCGCGCCGGTCGCGGCATGCGGCCGGCGCGGGGGGCATGTCCGGGGTTGTCCCCGACACCCCCGGCGCGCGCTTAGCCTCGTGCGCGGTGGAGGACGTGACGACCACCAGCGAGGTGCCCATCCCGCCCGGCTACCCGGCCGAGTGGGACGCGGACGTCGTCCTGTCCGACGGCCGCACGGTGCGCATCCGGCCCATCCGCCCCGACGACGGGCCCCGCATGGTCGACTTCCACAGCCGCCAGTCGCCCGAGAGCATCTACTTCCGCTACTTCACGCCCCATCCCGAGCTCAGGGAGGACGAGGTCATCCACCTCACCCACGTCGACTACGTCGACCGCATGGCGTTCGTGGGGCTGCGCGACGACCGGATGATCGCCGTGGCCCGCTACGACCGCTGGCCGCTGCGGTCCGAGGCCGAAGTGGCCTTCTTCGTCGACGACGCCCACAAGGGCAGGGGCCTGGCCACCGTGCTGCTCGAGTACCTGGCGGTGGCCGCCCGGCGGGCCGGCATCAGCGCCTTCACCGCCACGGTGCTGCCCACCAACCAGCGCATGGTGGGGGTGTTCCGGGCCGCCGGCTTCCAGGTGCGCAGCACGTTCGACGAGGGCGTCATCGAGGTGCACCTCGACCTGCAGCCCACGTCCGACGCCGAGGCCGCGATCGAGGCCCGGGCCCAGCGGGCAGAGGCCGAGGCCGTGCGCCTGCTGCTGGCCCCCCGCTCGGTGGCGGTCATCGGGGCGGGGCGCGAGCGCCACGGCGTTGGCCACGCGGTGATGCGCAACCTGCTCGCCCACGACGTCAACGCCGCGGTGTACCCCGTCAACCCGCAGGCCGAGCACGTGTGCGGTGTGCGCGCCGTGGCGGCGGTCGGCGACATCGAGGGCCCGGTCGACCTGGCCGTGGTCGTGGTGCCCGCGGCCGAGGTGCCCGAGGTGGTGGAGGACTGCGGCCGCAAGGGCGTCAAGGCGGTCATCGTCATCTCCGCCGGGTTCGCCGAGTCGGGGCCCGACGGGGCCGCGCTCTCGGCCGCCACCCTGCGGGCGGCCCGGCGCTTCGGCATGCGGCTGCTCGGGCCCAACTGCCTGGGCGTCATCAACACCGACCCCGACGTGCGGTTGCACGCCACCTTCGCCACCCCCGACCCGCGCCCGGGGCCCGTGGCGCTGCTGTCCGAGTCGGGGACCATCGGCGGTGCGCTCCTCGACCGCATCGGCGACGCGGGGCTGGGAGCGTCGTCCTTCGCCGCCATCGGCAACCGTGCCGACGTGTCGGCCAACGACATGCTGCGGTACTGGGCCGACGACGACCGCACCAGGCTGGTGCTGCTCTACCTCGAGTCGTTCGGCAACGCCCGCAAGTTCAGCCGCATCGCCCGCGCCCTGTCGCGCACCAAGCCGATCGTGGCGGTGCGCAGCGGGGGAGCGGCGCTCGCCTACCCCGACGAGGGCGCGGCGCTGGCACCCGACACCTTGCACGCCCTGGTCGAGCAGACCGGCATCATCCGGGTCGACACGCTGTCCCAGCTGCTCGACGTGGCCCGGGTGCTGGCGTGCCAGCCGCTGCCGGCCGGCAACCGGGTCGCGCTGGTGGGCAACGGCGGCGGCTCCTTGGCGCTGGCCGCCGACGCCTGCGTCGACGCGGGTCTCGTGCTGGCCCACCTGGGACCAGGCGTGAGCGACGCCCTCGGAGGCACCGGCGGCAGCGGCGCGCGTCTGCGGGCCAGCACCGTCGACCTGGGCTTCGAGGCGGGCGGCGACGATCTGGTCCGGGCCCTCGGGGCAGTCCTGGCCGACGACGGTGTCGACAGCGTGCTGGTGGTGTGCGCACCGGCACCCCGGCAGCCGACGGCCGACCTGGTGGCAGCCGTGGCGACCGCCCGGGCGCAGGCGCCGGCCAAGACGCTCCTGGCCTGCGTGTTCGGTCCCCATCCCACCACCATCTCGCCGGACCGTGCCGACGACGTGCCGGTGTTCGACTTCCCCGACGACGCCGCCTACGCGCTCGGCCGGGTCACCCGCTACGCCCAGTGGCGGGAGGCGCCCGAGGGCGAGGTGGAGCTGCCCGCGGACTTGGCGCCCGACGAGGTGCGCCGGTGCCTGGCCGGTGTCCTGGGCGAGGGCCGGACCGGGCAGATGCCCACGGCGGTGGCGCTCGACGCGCTCGGCGCCGCTGGCGTGCCCCTGGTGGGCTCGCGGCTGTCGGCGGACGCCGACGCGGCGGCGGCCGCCGCCGCCGAGCTGGGCTACCCGGTGGCGGTCAAGGCCGCCGGCCGCACCCGCCAGGCCAAGACCGAGGCCGCCGGCTTGGCCCTCGACGTGCACGACGAGAGCGAGCTGCGGGCAACCGTCGCCCGCATGGAACGGGCGCTCGGCGAGGGGACGTGGCCGGTGCTCGTCCAGTTCATGGCCGATCCCGGCGTCGACGTGGCCGTCACCGTGACCGGGAACCCCGTCGTGGGTCCCGTGCTCACGGTCGGGCCCGGCGGCGCGGCCACCGACCTGGCGGCCGCCGAGGCGCATGTCCTGCCCCTCACCGACCGCGAGGTCGACCGCTTCGTTGCCGGCCTCCCCCTCGCCGGGTTGCTGGGAGCCGAGAGCCGCGGTCACCTTGACGCCCTCGTGGCCCGGGTGGGCGCCCTGGTCGAGGCCGTGCCCGAGATCACCGGCCTCGAGCTCAACCCGGTCATCGTGTCGCCCGGGGGCGCGATGGTGGTCGATGCCCGGCTGTGGGCGGCGCCGGTCGACCGCGACCCGCGGCCTCCGGTCCGCCGCCTGTAAGTCGACGAGCACCGGACCCGTCGGACCCGTTGGGCCCCGCGGCCGCCGCTCAGCGCCTGCGCGCGCCGTCGCCGGCTCAGCCGGGCCGGGGCTCGCGGGGCAGGCCCAGGGTGCGCTCGCCCAGGATGTTGCGCAGGATCTGCGACGTGCCGCCCATGATGGTGTAGCCGGGGGCATAGCAGATGTTGCGGCTGACCCGGTGGGCCAGGCCCGGCTCGGCCAGCAGCGCCTGCGGCCCCAGCACCCGGACGCAGAAGCCGGCGATGCGCTGCTCGAGCTCGGTGCAGAACGTCTTGGTGGCAGCCGAGAACTGGCTGGGCGCCTGGCCCAGCGTCTCGCGCAGCACGAGCAGCCGCCCGATGCGGTAGCCGGTCTCGATGGCGGCGATCTCCTGGCGCACCAGCGGGTCGGAACCGTCGGCCAGCGGGCGCACGTCGTCGTACAGCCGGCGGTTGGAGACCAGCCGGTCGATGCCGCCCCGCTCGTGCTCCATCTGCCGCATGACCTGGCGGAACGAGCCGTTCAGGTCGCCCACCAGGTGGCGGGCCGGCACCCGGACGTCCTCGAAGAACACCTCGCAGAAGTGACGACTGCCCGTCATGTCGAGGATCGGCCTGACGGTCACGCCGGGGGAGCGCATGTCGACGATGAGCTCGGACAGGCCCTCGTGCGGCCGGGCGTCGGGGTCGGTGCGACAGATGAGGTAGATCCAGTCGGCCGAGGCGGCGCCGGAGGTCCAGATCTTCTGGCCGTTGACGACCCACTCGTCACCTTCGCGCTCGGCCCGCGTACGGATGCCGGCCACGTTCGAGCCGGCGTCCGGCTCGCTCATGCCGATGCACCACATCGAGGTGCCGGCGATGATGCCGGGCAGCCAGCGGGCCCGCTGCTCGTCGGTGCCGAACTGCAGCAGGCTCGGGCCCATCTGCCGGTCGGCGAACCACGAGGCCGCGATCGGCGCGCCGACGCTGATCAGGGCCTCGAACACCACGAACCGCTCGAGCGGGCTGCGCCCCCCGCCGCCGTGCTCGGCCGGCCACGTCATGCCCAGCCAGCCGCGGGCGCCCAGCTCCTCGGCGAAGGCCCGGTCGTGCCCGGTGATCCAGGTGTCCTCCGGGACCTCTGCCCGTTCGGCAGCGGCCAGGCCCACCTTGAGGGCCTCGTCGCGCAGGGTGAGCAAGTCGTCGGAGAGCCCGAACTCCATGGCGGGCGACGGTAGTAAACGCACGGGGGACGGCTCGATTCGGCCGGTACGGTGCTCGGTCGATGACGTCGCTGCAGGTTCGCACCGCCCGGCCCGAGGAGTACGCCGCGCTCGGCGAGCTCACGGTCGAGGCCTACGCCGCCGCCGATCCCGCCGTGATGTACGGCGACTACGCCGACGAGCTGCGCGACGTGGCGGGCCGGGCGGCGGTGGCCGACGTCCTGGCGGCGGTCGACGAGCAGGGCGGCGAGGTGCTGGGCGGGGTGACCTACGTGCCGGGGCCGTCCTCGCCGGCCGCCGAGTTCACCGAGGCCGACGCCGCCGGCATCCGCATGCTGGCCGTGGCGCCGTCGGCCCGGCGGCGTGGCGTCGGCGAGGCGCTCACCGTCGCGTGCATCGAACGCGCCCAGGCCGCCGGCCGGCGCCACGTCCTGCTCCACTCCACCGATCTCATGGCCGACGCCCACCGTCTCTACCAGCGACTGGGGTTCGTGCGCGACCCCTCGCTCGACTGGGAGGGTGAGCCGGGCCTGTGGCTGCGCGGCTTCCGCCTGCAGCTCGACTCAGTCGCCTGACGGCGACGGCTGCACCACGCCGACCCGCGGTGGGACAGCCGCGATCGTGCCGGTGAGGCCGCGGTGCGATAGAACCCGGGCACTGTGATCGAGGAACCGCTGGTGCCGTTGCCCGACCGTGGGCGGGTGTTCCGGGCCGGGCGGCGGGTGCGGCTCGCCGACGCCGACCCGACCGGCCGGCTGCGGCTCGACTCGTGCGCCCGCTACCTGCAGGACATCGGCAACGACGACACCGCCGACAGCGCCATCGACGACGACGCCGTCACGTGGGTGGTGCGCCGGGCCGTGGTCGACGTGCACCGCTCGCCCTGCTGGAACGAGTGGCTCGACCTGGCCACGTGGTGCGGGGGCCTGGGTGGCCGCTGGGCCGAGCGGCGCCTGTCGATGGTGGGCGATCGTGGCGGCCGCATCGAGATCTCGACGCTGTGGATCCAGGTGTCGACGGCGACCATGACGCCCATCCGCATCACGCAGCGGTTCCTCGACGCCTACGGCGAGGCCGCGGGCGGGCGCAAGGTGTCGAGCCGCCTGTGGCTGGGCGACCCGCCCGTGGGGGCGGCGGCCGAGCCCTGGCCGCTGCGGGCCGTCGACATCGATCTGGTGGGCCACGTCAACAACGCCGCGTACTGGGCGGCGGTCGAGCAGCAGATCGAGCCGGGCACGGCCTTCGCCCACGCCCTGCTGGGCCGGCCCCACCGGGCGGTCATGGAGTACGGGCCGGGCATCGGCGCCGGCGACGCGGTCGAGCTGCTGGTCGACGAGGACGACCGGCACCTGTCGGTGTGGTTCACGGTCGACGGCGTGGTGCAGGCGGCGTCCACCGTGGTGCCGCTGCCCGCTCGGGAGTAGGGGTACGAGGGTCCGGCGTCATTTGCGCGGGGTGGCGGGGCGTAGCCCGACCGGTCGTGGCGGTCAGCTGCGGGTGAGGACGATTTTGCCCAGCTTGCCCCCGGCGGCGAAGTGCTCGTAGGCGGCGGCCGCCTCGGACAGTGGGAACGTGGCCGCCACGGGGACGGTCACCGCGCCGCGGGACAGCAGGGGCAGGACGTGGCGCTCGACGCGCCGGGCCGCCACCGCCTTGTCCTCGAGGGGGCGGGCGCGCAGCGTCGAGCCGTGGATGCGGCCCCGCTTGCCCATGAGCGTGAGCAGGCTGATGTCGGCCGACAGGCCCGCCCCCACCCCAATGACGGCGACGCGCCCGCCGGTGGCGAGGGCGTCGAGGTTGGCGGCCATGTTGATGCCGCCCACCAGCTCGAGCACCACGTCGAAGGGCCCGTGGTCGCCGAAGCCGTCGGGCGCGACCACCGTGGCACCGAGGGCCGCCGCCCCGGCGCGCACCGACGCGTTGCGCACGGTTGCCACCACCTCGGCGCCCGCCGCGACCGCGAGCTCGACCGCGGCGGTGCCCACACCGCCGGCGGCCCCGTGGACGCAGACCCGCTCGCCCATGGCCAGCCCGCACTGGCTGAACAGGGCGTCGTGGGCGGTGGTGTAGTTCTCGGGGAAGCCGCCGGCCCGGTCCCAACCCACGCCGTCGGGCACGGGCATGGCCACCAGCTCGGGCACGATGGCGAGCTCGGACTGACCGGCCCCGGTGACCACGGCCATGACCCGGTCGCCGACGGCGAACCGGCGGCTGCCCGGCCCCACGCCCACGACCTCTCCGGCCAGCTCGAGCCCGGGTAGCTCGGGCGGCGTGGTGCCCGGCGGCGGGGGGTACATGCCGTCGCGCTGCATCAGGTCGCCGCGGCAGACGCCGGCGGCCTGCACCCGGACCAGCAGCTCGCCGGTGCCGGGGACGGGGTCGGGGCGCTCGCGCCACGCGAGCGCACCGTCGCTGATGGTGACCGCGTGCACGGCGGCGGCGGGCTCAGCCGCGCTCGGCGATGGGGACGTACGACCGCTCGCCGGCGCCCACGTAGAGCTGGCGGGGGCGGGCGATCTTCTGGTCCTGCTCGAGCAGCTCGACCCAGTGGGCCAGCCAGCCCGACACGCGCGGGATGGCGAACAGCACGGTGAACATCTCGACCGGGAAGCCCATGGCCTGGTAGATCAGCCCCGAGTAGAAGTCGACGTTGGGGTAGAGCTGGCGCGACGTGAAGTACTCGTCGGCGAGCGCTACCTCCTCGAGCCTGAGCGCGATGTCGAGCAGGGGGTTCCGCCCCGTCACCGCGAAGACCTCGTCGGCCGTCTCCTTGATGATCTTGGCCCGGGGGTCGTAGTTCTTGTACACGCGGTGGCCGAAGCCCTGCAGCTTGACGTCGCCGGCCTTGACCCGCTTCACGTAGTCGTCGACCGCGGCGACCGACCCGATCTGGTTGAGCATGGCGATCACCGCCTCGTTGGCGCCGCCGTGGCGGGGGCCGTAGAGCGCGGCGGTGGCGGCGGCCACGCAGCTGTAGGGGTCGGCGTGCGCCGAGGCGACGGTGCGCATGGCCGTCGTGCCGCAGTTCTGCTCGTGGTCGGCGTGCAGGATGAACAGCACGTCGAGCGCCCGGGCGAGGGACGGGTTGGCGTCGTAGCGGGGCTCGGCGACCTTCCAGAGCATGGCGAGGAAGTTCGCGGTGAAGCCGAGCGAGTTGTCGGGGTAGACGAACGGCATGCCGACCGAGAAGCGGTGGCAGGCCGCGGCCAGCGTGGGCAGCTTGGCGATGAGGCGGACGATCTGCTTGTAACGGTTCTCGGGGTCGCCGATGTCCTTGGCGTCGAGGTAGAAGGTCGACAGCGCGGCGACGGCCGACACGAGCATGCCCATGGGATGGGCGTCGTAGTGGAAGCCCTCGAGGAAGCGCTTGCGCACGTTCTCGTGGATGAACGTGTGGTAGGTGATGTCCTGTACCCACGGGTCGTACTGCTCCTGGGTGGGCAGCTCGCCGTGGAGGAGCAGGTAGGCGACCTCGAGGTAGGTGGAGCTCTCGGCCAACTGCTCGATGGGGTAGCCGCGGTAGCGCAGGATGCCCGCGTCGCCGTCGATCTCGGTGATGGCGCTGCGGGTGGCCGCCGTGGTCATGAACGCCTCGTCGTAGAACCAGACGTTGGGCAGGAGCTTGCGCCACTCGGCGGCGTCGACGCCCCCGTCCACGATCGGGACCTCGACCGACTCGCCGCTGCGGTTGTCGGTGATGGTGATGCTCTCTGGCACGGCGGCGGAGCTCCTTGTCGGCGTGGGCGGATGCGGTTTCACGCTAGTGCGGGCGAGCACTGATGGTGGAGGGCCCGCCGGTCACCGTGGGATGCACGCCGTCCTGGTCGGAGGCCCGCACCAGGTCGCGGATCGCGTCCCGCACGGCTCGGGCCGGAGCCGACAGCCGGCCCCGCCGCGGCGTGGCCAGGCCGACCGAGCGGGGCCGCAGGCCGTCGACGGCCACCCGCCGGCAGGCCAGCTCGATCCACGGCGGCGCGGCGGTGGCCGGCACCATGGCGGCACCGAAGCCCTCGAAGGCCAGCGAGGTGAGCAGGCGGATCCCGTCGATCTCCGCCCGCGCCCGCATCTCGATGCCGACGCGGGCCGCCTCGTCGTCGAGCTGGTCGCGGAAGGCGGTGCCCTGCGGCTCGAGCAGCAGCTCGTGGCCGGCCAGGTCGACGAGGTCGATGCGGGCATGCGCGGCGAGGGGATGGCGGTTGGGGGCGAGGATGATGCGCTCCTCGTCGAACAGCGGCTCGGTGGCGAGCTCGTGGGCGTCGAGCGGCAGGTTGACGACGGCGAGGTCGAGGCTGGCGGCCACGACCTGGGGCACCAGGGAGGTGGTGGTGGCGTCCACGATCACGAGGTGCACCAGCGGATGGCGCTCGGCCATGAGCTCGAGCAGCCGGGGCGCCAACCAGCGCCCCGCGGTGCCGATGCAGCCGAGGCGCACCGGGCCGGCGATCTCGTGCAGCATCGACTCGACGTCGGCCCGAAGCGACTCGACCTCGTGCTGGATGCGGCGGGCCCGGGCCAGAACCGCCTCGCCTTCGTCGGTGAGGGCGCCGGTGGCGCGGTCGACCAGCGTGGTGCCCAGCTCCTCCTCGAGCCGGGCCACGTGGGTGGAGACGTTGGACTGCACGGTGTGCAGCCGGCGGGCGGCCGCCGAGAACGACCCCGCCTCGGCGACGGCGGTGAGAGCGGCGAGCTGGCGCAGGTCCATCGCTGACGATGATGACACCTATCGCGAATAACTGTTTGACGAATCGCCCGCTTGCGCGCACAATGGTCCGTACACGAGCGGCAATGGTGTCCCCCCGCCGAAACCGCTCGGCATAGCAAGAGTGCCGCAGTCGGATCCCCCCTCCCGCTGCGTTGCACCTGCCGGGAGCCGACCGATCCACCCGCGGTCGGCTCCTTACTTTGTCGGCTCCAAGCCCGGGCCTTGCGGCCCGGGCGTCGCCGACACCTTCAAGGCCTCGTCTGTGGGCGGCTCGGCCTGCCGAGGGTTAGCGTGCTCGCGGTGAGTGGTGCTGCGATCTTCGATCTGGACCGGACCCTGCTGCGCGGGGCGAGCGGGCCGGTGATCAGCCAGGCCCTGCGTGAGGCCGGGGTGATCTCCGAGCGTGGTCTGCCCGGCGAGGGCCTGGTCTACCGGCTGTTCGACCTGGTGGGCGAGACCCGACCCTCGATGATCCTGACCCGTCAGGCCGCCCGCTTCGCCAAAGGCTGGCCGCGGGACCGGGTGGTGGAGGCGGGCCGGAAGGCGGCCGCCAGGCTGGCCGACGCGGTGCAGCCCTTCGCCCACCCGCTCATCGCCGAGCATCGGTCCGCCGGCCGCCGCCTCGTGCTGGCCACCACCACGCCGGACGACATGATCCGCCCGCTCGCTGACAGCCTGGGCTTCGACGCGGTCGTCGCTACCCGCTACGGGGTCGACGGGCGGGACCGCTACGACGGCACCATCGACGGCGAGTTCGTGTGGGGCAAGGGCAAGTTGCGCGCGGTGGAGGAGTGGGCCACCGCTGCCGGCGCGTCTCTCGACGAGAGCTGGGCCTACAGCGACTCGTACTACGACAACCCGCTGCTCGGCGCCGTGGGCCACCCGGTGGCCGTCAACCCCGACCCCCGCCTCCTGGTGCTGGCCACGCTGCGGCGCTGGGACGTCCTCCACCTCGACGTGCCGGCCGGAGTGCCCAAGGTCCCCCTGCTGGGCATCGAGCCGCAGCGCGTGCTGCAGACCCTGGTGCGACCCGAGCTGCTGCCGTGGGTGCGCTTCGACATCGACGGCGTCGACCGCATCCCCGAGGCCGGTCCCGCCATCGTGGTGGCCAACCACCGCAGCTACTTCGACCCGCTCGCCTTGGGCGTCACGTTCGCCAAGCGGGGACGGGCGGTCCGCTTCCTCGGCAAGCGTGAGGTGTTCGACGTCCCGGGTGTGGGCCAGATCGCCCGGGCGCTCGGCGGCATCCGGGTCGACCGGGGCACCGGCTCGGACGATCCCCTGGTCGAGGCGGCCGCCGCCCTGGCCAGCGGCGAGCTGGTCGCCATCCTGCCCCAGGGGACCATCCCCCGGGGGCCCGCGTTCTTCGAGCCCGAGTTGACGGGTCGGTGGGGCGCGGCCCGGCTGGCGGCGCTCAGCAAGGTGCCGGTCGTGCCCATCGGGTTGTGGGGCACCGAGCGGGTGTGGCCACGGTCCGAACGGCTGCCCCGCGTGTGGAACATCACGAGCCCGCCCACGGTCCGGCTACGGGTGGGCGAGCCCGTCGAGCTCAAGCTGCGGTCGCCCCGGGCGGACACCCGCCGCATGATGGACGCCATCGCCGCCCTGCTGCCCCCCGAGGCCAGGCTGCGGCGCTGGCCCACGCCCGAGGAGCTGGCCCTCACCTACCCGCCCGGCCACCGGCCCGACGGCGACACCGACGCCGAGCTGCAGCGCCGCCCCGGCGAGGACTGAGGTCCGGCCGGCGCGGTTGACATGCCCTCGGGGGACCGGCATTGTGAACGGGATCACAAGGGGGGTGACAGTGTCGGCGATCCCCGAGGCGGTCCGCGTCCTTCCGTCCGGCTACCAAAACCTCTTCCGGCGGGCCCGGGAGCTCTTCGAGAGCGACGAGCGCGTGCGCGGCATGTGGCTCGGGGGCTCGCTGGCGCGGGGCACAGCCGACGCCGCGTCGGATCTCGACGTCATCGTGGCGGTGCTCGACGACGCCCACGAGTCCTTCACGTCGTCCTGGCGGGCGTGGCTCGCCGAGATCACACCGACGGTCCTGGCCGAGGAGCTCCCGTTCGCCCGCGGGAGCTTCTATTCGGTCACGCCCGGCTTCGAGCGGTTCGACGTCGTCGTCGAGCCGGCGTCGCACACACCGGCGACGTTCTTCCGGACGCGTGCGGTCGTGTTCGACCGTGACGGCCTGACCGACCGCATCCCGGCGGCCGAGCCCGGTCCCGGCCCCTCCGCCGAGGCGATCGGCGCGCTGATCACCGAGTACTTCCGCATCTCGGCCGTCGAGACCGTCCTGGTGCGCGACGACTGGCTCCTCGCTCGCGAGCACATCCACCTCGTCGCCTCGCTCGTGTACCGCCTCTTCGCCGAGGCCAACGCGCCGCTCCCGCCGATGGGCGTCAAGCAGTGGAGCACGAAGCTCACGCCGGCGCAGCGCACCCTCATGGCGTCGCTGCCGACCACCGCAGCCAACGTCGAGGAGCTCCGCCGGGCGCACCTCGCCGTCGCCGAGGTGTTCCTGGCCAACGCCGAGGCGATGGCCAGGTCCCTCGGCATCGTGTGGCCCGACGCCCTCGAGCAGGCCGCCGGCGCGCACGTGGGTCGGCTGCTCGGGCTGGCCGATCCGTACCCGCGGAGTGACCGGGTCGTCGTCGGGTTGTCCTGACGCCCGGGCCGGAGCCGGTCACTCGTCGGGCTCGAACAGATCCGGGTCGAAGTCGCCGTGGCTCGCGGCGCACGGCCCCGAGCGCACCGCCACGGTCGTGTAGCCGTCGGGGTCGAGCGTGCCGTCCACCACCACGTCGCCGCGCACGGCCAGGTAGGCCCGCAGCGGCGAGTCGGGGTGGGTCGAGCGGAAGCGCTGCACGGTGAAGCCCTCGCCCTCGAGGTGATCGACGATGCCGGCCTCGATGTCGCGCTGGGCCCTCCCCCGCAGCGTGGCGGTGCTGCCGCGCTGCCCGTACCAGCGGTCGTCGCGATCGAGCCCGGCGCAGGCGGCGTCGTCGGGGGCGAACGTGTAGGCGTACTCGGCGACGTCGACCGCGTCGGCGTCGGCGCCCACCGCCTGCCAGACGCCGTCCATCGTGGCCCTGATCTCGTCGTCGCGGGGTCGCCCCGCACCGTCGGGACGCCCCTCGTCGTCGCCGCATGCCGCCCCGAGGTTCGCACCGATCGACACGACGGCGACGATAGCCAGCCAGCGCCGCCGCCCGCGTTCAGCCACCGGGTCGGGCCTCGGGGTCGAGCCAGCTGACGTCGTCGAGGTCGACCCCGATGCGGCCCGTCCGGTACAGGGCCGGGTTGGTGTGGTTCTGCTCGAACAGGCGCAGGATGTAGTTCATCCGCTCCTCCCAGTCGGGCCAGCTGGAGGTGTCCGAGCCGTGCAGGCTCTCCGGGTCGGTGGCGTCGTCGCCCGTCCCCTCCTCCCACCACACGCGCGTCGACCCCGAGAAGTCGGGCTGGAAGGCCTCGTGGCCCCGGATGTCGGCCACGTTCACCACGCCCTCCGCCGGGCCACCCCCGACCTGGAAGCGGGTCTGGTCGCCCACGAAGTCGGCCGCGTCCAGGCCCCCGGTGTCGAGCGACAGCAGCGCGGTGGGGATGATGAGGTTGTTGCGGGTCGGTCCCACGGGCACGTCGTCGGTCACCCTCAGCCGCGTGTCGCCCACCTCCAGCTCGACGAAGCGGGTGGCGATGCTGTCGGGCCCGAAGGCCACCGCCTCGAGGTAGGGCTGCACACCGGCCTGCTCGTGCGTGGCGATCAGGGTGTTGCCCTGGAACATCAGTCGCTGCTTGCGGCCCGGGTCGTCCTCCTCGATGGCCGCCACGTAGGCCGCGAAGCCGTCGCGGATGGTGCCGTCGCCGTCGTCGAAGTTGGTGGCGAAGAACCGCTCGAGCTCGGCCTCGCCGGGCCGGGGGTTGGCCTCGTACAGCTCGATGAACGCCGCGAAGTGCGAGCCGATGTCGTTGAAGATGAACTGGTTGCCGTCGGCGGCGCCCTGCTGGATGCCCGACGTCGTGAAGCCGAGTGGCCCGGTGATGTCGCCGGAGATCACCCCGTGCACGCCGTTCGACGCCCAGGGGGCGAACATCAGCCAGTTGGCGCCGGGGTGCCCGGGCACGTCGGGGTGGCCGGCCAGGTCGCCCGCGAACAGGCCGTCGGCCCGCTGGGCCAGCAGGTCGTAGAAGCCGTTGATCAGCGTGTTGCGCACGCCGCCGGCCTGCTCGACGGCGCCCCGCGAGTCGCCCCATCCGGTGGTCTCGGGCAGGTGGGCGACGACCGCGTGCTGGTCGGTCAGGTCGCCGTGCGCGCCGACCAGGGCCGAGTTGACCAGTGCCTTGGTCCCCTCGTCGGACACGAGCGTGATGGGCAGACCGCCGCTGCCGTTGGCGTCGGCCACGGGCAGCGTGAGCACGAACCGCTCGGCGTCCTCCGGGTCGGGGAACGCCTGCTGGTCCACGGCCAGCGCGATCACGCCCTCGCGGGTGAAGCCCGACGGCTCGTCGGTCAGAGGGTACGAGTCGCGCATCGTGTCGTAGGTGAGCCGGCCGAAGTTGGCGTGCTCGTAGGCCTGCATCCGCTGGGTGAGCATGCCGTTGGCCAGGAGGAACGTCGCGGCGTCGCGCAGCTCGGCCGGCAGCGAGGCTTCGGCGGCTGCGGCCCGCAGGTCGTTGACCGACACGTAGCCGTCGGGCTCGCCGCCGTGGGCCGCGTTGTCGAGCCGGGGGAAGTCGAGGGCCACGGCGTTGAGCGAGTGGTTGAACCGCAGGAACAGCTCCAGCCCGGCGGCGGTGAGCGTGGCGTCGTCGGGCTCGACCTCGTACGCGGTGGGCCGGTCGACGATGCTGACCATGCTGAGCAGCAGGCGGTTGTCGAGCAGGTACTGCGCCGCGTCCCGCAGATGGACGGGCAGGGTCGCGTCGCCGGCCACCGCCTCGAGATCGGAGAGGCCCACCACGCCGTCGGGGTCGCCGCCGCGACCGGCGGTGTCGAACCGGCGCAGGTTGGCGAGCACGAGGGCGAGGGCGGCCTCGCCGGTCATCCGCCCGTCGGGCGTCAGGCCACCGGCGAAGTAGCCGGCGATCGCCGGGTGGTCCAGCAGCAGGTCGAGCAGCGCCCCGTCGCTCTGCTCGAACGCGTAGGCCACCGCCGTCACCCAGTCGGCCAGCGCCTCGGCGTCGCCGACCGCCGTGCTGGCCTGGCCGGTCAGGTCGGGCAGGCCGAACACCTCGGTGACCCGCACGGGCTGGTGGTCGCCCCACACCCGGAGCTCCTGGATCTCGAACGGCGGGACGCCCTGGGCCCGGTGGTCCGCGCGCTCGTCCGCGGTCAGCGGGCGGAGCACCGCCACCTCGGCCGTCAGGGCGTCGGTGCTGACCGCCGCCGCCGCCCGCTCGGGCGGTCCTGCGAGGTCGGCCGAGGCGGTGGCGTAGGCCCGTAGGACGCCCGGCACGGCGCTGGAGGTGTCGGGCCGGGCGTCGGCGTGATGGAGGCGTGCGCCCTGGTAGGCGTACTGCGTCACGACGCCAGGGTCGCCGACGGGCTCGAGGGGGAAGCTGCTGCAGCGGTCGGCGGCGTGGTCGACCGCCAGCCGCAGCGACACGAGCGACGAGAGCACGCCGTTCGCCCGCTCGACGAAGGCGGTCGAGTGGGCGCCGTGCCACTCGGCGAGCGCCGCGCCGGCCGTGTCGAGCCGGCCGCCGATCGACTCGCCGAGCGCCCGCCCGGCGCCCCTGATCGCCTCGGCCAGCGCCTGCAGCCCGAAGACGCGGTACTCCCGGTCGCCTACCCGCTTGATCGCCATGTCGGCCACGGCAGGGGATCGTAGGGTGCGGCGCCGACCCCGTTCCGTCGCCCGTCCTGACCTGGGCCCGGCGACCCGGGCGTGACCCCGGTCAGGCGACCGGGTACCGCACCCAGCGGCCCCGGCCGGTCAGCTTGGCCTCGCGCATGGCCTGGTCGACCCGGGCCAGGGTCGCCTCGGCGCCCTCGCGGGGGTCGAGCTCGGTGACGCCGATGCTGGCGTCGACCCGCACCTCGGTGGCGGACCCCGGGAGCGGCCTCACCGGCTCGCGCACCGCGGCGAGCAGGCGCCGGGCGACCGGCTCGACGTCGTCAGGCGCCGAGAGCCGCTCGCACAGCACGGCGAACTCGTCGCCGCCGATGCGGGCCACCATGTCGCCCGGTCGCAGGGCCTTGACCAGCCTCTGCGCCACGGTGGCCAGCACTCGGTCGCCCACCGGGTGGCCCAGCGCCTCGTTGACGGGCTTGAAGTGGTCGAGGTCGAGGAACAGCACCGCGGCGCGCCCCTCGCCGGCCTCGGCCACCGTGGCCAGCCGGTCGAGGAAGGCGTGGCGGTTGGCCAGCCCGGTGAGCTGGTCGTGAGTGGCGGCGTACTGCAGCGTGCGGTGGCTCCGGTTCCACTGCAGCGTCAGGTGCAGCAGTTGCCCCACCCGGGTGACCGTGGTCCACGTGAAGCGTGTGGGCGGCCCCGGGCGGGTGCGCCAGAGCACGATGGCGGCCATCGCCTGGGGATCGCCGGGAACGGCCACCGGGTGCACCCAGCAGGCCTGGTAGCCCTCGGCGACGGCGAGCGCCAGCAGCGGCTCGGGCAGGCCGACCAGGTCGGGCATCCACACCGCCGTGCCCGACGCCAGCGCCCTCGCCCACGGCGTGGCGCCGTCCGACGCCAGGAGCCGGGACGGGTCGCCGGCCACGACGCCGAAGTGCTGGCCGTTCCAGCGGTCGCCGATCGCCACGTGCGAGTCGGGCGCCATCTGCTCGAGCGCACCCACGAGGCGAGCCAGGATGTCGGGCAGCCGGGCACCCTCGGCCATCGCCTCGACGGCCAGGTCGAGCGCTTGCTCGTAGCCGATGCGGCGCACGGTGATCACGTACCAGGGCAGGCCGCTGCGACGCGTCGTGAGGACCGACAGCTCGCAGGCGACGACGCCGCCGTCGGCCCGCACCAGCTCGACCGGGAAGCCGACGCCGCCCCACGGCGTCTCCTCGAAGGCGTCGTCGATGGCGCTGAATGCCTCGATCACCGCGGGAAGCGAGCCGGGGGCGATGACCCGGGCGAAGCTGCCTCCCGTCAGCTCGTCGGCCCGCCAGCCGAAGAAGCGCTCGACCGACCCACCGACCCAGGCCACGGTGCCGGCGTTGTCGACCAGGGCCAGCGGGAAGATGGAGTGCTCGGCCATCGTGCGGAACGCCTCGAGCGGCGGACCGACGGCCTGCACCAGCTCGATGCGGTTGCCGAACGGGTCGTCGGTGTGCAGGCGCGACACGCCGGGCAGCCCGTCGGCCGACCGCACCTCGCCGCCGGCTGCCACGATCCGCTGGCAGACCACGTCGAGGTCGTCGACCACCAGCGCCGGGTGGGCCTTGGTGGCGGGGCGGAAGTCGTCCTCGACCCCGAGGTGGAGCTTGACCGAGGGACCCTCGAACCAGCAGCCGCCCCGCACCGCCAGCTCGGGCGGCTTGGGCACGCGCTGCATGCCGAGCACATCCTGGTAGAAGCCCACGGCCTGCTCCTCGGCGCGGTCGCCGGGCGGCATCGCCAGCTGCACGTGGTCGATGCCGAGCAGCAGCGGCGGGGGCACGGCGGGTTCCGGGTCGGTCAGGTGTGCCGGCTGCGGATGATGTTCAGGGCACTCCCCGCCTTGAACCACTCGATCTGCTCGTCGCTCATGGTGTGCGTGGCCAGGAAGTCGACCGTCGCACCGTCGGGCTTGTGGACGGCACACCGTACCGGGGCGTCGGGCACCAGGTCGACCAGGTCGAGCACGCTGATCGTGTCGTCCTCGCCGATCGTGTCGTAGGTCGCCGGGTCGGCGAAGGTGAGGGCCAGCACGCCCTGCTTCTTCAGGTTGGTCTCGTGGATGCGGGCGAAGCTGCGGGCGAAGATCGCTCTGGCCCCCCGGAACCGGGGCTCCATGGCGGCGTGCTCGCGCGAGCTGCCCTCGCCGTAGTTCTCGTCGCCGACCGCACACCAGCCCACGCCCTCCGCGTGCAGGTGGCGGGCGATGTCGGGGTACGGGCGGATCTCGCCGTCGAGTGGATCCTTGCCGTGGCCCGGCTCGCCGCCGGGCCGGAAGGCGTTGACGGCGCCGAGGAACAGGTTGCCCGAGATGTTCTCCAGGTGGCCCCGGAACTCGAGCCACTGCCCCGCGGCCGAGATGTGGTCGGTGGTGCACTTGCCGCCCGCCTTCATCAGCACGGGCAGCTCGACGAGGTCGGCGCCGTCCCAGGGCGCGAACGGCTCGAGCAGCTGCAGCCGCTCGCTCGCCGGCGACACCTCGACGGTCACGGCCGAACCGTCGGTCGGCGGCGCCACGAAGCCCGGCTCGCCGGGCGCGAAGCCCCGGCGCGGGAGCTGCTCGCCCACCGGTGGCTCCAGACTGACCTGGCGACCCGAGGCGTCGGCCAGCGTGCCGTGCACCGGGTCGAAGTCGAGGCTGCCCGCCAGCGCCATGGCCACGACCACGTCGGGGCTGGTCACGAACGACAGCGTGTTGGCACTGCCGTCGTTGCGCTTGGGGAAGTTGCGGTTGTAGCTGTTGACGATCGTGTTGGGCTGCCCGTTGGCGGCCGGGGGGCGGCTCCACTGCCCGATGCAGGGACCGCAGGCGTTGGCCAGCACGGTGCCGCCGATGGCCTCGAGGTCGGCCAGCAGGCCGTCGCGCTCGATCGTGGCCCGCACTTGCTCCGACCCGGGCGTGACGAGCAGCTCGGTGCGTGCCTTCAGGCCGTGGCGGGCGGCCGCCCGGGCGATGGAGGCGGCCCGGGTGATGTCCTCGTAGGACGAGTTGGTGCACGAGCCGATGAGGGCCGCGGAGATCTCGGTCGGCCAGCCCTCGGCCCGGGCGTGGGCGCCCACCTCGCTCACCTTGTGGGCCCGGTCGGGCGAGTGGGGGCCGTTGATCATCGGCTCGAGCGTCGAGAGGTCGATCTCGACCACCTGGTCGAAGTACCGGCCGGGGTCGGCGGAGACCTCGGGGTCGGGGCGCAGGTCGGCCATGGCGGCGGCCGCGGCATCGGCCAGCGTCGGGCGACCCGTGGCCCGCAGGTAGTCGAGCCCGCGCGCGTCGAAGCTGAACAGCGAGGTGGTGGCGCCGATCTCGGCGCCCATGTTGCAGATGGTGGCCTTGCCGGTGGTCGACAGCGAGTCGGCGCCGGGCCCGAAGTACTCGACGATGGCCCCGGTGCCGCCCTTGACGGTGAGCAGCTCGGCGACCCGCAGGATCACGTCCTTGGGCGCCGTCCACCCGGACAGCTCGCCGGCGAGGTACACGCCGATGAGCTGGGGCCAGCGCACGTTGAAGGGGAAGCCCGTCATGACGTCGACGGCGTCGGCGCCGCCCACCCCGATGGCGACCATGCCGATGCCGCCGGCGTTGGGCGTGTGGCTGTCGGTGCCGATCATCATGCCGCCGGGGAAGGCGTAGTTCTCCAGCACGACCTGGTGGATGATGCCCGACCCCGGCTCCCAGAAGCCGAGGCCGTAGCGCGCCGACACCGAGCGCAGGAACTCGTAGACCTCGCGGTTGGTGTCGACCGCCAGGCGCAGGTCGATGTCCGCGCCGGCCTTGGCCCGGATGAGGTGGTCGCAGTGCACCGTCGAGGGCACCGCGGCCTCCGGCAGGCCCGCCGTCATGAACTGCAGCAGCGCCATCTGGGCCGTGGCGTCCTGCATGGCCACCCGGTCGGGGTCGAAGTCCGCGTAGCTGCGCCCCCGCTCGAGCGCATGGCCCTGCGGTTCGCGGAGGTGGTTCACCAGGATCTTCTCGGCGAGCGTGAGCGGTCGGCCCAGGCGCTCGCGGCCGACGGCGACGCGCTCGGGGAGGCGGGCGTAGACCCGATCGACGAGCTCGACGGGAGTGGTGGCGGAGACGGCCATGTGCGGTGGGGCCCTTCTGTCACTGACGGTGCGACGGCTGCGCCGTCGGACCGCCGTTCGGGATCGGATCGCCGGTTGCGCGGCGGACGAATGTAGACAAGTATATGACAAGTGCGTGAGGTCCGCTACCGAGCCATCGCCGACGAGCTGCGCCACCGTGTCGAGGCGGGCGAGCCGGCCGCCGGCGCCCTGCTGCCCAGCGAGAGCGAGCTGTCGGCCACCTACGCGGTGAGCCGTGTCACGGTCCGCAAGGCGCTGGAGCTGCTACGCGACGAGGGACTGATCGACGCCCGCCAGGGCTTCGGCTGGTTCGTGGCCAGCGACCCCGTCCGCCAATCGCTCGGCCGGCTCGGCACGATCGAGGCCCAGCTCGGCGACCTGGGCCTGGGGTCCGAGCGGCGCATCGTGGGCTTCCGCTTCGTCGCTGCCCCGCCCCGGGTGCGCCAGGTGCTGGGCGTCGGCTCGGTGCTCGAGGTGCGCCGGGTCAACCTGGCCGACGGGCAGCCCTTCGCGCGCGTCACGGTGTGGTGCCCCGAGGACGTGGGCGCCCGGCTGTCGCGCAGCGACGTCGAGAGCTCGCCGTTCTACGAGCTGGTGGGCGTGCAGATCGGCGGTGCCACCCAGACGATCGGGGCCGCGGCCGCGAGCCAGGACGACGCCGAGCTGCTGGCGGTTCCCGTCGGGTCTCCCGTGCTGCGCTGCGAGCGCATCACCTGCGACGTCGACGGGCACCCGCTCCTCGTGTCCGAGCACGTGTTCCCGGGGCACCGCACCGAGTTCGTGGTCGAGCTGCCCCACGTCGAGCCGTCGATCAGCCTGTCCGGCCTGCGACTGGTCGAGTAGCACTCGTCCGGTAGCGGGTGGGCGCGCCGCGGTGACGATCAGGTGCCGCGCATGGCGTCGACCGTGGCTCCGGGCGTGCAGGCGGGCTCGGACGCCGGGCCCGTCGTCGCCGCGGACGACCCGCCCGACGCGGCGGGCGACGCCCCGGGGACCGCGGCGGCGACCGTGAAGCACCAGGCGCCCCCCTGGCCGAGATCGGCGTTGGGCACCAGCACGGAGGGCCCGGGCGTGGGCGGCAGGACCTTGGGAGGCTGGTCGGCCGACAGGACGGTTACCACGTACTCGCCCTCGGGGCCCGTCCATGCGACCTGCATGCCCTCGGGACCCTGGCTGATCCGCACGTCCGTCGGCGCTGCCGGGCCGTCGGCGGCTGCGTCCCCGGTCCCGGTCGCGGCGTCGGCCCCGGTGGTGGGTCGCTCGGAGGCGGGTGGCGGCGACTCGTCGCCGGTGAGCACCAGCCAGGCGACGCCCGCGACGAGCACGGCCACGACGGCGATCAGGACGATGAGCGGCAGCGCCGGAGGGCCCGACGCGGCGGCCGGCCGACCGGCACCCGGCGCTGGGCGGCCAACTGGCGAGCGGGCGGCGCCGTCGGACCGGTCGGCGCGGGCCTTGCCCGGGGGGGCCGGCTTCGTGGCCTGCGGGGTGCCCCCGGCCGGCCAGGACTGCACCTCGTGGCGGCGGGGCAAGCGGACCGGCTGGGCGGGCGGGGCGGCGGCCTCGGGGGTGGCCGGCCCCGGCCGGCCCGACGACGGCGGCAGGAACGGTGCCGGGCCCAGCGGCGTGTCGAGCTGGCTGAGATCGATCGGGGGCCGCGCGTCGGGCGGGCCGAGCGGGTCGTCGTCGGCGGGCGCGGCGGGTGGACGGGGCGTGGAACGGGCGCCCGGAGGGGCGGGCGGCGCCTCGTCGCCATCGCCCACCACCTCGCCGAACAGCGATCGCAGTTCGTCGCCGGCCCCGGGCAGGTGCGGGCCACCGGTGCCGCCTGCGGGGGATGGAGCGGCGGGCGCCCGGCCATTGCCGTGAGACCCGATGCCGGCCCCGGCGCTGCCGTCGCCCCAGCGGTCGAGGGTGCCGGACGAGCCGTTGCTGCGGTCGTCGCCGGGAACCGGCCCGTGACCGTTGCCGGGCGGGGTGCCCGGGGATGCGCCGTGGCCGGCGGTGCCGCCCCCGGGGGATGCCGTCCCCCCCGCGCTCGGGAGCGGATCGGTGTACCAGGCGGGCAGCTCGTCGAGCTCGGGCGGCCGCGGCCCCAGCGGGAACGACGGGGGCGCGGGCGTGCCGTCGTTGTCCGTGCCGTTGCCCGACGCCAGGGACGTGAGGTCGCTGATCGACCCGCCATCCCCGCCCGCGGCGCCGGGCGCCGGCTGGCCGGCAGGGCTGGCGGTGTCGGGGCCGTCGGGGCCGGGCGGGGTCGCCGCCCAGGCGGGCGTGTCGTACGGCGGACGGTCGGTGGCGGCGGGCCAGGTCGAGGGCCACAGGGCGCCGGCGGGCGCCTCGCCGCCCTGCGCAGCCGGCCCGGCCGACCAGGGGCTGCCGGTCGGTGGCGGTGCCGCCGGGTTGGCCGACCAGGGTGTGTCGGAGGGAGCGGGTGCCGCGGGGGTCTCGGTCGACCAGGTCTCGGGGCGTGGGGGCGATGCGGGGGTCTCGGTCGACCACGGGCTGTCCGAGGACGCGGCTGTGGCCGCATCGGTCGACCAGGGGCTGTCGGGGGGCGCCTCTCCGAGCACGTCGTTCGACCACGGTTCGTCGGGAGGTTCGGAGGTGGGGGAAGCGTCGGACGGCCAGGGGTTGCCGGCGGACGCCGGCGCCGCGGGCTCGTGCCACGGGGAGTCGGCGGGCGGCGCCGACGGCGGGGGATCGACCGGCCACGGGCGCTCGGCCTCGGTCCCGGCGGTCGTCGGCGACGGGTCACGGCCCGAAGGCCACGTGGAGGGCCAGAGCGTGCCGCCCGACGCATCCCCCGACGGCGGGGCCGGCGCCGAGGACGACCACGGCGAGCCGTCCTCCGGGGCGGCGGCCCGGGCGGCCGGCGCGGCATCGTCGGCCTCTGGCCAGGGTTCGGCTGCCGAGGGCCGCGCGGTGGTCGACGGTGCGTCGCCGGCGCCGGCGAAGGGGAAGATCGTGGGCGGCGGCGGCTCGGGCTCGGGCAACGAGAAGATGTCGGCCGCCTCGGCCCACGGGTCCGCGGGCATGGGGTCGTCGCCGCTGGGCGACAGCGCGGCGGCAGGGAACGCACCTGGTGTGGGAGCCGGTGGCGAGAGCGCAGGCGGCGAGAGCGCAGGCGGCGAGAGTGCCGGCGGCGAGAGTGCCGGCGGCGAGAGTGCCGGTGAGGGGGGCGCCGGCGGTGTCAGGGCCACCGGGGTCAGCGTCGGCGGTGCGGTCGGCCCCGGCCCGCCGGACGGGCCGGCGGGGGCCTGCCCGGCGTCGGCCGGCGGGGCCTGCGGTGCCCACGACGTGGCCCGGGCGGCGGCGCGGCTGCGACGACCCGTCCCGGTGGCGCGGATCTCGTCGAGGTCGAGCACCACGGGCTCGGTGATCGCCAGCCCGCCGCGCCGCTGGGCGTCCTGGAGGAGCCATGCCACCTCGATGGCCTGCTGCGGGCGCTTGCTCGGGCTGGGCGAGAGCGGCCCCCGCAGGGCCTCGAACAGCCCCCGGGGCAGGTCGGGCCGGTCGATGGGCGGGACCGGCATCTGGAGGATGCGCAGCAGCAGCGACGCGTTGCTGTCTGTGATCTCGGCCGGCTTCTGCTGGGGGGCCCGGCCCGCCAGCAGGGCGTAGACGGTGGTGGCCAGCGAATAGACGTCGGTGGCCGGCGTGATCTCGGTGCGCTCGAGCACCTCGGGCGGCGCGTGGTAGCGCACCGGGTTGTTGAGGGCGCCCAGGCCGGGCAGCACGGCGAACGGGGCCAGACCCGTCTCGGCCAGCAGCGGCTCGCCCTGGGCGCCGAACACCAGCCGGGCCGGCGAGAGGTCGCCGTGCACGATGCCCGCGCGGTGCGCCGTCTCGAGCGCCCCGGCCAGCAGCACACCCACCTGGAGCGCCCGCTCGACCTCGAGGGGCCCGTCCATGGTCAGCAGGGTGTCGACCGACTCGGCGGGCTGGGGCTCGGTGACCACCCAGGGCCGCCCGTCGGGGGCGTGACCCCAATCGTGGATGGTCACCACGCTGGGGTGGGCGCCCAGGCGCTGGGCGGTGGCGGCGGCGCGGTCGAAGTCCTCGCGGGTGCGCCCCTCGCTCAGCGGGGGGAAGACGGTGACGGTGACAGGCCGCCCGACGCGGTCGCTCGTCGCCGAGAAGAGACTGCGCGCGACCCGCTCACCGATGAGGGAGAGGTCGCGGCATCCGGGTATGTGCGGCGCGTTCCCAGCCATGACGTCCGGCGAATCTACAAGGAATCCGTCGCCGTTTCCGCACGCGTCTCTGTGCGTGGCGGTTCGGCGTCATCCCGTGTCGGCGGGTCACCTAGACGTTGGCGACACGGGCCGCCTGGCCCGCCTCGAACCGGCGTACCTGATCCTTGGGGAGAACGTGCCAGACGTGCGTGGTGGCGTCGGCCCAATCGTCGAGCAGCCGGGCCGCGCGGGCGGAGCCGGTCAGCTCGGCGTGCCGTTCGACCAGCCAGCGCACCTCCTCCAGGCTGGCGCTGTCGGGTCGTACGGCGTCGACCAGGTCGGGGTTGAGGCGCGAGATCAGGCGCTCGTGGTCGTGGTCGAAGACGACGGCCTGGCCGCCCGTCATGCCGGCGCCCAGGTTGCGACCCACCGGGCCCAGCACGACGATCGTGCCGCCCGTCATGTACTCGCAGCAGTGGTCGCCGGCGCTCTCGACCACCGCGGTGGCGCCCGAGTTGCGCACGCCGAACCGCTCGCCCACAGCCCCGGCCACGAACAGCTCGCCGCCGGTGGCGCCGTAGAGGCACGTGTTGCCAGCGAGCGTGGGCAGTGGCGAGGCATCGTTGGCCGGCGGCCGGACCACCACCAGACCCCCGCCCATGCCCTTGCCGACGTAGTCGTTCGCCTCGCCCGTGAGATCGAGCTCGACACCGGCGTTCAGGAAGGCGGCGAAGCTCTGCCCGGCCGTGCCCTGGAACCGCACCCGGGCGGTGCCCCGGGGAACCATGTCGGCGTACTCGAGCGCGATGGCCCCCGACAGCGAGGCGCCGATGGCGCGGTCGGCGTTGCGGATGTCGTAGGCGAGGTCGACGTCGTCGCCGTCCCACACGGCCCGGAAGGCGTCGGCCAGCAGCCGATCGCCCAGGTCGGCGCGCGGATCCTGCAGCTCGACGCGCTCGACGAAGCGGCGGGGCCCGTGGCTCGCCGGCGGCGCCAGCAGGGGCGAGAGGTCCATGGCGTCGGCCCGCTCGTAGCCGGTGGCGCGCTGGCGCAGCAGGTCGACCCGGCCGACCGCCTCGTCGAGCGTGCGCAGACCCAGGGAGGCCAGGTAGCCCCGTACCTCCTCGGCCATGAACAGGAAGTACGCGGCCACGCCCTCCGGCGTGCCCGTGAAGTTGGCCCGTAGGTGGGGCCGTTGGGTGGCGACGCCCGGCTTGCACGTGTCGCGGTGGCAGGCGCGCAGCATGATGCAGCCCTCGGCGATCATGGCCGCGGTGCCGAAGCTGAACTCGTCGGCGCCCAGCAGGGCGGCGACGATGACCTGGCGCCCGGTGAGGAAGCCGCCGTCGACACGCAGCCGCACCCGGCTGCGTAGGTCGTTGTCGACCAGCGACCGCTGGGCGTCGGCCAGGCCCAGCTCCCAGGGCATGCCCGCGTGCTTGATCGACGACAGCGGGCTGGCGCCCGTCCCGCCGTTCTGCCCGCTGATGTGCACCACGTCGGCCAGCGCCTTGACGCAGCCGGCGGCGATGGTGCCCACGCCCTCCTCGGCCACGAGCTTGACCGACACCTGGGCGGCGTTGACCTGCTTGAGGTCGTAGATGAGCTGGGCCAGGTCCTCGATCGAGTAGATGTCGTGGTGCGGGGGCGGCGAGATGAGGCCGACGCCGGGCTGGGTGTGGCGCAGGCGGGCGATCTCGGGCGAGACCTTGTGGCCCGGAAGCTGGCCGCCCTCGCCGGGCTTGGAGCCCTGCGCGATCTTGATCTGCAGCTCGTCGGCGTGCGCCAGGTAGGCGGGCGTGACCCCGAACCGCCCCGACGCGATCTGCTTGATCTTCGAGTTCTTGTCGTCGCGACCCTGGCCACGGGTGCGGTAGCGGGCCGGGTCCTCGCCGCCCTCGCCGCAGTTGGACATGCCCCCGATCAGGTTCATGGCCTGCGCCAGCGTCTCGTGCGCCTCCTTCGACAGTGCGCCGTGCGACATGGCGCCGGTCGAGAAGCGCCGCACGATCTCGGTCACCGGCTCGACCTCGTCGAGGGGGATGGGCTCGCCCGGCGGGGCCAGCTCGAGCAGGTCGTGCAGCTCGACCAGCGCCCGGTCGTTGGCCAGCTTGGCGAAGGCGTCGTAGCGCTCGGACGACTCGGAGCGGATGGCGGCCTGCAGCAGGTGGGCCACCAGCATGTCCCGGTCCTGCCCGTTGTCGCCGGTCTCCTGCACGAGGGTCAGGTCGTTGAGCGCCTGGACGGTGTCCTTGTCCTTGGTGTGGGGCTCGCCGCCCTTGCGCACCCGGAAGAAGCCGGGCGACACGAGGGCGGCCGAGTCGCCCCAGCCGTCGGCGTGCCGGGCGAACACGTCCTCGCCGAGCGCCCGCCAACCGACGCCGCCGACCTGGTTCGGCGACCCCGTGAAGCACACGTCGACCACCTCGGCCGCGAGTCCCACCACCTCGAAGATCTGCGCGCCCCGGTACGAGTCGACGGTGCTGATGCCCATCTTGGACATGATCTTCAGCACGCCGGCCTCGACCGCGGCCTGGAAGCGGCTCTGCGCCTCGGGGCTGGTCAGGTCGCCGTCGTCGGCCCGGTCGGCCTCGGCGGCCACCGTGGCGAGTGCCAGGGTGGGGCAGATGGCGTCGGCGCCGTAGCCCAGCAGCACCGCGAAGCTGTGCACGTCGAACACGTCGTCGGCCACCACCACCAGGGCGGTCTTCGACCGCAGGCGCCGCTCGGCCAGCGCCTGGTGGACCGCACCCACCGCCAGCGGTGAGGGAACCGGCACCCGCTCGGGGCCGGCGGCGCCGCCGTCGATGACCAGGGTGCCCGCACCGTCCTCGACGGCCGCGGTGGCCCGGGCGACCAGGCTGTCGACCGCGGGGCGCAGCCCCTCGGGCCCGTCACCGACGGGGAACGTGGCGTCGAGGGCGACGACGGGCCACGGTGCCGTGCCGCCCTGACGCAGGCCGTCGACGCCCGACGGGTACATGAAGAACGAGGGCAGCGTGAGCAGCTCGGCCGCCTCGGCCGTCTCGGTCAGCAGGGGCTGGCGGGGGCCGAGCAGGGTGCGCAGGCTCATGACCAGCCGCTCGCGCAGCGGGTCGATGGGCGGGTTGGAAACCTGGGCGAAGCGCTGGCGCAGGTAGTGGCTGACCGGGCGGGCCCGGGGCGCCAGGTTGGGCAGGGGCGAGTCGTCGCCCATCGAGAAGGTGGGCTCGTGGGCCTCGGTGGCCATGATGCGCACCACCATCGACAGGTCCTCGCGCGTGAGGCCGTGCGTGGCCTGGCGGGCGACCAGGTCGTCGGGCACCTCGAGGGCGGCGTCGCCGGGGTTGAGCTGGTAGAGGCCGTCGGCGGCCCAGCGGGCGTAGGGACCGGCGGCGGCGATGCGCTGCTTGCACGCGGCGTCGTCGAGGAAGCCGCGGGTGGGATCGACGAACAGCATCTGGCCGGGGCCCAGCCGACCCCGCCGCACGCCACCGTGCCCGCGCACGTCGATCGCGCCCACCTCGGAGCACACCGCGACCAGGCCGTCCTCGCACACCTGGTAGCGCAGGGGGCGCAGGCCGTTGCGGTCGAGCCGGGCTCCCACGCCGATGCCGTCGGTGAACACGACACCGGCGGGGCCGTCCCACGGTTCCATCAGCGCCGAGTGGTAGCGGTAGAACCCCCGCAGCTCGGCGTCGAGGTCGCGCACGTTCTCCCAGGCCTCGGGCATGAGCATGGCCATGACGTGGCGGGGGTCGCGCCCCGCCCGCATGAGCAGCTCGACGGCGGCGTCGAGGTTGCCCGAGTCGGAGTCGTCGACGTCGAGCACGGGCCAGAACAGCTCCTCGTCGCCCAGGCCGGCCGCCACGGTGCCCAGCTCGCCCCGGCCCCGCATGCGCCGCTGGTTGCCCCACAGGGCGTTGATCTCGCCGTTGTGGCACAGGGTGCGGAAGGGTTGCGCCCGCTCCCACGTGGACAGGGTGTTGGTCGAGAACCGCTGGTGGAAGATGGCGAACGGCGCGGCGAAGCGCTCGTCGTGCAGGTCGAGGTAGAAGTCGGCCAGCGCGTCGGCGGGGGCGAGGCCCTTGTAGACCACGGTGCGGAACGAGCACGACACCACGTAGGTGCTCGTGGTGGCGCCCTCGATGCGCCGGCGCAGGCGGAAGGCGCGCCGCTCGCGCTCGGAGGCGACCGTGTCGATCGCCGTGCCGTCGGAGAACAGCGCATGGACGACGCGGGGCGCGGTCGCCCGCGCCATGTCGCCGAGCGCAGACGGGTCGACGGGCGGCTCGCGCCACCCGACCACGGTCAGCCCCTCCGCCTCGGCCGCGGCCTCGACCACCTCCCGGGGATCGTCGCCCCGCACGAACAGCGCGGCCACCCCGTTGCCCTCGCCGAACAGCGCGCCGGGAATCGGCGCCAGCAGTCCCGAGCCGTCGGCGGTGCGGGCGTCGGCCGCGACGGCCCCCCGGTGCTTGACGCACGCCAGGCCACCGAGTGCCGCTGCGACGATGGCGCGTGACGACCGGCCGTGGGCGTCGGCCACGAAGCCGATCCCACAGGCGTCGAGCTCACGGGTGGGGGGGAGAAGCACTGCGCAGTCCTCCTGCCAGGGTGGTGGCGAGCCGGCGCCCGGGCTCCGGCGGACGGGGGATCATCGCACGGCCCGGCCACGGACATGGCGCGCGTCGTGCCTGGTCCCAGGGTCGGGCACGTGACCGGGGGTTGGATCCGCGTCGTCGCTGAGGCGAAGCGGGCGCCATTGCCCGAGCCCCCGTGAAGGGTCCGGACAGATTAGCCGACGTCGGTGGTGACGAAGACAGCCAGGGGCTGCCCGATGTCACCGAGGGGCGCGATGGTCGCCCGGGTGCTCTCCGGCAGGCTGTCGTCGAGGAACAGCATGAACGGCGCCAGGTCGACCAGCTCGACCAGGTCGTCGCGGCCCAGGGCCACCAGCGCGTCGATCGAGTCGCGTCGCGCCCGCTCGAAGCGGGCGCGCTGGGCGTCGGTGCGGGGGTCGGCGTAGGCGATCATCGTCGCGTCCGCCCGCGACTCCCACAGGGCGATGTCTGGTCCCACCGAGACGTGCACCTCGGCGTCGGCGTCGGCCGGCAGGAGCACCCGGTGCTCCACGGCACCCGGTCCCTGCGGAGGGGCCACGCCGACGTCCAGGCCCCGGCGCTCGAGCTCGGTGACCAGCGCGTAGCCCGGCGAGCCGATGTAGGTGCCGTCGGTCCAGGTGATCAGGTAGCGGGCGTCGCGGCCCCCCGGCGCCACGTCGCCCCGGTCGATGGCGGCGAGCAGCGGCGCGGTCACGTCACCCACCGCCTCGGACACCCGGTGCTGCGTGGGCTGCGCGTCGCGCGACCCGGCGGCGAACACGGCCGTCCAGCCCACCAGCACCACGACGGCCAGCGCGACCGCGGCGCGGGTGGCGAGCCGGCCGGCCTGCGGGCCCGCCCGGCGGGCCGCCAGCACGGCGCTCCAGCCCACGGCGACCAGCGTGAGCGTCGTGGTGCCCCAGCCCCACAGCAGCAGGTAGTGCCAGACGAAGCCCAGGATGCGCACAGCCGAGACCAGCCCGAGCACCAGCGCGGCGGCCACCACGACGTGCAGCCGCAGCAGCTTGGTGCGGCTGCCGGCGTCGCCAGGCCCCGGCGTCATGCGCCAGGTGACCACCGCGGCCGCGGCCCACACGGCCACCAGCAGCAGGCCCGGCACCACCGACCCCGAGATCGCGCCCCGCCCCGCGACGAGGCGCCAGGGGTCGAGGTGGACCGCGAACAGCTCGGCACCGCGGGCGACGCCGATGGGCTCGTCCTCGGCCTCGAGGAAGTGGTCGAGCACCACGCTGGCGTTGCCCGGGTCGTTGACGACCTGGTCGATCACGGGGGGCAGCCACAGCACCAGGCCGAGGGCGAGGGCGGCGCCGGACCATGCCGCCAACCGCCGCCGGGCCGGCCGGTCGTCGCGCAGCCGCCAGGCGCGCAGCGCCAGGCCCGCCACGGCGAGCGCGGCGATGCCCGCCACGATGCCCAGGTAGGAGATGTGGGTCTGCATGCAGAACGAGCCGGCGAACACGGCGACCGGCAGCATCGCCAGGTCGTCGTCGAGCACGGCCCACACGGCGACCAGGGTGAGCGGCCACCACATGACGGGCATGTAGGGGTTCCACGGCTCGGTGAGCACGTGGGTGCCGTACAGGTGCACCAGCACGGCGAAGCCCGCCGCGAACCCGACCGCCAGCGCGGCGCCGCCCCGTCGCAGCGCCACCCACAGGGTGAGGGCCACGGCGGCGGTGTTGAGCGCGACGACGCCCACCATCAGGCTCCACGCCGAGCCGCCGAGCAGCCGGTGGATCGGGGCCAGCGCCCAGAAGCTGAGGGGACCCGGGTGGCTGCCCTGGTTGCCGTTGGACGACAGGCGCCCCACCAGGCCGATCAGCGGGCTGTGGCCGGTGCCCACGTCGCGCACCCGCAGCTCGGTCATGGCGAGGTCGAGCAGGGGGTACCAGCGGGGGGTGCGCAGGGCCGCGAGCGCCACCAGCAGGGGCAGCACCACGACGGCCGTGAGGCCCGCCACCACCAGGGCCGCCGGCAGCGGTCGGCGGCGCGCCGGCTGGGTGCCGGCCGCGGCCGCCACCGGCTCGTCGGCCTGCCCGGGCTCGCCCGTGGCCTGGTCGTCGGTCCCGGTCTCCGTGTCGTGCTCGGTGGGGATCATGGCGTGGTCCAGGTGTACACGCCGAGCGGCTGGGGCATGCGGCCCATGATGTAGAGCGCGCGCTTCACGTCCTCGGGCGCACGCTCGTCGCTGGCGAGCATGATGAAGTTCTCGTCGACGAGCGGCACCAGGTCGTCGAGCCCGTCGGCCTCGAGGCGGTCGACGATGTCGGCCCGCAGCGTGTCGTACTGGGCCCGCTGGGTGGCGCTGCGCGGGTCGTGGTAGGCGATGCGCTGGGAGCCGGGGCGTTCGGCGGCCAGCGTGTTGGCGGGCACCCCGGTGGCCACGTGGATCTCGGCGTCGGCCTCGGCGGCCGTGACCACGCGGTGGTCGCGCACGGCCAGGCGCAGGGGGCTGGGGGCGCCGGCGTCGTAGCCGCGGCGCTCGAGCTCGAGCAGCAGGCCCATGCCCTGGCCGCCGAGGTTGACCGGGTCGACCCAGGTGAGCATGAAGGTGCCGTCGGGGCCACCCGCGACGGTCCCGTCGTCGATGGCGTCGACGGTCGGCTGCACGACCTGGCCGAGGTCGTCGGAGACGCGGGCGTCGGCGTCCTCGGTGTCGGGCGCGCTCCTGGCGAGGGCCAGCGTCGGCCACAGCACCGCGACGCCGAGCGCGCCGATGGGCAGCCACGCGAGCGAGGCCGGGCGCTGGCCGTCGCCGCGCCGGGCGAGCGCGGCCGCGCCCACCGCCGTGGCCGTGGCCACGACGGCCACCAGCACGAGCGCGGCGGTGCCGAACGCCCACAGGGTGAGGTAGAACCAGGCCACACCGAGGATGCGGCTGACCGACACGAGCCCCAGCACCAGCGCCGTCCCCACCACCACGTGCAGCCGCAGCAGCGTGCGGTCGCGCAGCCGCACCGCGGCGACCACCGAGGCCACCCAGGCGGCCAGCAGCGCCAGGCCGGGCCAGTGGGCCACCGGCACCGAGACCCGGTCGCCCCGCACCAGCCGCAGCGGGCTCAGGTGCTCGACCAGCAGGTCCCAGGCGGGACCGAGGCCGAGGACCGGGTCCTCGGCGTGGCGGAAGCTGTCGACGATGATGCTGATGTTGCCGGGGTCGCCGCCCAGCTCGTCGACGAACACGGGGAGCCAGATGAGCGCGCCGAGGGCCGCCCCGACGGCCGACCAGCGCACGATCGAGCGCCGGGACGGGGTCGCGCCCGGCTCGCCCGCCCGCCGGTAGGCGAGCGCCAGCGAGACGGCCATGACGGCCACCAGCACCCCGACCATGCCCAGGTAGGGGATGTGGGTCTGCGCGCACAGCGACCCGGCCACCACCGCCACGGGCAGCAGCACGAGGTCGTCGCACAGCACCGCCCACACGCACACGAGGAACAGCACCCAGAACAGCACGGGCATGTACGGGTTCCAGGGGTAGACCAGCACGGTCGTGCCCCAGATGCGCATGGCCAGCGCCAGGCCGGCGGCGATCAGCAGGGCGCCGCGCAGGCCCCAGCGGCGCTGCGCGGCCCACACGGCGGCGGCGATCGCTCCCACGTCGAGGGCGGCGGCCGAGGCCTGCAGCGCCCACGAGCTGCTGCCGAGCAGGCGGTAGACGGGAGCGAGCAGGTAGAAGCTGAGGGGCCCCGGGTGGCTGCCCTGCGTGTCGAGGCCGAAGATGCGCCCGCCCAGGCCCACCAGCGGGGGATGGCTGGTGCCGACGTCGCGCACCCGCAGCTCGATCTGGGCGAGGTCGATGAGCGGGTACCAGCGGGGGCTGCGCACCGCGATCGTGGCGATCACCACGGGGATCGCCAGCACGGCGGTGATCGCCGCCACGGTGGCCACGCCCCGCCAGCGGTCGCCCTGTGCGTGGCCGTCGCCCCCACCGCCCTGCGCCGCGCCGGCGCCGTCGTCGCCGTGCGGGCGGTCGCCCGTCGCGGCCGTGGCGGCCACGCCCGCGCTTCCGTCTCGGGCTCCGGTCTTGGCCTCGACCCTGGCTCCGACCGGGCCGTCGCCCGTTGCGCCCGCGCCGCCGGTCGGTTCGTCCGGGCCGCTCACGAGCGTGCCGTCGGCACCGGGGCGCGCCGTCACGGCAGGCGCTTCAGCACCTTGAGCAGGCCGAGCCTGACGGGCGACTGGTGGTGCGACCGGTGTGAGCCCTCGAGCGAGGCGCGATTGGCGAGGAACCACTCGTAGGACTCGATGACCGCCGACGCGTTGGAGTGCTGCGGCTGCCAGCCCAGCTCGGTCTGCGCCTTGGTGGTGTCGAACCACAGCGACTCGGCGTAGAGCAGCCAGTGGTACGAGGCGAACGGGGCGAGGCCGACCGTCGAAAGGGCCTTCATCCCCAGCTTGGCCGGGCCGACGGGCAGCGACCGCACCGGCGAGCCCGTGCCCGCGTGGTCGGCCAGGGCCTGGAGCGTCTCGCGCATGGTGCCGAACTCGGTGGCGCCGATGTTGTACGTGGAGGGCTTCTCGCGGTCGGCGGCCCGCAGCACGGCGTCGGCCAGGTCGTTGGCGTGCACGAACTGGTAGCGGTTGTCGCCCCGGCCGAGCACGTACAGGGGCGCGCCCTCGGCCACGAACTCGAACAGCACGGCGATGATGCCGAGGCGGCCGTGCCCGAGGATGGTGCGGGGCCGCACGATCGTCACGTCGAGCCCGCCGGCGGCGGCGTCGTGGCACAGGTGCTCGGCCTCGAGCTTGGCTCGGCCGTAGGCCTCGAGGGGCCGGCCGGGCGTGTCCTCGGTGACGGGGTTGGCCTGGGGGATGCCGAAGATGGCGCTCGACGACGTGTGCACCACCTTGGCCACGCCCTGGTCGCGGGCGGCCAGCAGCACGTTGGCCGTGCCGGTCACGTTGACCGACCAGAACAGCTCGCGGTCCTTGGCGAGGGGGACCTGGGCCACGTTGTTGAGCACCGCGTCGACGCCCCGGCTGGCCTCCTGCAGGGCGTCGAGGTCTCGCACGTCGCCCAGCACGTGCTCCAGGCGGTCGGCGGCCTCGCCGGTGCGGGGCTCGGGCGGGTTGAGGTCGAAGATGCGCACCCGGTCGCCCCGGGCGAGCGCCAAGTCGGCGAGGATCGAGCCGAAGTAGCCGCTCCCGCCGGTGACGAGGACGGTCCGGGCCATCAGAGCTGCTCCCCGTGCTCGAGGCACCAACGGATGCTGTTGCGCATGCCCTCCTCCAGCGCCACGGCGGGCTCGTAGCCCAGCTCGTCGCGCGCCCGCGAGATGTCGCAGGCGATGGTGTGGTTCAGCTCGCCCAGCACGTGCAGCGGCTGCAGGTAGCGGCCCCGCTTCTGCACCAGCGCGTCGACCCGCTCGGCGGCGCGGGCGGCGAGCCGGGGCAGCCGCAGCGTGTCGGGCCCCGAGGTGGGCAGGCCCTCGGCCTCGAGCGCCCGCCGCACGGTCGCCAGGATCTCGCGCAGCTCGTAGGGCCGGGCGTCGGCTACCCAGTACGCGTTGCCGGGCGCCTTGTCGGCCACCTCGGCCCGCAGCAGGCCCTGCACGAGGTTGTCGGTGTAGGCCATCGAGCGGCGCTGGGTCCCGTCGCCCACGAGCGGGAAGCGGCCGCGGCGGATGGTGCGGAAGAACTGGCTCTGCCGGGGCGGCTGGAAGGGGCCGTAGAACCAGGGCGCACGCACCATGACGGTGGCCAGGTCGCCGCGGTCGTTGGCCTTCTGCACGATCTGCTCGGCCTCGTACTTCGACTGCCCGTAGCCGAGGTACGGGTTGTAGGGCGAGTCCTCGGTGAAGGTGTGCTCGGGCGTGGGGTTGATGCCGAACGGCGAGTTCGACGACACGTGCACGAAGCGCGCGGCGCCGTTGCGGCGGGCCCGGTCGACCATGTTCTGGGTGCCGCCCACGTTCACGTCGAAGAACTCGCGCGTCGAGCGCACGGGATGGATGACCGCCGCGGCGTGGAACACGGCGGCGTCGGTGCCCACCCCGTCGAACAGCCGATCGACGGTGGCGGGGTCGCGCACGTCGCCCACCACCACCTCGACCGACGGCGACAGCAGCGACACGGGCGCGGCGGCGTCGTCAGTGGGGACGAGGCAGCGCACCCGGTCGCGCTGGCCCACCAGGGTGCGCACCAGGTTCTGCCCCAGCCACCCCGAGGCGCCGGTGACGACCACGGCGGCGGCGGGGGTGGAGGTCGGGACGTCGGCGGCTCGGGGTTCGGTCACGGGCACCTGTCCATGTCTGGTCGGCGGGTCGGGCGCGGGGCCGGACCGGGAGCGGGGACGGGGTGGCGGCCCATCAGCCCTCGGTCAGGAACTGGTCGCAGTTGCGGGTGGCGATGGCCATGATCGCCGCCTGCGGGTTGACGCCGGGGGCGTCGGGGATGAGCGAGGCGTCGTTGACGCGCAGGTTGCGGTAGCCCCACACCCGCCCGTAGCTGTCGGCCCCGGTGAGGGCACGGTTCTCGCCCATGCGGATGCTGGAGGTGAGGTGCACCGTCATGAGGCTGGAGTGCTGCCTGGTCACCTGGTCCCACCAGCTGCCGATCTCGTCGAGCCGGCGCACCACCCGGCCCCCGAACACCGATGGGTGCAGCTCGGTGGCGCCCGCGGCCAGCAGCAGCTCGCCCAGGTGCATGAGCCCCCGGGCCAGCCGGCTGAGGTCGGCGTCGGTGAGCGAGTAGGTGACCACGGGGGCGCGCAGGCCCCGCACGGCCAGCACCCGTCCGCTGCCCTCGCTGCGGATGGCGGCGTAGTAGGTCGAGATGTTCTCCCAGTCGGCCATCGCTTCGTCGTAGGGCGCGCCGGTGTCGGCGAGCGCCAGAGCGACCTGGCCCTTGCGGCTGGCCGAGCCGCCGATGGCGATGAACGGCGAGAACTCGGTGACGCGGTGCATGGGCACGTCGCCGTGGTCGACGGGGTGCGGGAAGCGCGCCGCCACCTTGATGGTGGGGTGCATCTTCAGGCCGTTGCCGATGTTGCGCCAGATGCCGCTGCGCTGCAGCAGCGCCGGGCTGTGCACGGCGCCGCCGCACACGAACACATGCTCGGCGTGCACGGTCATCCGCTCGACCCCGCCGCCCGGGTGGGTGCGGCGGCAGCGGGCGCCCACCACCCGGTCGCCGCGGCGGACGAGGCCGAGCACGCGGCAGTCGGGCACCAGCGTCGCCCCGGAGGCGAGCGCCCGGGGCAGCATGGTGCGCGACATCGTCTGCTTGGTGCCCCGCCCCTGGGCGTCGTAGCTGAACACCCGGGGGAACTCGACGTTGCGCCACCCCAGCTTGGTGGCCCCCCGCTCGAGCGCGGCCGACGACGCGGGGGGCGCCCCCGGCACGGTGTTCACGTCGAGGTGGGCCTCGACCCGGTCGGCGTAGGCCGCCAGCGCGGGCGCGGCGAACTCGTCGATGGCGTAGCGGACCTGCCACTCGGCGGCGAGGTGGTCGGGGAGCCGGTGGTAGAGCCCGCTGTTGATCTCGGTGCTGCCCCCCACGCAGCGCCCCTCGGCGTAGGCGATGAAGGGGTTGCCGATGGCCGCGCCGGCCCCGTGGTGGCGGTACTTGGCGACCATCTCGGCGAGCGAGAACGGCTCGTGGGCGTCGGGATCGACCTGCGGGCCCTCCTCGAGCACCATGACCGCCCGGCCCGCCTCGGCCAGCGCCGCGGCGGTGAACGCCCCGCCCGCGCCCGAGCCGACGACCAGGACGTCGGTCGACAGGTCGGCCATCAGCCCACCGCCTCGGGCGCGAACTCGTGCTCGGCCATGACGACCAGCGACTTCATCGCCCGCACGTACGACCGGAGCAGGCCGACCGGGCTGGACTCCCACCCCTCGATCAGGCGGGCCAGCCCCTCGCGATCGCCTGGAGCGAGCCTCCCTGTGCGGCGCAGGACCGCCACGTAGGCACCGAGCAGCACCGACTCGCCCGCGACCCCCAGGCGCAGGTGCTCGGGCCAGTCGCGCAGCGTGCCGTCGACGAAGGCCTCGACCGACGACCTGAGGGGCTGGTCCGTGGATCCGGTGAGGGCCCCCACGACCTCGCGCTCGAACCAGAGCATGAGTGGGCAGCCTAGGACAGTCGCGGTGGTGGTGCGATTTACCCTGTCGAGCACGGCATGGGCCCGCTCAGCGGTTCCCGGGCCACAGGCGGCGCGCCGTGCGGGCCCGCACGCGGCCCCGGCCCAGCATGGCCCGCCAGACCCCCCGGTAGCCCGGCAGCGCGCCCGAGACGACCACCAGGTGGCCGACCACGAGGGCGGTCAGGACGTAGGTCGCGCCCCGGTGTACCCGCACCATGGTGGCGAAGGTGGAGCCGCCCGACAGCGTGGTGAGCGCCACGCCGCTGACCACCACGGTGGCGAACGCGCCCACGAAGGCCACGTTGGCGAGCCGCTGGCCGGGGTCGAAGTGGCCTTCGTGCCGGGCGAAGCGCCCGGTCAGCGCGCCGGCCGGCCAGCGGAGGAACCAGCGGGCGTCGCCCCGGTCGACGCGCAGCGTCTCGCGGGCGAACGTCCACGCTGCCCGCACGCCGAGGGTCACACCGGCGGCGAGCACGGCGACCAGCAGCCAGCCGGCCCACCGGTGCACCTCGGTGTCGGGGGCGTCGAGCACCCGGGCGATCAGGCTCGGGCGCCCCTCGCGGCCGGCCCGCAGCCACCAGCCGGTGGCCAGCAGCACCGCCGTGACCGCGACGGTGGCGGCGTGGAACCAGCGGGTGGCGGCGTTGTTGCGGACGACCGTGCCCTCGTCGCCCGTGGCGCCGGGCTCCGTGGCGCCGGGCGCCACGCCGGCTCCGCCGGCCGCGGGCTCAGTAGTCGTAGCCGCCGCTGTCGTCCTGGGAGTCATCAGTGTCGTCGCCGGCGGGCGCGGCGCCGTCGCCCACGGTGACGGTCACCTCGTCACGGGCGTCGGTCAGGCTGTGGTCGGCATTGGCGATGACGGCCTCGACGGTGTGCTCGCCAGCGCCGAGGTCGCGCTCGACCGTGAAGGTGGAGCCGTACACGAGGTCGTACTCGCCGTCGGCGGTCTCGCCGTCGTAGTACAGGTGTACGTGGTGCAGGCCGGTGTCGGGCTCGCCCAGCTCGACACCGGTGTCGACCTCGACGTCGAACGTGTCGCCCACCTCGTCGCCGTCGGCCGGCTGCACCAGGTCGATGCTCAGCTCGTCGCCGCCACCCCCGGCATCGGCGGCCCCGGCGGTCGTGGCGTCGTCGCCGTCGTCGCCGCACGCGGCGAGCACCAGGGCGAGGGCTGCGAGGCTGGCGGTCGCGACCACCCCGCGGCCCGCCCTTGGGCGGGTGCGTCGGCAGGTCGTGCGTGCTGTCGGGTTCTCCATGTCCGGTGATACTGCATCGCCGCCCGAGCGGATCTCCCGTGTTGCGGTGGGCGTGCCCATCGGGTGTCATCGCGCCCGTGGCGCGAGATCCGCTCGGGGGCCCGGGCGGTACAGATGGTGTGTGGGACCTCTCCGACGAGGCGCTCTTCGCCGGCTACGCGGCCGGCGATCCCCAGGCCGCGGCCGCGTTCGTGCGGCGCACCGAGCGCAAGGTGTACGGCCTGGCGCTGGCCATCGTGCGCGAGCCGGCCGACGCCCAGGACGTCGCTCAGGAGGCGTTCGTACGGGCCTGGCGCTTCGCCGCCAGCTTCGACGAGCGCCGGGGTTCCGTGCTGGCCTGGCTGCTGGGCATCACCCGCAACGTGGCGCTCGACAGCGTCCGGGGCCGGGGCCGGCGGGCCGAGCCCGTGCACGAGCTGCCGACGGACTGGCCCCTCGATCCCGGCGACGTCGGCGAGCTGGTGGGCACGCGTGACGACGCCGCGCGGGTCATTGCGCTGATGCGCGAGCTGCCCGAGGCCCAGCGCCAGGCCCTGGTGGCGGTCACGTTGCTGGGCCTGTCGACCCGCGAGGTGAGCGAGCGGGGGGACATCCCGCACGGGACGGTCAAGACCCGGGTCCGGCTCGCCCTGCGCAAGCTGCGCGACGAGCTCGGGGACAGGTCACGGTGGGGATGATGGACTGCGCCGAGCTGCGCGAGGTGGCGCCCGAGGTCGCCCTGGGGCTGCTGACCGGCGAGGAGCGCGCCGCCGCTCTGGCCCACCTCCAGCGGTGTGAGGCCTGCCGGGCCGAGGTGGCGTCGCTGGCGGGCACGGCCGACGAGGTGCTGCTGGCCGCGCCCCGCGTGGAGCCGCCGCCGGGGTTCCGCGACGCGGTGCTGGCGCGCCTGGCGTCCGAGGGGGCGGGCGGGGACGGGCTCCCCACCGGACCCGCTCGCCCCGGCGCGGGCTCGCCCGACAGGAACGGCCGGCGCGGTGGGGGCCCCAGCCGCGCCGGGCGTCACGACCGCTCCCGCCGCCGGGTGGCGTTGGCCCTGGCCGCGGCGGTCGCCGTGGTGGCGATGGTGGCCGGGGGCCTGGTCGCCTTCCGCGGCCGCGCCGAGGAACCCCCGACGGTGGCGGTGGCCGAGATGCGCACCGGTAGCGGCGAGGTGGTGGGTGAGGCCTCGGCCAGCGGCGACCCGGCCACGGTCGTGGTCGCCGTGCCGGGCTGGTCGGACATGGTGGCCAGCTGGGGCGACCCCGCCAGCGACACCTACTGGATGTCGGTCGAGCTCGCCGACGGGTCGCGCTCGATGTCCGCGGTGCATCCCTCGCGCGACTCGTGGACGGTGCGGCTCGACAGCCCGGCCGACGAGGTGGTGACCATCTCGGTCCTCGACCAGGAGGGCCGGGTGTGGTGCAGCGGCCGCTTCACGGTCTGAGCCGCGGCAGCGCCGCGTCCCCGGCGGCACGGCGGCGGGCCGGTCGCCTCGGCCCGCGGCTAGAGCTCGGGCCAGCGGCGGCGTTGCCGGGTGCGCCTCCGGTCGGGGTCGCCGAGCGCCCAGGCCCGGCGCCACGCGGGTGCGTCCGGCCCGACCAGCGCCGGTGACTCGCCGGCGTGCGCCCGCCGCCGGGCCGACCACCAGTCGGTGGTGGCCTCGTCGGCCAGGGCGGCGACGGCACGCTCGATGACCGCGCCGAACCGGCGGCTGTCGTCGCCCGGGCCCGGGAACAGCGGGGGGCCGAACGTGACCCGGGCGGTCGCCGGCTTCGGCAGCTTGCGCCCCTTGCGGAGGATGCGCCCGGTGCCGTCGATGTGCACGGGCACCACCGGCACGCCGCACCGCACCGCCAGGTAGGCGGCCCCGCCCCGGAAGGGCTGGCCCCAGCCATCGGGGCTGCGCCCGCCCTCGGGGAAGATGAGCATCGACCAGCCGTCGGAGAGCAGGGCCGCGGCCCGGTCGGCCGACCGCCGGCCCACCTTGGCCCGCTCGATCGGGATGGCGCCGAGCGCCAGCGCGGACAGGGCGCTGGTGGCCGGCGTCCGGAAGAAGTAGTCGGCCGCCGCGCCCACGAACAGCTTGTGGCGCCACGGATCGGGGATCGACGTGACCAGCAGCGGGGTGTCGACGTGGCTGTGGTGGTTGGCGGCGAAGACCACCGGGCCGCCGGCCTCGGCCAGCAGGGTCAGCCGGTCGAGGCCGTGGCGCTCGGGCCGGGCCAGGGCGGCGACGGCCGGGCGGGCGACCGTCTCGACGATGGCGGCCCGGGCCAGCCGGGCGGGGTAGCGGCGGGCCCAGGTGGTGTCGTAGTCGGCGCCCGCGCGCTGCCGGCGCGGCGGCGCCTCGACCCCGCCCGGCACGGTGGGGGCCGAGAACGGGAAGGGCAGCCGCAGGAGGCGCCGGCTCACGGCCGAGCGCAGCGGGGCCATCAGGTCACGTCCGCCATGACGAGGGGCGGGTTGTGCAGGTGGGTGATCGTCGCGCCGCGTCCCACCACGTCGCCGGCCATCTCCAGCGCATCCTGCAGGGTCGACGCGGCGGTGAACCCCAGCCGGCGCACCGCGCGGGGCTCGCCGCCCACGATGATGACCTTGCCGGCGTGCGCCAGGCCGTGGCAGCCCCAGTACCACATGTAGAAGGGGTGCACGCCGTGGTAGGCGTAGCTGGTGCGGTACAGGTGCCGGTACCACTCGTCCTCGGCGTACTGCTTCTCGTAGCGGGCCTCGATCTCGGCGGGATCGGTCGTGTCGGCCAGCACCTGCTCGAAGAAGTCGATGTAGCTGGGGTGGTGGACGGGGTGGAACTCCCAGGGCGTCGGGTGGCTCATGATCAGCACGCCGCCCTCGCGCACCAGCGGCCGGCCCCGGTACATGTTGAAGAAGTAGCCGAGCCCCAGGCACATGACCAGGATGGGGTTCATCACCGAGTTGACGTTGTAGGGGCAGATGTAGGGCAGCCCCATGGTCAGGATGTCGGTCTGGCCGTCGACCTCGACCAGCTGCTGGCGGAAGATGTTCTCGGTGGTCGACTCGTGCACGGCCTCGACCTCGCCGGCCTGCACGGAGGTGATGCCGTAGGGCGCCTGCCACGAGTGGAAGATCTTGCGCCGGGCCTTCAGCGGCAGGTGGTCGAGGCCCGCCTTCATGGCCACGAACGACGCCCGGTCCCTGGCCGTCCACTCCCACTCGCGCTTCTGCAGCACCGCCATGGGGCCCGAGGCGCCGAACGTGTCGTTGTTGATCGTGGTCTCGATCTGGAAGACCTTGACGCCGGCGTCGCGTATGACCTTGCCCATGCGCCAGTTGGAGTGGTGCAGCTCGGATGTGTGGCGGTCCATGAAGCTGGTCGACTGCCGCATGGTGGCCACGTTGTGGTGGTGGCGCAGGCTGCGGTAGCTGGCCAGGCCGGTGGCGGTGGACTTGTGGCCGCCGTCCATGGACACGATGTTGATGTTCACATAGACGAGCAGGTCGCTCTCGGCGGCCCGCTTGTTGATCTCGACCTCTTCGCCGTGCGGGGTCGAGCCCAGCAGTGCGAGGTTGTCGGGGTCCTCGGCGTCGTGGTTGTAGAGCAGGCCGTGGGGGGCGAAGGCGTCGTAGACGCGGTCGCCGACGGCGTGGCGCAGCTCGGCCTCGGTCATGCGGCGGTGCAGCGCCAGGGCGGCGATGAGGTGCACGTCGTCGACGCCGGCCTCGGCGGCCAGGTCGAGCACCGCCTCGATGACGCGCTGGCGCACGTCGGGCCGCCGCATGGGGGGCAGCGGCAACGAGATGTCGTCGAACGCGATGGTGAGCTTCATGCCGGGGCGTAGCAGGGCCCGCAGCGGCTGGCAGTCACCGAGCGGGTTGGCCAGCGCGTGGCGGATGGCACCCTCGGGGTCGTCGAGCGGGTCGAGCGGCTCGCCGGGATAGAGCACGCGGGAGCGGCCGACGGGCAGCTTCTCCAGCCGCAGGCTCTCGCCGTGGTGGAACAGCATGGGCGGTGTCGACCGGTCGACGTCGAGCACGAAACCGGGACGGGGCATCAGCGTGCCGTCCTTTCGGAACGGAGGTCGAAGGCGATCTTCACGGCGCCGCGCACGCCGGCGTGGGCGGCGTGGTCGACGGCGTCCTCGTAGCGGGCGAGGGGATAGGTGGCGCTCACCAGCCGACCGAGGTCAAGCTCGCGGATCAGGCCGGCGGCGGTGGCGAAGTCGTGGGTGCGGTCGTCGTGCTCGTCATAGGCGTAGGCGCCCCGCAGCGCCACCTCGCGCTGCCACACGGGGGTCAGGTCCAGCGTGGTGACGCCCGGCATGCCCACCATGTGGACGGTGCCGCCCGGGCCCACGATCCGGATCGCCTGCGCCAGCGACTCCTCCGACCCCACGCAGTCGACGGCGGCGCCGACGCCGCTGGTGAGCTGGCCGTTGTCGAGCACGAAGGACGACGTGGCCGAGCGCACGGCCCGGTCGAGCTCGCCCGGGGCGCACACCACGTCCGCCCCCAGCTCCTTGGCCCAACGCCGCTGCTCCGGGTGCTTGGCGGTCGCGACCAGCACGCTCGGTCGGGCAAGCGAGCGCAGCGCGGCGATGGTGAACAGGCCAAGGGCCCCCGCCCCGATCACCGCCGCCGGGCCGTCGCCCACCCGCCGGGCGGCGTGGACGGCGCACGCCACGGGCTCGACCAGCACGGCCTGCTCGTCGGTGAGCGCGTCGGGGACCTCGACGACCTGCGACGGGTGCACCACCATCTCCTGGCCCCAGCCGCCACCGGTCGACTCGCAGAAGCCGCACTGCAACCCGGGCTCGAGGTCGCCGAACGCCACCCGCTCGCACAGGTTGATGCGCCCGGCCCGGCACATGTCGCACGGCGGGTTGATCCCACGCGCCGCGCAGTGCAACACGGGGATCACCACGGCCCTGCGCCCGTCCTCGAGGTCGCCGACGATCTCGTGGCCGGGCGTGAACGGGAACGACACGATGGGCTCGAAGTAGCGCGACGACCGGCCGTCGATGGTGGCCAGGTCGCTGCCGCAGATGCCCGACAGGCGGGGCCGGAGCCGCAGCCACTCCGGCCCGGGCAGCTCGGGCGGGTCGACGTCGCGCAGCGACAGGGGACCGTAGCGGGCGCCGCGGCCCGGCCGCAGCGAGCCCGCCACCATGGCGGCGGCGTACCGGGCCGGCTTGCGCGAGAACACCAGCGCCTTCACCGCCGCCCTCCCGCCGCCGCGGCTCGGGCCGCGCCGCCGGCGCGGTCCGAGCCGTTGCCCTTGCGGCCGTTGCCGCTCAGCGCGTCCGACGTGAGCAGCCGGGTCAGCAGCCCCGGCCGGCCGCCGGCCTTCCACGCGGGGCCGATGGGCAGCGGTGGCTCGGGGGCGCCGGACGCCTTGTCGAAGTGCTCGACCAGCCAGCCCCGCTTGCGGGCCAGCGCCGCCAGCCGGGTCTCGGGGTTGACCGCGACGGGGAACCCGACCGCCTCGAGCATGGGCAGGTCGGACGTCGAGTCGGCGTAGGCCACGCCCTCGGCAAGGTCGAAGCCGTGGGCCGCGGCGTAGTCGGCCAGCACCGAGGCCCGGGCCTCGCCGGTGGGCGGCACGTCGGTGAGCTCGCCCCGGTAGGTGCCGTCGGGGCGCGTGGCCAACCGGGCGCACACCACGTCGTCGAACAGCGGCCGCAGCGGCCCGATGGCCAGGTCGAGCGCACCGGTGATCAACACCGTGCGGTGGCCGAGGCGCCGATGCTCGCGCACCCGGCGGATGCCGGCGGGGAACGACTTGGCCAGCAGCAGGTGGCTGAACATCTCGGTGGCGTCGGCCTCGAGCTGGTCGACCGGGGCCTTGTCGAAGCGGCGGTAGAAGTGGCGCAGGAAGTCGCTGCGGTCGCGCCGGTCGAGCGCCAGCAGCGACGGGGCCTCGACCAGCGCCTTCAGCACGTAGCGCAGCCGGTCGTCGCGGGGCAGGCGCCGGGTGGCCAGCCACGAGTACGAGGCCACGACGTTGCTGGCGATGAGCGTGTTCTCCAGGTCGAAGGCGGCGAAGTGGCGCTCGGGGGCGAGCACCTGGCGCCGCAGCCGGTCGGCCCGGTTCTCGATCGTGCGCCCGCCCGGCGTCGTGCGCACCCGGGCGTGCTGCACGACCGAGGGCAGGTGCACGTCGTGCACGTAGGTGGCCCAGTCGATCACCCGGGGGTCGAAGCAGAAGGCGGACCGGTCGGCCTCGTCCAGGGCCGCGAAGCGGGCCAGCAGCCGCTCGACGCCGTAGATCGCCTCGCACTCGGCGTAGGCGCCGTACAGCTCGACGTAGCCGAG
>DASSCS010000051.1:0-26269 GCA_035697515.1 Acidimicrobiales bacterium
CACCGCCGGCGAGAACATCGCCCTGCCCGACCGCCTGGCCGGGCGGCGACCCGACACCGTCTGGCTCGACGAGGTCGTGACCACGGTGGGCCTGGGCGACCGCCTGGGCCACCGGCCGGCCGAGCTGTCGGGCGGCCAGCAGCAGCGCGTGGCCTGCGCGCGGGCGCTCGCGAGCCGGCCCGACATCGTCTTCGCCGACGAGCCCACCGGCAACCTCGACTCGCGCAGCGGCGCCGAGATCCTGGGCTTCCTGCGCCGGGCCGTCGACGACATGGGCCAGACCGTCGTGATGGTCACCCACGACCCCCTCGCCGCGGCCATCGCCGACAGCGTCCTGTTCCTGGCCGACGGGCGCATCGTCGACCACGTCGAGGCGCCCACCGCGGCCGCCGTCCTCGATCGCATCTCGTCATTGGGAGGATGACCCGTGCTGTACCTCACCCTCAAGGAGATGCGGGCGCACGCCCGCCGCCTCACCGGCACCTCGCTGGCCGTGGTGCTGGGCGTGGCGTTCCTCACCGGCACCCTGGTGCTCGGCGCGACCCTGCGGGCGAACTTCGACGACCTCTTCACCGAGGTCAACGCCGGCACGGACGTGGTCGTGCGCAACGCCACCGACCTGGGCATGGACTCGCCCCGGGGCCTGATCGACCCGTCGCTCGTCGACCAGGTGGCCGAGGTCGACGGCGTCGAGGCGGCCGAGCCGGTCGTCACCGGCTACGGCCAGCTACTGGGCGCCGACGGCGACGCCATCGGCGGCAACGGCCCGCCCCAGCTCGCCGGCAGCTGGGTGACCGACCCCGACCTCAACCCCTACCGGCTGGCCGAGGGCCGGGCGCCCGAGGGCGACGACGAGGTGGTCGTCAACAAGGGCACCCTCGACGCCGGCGACCTGGCGCTCGGCGACACCACCACGCTGCTCACGCCCGAGCCGGTCGAGGTGACCATCGTTGGCGTCTCGACGTTCGGCGACGAGGACGGCCTGGGCGGCGTCACCTTCACCGCGTTCGACCTGGACGACGCGATGACACACGTCGCCAAGTCGGGCGAGGGCGTCTCGAGCATCGCAGTCCAGGCCGCCGACGGCGTGTCGCAGGACGAGGTGGCCGCCCGCGTCGGCGACGTACTGCCGGCGGGCCTCGAGGCCACGACCGGCTCGGAGGTCACCACCGAGATGACCGACGAGATCGCGAGCACGTTCCTCGACATGATGCTCATGTTCCTGACGATGTTCGCGGGCATCGCCCTGCTCGTCGCCACGTTCAGCATCTACAACACGTTCTCGATCATCGTCGCCCAGCGCGCCCGCCAGGCGGCCCTGCTGCGGGCGCTCGGGGCGGTGCGGGGGCAGGTGCTGCGGTCGGTGGTGACCGAGGCGCTGCTGGTCGGCGTCGTGGCGTCGGCCGCGGGCCTGGTCGGCGGGATCGGCATCGCCGGGCTGCTCAAGGGCCTGTTCGACGCGGTGGGCTTCGCACTGCCTGCCGGCGGCATGGTCATCTCGGTCGGCACGGTCGTCACCAGCCTGGTGGTCGGCGTGCTCGTGACGCTGGTCGCCGGCGTGTTCCCTGCGGTCAAGGCGTCGCGGGTCGCCCCGCTGGCGGCCATCCGCGAGGTCGCCGTCGAGCGCACCGCGCCCTCGGTCGCCCGGATCGTCGCCGGCACCGCCCTGGCCGTGGTCGGCATCGCCACGACGCTGGTCGCCGCGCTCGGCGACGAGGACATGCTGGCCGTCGTGGGCCTCGGCGCCGTGCTCACGGTCATCGGCGCCGTGGTGCTGGGGCCGGTGGCCGCGCGCCCGGCCGCCGCACTGCTCGGCGCCCCCGTGGCCCGGCTGCGGGGGATGACCGGCGGCCTGGCCCGCCAGAACGCCATGCGCAACCCGCGCCGCACCGCGGGCACGGCGTCGGCACTGATGGTGGGCATCGCCGTGGTCACCCTGTTCACGGTGTTCGCCGCGTCGCTGCAGGCCTCGCTGGACGAGACGATCGACCGCTCGTTCGGCGGCGACCTGGTGGTCAACACCGGTGCGTTCGGCGGCGGCGGCATCAGCCCCCAGCTCGCCGCCGACCTGGCAGAGCTGCCCGAGGTCGACGTGGCCGTCGGCGTGGGGCAGGGCGCGATCCAGATCGAGGGCGACACCAAGCAGGTGTCGGTGGCCGACCTCGCCGACCTGTCGCAGGTGCTCGAGCTGGGCGTCAGCGAGGGGTCGCTCGGCGACCTGGGCGCCGGCACGATGGCCGTCGCCGACGCCACCGCCGAGTCGAACGGCTGGCAGGTGGGCGAGGCCGTGCCGGTCACCTTCGCCGACGGCAGCACCCAGGACCTGACCGTGGGCGCCACCTACGAGACCGACGACATCGTCGGCGGCTACCTGCTGCCCCGCACCGTGTGGGCCCCCCACGCGGTGCAGGACATCGACCAGATGGCGTTCGTCGACGCCGCCGAGGGCACGTCCGTGGCCGAGGCCAAGGCCGCGGTGACCGCGGTGGCCGACGACTTCGGCGGCCCCAACGTCGAGGACCGCGACGAGTTCGCGGCGACCATGACGACCGGCGTCGACATGATGCTCGGCATCATCTACGCCCTGCTGGCGCTGGCCATCTTCATCGCCCTGATGGGCATCGCCAACACGCTGTCGCTGGCGATCCACGAGCGGACCCGCGAGCTGGGCCTGCTGCGGGCGGTGGGCCAGACCCGGCGCCAGGTGCGGTCGATGGTGCGCTGGGAGTCGGTGGTCATCGCCACCTTCGGGGCCGTGACGGGCATCGCCCTCGGCGTGTTCCTCGGGTGGGCGCTGGTGCAGGCGGTGGGCACGGCGTCGGGTGGCCTGGGCGTGTTCGCCCTGCCCGCCGATCGTCTGGGGGTCGTGCTGGTGGTCGGCGCCATCGCCGGCGTGCTGGCCGGCCTGCGCCCCGCCCGCCGTGCCGCCCGCCTGGACGTGCTGGCCGCCATCGCCACCGAGTGACGACCGGAGGGGCGGCACGACCAGAGATCCCGAGTGACGACCGGAGGGGCGGCACGACCAGAGATCCCGAGTGACGACCGGAGGGGCGGCACGACCAGAGATCCCGAGTGATCGCCCCCGTCCGCCGGTGCCCGGCTCCTCCTGGGCACCGGCGGACGGTCGGTCCACTGGCCGTCCTGCGACATACATCCCTTGACAGTTATATAGCCAACTCGGCATGCTAGCAGGATGAGCTTCGCCGTCCTCGCCGAGCCCACGCGCCGCGAGATCCTCGACCTGCTGCGCGACGGCGAACGGCCCGTCGGCGAGCTCGTCGATCGGCTCGACCTGAGCCAGCCCGCCGTGTCCAAGCACCTGCGCGTGCTGCGAGAGGCGGGCATGGTCGAGGTGCGGCCCGAGGCCCAGCGGCGCCTCTACCGCCTGCGCCTCGAGCCACTCGTCGAGATCGACGAGTGGCTCGCCCCCTACCGCCGGATGTGGTCGCGCTCGCTCGACCACCTCGACAAGCACCTGGAGGAGAACCCATGACACCAGACGGCGACATCGTCACCATCGACGGCAGGCCGGCGCTGCGGTTCGAGCGCCGCTACCGGCATCCGATCGCGCGCGTCTGGCGCGCCGTCAGCGACCCCGCCGAGATGGGCCAGTGGTTCCCGTCCCAGGTCGAGGGCGACAGGGCCGTCGGGGCCGAGCTCGTCTTCGACGACGACGCCCAGCGCGCCGCGGCCCGGGACGCCGGTGAGCCGACGCGTGACGACGGCCCGATGATCCGGGGGACCGTGGTCGCCTACGACCCGCCCGTGGTGTTCTCGTTCACGTGGGGCGGTGAGCTGATCCGGCTGGAGCTGGCTCCCGACGGCGACGGCACGGTGCTGACCTTCACGCAGGTGCTCAGCCACCAGTCGGTCGCGGCCCGCAACGGCGCGGGGTGGCACGCCTGCCTGGGCGAGCTCGACCGCCTCCTCGGCGCGTCGCCTGCCGGCGGGGACGCGGACGACTGGCGGGCCGTCTACGACGCCTACCTCGACCGGATGGGACCCGCGCTCGGCACCCCGTCGGGGAACGGCGCACTCACGTGGGAGCGCTCGACCCATGTCGTGCCCGAGCGGGTGAGGGCGGTGACGGGCGATCCCGGCGAATGGCCGGTGTGGGGCGCAGGTGAGCACACCGGCGACCCGGTGCACTGGGACGTCGAGCCCACCGACCACGGAAGCCTCTACCGCGTGACCGTCGACGCCGTCGGTGATGACGCCGAGCTGGCCGCCGCCTGGCACGCCCTCCTGCTCCAGCTCGACATGTACCTGGCCGCCGGCCAGCTCGTCCCGGTCGACCACAAGCGCTGGATCGCGGCCTACGAGACCGTGCTGTGACCCTGGCCTGCCGTCTCAGCCCCCCGGCTGCCCCGGCGGCTGCCGGCGGAGGTGGACGGGCAGGCGGGCATCGGGCGCCAGGTCGGCGCGGCCCGCGAGCATCGCCGCCACGGCCAGGTAGTCGGCCACCAGGGCGACGTCGTGAACCCGCAGGATGGTCCCGGCGGCGCCCTGCGCCACGACGTGGCCGACCGCCGCCAGCGTGCCGCCCAGCCGCTCGCGGGGCGGGCGGTCGGTGACGGCACCGATGAAGTCCTTGCGCGAGAGCGCCAGCAGCAGCGGACGCCCGAGCGCCCGTACTTGGTCGAGGTGGCGCAGCACCTCGACCGTCTGGGCCGGCGTCTTGGCGAAGTCGGGGCCCGGGTCGACGATGACGGCCTCCTCTTGCACACCCGCCGCCGCGGCCGCGTCGAGGCGCTCGCGCAGGAACGCCACCACGTCGGCCGTCACCCCACCCGCCCCCGCGTAGAGGGCGTCGTCGAGCACCTTGTGCTTGGGCCGCGACCGGGTGTGCATGATCACCAGCCCGGCAGCCGCGCCGGCGACCAGCCCCGCCACCTCGGGGTAGAGCAGCCCGCTGATGTCGTTGACGATCGACGCGCCCGCCGCCAGCACCGCTTCGACCACGGCGGGCCGGTAGGTGTCGACGGAGATGATCACGTCGGGGGCGGCCTCGTGCAGCCCGGCGACCACCGGCACCACCCGGGCGATCTCCTCGTCGGCGGGAACCTCGGGCACCCCGGTGATGCCCGACTGGCCGCCGACGTCGATGATGTGCGCCCCCTGGGCCACCTGGTCGAGGGCGAGCGCGACGCGTGCCTCGGTGGTGGGGTGGTCGCCGGCGTCGGAGAACGAGTCGGGGGTGGCGTTGACGATGCCCATGAGCAGGGGTTCGCTCAGGTCGATCGTCCGCCCTCGCAGCACGAGCAGGGGAGGGCCAGGCACGGCGTCAGGCTAGTGACCGCTCCGGAGGCCCCCGGCCGGCGGGCCGGGCCCTGCGGCTCCGTCCGGCAGCCCGCGGCGCCGTCGCCGTCCCCGGGGCTGCGGCCGCGGCGGTGGCGGCGGGGCGTCGCCGGCGTCGGACAGGCTGGCGACGGGCGGCAGCTCCGAGAAGCCGCGCACCAGCGGCGGTCGACCCGGCCGCACCAGGGTGGCGGGGTTGGCCGAGCGCACGTCGGCACGGTCGAGCGCCGCCTGCAGCACCACCAGCGCCTGGGGCCCGAGATCGCCGAGATCGCGGTTGCGGTGGCTGCGCGTGCCCAGGTCGACCTGCGCCATCCCCTCCACCCCCACGGCCTCGGCCACGTCGATGAGCATGGCGATCTCGACCCCGTAGCCCCGCACGAACGGCAGCCTCTCCAGCAGCTCCCGCCGGCCGCCGTACTCGCCCGAGAGCGGCTGGATGATCGACGACAGGTGGGGGAAGAGGGTGGCGATGAGGGGACGGGCCATCAGCTCGGTCGTGCGGCCGCCGCCCACGCCGCCGGCGCGGGGCCGCTCGTAGAACCCCTTGACGAAGCTGACGCTCGGGTCGGTGAGCAGCGGGCCCAGCAGGCCGACGACGAAGCGGGAACCGAAGTCGGTGATGTCGGCGTCGCACCACAGGACGATGTCGCCCTTCGACACGTGCAGCGAGCGCCACAGCGCCTCGCCCTTGCCGTTGCCGCCGGCGATCTGGGGATGGATCTCCGCTGCGGAGGCCACCTGGGCCCCGGCGTCGGCCGCGACCAGCGCCGTGTCGTCGCTCGAGTGGTCGTCGATGACGATGACCTCGTCGACGAGGCCGAGCTTGTCGACCAGGTAGCGCCGCAAGCGTGACACCACCCAGCCGACCGTGCGCGCCTCGTCGTGCGCCGGGATGCACACCGACACGGTCTGGTCGCCCTTGGCCGCGATCAGGTCGCGCAGCGGCACGTCTCGGTAGTGCCTCGTCGCGATCGGGGTGACCGATCGACCGGGCGGCTCGACCGGCAGGAACGATCGGCGGGTCATCCTCAGTCCATGGGCGAAGGGGGCTGGCGGACGCACCCTAACCGTCGCCCGGATGAGTCCACGCCGCGCGTGACATCGGTCATGGCAGGAAACGTCAATCATCGGTCCTTGCTGCCATCGGCGCCATCCCTCACCATGGATGCATGGCCCCGCCGACGCAGTCGACGACGCTCGCCTCCCTGCCCCCGGCCGGTGCCAGGCACGCGCGGCACGTGGCCATCGTCGTGTACGAGGCGGTGCAGTCGCTCGACCTGACGGGCCCGCTCGAAGTGTTCGCGGCCGCCAACGACCAGGGCGCCGACCCGGCCTACGTCACGACGGTCGTGTCGCCCGCCGGGGGAGTGCTGCGCACGTCGTCGGGGCTGGCCGTGGTCGCCGATTCGTCGACGGCCGACCACTGTGGCCCCATCGACACGCTGGTCGTGGCCGGCGGCACCGGCACCGGGCCGGCCGTGGCCGATGGCGACCTGGTCGCCTGGGTGCGCGCCGCCGCCGCCCGCAGCCGGCGGGTCACGTCGGTGTGCAGCGGCGCGTTCATCCTGGCCGCGGCGGGCCTGCTCGACGGGCGGCGGGCCACCACCCACTGGTCGGTGTGCGACCTGTTGGCCCGCGTCCATCCGGGGGTCGAGGTCGAGCCCGACCGCATCTACGTGCACGACGGCCCCGTGTGGACCTCGGCCGGGGTGACAGCGGGCATGGACCTGGCGCTGGCGCTGGTCGAGGACGACCACGGCGCGGCCACCGCCCTCGAGGTGGCCAGGCGCCTGGTGCTGTTCACGCGGCGGGGCGGCGGCCAGTCGCAGTTCAGCACCCAGCTCGCGGTGGGCCGGACCGAGGACGAGCCGCTGCGCGCCGTGCTGGGCCACATCACCGAGCACCTCGACGCCGACCTGACGGTGCCCGCGCTGGCCCACCTGGCCGCCATGAGCCCCCGCACCTTCGCCCGCACGTTCCGGGCCGAGGTGGGCACGACGCCGGCGGCGTTCGTCCAGGCCAGCCGGGTCGAGGCGGCCCGCCGGCTGCTCGAGACCTCGGGCCGCTCCACCGCCGAGATCGCCCGCACCTGCGGGTTCGGCACGGTCGAGACCATGCACCGGGCGTTCCGCCGGACGGTGCACACCACCCCGGGCCGCTACCGGCGCCACTTCTCGGTGGCGGGCGACCCGGTCCCGGCGTGACGCGGCCCCACTCCAGCGCACACCCGTCCGTTCCCCACCCGAGCAACAGGAGACTTCCATGCAGATCGCCATCCCGCTCTTCGACCGCTTCACCGCCCTCGACGCCGTCGGCCCGTACGAGGTGCTGTCGCGCCTGCCCGGCGCGACAGTGACCTTCGTGGGCGAGCGGACCGGCCCGGTGCGCACCGACACCGGTGCGCTGGCCATCACCGTCGACGCCACCCTGGACGAGGTCGACGCACCCGACGTGGTGGTGGTGCCCGGCGGCCCCGGCACCCGGGCCATGCTCGAGCCCGGCCCGCTGCACGCGTGGATCCGCTCGGTGCACCCCACGACGCAGTGGACCACCTCGGTGTGCACGGGCTCGCTCATCCTGGGCACGGCCGGGGTGCTCGACGGCCTGGATGCGACGACGCACTGGGCTGCGCTCGGCGAGCTGGCGCCGCTGTGCGCCACGGCCGTGGGCGACCGGCGGATCGTCGAGCAGGGCAAGGTCGTCACCGCAGCCGGCGTATCGGCCGGCATCGACATGGCGCTGTGGCTGGCCGCCCGGATCGCCGGCGACGACGTGGCCAGGGCCATCCAGCTCGGCATCGAGTACGACCCGCAGCCGCCGTTCGACTCGGGCTCGACCGCCAAGGCCGATCCGGCGCTCGTGGAGCTGCTGCGGGGGATGGTGACCGACCCGGCACGGGCGTCGTAGCCGGCACCGTTCGCAGCTCCGCGGCGACCGCGCGCGCTCAGGCCTCGGACCTCGGTCCTGCGCTCGTGAACCGGGTGCCCGGCGGGTCGACGGCCCACGGCGCGTCGGCGCCCCAGGTGTCGTCGAACACGACGTCGCGCAGCGGTAGGCGCCGCACCGGACCGTGATGTCCCTCGGGCACGCCCAGCGCGATCGTGGCGGCGATGACGGCCTCGTCGGGCAACTTCAGCACCCGCCGCAGGTCGGCCTCGACGTAGCCGTGCCACATGGACAGCACGCCGCCGTAGCCGAGCGCTCGAGCCGCCAGCAGCAGGTTCTGGCAGGCGGGGTAGACCGACCCGCCCTCGGAGATGTGGGGCGCTCGCCACCGCTCGATGCAGGCCAGCACGACCACCGGGGTCTGCTCGAAGCGGTCGACGAACGCCTGCATGGCCCGGGCGGCCCGGGCCTTGGGCGAGTCGGGGTCGGCGCCCGAGCCCCGGTCGAAGCCGTGGGTGCCCCGCTTGCCGCCCCAGCCCGCCCGGAAGGCCGCGCCGAGCAGCGCCTTGGCCTCGATGGCGGCTGGGCCCTCGCGCAGCACGACGAAGCGGGCGGGCTGGCGGTTCGAGCCCGACGGCGCCCGGGTGGCGTGCCACAGGATCGTGGCCAGGTCGTCGGTGGGGATGGGGTCCGGCCGGTAGCGGCGGATGGCCCGGGTGGTGGCGATGCCGTCGAGCAGGTCCATGCGGTGGGTCTCCTGTGGGAACACGGGGCGAGGCGGGTCAGATGTCGGGCACGACCACGGCGCGGCCCCGCAGCTCGCCCCGATCGAGCGCGGCGTAGGCGTCGGTCACCCGCGACAGGGGGAACACGTCGACGTCGCTGCGGATGGCACCCCGCCGCGCCAGCGCCACCACAGCGTGCACGTCGGCGAGCGACGAGCCCTGGAAGGTGAAGACGTCGGCGTCGCGGGGCAGCGTCCCGAACCAGGGCCGCCGCAGGGTGCCGCCGCCGCTGCCCACCAGCCCGTAGGCGCCGTAGGGACGCACCGCGGCCAGCCCGCCGGCGATGGTGGCGTCGACGCCGACGAAGTCGAGCACGACGTCGACCGCGCCCGAGCCGCCGCCGTCCGGGTCGCCGGGGACCGGGCTGCCGCCACCGGGGTCGCCGCCGGCGGGGAGCGGGCTGCGGCCGGGTGCGAGGGCGCCGATGTCGTCGAGCACCTCGTGGGCGCCCAGGTCGCGGGCCACTGCCAGCCGGGCAGGGTTGGTGTCGACGGCCACCACGCGCGCCGGGGTCAGCGCCCGCAGGATCTGCACGGCGAACGCCCCCAGGCCCCCGGCGCCCAGCACGACCGCGGTCGAGCCCTCGCGCAGGCGGGGCACCACCCGGCCGACGGCGTGGTGAGCGGTGGCCCCGGCGTCGGTCAGGGGGGCGGCGGCGACCGGGTCGAGGTCGCCCAGCTTCACGATCGCCCGCGGCGCGGGGGCGACGACGTAGCGCGCCAGCCCGCCGTCGCGCCCGTAGCCGCGGCCGGCCGACCCCCGGGGGCAGGCGCTGTCGTGGCCCCGCCGGCAGGCCGGGCACCGGCCGCACGACGCCGGCGACACCAGGGCCACCGCCTCGCCCTCGGCGAGCCCCGTCACGCGCGGGCCGAGCGCGGCGATGTGGCCGGCGACCTCGTGGCCCAGCGTGAAGGGCACGTGCCAGCCGAGCGACTCGGCCATCTCCGCGGGGATGTGTCCCATGCCCAGGTCGGAGTGGCACAGCCCGTTGCCGGCCACCGCGACGAGCACCTCGCCCGGGCCCGGCTCCGGCACGGGCGCCGCGGTGAGCTGCGGGGGCCGGCCCCAGGCCACGATGCGGTAGGCGCTCATGGTCGCGGTCATGGGCGCCCATGCTGCCAGCCCGGCGGGCCCGGACCGGAAGCGGCAGGCCGCCCGGCTTGCCGTGGCTGGAGGGCTCCGCCGCCCCACCGCGTGGCGACCGGTAGCGCTCCGCCCGCCTGCCGGTCAGGGTGTGGGCAGGCCGAGGCGGGCCGCCATGGCCGCCACACGGCGGGCGACGGCGTGGGCGCCCTGGGTCGTCGCCAGCGCGACGCCCTCCGCCAGCCGGGCGGCCACCGCGGCGGGGTCGTCGCGCCGGGCGTGGCGGAACCGGGCCTCGGCCTCGATCACCAGCGGCTCGGCGTAGCGTTCGCCGTAGGTGTCCAGCTCGCTGCGGGCGTCGGCCAGGGCTGCGGCCGCGTCGTCGAGCCGGCCGGTCCCCGTCAGCCCGACGACGCGGCTGGCCTGGAACATCGCCATGCCGGTACGCCCCTCGACCGCCACGAAGCCCTCGATGGCCTCGTCGAGCAGGGCCAGGCCCGTCGCGTGCTCGCCCTGGTCGATCAGGGCACCTGCCAGGTAGGCCTGCTGGGCCCGCCCCCAGAACGTGAAGGTGGCGGTCGGGTCGGCCTCGATGCCGCGCCGCGCCGCCCGCTCGGCCCAGGCGGGCTCGCCGACCATCAGGGCGCCGCCTGCCGCGACCGTCTCGACCACCGACACGGCGAACCGGTCGGGCGCGGCCGCGGCCAGCGCCTCGAACTCCGCCTCGACGTCGGCCGCGTCACCCCCGTCACCGACGAGGACATGCAGGTAGCGGCCGAACGGCAGGGGCAGCAGCAGCACCTCGAGGTCGAGGCCCAGTGACATGGCGGGCCGAATGGCCGACTCACCCACCCGCACCGCCTCGTCGTACAGCGCGGTGGCCCCGGTGATGTCGCCCCGGTGCCAGCGTGTGGTGCCCATCGACGCCAGCCCGGTCACCTGCACCAGCGGGTCGTCCGAGCCCTCGCCGAGCTCGCGCAGCGCCACGGCGATGGCCTCGGAGCGGGCGAAGTCGCAGCGTGTGTCGTAGGCGGCCCACTCGGTCCACAGCAGCCGGGCGAGCACGTCGGGCCGGTCGGCCTGGCGGGCCAGCTCCTTGGCCCGGCGCAAGTGGGGCGAGTCGGCCACGCTGGCATAGCCGTACAGCGACCGCTGGATCGACAGCAGCCGGCTGGCGGCGCGCAGCTCGGCCTCGGGGTCCTGCCCGGTGCCCCGGAGGAGCAGCGCTCGCTCCAGCAGCCCCTCGGCCGATTCGAACGCGTAGCGGCGCACCGCCACCTCGGCGGCCCGCTCGAGCGCGGCCGCGGCCCGGGGACCGGCCCCGATGGCGGCTGCCGACCACAGGTGCTCGGCCAGGATCTCGGAGGTGTCGTCGAGCCCGCCCGCGGTGGCCTCGAGCGCGTCGGCGACCCGCAGGTGGAGGCGGGCCCGCTGCAGCGCCGACATGTCGTCGACCACCACGTCGCGCACCAGCCCGTGCGAGAACCGGAACGTGCCCGGCAGGTCGGGCACCGGGGCGAGCAGGCGGTGCACGACCGCCGGGTCGAGACGGTCGAGCACGGTGTCGACGTCCGCGCCGGCGGCGTGCACCAGCAGGTCGAGACCGGCCTCGCGGCCGATCACCGCGGCCACCTGCAGCACCTCGGCCGTGGGCCCCGGCAGGAGCGCCAGGCGCCGGCGCACGACGTCGCGGACACCGGTGGGCACGTCGCCGCCGGGCGCCGCCGCGCCGAGCGCGCCGGCGCCGGCGTCGTCGCTCACCACCAGCCGGGCCAGCTCGGTGGCGAAGAAGGGGTTGCCCTCGGCCCGGTCCTGGATGGCGCTGGTGATCGCCTTGTCGATCGGGCGCCCCGCCGCAGCCTCGACGAGCTCGGCGGTGGCCAGGTGCGAGATGCCGCCGAGGGTGATGCGCCGGGTGCCGTTCGCCCGCGTCAGCAGGGCGAGGGCCTCGACGACCGCGTCGTTGCGCCCCACCTCGAGCTCGCGGACGGTGCACGCGAGCAGCACCGGTTCGTCGGTGAGCTGGCCGGCCACGAAGGCGAGCAGCTCGAGCGACGGCACGTCGGCCCAGTGCAGGTCGTCGAGCACCAGCATGAGCGGGCGGCGGGCGGCGGCGTCGGCGATCAGCCGGGCGACCGCGTCGAAGAAGCGGAAGCGGCTTCGGTCGGTGGGCGGTGCGGCCGCCGCCCCGGCGAGCCCATCGTCGTCGCCCTCGGCCGACCCCCCGTCGACCAGCCGTGCCAGCTCGGGCGCCACCTCGGCATCGGCGCCCAGCTCGCTCACGAGCGCCCGCAGCGGCGGCAGCCACGGCCAGAAGGCCGGGGTGACCTCGGCATGGAACGCCCGGCCCCAGTGCACGGCCGTGCCCCGGCCCGCGGCCATCACGGCCAGCTCCTCGACCAGCCGGGTCTTGCCGATGCCCGGCTCGCCCTCGACCAGCACCACCCGGGTGCAGTCGCGGGCCTCGTCCAGCGCGCCGAGAGCCTGGCGCAGCTCGATCTCCCGGCCGACGAGGGCGAGCCCGGTGGGGACGGGCCGTGCCGCCGAGGCCGTGCCCGGGGCCGCCCCGCCGCCCGCCTCTCCAGGCGGCGCAAGGGTCTCCGACGCCGGGGCCGGGGGGAGGTCCGCCGGTGGCTCCGGCGGCGGGCGCGCTGGCGGAGTGGGTGCCGTCAGGGTCAGGCTCGGATCCTGGGCCAGGATGGCGGCCTCGAGGTCGGTGAGCGGCCGGCTCGGGTCGATGCCGAGCTGCTGGCGCAGCGTGCGCCGGGCGTCGTCGAGGACGCGCAGCGCCTCCGCCTGGCGCCCGGACCGGTACAGCGCGAGGGCCAGGTGATGGCGGAACTGCTCGCGCAGTGGGTGGTCGGCCACCAGTTCGCCCAGCTCGCCCACCACCGCGGCGTGGCGGCCCAGGCGCAGGTCGGACTCGATGCGGTCCTCGGTGGCCACCAGCCGGCGCTCCTCGAGCTTGGCGGCGAACCCCCAGGCGAAGTCGAGGTGGTTGAAGCCGAGCAGCGCCGGGCCCCGCCACAGCGCCAACGCCTCGTCGAGCACGGCGCGGGCCTGGGCGGGGTCGCCCTCGGCCAGCAGTGTGCGCCCTCGGTCGGCCCCCCGCTCGAAGCGGCGGCTGTCGAGCGCAAGCTCGTCGATGACCAGCTTGTAGCCGGGCGGCTCCCACACCAGCACCTTGGCGCCCGCGCCCCGCGCCGCCGGCGACAGCGCCCGGCGCAGCCGCGACATGTAGCTCTGCAGCGTGCCGGCGGCCGACTCGGGAGGCCGGTCGCCCCACAGGGCGTCGATGAGCGCGTCGGCCCGGACCACTCCGCCCCGGGCGACGAGCAGCATGGCGAGCACTGTGCGTGGCTGGGTGCCTCCCACGTCGACGGGAGCGCCGTCGACGACGACCTCGAGGTTGCCCAGCACCCGGAAGTCCAACGCGCCCGTCTCCCTTCGCCTGCCCACCGCGTTGCGTGTTCGGCCAGTCTCCCACGTCGCGGTGCGCGAGCATGGCGAGATGGCGACCACCGCTCCCCAGGCCGCTTCCGCCTCCGCCGAGCAGCTCGCGCTGGTCGACGCCTGGTGGCGGGCGGCCAACTACCTCTCGGTCGGGCAGATCTACCTGCTCGACAACCCGCTGCTGCGCGAGCCGCTGAGCCTCGAGCACGTCAAGCCCCGCCTGCTCGGCCACTGGGGCACCACGCCCGGCCTCAACCTGATCTACGCCCACCTCAACCGTGTGATCCGCGCCCGCGACCTCGACGTCATCTACGTGTGCGGGCCGGGCCACGGCGGGCCGGGCATGGTGGCCAACACCTACCTCGAGGGCACCTACAGCGAGATCCACCCGGCCATCCCCCGCAACCACGAGGGCATGCGCCGGCTCTTCCGCCAGTTCTCGTTCCCCGGCGGCATCCCCAGCCACGCCGCGCCCGAGACCCCCGGGTCGATCAACGAGGGCGGCGAGCTGGGCTACGCGCTCGCCCACGCCTACGGCGCCGCGTTCGACAACCCCGACCTGGTGGTGGCGTGCGTGATCGGCGACGGCGAGGCCGAGACCGGTCCGCTGGCGGCGAGCTGGCACTCGAACAAGTTCCTCGACCCCGCCGTCGACGGGGCGGTCCTGCCGATCCTGCACCTCAACGGTTACAAGATCGCCAACCCGACCGTGCTCGCCCGCATCCCGGACGACGAGCTGGTCAAGCTGTTCGAGGGCTATGGCCACGTGGTGCACATCGTGTCCGGCGACGAGCCCGAGGCGGTGCACCGGGCCATGGCCGACACGCTCGACGCCGCGCTCGACGAGATCACCGCCATCAAGCGGGCCTGGCGCGACGACGGCGCGGACGATCGGCCCCGCTGGCCCATGATCGTGCTGCGCACGCCCAAGGGGTGGACCGGCCCGTCGGTGGTCGACGGCCTGCAGGTCGAGGGCACCTTCCGGTCGCACCAGGTGCCCCTCGCCAACCTCGCCAACGACCCCGAGCACCTGCGCCTGCTCGAGGAGTGGCTGCGCAGCTACCGGCCCGACGAGCTGTTCGACCGCGACGGGTCGCTGCGGCACGAGATCGCGGTGCTGTCGCCCGAGGGCGACCGCCGCATGGGCGCCAACCCGCACGCGAACGGCGGGCGCCTGCGGCGCGACCTCGACCTGCCCGACTTCCGCGACACCTCCGTCGAGGTGCCGGCGCCCGGCCGGTCGAGCGCCGAGCCGACGCGGGTGCTGGGCCACTGGCTGCGCGACGTCGTGACTCGCAACCCGCACACGTTCCGCATCATGGGCCCCGATGAGACCGCGTCGAACCGCCTGTCCTCGGTGTTCGAGGTCACCGACCGCACCTGGGTGGCCGGCACCGTGCCGGGCGACGAGCACCTCGCACCCGGCGGCCGCGTGATGGAGGTGCTGTCCGAGCACATGTGCCAGGGCTGGCTCGAGGGCTACACCCTCACCGGCCGCCACGGCCTGTTCAACTGCTACGAGGCCTTCACCCACATCGTCGACTCGATGTTCAACCAGCACGCCAAGTGGCTCAACGTCAGCCGCGAGCTGCACTGGCGGCCTCCGGTGCCGTCGTTCAACTACCTGCTGTCCAGCCACGTGTGGCGCCAGGACCACAACGGCTTCTCGCACCAGGACCCGGGCTTCCTCGACATCGTGGCCAACAAGAAGGCCGAGGTGGTGCGCATCTACCTGCCGCCCGACGCCAACACGCTGCTGTCGACCATGAACCACTGCCTGCGCAGCCTCGACTACGTGAACATCGTGGTGGCCGGCAAGAACGACATGCCCAACTGGCTGGACATGGACGCAGCCATCACCCACTGCCGGGCCGGCATCGGGCCGTGGGACTGGGCGTCGTCGCCCTCGGTGGCGGCCGGCGGCCAGCCCGACGTGGTGCTGGCCTGCTGCGGCGACGTGCCCACGCTCGAGACGCTGGCCGCCGTCGACCTGCTGCGCCAGACCCTGCCCGACCTGGCCGTGCGGGTGGTCAACGTGGTCGACGTCATGCGCCTGCAGCCGCCCTCCGAGCACCCCCACGGGCTGGGCGACGCCGACTTCGACGCGATGTTCACCACCGACAAGCCCATCGTGTTCGCCTGGCACGGCTACCCGTCGCTGATCCACCAGTTCGCCTACCGGCGCACCAACCACCGCAACATGCACGTGCGGGGCTACAAGGAGGAGGGCACCACCACCACGCCCTTCGACATGGTGATGCTCAACGACCTCGACCGCTTCCACCTGGTGATCGACGTCATCGACCGGGTGCCGTCGCTGGGCGAGGCCGCGGTCGGCGTGCGGGCCGCGATGATCGAGCGCCGCCGTGAGGCGCGCGAGCACACCCGCATCGCGGGCGAGGACCTCCCCGCGGTGCGCGACTGGGCCTGGCCGTACTGAGCCCCCGCGGCGCGCTGGTCGGCCCCACGGGGCGCGCCCGGCTGACGCCACACTGTCAAGATGCCGTGCACACGTTCGGAGGCGGAACGATGGAAGCCTGGGACACCCGCGCAAGCGAATCCGACGACAGGCGTGCGGCGGCTCCGGCCGGCCCGGCGGCCCCCGGCAACGGGCCGCCGTGGCGGCTCAAGCCGACCGAGGCCGTGCCCCCGCCCCGCCCCCGCAGCCTCGACCCCGCCGACCTGGGGTTCACGCCGCAGAAGGCCACCCACTGGTTCGACCCCGGGGTTCTGACCGCGGCGGCGCTGCGCGAGGGCGTCACCTCGGTGTTCGGGTCCTTCCTCGACAAGCGCGAGCTGCAGGTGTCCAAGGGGTGCGACGTCGACACCCGCTACGCCGGGCGCGAGGAGCTGTGGCTCGACTACGTGGCCGACACGGGCGACGGCTTCCCCGCCACCGCCACCATCGCGTGCCAGGTGGCCAAGCGCTCGCTGACCGTGGTCGACCTCAAGAGGGACCCGCTGCCGCGCGGCGACATCCTGGTGCTGGGCGGCGACGAGGTCTACCCGAGCGCCAGCGTCGAGCGCTACGAGACCCGTCTCGAGGGACCGTGGCGGGCCGCCCTGTCGTGGACCGACCCGGCTCCGACCGAGCCGGCCCATCCGACCGTCTACGCCATCCCGGGCAACCACGACTGGTACGACGGCCTGACCGGCTTCCTGCGCCAGTTCGGGCAGGACCGGTGGCTCGGCGGCTGGCGCACCCACCAGAACCGCAGCTACTTCGCCGTGAAGCTTCCCCACCACTGGTGGCTGTGGGGCATCGACATCCAGCCCGACGCGCTGATCGACGAGCCCCAGCTGCGGTTCTTCTCCGACGTGGCCCTTCGCGCAGAGCATGGCGACCGGCTGGTGCTGGCGACGGCGATCCCCGCCTGGACCCGGCTCGATCGCGATCCGCTCGCCTTCCGCAACCTGGCCTACCTCGAGCGCACCCTGCTCGAGCCGCGGGGAATCCGGCTCGAGCTGACCCTGGCCGGCGACGCCCACCACTATGCCCACTACCGGCAGCAGGTGGGCGAGGGCACGGCCGGGCCCACCCACAAGATCACCTCCGGCGGTGGCGGCGCGTTCCTCCACCCCACCCACGACCTGCCGCACGCCTTCGAGCTCCGCCTCGACCCCGGTTCGCCCGGGGCGTCGGGCGGGCAGGCCGACGCCGCCCGCTACGAGCTGGTCGAGCGCTACCCGACCAGCGGCCGGTCGCGACTGCTGTCGCTGGCCGCGCTCTCGCTGCCGTGGCGCAACCCGGGCTTCCTGGTGGTGCCCGGCCTGGTGAGCGTGGCGATGCTCTGGACCATCCAGTTCGGCCTGCGCAGCCTCGAGCGTAACGGCCGGAGCTTCGCCGAGGCGGCCACCAACTGGAGCTGGGCCGACGTGGCCGCCGGCATCTTCCGCAACTCGCTGTCGGCCGTGATGCTGCTGATCCTGTTCGGCGGCCTGGTCGCCTTCGCCCGCCCGCCCGCTTGGGCGGCGCAGGGCTGGGCCCGCTGGCCGGTGCGGCTGTGCATGGCCGCCGTCCACCTGGGGTTGCAGGTGATCACGGTGGCCACGGTGTGCCTGGCGGCCGTGGCGCTGGCGCGGAGCTTCGGCGGCTGGCGCTTCGCCCTGGTGGCCAGCGTGGCGGCGGCCGTCCTGGGCGCGGTGGCCTGCTCGCTCACGATGGGCCTGTACCTGGCGGCAGCCATCGGCCTGCCCAAGGTGCACGCCCACGCCAACGAGGCGTTCGCGGCGGCGCGCCTGACCGGCTACCGCAACTTCTTGCGCCTTCACATCGACCGTGACGGCGCGCTCACCGTCTACGCCCTCGGCATCGACCGGGCGGTGAAGCGCTGGAAGGCGGTACCGGAGTCGGACGAGGGACCGGAGGCGTCGTGGATCGCCCCCGACGGTGACGAGCCGACCGTCCGCCTGATCGACCAGGTGACGTTCGCCGGCCGGCGGTCGCAGTAGCCGCCCCCGCCCGGGCCTGCCCCGCGTTGCCTGGCGTTCGCTTCGCGGGATCGGTCGCCCGGCGACCGCGATCAGGGCCGGAGCGGCGAGCGTTTTGCCGAGGGCGGGGCGGGGGCGCGGGGCTCGACCTTCTCGAGCCCGACCGTGCGCGCCCAGATGCGGCTGACCGTGCGTGCCATGGCGTCGACGTCGGCCTCGACCTCGCCCGCGTGGGGGAGCAGGTGGTCGTAGGCCACCCGGATGGTCATGGTCTGCAGGGCGATGGCGGTGGTCCAGGGGTCGATGTCGTCGCAGATGCCCTTGACCTGGAACGACCGGATCCACCGGTCGGCGCGCTTGACCGCGCCCACGATGGTCGCCCGCCGCTCGCCGGCGACGTCGGCGTCGATCGGGGTGAGCTGCTCGATCGAGCGGGCGACCACCGCGTTGTCGACCACGGCCTGGAAGTACAGGCGGCTCGCCTGCTCGATGGCCTTGATCGGATCGCGCTCGCTGCGGTCGCGGTCGCGCACCGGCGCCCACAGCATGGCGTCGAGCACGCCTGCGGCCACCTCGCGGAAGATCTCCTCCTTCGAGTCGAAGTAGGTGTAGAACGTGCCGCTGGCCACCCCGGCCCGCGCGGTGATGTCGGCGATGCGGGTGTCGGGGAACGGTGTCTCGGCGAAGACCTTCCTGGCCGCCTCGACCAGCGTGGCCCGCGTTCGGCGGCCACGGGCGGTGAGCAACCGGCCGCCCGCGGCTTGGCCGGCCCGCAGCCCTGCGGGGGCCTCCGTGTCGCCGGGATCGACCTGAATCGCCACGTCAGAAGCGTAGTGGGCGGGGGCGGGGCGGGAAGGGGTCCCCGCCCCCACGCCACGGGCGTGTGCTAGGCGGGCGCTCGCGTGCGGCCGCCGGCCGGGACTCCTGCCTGGGTGCACCCCGGGCCGGCAGCCAGCACGACGAGCGGTGCGCCTGGCATGGCGATCGACGTTGCCCTCATCTCTGGAGCGTCCTTCCCGGCCTGTCATCCGGCCCCGGCTGCGTGCGTCTCGCGGAGGCCACCTGATCTCGTCGAGACGACCGGAGCCCAGCGGACCTGCCCGTTCGGCTGTGTGGCAGCACGCTAACATGAACCCGACGTCAGCATCAATGTGCGAGCGTCGTGACTTTGCGTGCATCGCTTTGTTACGTTTCCCCGCGAGGTTCGTCATGCTGGAGCCAGCAGGGGAACTCGCAGATCGCACCTCTTGGGAGGATCGTTGGACGTCCGTAGCAAGGTCGTCCGTCGCTGGGCCGCCGCTTCAATCGTCGCCGCCCTGGTGACGGCACCCACCGGCGCTGCCGCGGCGCCGGGCGTACCCGACCAGGAACCTCCCGAGGACCGCGACCCGCTCGTGGCCGACGCCTCGCTGATCGACGTCGACGTGCTCGTCTCGACCAGCTCCGAGGCCGTCGCCACCGAGCTGGCCGACCTCAGCACCCAGATCACCGAGCAGCTCGAGGCGTTCGAGTCGGCCAAGTCGGAGGTGACGTCCGCCAACATGACGCTCGTCGAGGCCGACGCCGCCCTGTCCGAGACCGAGTTCCTCATCGAGGAGAAGACGGCCGAGAGCGACCGGGTGGTTGTCGACGCGTTCATCAGCCCGCCCAGCGAGAGCGCGCTCGAGGTGCTGTCGGCCGACAGCCTCGTCGAGGTCACCGTCAAGGAGACGCTGCTCGGCATGGAGACCGATCGGCGTGTCGACTCGCTGACCACCCTCGCCGAGGCGCTCGACGAGCAGGAGGAGCTCAGGGCCGAGCAGGAGGACGCGCTCGAGGCCGCCGACCTGGCCCGGGCCGAGGCCGAGGCCAAGCTGGCCGACCTCGAGACGACGCTCAGCGAGCAGGCGAGCTTCGTCGCCGAGGTCGAGGCTGCGCTCGCGGAGCAGGAGGACCTGCCCGAGCCCACCGACCCCGAGGAGGCGGCGGCGCGGCGCCAGCGCCTGCAGGAGATCACCGCGGCGATGGAGGCGGCGAAGACGGCCCGCGACATCCGTGAGGCCGCCCAGCGGGCCGAGGAGGAGCGCCAACGCAAGCTCGAGGCCGGCGTGCTGTTCTGCCCGGTCGACGGCGGCGGGCTCAACTTCATCGACTCGTGGGGCTTCGCCCGCTCCGGCGGGCGCCGGCACCAGGGCGTCGACATGATGGCTGCGTACGGCACGCCCACCGTCGCCCCCGTCAGCGGCCAGGTCGTCCACCGCGGCAGCAGCCTGGGCGGCCTGTCGTGGTACGTCTACGGCGACAACGGCAACATGTACTACGGCACGCACCTGTCGGGGTACGCCAACCAGGGCGCGGGCTGGGTCGAGGGCGGCACGGTCATCGGCTACGTGGGCTCGTCCGGCAACGCCTCGGCGTCGGCCCCCCACCTCCACTTCGAGATCCACCCCGGTGGCGGTGCGGCGGTCAACCCGTACCCGGCCACCAACCAGGCCTGCCCCCGGTAGGCGCCCGTCCCGCCGGCCCCTACCGTGGGCGGCATGACGGTTGCCCTCAACCACACCATCGTCGCGGCCCGCGACGCCGAAGAGTCGGCCGCCTTCCTGTCCGAGATCATGGGCCTGCCCGCCCCCGAGCGGCTCTACCACTTCGTGATGGTCGAGACCGCCAACGGCGTGTCGCTCGACTTCGCAACCGTGGCCGACGGCGACGACGTCGTCACCCAGCACTACGCGTTCCTGGTCAGCGAGGACGAGTTCGACGCGATCTTCGGCCGCATCCTCGAACGGGGCCTCGACCACTGGGCCGACCCCGGCCGGCACCAGCCGGGCCGGATCAACCACAACGACGGGGGCCGGGGCGTCTACTTCCCCGACCCCAGCGGTCACCTGCTCGAGATCATCACCCGCCCCTACGGCAGCGGCTGACCGGTCACGCCGTCGTCGCTCCGGCGGAGGCAGGCCCGGGCGCCGGGGCGCGGTCGCGGGTCGGCGCGGGCGCGGCGCCGGGGGGCCGAAGGCGTACGCTGCGGGGGTGAGCATCGCCGTGGACACCCAAGCCCTGAGTGACCGCCTGGCCGAGTTCGGCGCCCACGCCTACCTGACGACCGTGTCCGACGACCAGCGTCCCCACGTCGTGTCGGTCACCGTGGCGCTCGAGGGTGACCGCCTCGTCACCAGCGTGGGCCGCCACACCGGCGCCAACCTGGCCGCCCGCCCGGCGGCGACCTTCCTGTGGCCGCCCGCGGGCGGCGACGGCGACTACAGCCTGATCGTCGACGGCACCGCGATCGAGGCGGACGGCGAGGGCGCGCTGGCCGTCGAGCCCACCCGCGCGGTGCTGCACCGGGTGGCAGGCGCGGCGGGTGACGGGCCCACCTGCGTAGCCGTCGAGTCGCACTGACTATCTTTGCCACCGATGGGGAACAGCGCCGGCGGGCGGACGACACGCGTGGTGCGGCGCCTGGGCCCGGTGGTCGCCGCAGCCGCGGGTGCCACGGTGGTCGCGGCGACGGTGCTGCGACGGCGGCACCGCCGCCCGCCGCAGCGGTCCGGCCTGCCGAGATCCGCGTCGGCCGCCGCCCCGGTGCTCGCCCCGGTGACCGAGCTGCCTGCGGCGGGGGCCACGCACACCACGGCGATCGCGTCATCAGCCGGCGCCGGCGCCGAGCACGCGCGGTCGGACCGACCACCCGGTGACCCCGGTCGCGATCTGCGGCCGGCGGCGGCCGATGCCGGCGCTTCCGGATCCGGCCGACAGCCCGCAGCACCGGGCGGTGCCGGCACCCGGACCGCGATGGGCCCGGCGCCCGATGAGCCCTGGCCCGTCGAGCCGCCCGGCACGACCTCGGCAGGTTCGGCGGCGCCCGCGGGGGAGTTGCCGCCGAACGAGCCCGCCGGCCGCACGGCCGCGGCCGCCGCCGCGACCACGCCCGACACCCACGCAGGGGGGCCGCCCGGCGGCCCGGCGGGCCTGGCGCCGCGCCGCATCCGAGACCGGGCCGGCCTGGGCCCCAGCCGTCGCGCGCGGGCCGTCCTCGGCGGAGTCGCCGCTCTCGCCCTGGTGGTGGGGGTCGGCGCCGTGGTGGCCAGCGCAACGGGAGGCGACGAGTCCGGCAGCGCCACCTCGACCGGCCGCGCGGGTTACGGCGCGGCCGCGCCCACGCAGGCCACCGCCGGCACGGTCACCACCGCCACCACGCTCGCGCCGGTCACCGCCGCCACCGCCTTCCCCGCCGCCGCGGCCAGGCTCACCGCCGCGGGCACGTTCGGTTACACCGGCAGCGTCAGCGCCACCGACGTCAGCCACGTGCGGCCCATGCTGTGGCTGTCGGTCGAGTCGGCCGTCGAGGGCCAGGTGTCGCTCGCCGCCGGCCGCCTGCACGAGACGGCCACCACCAGCGACGGCCGGGTGGCCGAGACCGTCACCTCCGGGCCGCAGGTCTGGGGACGCCGGGCCGACAACCGGGAGGACCTGGCCGCCGTCCCCTACGAGACCGTCCCCGTCCTGTCGGACGCCCAGCCGGCGACCAAGGGAGCGGTGCTCCTGCCCAGCTGGCTGGCGTCGGCCGTCGGCCCCGCCGATGCCGGTCCGGACGAGTCCGGCCGCCGCCGCTTCAGCGCCACGGTCCCCGCCGCCGCGCTGGGCGCCGTCGAGCGCCAGCGGCCGCCGGTCGATGCCACCGTCGTGCTCACCGTCGACGCGGCCGGCGGCCCGGTGCGGGTCGAGATCACCTCCGCGCCCGGCGGACCGACGTTCCACCTGGTCTACGACCTCGCGGGGCTGGGCGCTCCGGTCGACATCCAGCCGCCCGCCTGACCACCCACCCTGCCGGATGGCCCGCCGCTCCCGCCGGGTGGCGGGGCTCGCCCTGTACGCTCCGCGGCTCCGACGAGCAGGAACGACGACGGCCATGGCGATCGACGACGACCGCGCCGACAGCGCGCGCGAGGACGGGGCGGCGGCCGCCGCGGCCGTGACGCCGTGGGCCCGGCGCCTGTCGCCGGTGCGCGAGTTCGTCGCCACCGAGAACGCCAGCGCCGCGATCCTGCTGCTGGCCACGGTGGTCGCGGTCGTCTGGGCCAACTCGCCCTGGTCGGCGGGCTACGAGTCGCTGTGGCACACCGAGGTCGCGGTCAGCTTCGGCGATGCCGAGCTCGACCTCGACCTGCGTCACTGGATCAACGACGGCCTGATGGCGTTCTTCTTCTTCGTCGTCGGGCTGGAGATCCGGCGCGAGTTCGACATGGGCGAGCTGCGCGAGCGCCGCCGGGTGGCCACGCCGGTGCTGGCCGCCGTCGGCGGCATGGCCGTGCCCGCCCTCATCTACCTGGCGATCAACGCCGGCGAGCCGTCGGCCCGGGGCTGGGGCATCGCCATGGGCACGGACACCGCCTTCGCCCTCGGCATCCTCACGCTGGTGGGCGGCGCCACGCCCCGGGTGCGGACCTTCCTGCTCACCCTGGTGATCGTCGACGACGTCGTGGCCCTGCTGGTGATCGCCCTCGCCTACACCGACGACCTGTCGCCCACTGCGCTGGCCGTCGCCGCCGGGCTGTACGGCGTCGTGCTGGTGATGAAGCGGGTGGGTGTGCGCCACGGCGTCCCGTACTTCCTGGTCGGGGTGGCGATGTGGCTGGCCACGCTCGCCTCCGGCGTGCACGCCACCATCGCGGGCGTGGCAGTCGGCGTGCTGGCCGGGGCCTACGCGCCGTCGCGCGACGAGCTGTCGCAGGCCGGCGCCGTCTGGCGCCTGTTCCGCGAGGAGCCGACGCCCGAGTACGCCCGCACGGTCAGCCGCACGATGTCGAAGGCGGTGTCGCCCAACGAGCGCCTGCAGCACCTCTTCCACCCCTGGACCAGCCACGTGATCGTGCCCCTGTTCGCGCTCGCCAACGCGGGCGTCGTGCTCGAGGCCGACGTGCTGCGCCACGTGGCCACCGAACCGATCTTCGTCGGCATCGTGGTCGGGCTGGTGGTGGGCAAGCCGCTCGGGATCGTCGGCGCCACCTGGCTGGTGTCGCGCCCGTGGTTCGGCGGCTTCCCCCGCACCGTGACCTGGCCCCCGCTGGTCGGGGCGGCGACCGTGGCGGGCGTCGGCTTCACCGTGTCGCTGCTCATCGCCGACATCACCTTCGAGGGCCGCGAGCTCGAGGAGGCCAAGCTGGGCATCCTGGGGGCGTCGATCCTGGCGTCGCTGGCGGCGTGGGCGGTGTTCGGGGTGATCCATCGGCTGCCGCCCCAGAAGGTCAACCGGGGCGCGGGCGCGCTGGCGCCGCCCATCCTCGACCTGGCGGTCGACGTCGACCACGAGATCGACCACGTGCGCGGCCCGATCGACGCGCCGGTCACCCTGGTCGAGTACGGCGACTTCGAATGCCCCTACTGCGGCCGGGCCGAGCCGGTGGTGCGCCAGCTGGTGCAGGCCTTCGGCGACGACCTGCGCTTCGTGTTCCGCCACCTGCCGCTGGTCGAGGTGCACGAGCACGCCGAGACGGCGGCGCACGCGGCCGAGGCGGCGGCTGCCCAGGGCCGGTTCTGGGACATGCACGACCTGCTCTTCGCCCACCAGGACGCGCTCATCTACCCCGACCTGATGCGCTACGCCGCCGAGCTGGGGCTCGACGTCGACCGGTTCGGCGACGACCTGCGCTCGCGCCGCTACGCCGACCGCATCGGGCGTGACATCGACAGCGCCGACGCCAGCGGCGCCGCCGGCACCCCGACCATGTTCGTCAACGGCCGCCGCCACGAGGGGGCGCACGACATCGACGCCCTGGCGTCGGCCATCGAGCGCGAGCTGGCCAGCCTGTGAGCCGGCGGGCGGCTGACGGCGGCGTGACAGGCTCTGTGCCGTGACCACCAGCCCCACGGCCCGCCTGCTGGTCGCCTGCCCCGACCAGCCCGGCATCATCGCTGCGGCGACGGCCTTCGTGGCCGAGCACGGCGGCAACGTCATCGACCTGCAGCAACACACCGATCACGCCGACGAGGCGTTCTTCCTGCGGGTCGAGTTCGAGTTCGACGACTTCGACCTCGGCCGCGACGAGGTCGGCGGCGGGCTGGCGCCGGTGGCCGAGCGCTTCCGCATGCGCTGGCGGCTGGGCTTCTCGGACGAGCGACCCCGCATGGGCCTGCTCGCCTCGCGCCAGCCCCACTGCGTGCACGACCTGCTGCACCGCTGGCGCGAGGGCGACCTGGCGGTCGACATCCCCGTGCTGGTCAGCAACCACGGCGACCACGCGGCCGCGGCCGAGTGGTTCGGCGTCGAGCACCACCACCTGCCGATCGACGGCGGCGACAAGGCCGCGCAGGAGGCCCGAGTGCGCCGGGTGCTGCGCGACCACGGCGTCGACCTGGTTGTGCTGGCCCGCTACATGCAGATCCTCTCGCCCGAGTTCTGCGACGAGTGGTCGGGCCGCATCATCAACATCCACCACTCGTTCCTGCCCTCGTTCCAGGGCGCCCGCCCCTACCACCAGGCCCATGAGCGGGGAGTCAAGATCATCGGGGTGACGGCGCACTACGCCACGGCCGTGCTCGACGACGGCCCCATCATCGACCAGGACGTCATCAGGGTCAGCCACCGCGACGACGTCGCCGCCCTGCAGCGCAAGGGCCGCGACCTGGAGGTGGCGGTGCTCGCCCGGGCCGTACGCGCCCACATCGAGCACCGCACGCTCGTCTACGGCCGCCGCACGGTGGTGTTCGACTGACGGGCGCCGCCCGGTCGGCGCAAACCGGGCCGTTCCCCGGCCCGCGCCCGGGCAGGATGGCGGCATGGATGAGACCCCGCAGCACAGGGCCGTGTTCGACGCCGTCGTGACCTTCGCCAACGGCGGTGACCTCAGGGTGCGGGGGTTCCGGCTCGACGTGCCCGGCCCCGACACGGGCGAGGCCGATGTCGCGGCGCTGCTCGTGGCCCACCTGGGGCTTCTCATGGTCGATTCGGTCGAGCTGACCGACCTGGCGATCGTGCCCGAGCCGCACAAGGGCGGCCGAGCCGTCGCACCCGCGGCGGCCGGACAGGGCGGTGGGGGCCGGGTGGTCGACCTGGCCCACGTGGTCACCGACGGGATGGTGACCTACCCGGGCATCCCCGTGCCCGCCATCGGGGCACACCTCACCTTCGAGCAATCGGCCGACCACTACGCCCCGGGCACCGAGTTCACCATCGGCATGATCACGATGGCCACCAACACCGGCACCTACCTCGACACCCCGGCCCATCGCTACCGCGGCGGCGACGACCTGGCGACGTTGCCGCTCGAGCGGATGGCCGGTCTCGACGGCCTGGTCGTCCGGGTGACCGACGCGGTGGCCGCCCGGCTCGCGGCGGGCGAGGCGCCCGA
>DASSCS010000052.1:0-34459 GCA_035697515.1 Acidimicrobiales bacterium
CGTCGAACTGCTGCAGCCGCTCGACCACGACCCGGCCGCTGCGGACCTCGAACGTCGCCGACACCTGCTCGGCGCGGGTCACCTCGTGGCCCACGTCGATCCCCACGACGCTGCGCCCGGCCACCGGGAGCCCCTGGAACCGGACCGGCTCGCGCCGGCCTTGGGGCGTGGCGAACACGGCGTCGACGGTCGCCGGGCTGGGGAACGGGTTGAACAGGACGACCAGCTCACGAGCGTCTCGGGCGGTGCTGCCCCAGGCGAGGTGCCACGTCGAGGCGGCCGAGGTGGTGCACGGCGCCACGTCTGCGCCGTGCGGGCCCCGCCCCTGGTGCTCGACGGCCACGCCGCCCCCGTCGACCTCGACCAGTGCGGCCGCGAGCGGGGCCTCGACCACGTCGGCCAGGGCGAGCGCCACCCGCCCGCCCGCGGGCAGGTCGACCCGGCGGGTCACCTGGCGGTGCACGTCGGGCCCGCCCGTCGTGGGCGCCGCCGTCGGGGCCGGCCCCGGTAGGGGGGCGGGCGCGAGGACCTCGCCGGTGAAGACCGTGACGGTGGCGGCGAGCTCGCGGTCGGTCGGGTTGAGCATGACGACGGTGTGGTCGGCCATGCCCCCGTCGGTGGCCGTCCCGGCGGCGCAGAACCACGTGGACGCGTCCCGCGCGGCCGGTGGCGAGGCCGCCACCAGCGCCACCTTCCCGACCTCGGGAGCGACGGTCGCCGGCTCCTCCCCGCCCGCCCGGTCGATCGCCACCGTCCCGGCGAGCGCCGCGGCCAGCGCGACGACGAACGGCACCCGGATCACCAGGCTGCGCCGATCGGGCCGCCCTCGCGCGCCCGTGCGCCGGTTGCCACCCTGGCGGTGGCGGGCGGGGACGGGCTCGTCCTGATCCGGCCGGCGCTCGACACGCCGGCGGGCCCGCCCGTCGCCGTTCCCGTTGCCGTTCATCGCGGCGGGGGCACCCGGCCCGCCGGCACCCGCCGCTCCCCCGGCGCCGAGGCGCCGCCCGAACCCGACCCAGCCGCGGGCACCCGGCGATCCCCCGGCGCCGAGCCGCCGCCCGGCACCGCCGGAGGCACGGCACGACCCTCGGTCGCGCCCACCTCGGCGAGAGCCGCTGCGGTCGGCTCGGCCGCGCCGGATCTGCCGCGGGCATGGCGCCGGCGGGCGGTCGGGCGCGAGGCCCGGCGAGCGGGCTCCGCAGGCACCTCGACGCCGAAGCGCATGCGCAGCGCAACCGCCGCCACCACCAGCCACAAGCCGGCCTGGGCTGCGAGCAGGCCGCGGGCCCCGACCGGGGCGCCGGACGGGCCCTCCAGCTCGACCGCTCCCGCAGTCCCGGGCGGCAGCGGCCTGAAGGCGGTGTTGCGGTACAGCACGAGGCTCCGGTCGACCCCGAGGCGCTCGAGGTCGAGCTGCTCGGCCAGCGCGGCCACCACCTCGTCGGTCGCCTGGGCCGCAGCCGGGCTGCGGGGCGTCTCGTCCGACGGGGCGAGGCGCAGCGGCACCGCCACGTACTGCACGCCCAGGGGCGCCAGCAGCGCCCCGAGCCGGGTGGTCTCACCGTCGACGGCCACCGACAGGGCGTCGCCCAGCCGCCGCCGGGAGCCGTCGCCCGACGTGGCGGGCCACAGGTCTGCGACCGCGGGCACGGCCCGGCCGGCGGAGGCCGTGTACGACAGCTGGTCGCCGAGGGCCCAGCCGTCGCCGCCGGGCACCAGCGCCGGCTCGCCCACCCACAGCGCCCGGGACGGTCCGGCGGCCGCGGCGTCGTCGACGGACCCCATCAGGGTGGCGAAGTCGTCACGGGGCATGCCCCACCAGCCGTCGAGGGCGGCCACGAAGGCCGACGCCGGCGCTGCGGCCAGCGCCAGCACGCCGGCGGCGACCACCAGCCGCCGGAAGCCGAGGCGCCACGACCGGCCCCGGACGTCGTGGTCGACCGCGGCCACGCCGAGGCCGACCGCGAGCGCGAGCCCGGCGGCCGCCGGTGCCAGCAGGACCCCGGCGCCCGGCAGGCGGACGGACAGCCAGGACTGCTCGTGGGCCCAGGCCACGCCCCAGACAGCGACGGCCAGCGTCCATGCCCGGATCGCCCAGGCCAGCCGCCAGCGACGGCCCACCAGGAGCGGCACCGCAGCCGCCGCCAACAGGGCGAAGGCCACGCCCGCGAGCGCCGTCGGACCCGTGCGCAGCGCCAGCAGGTCGCGGGCGGGCAGCCCGTCGGGCACCCGGTCGGCGCCCAGCCAGGCGTCGACGCCGCCCGGGCTCGACACCACGTCGACGGTGCTGGGCAACAGCAACAGCGCCGACACGGCGGCGCCGCCCAGGGTCGCCACCACGAGCCGGATCGTGCCCCGCACCTGGCCGGCCAGCAGCGACCCGACCACCAGGGCGACGCCCATGAGCACCAGCACGGCGGGCGCCTGCGGCACGACCACCCCGGCCAGCGCCGTCACGGCGCCGGTGACCACCACGTGCGATCCGAGCCGGTGGCGACCGGCCGGCCGGCCGGCGGCGCCGGCGTCGCCGGTCGGCGCCCCCGAGACCGGCGCCGTGCCGGGCCCGGCCGCCTCGGCGGCGGGCGCATCGTCGCCGGTCGGCGCCGCCGGGGCTGGCGTGGCGCCGAGCCCCGTAGCCCCCGCGGGCCGGGGGCCGAACGGCGCGGTGCCCGAGGCCCGGGCGAGCCGGCCCAGCATCCACGGCGCCGCCGCGTACGCCCCCAGCGCCGTCCAGCGACCCGCGCTCAGCGCGTCGTAGGGCAGCGGCACGGCGGCGTACGCAACCGCGGCCGCCACCTGTGCCCGCTTTGAGCCGGTGGGGGCCAACAGCCGGTGGGCACCGAGGATGCCGAGGGGCACCAGTCCCACCACCAGCGCCGTGCGGGCGAGCCCGACATGGCCGCCCAGCACCGTGCCCAGCAGTCCGAGCACCCCGGTGAGGGCGGGCGTGGCCGCCTCGGTGCCCAGTCCCGCCGGGCGCCACCCACCCCACCAGGCGCCGACCAGGTCTCCGGCGCCGCCCCCGGGCGGCACCAGCTCGCCCACCACCGGGACGCCGCGGGTCAGCAGGTGGCGGCTGCCGAACGCGACCACGGCCGCGACGCAGGCCGCGACGGCCAGGGCAGCCGGCGTCCAGGCAGCGGGGTCGACATCCATGTGCCCGCGCACCGGCACGGCGGCCGCCCGCTGGTGGCGCGCACCGTGGCCGGCGTCGGGGGTGCGCCCGTCGCCGCCCACCCGCAGCAGCGTCAGGCGGGGACCGACCAGCCCCTGCACCTGGTAGCGGCGCACCTCGCGGTCGGAGACCGTGCGGAAAGAGGCAACGTGGCGCCGCGCGGCGAGCAGCGACCGCAGGTGCCACAGGTTCCAGGGCCATGCCCCCAGCGCAGCGACCGCCCGGCCCGGCCGCGCCGTGACCAGCGCGCCCGCGGCCTCGAACAGGGTCAGGGCCAGGGCCTGCGGGACGATCCACAGGAGGCTGAGCGCCGTGTAGCTGGTGAGCAGCACGCGCACGCGGTGGCGGGCCGCCAGCCGGTCGGGCGGGACGCCGTCGGCGCGGACGGCCCCGGCCTCGGCGTGGCGCACGCGTGCCGCCGAGGTGACCAGCACGCGGGCGCCGGCCACGCGGGCCCGCCACGACAGGCTGAGGTCGTCGCCGCGGAACGTGACCTCCTCGTCGAACCCGCCGATCTCGGCGAAGCGCGACGCCCGCACGAGCGTGAACGCGCCGGGGACCGCGAACACGTCGTGCAGCCCGTCGTGCTGGCCCTGGTCGAGCTCGCCGTGCAGCACGTAGGGCAGCGACTCGCCCACCTTGTCGACCGTCAGGCCGAACTGGGTGAACCGGCGGCGGTCGTCCCAGCGCACCAGCTTGGGCCCGACGATGTCGGCGTGCCAGCGCTCGGCCGCCGCCACCAGAGCCGACACGGCCTGCGGCTCGGGGGCGGCGTCGTCGTGGCAGAACACGTAGAACCCGGCTCCGGCGACGATGTCGAGGACGGTGTTGGCGGCGACCCCGAACCCCGGGTCGCCCCGGACCCGACGGACGGTGCCCGCGGGCAGCACGGCATGGACACGCTCCGTGGGGTCGATCGTGCCGGTGTCGAGGACCAGCACGTCGAGGTTGGGATAGTCCTGGCTGGCCAGCGCCCGAAGGACCTCGTCGAGCCGCTCGCCGGGCGCGTCGTGAGTCACGACGACGGCCACCACGGGCTGCGGCGGGGACGGTTGCTCTGCGGGCTCCACGACGCGCGGACGGTACCTGCCGGGGCACGGCCGGCCGCGGACCCCCGGCGCGGCCGGATATCGTCGTCGGTGCATGTCCACGCCCTCCGCCGACGACCTGGCCACCGCCGTCGAGAACACCGTCTACACCGCGGTCGGCCTCGGCATCCTCGGCTACCAGCACCTGCAGGTGCAACGCCGTGAGCTGCAGCGCTACCTCTCGGCCACCGCCCGCCTGGTGAGCGAGCAGGTCGAGCGCGCGGTCTCCCGTTAGCCGCCGGGCCCTTCGGGTCACGCCACCGCCGACCTCGTGGCCCCGGACCGGCCGGCCGGCCCAATACACTGCGCCGCCGTGTTCCCGCCCCTTCCCGCCAAGCCCGACCACGACGCGCTCGAGCGCGCCATCATCGACCGCTGGCGGCGCGACCGCACCTTCGAGCGGCTGCGGGAGCAGAACGCCGGCGGGCCCCGCTTCGGCTTCATCGACGGGCCGGTGACGGCCAACAAGGTGCTCGGCGTGCACACCGCGTGGGGCCGCACGCTCAAGGACGTGTTCCAGCGCTACAAGGCACTGCGGGGCTTCCATCAGCGCTACCAGAACGGCTTCGACTGCCAGGGCCTGTGGATCGAGGTGGGCGTCGAGCGCGAGCTGGGCCTGAACTCCAAGCGCGAGATCGAGGACTACGGGCTCGAGGAGTTCGCCCGCGAGTGCCGCAGCGTCGTCGAGTGGTCGGCCCGCAAGCTCACCGAGGGGTCGATCCGCCTGGGCCAGTGGATGGACTGGGGCCGCGACTACTACACGTTCTCCGACGTCAACATCGAGTACATCTGGCGCTTCCTGCGCCTGGTCCACGAGCGGGGCTGGCTGTACCGCGGCCACCGGGCCACCGAGTGGTGCCCCCGCTGCGGCACGTCGATCTCGGCGCACGAGCTCGCCGGCAGCTACGTCGACAAGGAGGACCCCTCCCTGTCGGTGCGGCTGCCGCTGCTCGACCGCCCCGGCGAGGCGCTGGTCATCTGGACCACCACGCCCTGGACGCTGCCCGCCAACGTGGCCGCGGCGGTCAACCCCGACGCCCGCTACGGGCGGCTGCCCGACGGCGACTGGGTGGCGGTCGAGCGGGGCGGCGACGGCCCCTTCGACCCGGTGGTCCGGGGCGCCGAGATGCTGGGCTGGCGCTACCAGGGCCCCTTCGACACCCTGGCCCCCGGCGCCGCCGTCGAGCACCGGGTGGTGCGCTGGCACGAGGTCAGCCTCGAGGAGGGCACCGGCATCGTCCACATCGCGCCCGGCTGCGGCGTCGACGACTTCGACCTCGGCCAGGCCCACGGGCTGCCCGTGCTGGCCCCGGTCGACGAGTCGGGCCGCTTCTACGACGACTACGGCTGGCTTGCCGGCCAGACCACGACCGACGCCCGCGACCGCATCGTCGACGACCTCCGCGACCGGGGCGTGCTGGTCGACGCGGGCACCATCACCCACCGCTATCCCGAGTGCTGGCGCTGTCACACACCGCTGATCTTCCGCATCTCCGACGACTGGTTCATCGCGGTCGACGAGATCCGGGAGCCCATGCGCGCCGCCAACCGCACCGTCGAGTGGACGCCCGCCTACATGGGCAAGCGCATGGACGACTGGCTGGCCAACATGGCCGACTGGAACATCTCGCGGCGCCGCTACTACGGCCTGCCGCTCCCCTTCTACCCGTGCGGCTGCGGGCACGTCACCGTCGTCGGCTCGCGCGCCGAGCTCGCCGAGCGCGCCACGGGGCCCCTCGACGGGCTCGCGGAGCTGCGCCGCCCGTGGATCGACCGGGTGAAGATCGCCTGCGAGGCGTGCGGCGCCGAGGTCGAGCGCATCACCGAGGTGGGCGACGTGTGGCTCGACGCCGGCATCGTGCCGTTCTCGACGCTCGGCTGGGAGAACCCGGCTTGGGTGGACGGTGGCTACGGGGCGGGCGCCGCCGCCGGCCTCACCCGGGCCGACCTGCCCGACCACGCCTACTGGGAGCAGTGGTTCCCGGCCGACTGGGTGTCGGAGATGCGCGAGCAGATCCGCCTGTGGTTCTACTCGCAGCTCTTCATGTCGGTGGCGCTGACCGGGCGGGCCCCGTACCGCAAGGTGCTGGGCTACGAGAAGATGCGGGCCGAGGACGGCCGTGAGATGCACGGGTCGTGGGGCAACACGATCAGCGCCGACGACGCCTTCGCCCGCATGGGCGCCGACGTCATGCGCTGGCTGTACTGCCAGCAGCCGCCCAACCAGGACCTGCTGTTCGGCTTCGGCCCGGGGCAGGAGGTGCGGCGCAAGCTGCTGACGCTGTGGAACAGCGTGACGTTCTTCGTCCAGTACGCCAACATCGCCGGCTTCACCCCCGGTCTGGCGGACCTCGACCGCGCGGCGGGGGCGGCAGGCGACGCCGAGTCGCTCGACCGCTGGCTCGTGCACCGCACACGGCGGCTGGTGGCCGAGGCCACCGACGGCTACGAGCGCTACCTCACGGTCGAAGTGCTGCGGGCGTTCGACCGCTACGTCGACGACCTGTCGAACTGGTACATCCGGCGGTCGCGCCGGCGGTTCTGGGACGGCGACGAGGCCGCGCTGCGCACGCTGTGGGTCGCGCTGGTGCAGAGCCTGCGGGTCATCGCCCCGGTCATGCCCTTCCTCACCGAGCACCTGTGGCAGGCGCTGGTGGTGGACGTGTGCCCGGGAGCGGCCGACTCGATCTTCCTGGCCGGCTGGCCGGAGGCGACGGGCGACGCGATCGACGACGAGCTGCTCGACGACATGGCCGCGGTCCGCCGGGTCGTCGACCTCGGCCGCCAGGCCCGCGCCGCGGCACAGCTGCGCCTGCGCCAGCCGCTGCACCAGCTCGTGATCGAGGGCACCGACCGCGTCGCCCCCCACCTCGACCTGATCGCGGAGGAGCTGCGGGTCACGACCGCCCGCCTCGAGCGCATCGAGGCCACGCAGCTGCGGGTCCGACCCAACCTGCCCCTGCTCGGCCCCCGCCTCGGCCGCGATATCGCCGAGGTGCGGAGGGCCTTGGCCGAGGGCGAGTTCCGGGAGCTCGACGACGGCGGCATCGAGGTGGCCGGCCACCGGCTCGGGCCCGACGAGGTGCTCGTCGAACGCACCGAGAAGGAGGGCTGGGCCGTCGCGTCCGACGACGGCGTGACGGTGGCGCTCGACACCACGCTCGACGACGAGCTGCGCCGCCAGGGCCGGGTGCACGAGCTCGTCCACCGGGTGAACACCATGCGCAAGGAGTCGGGCCTGGCCCTCACCGACCGCATCGCGCTGATGCTGCCCTCGTCCGACCGCGACCTGCTCGACCATCGCGACTGGATCGCGACAGAGACCCTCGCCACCAGCATCGACCTGTCGGCCGACGGCGAGCTGCACCTGACCCGCACCGTCACCGCCTGAACCGCGCGGCGAGGCGGCACCGGCGGGTCGCCGCTCGGTGACGACCGCCCGGCCGCTGGCCGGGCGCAGGCCCGGGGCCGCTAGGTTCCCCGTCCGTGCTCCGGGTGGCCGTCGACCTCACCTCGCAACTGCTGCCCCTCACCGGGGTCGGGGTGGTGGTGCACGAGGTGGTCGGGCGCCTGGCCCGGCGCGACGACCTGGCCCTCACCGGGTACGCCGTCACGTGGCGGGGCCGGGGCCGGCTGCGCGACGTGGTGCCGCCGCGGGTGGCGGTGGTCGAGCGGCCCATGGCGGCCCGCCCGCTGCACGAGGCGTGGCGGCGCACCGACCATCCCCTGATCGACCGGTTCATCGGCCGCCACGACGTGGTGTGGGGTCCCAACTTCGTGGGGCCGCCCACCCGGGCGGCCGAGCTGGTCACCGTGCACGACCTGACGCCCGTGCACTACCCCGAGCTGGCCGTCGGCCCCTCCCTCGCCTATCCCGCCCTCATACGGCGGGCGCTGCGCCGGGGCGCGTGGCTGCACACGCCGTCCGAGTTCGTGCGGGGCGAGGTCATCGAGCACCTCGGCGCCCGGCCCGACCGGGTGGTCACCGTCCACCTCGGGGTGCGAGCGACGGCGCCGGGCGACCAGGCGCGCGGCCGAGCGCTCGCCGGTGGCGACCGCTACGTGCTGGCCGTGGGCACCATCGAGCCCCGCAAGGACCTGCCCACGCTGGTGCGGGCGTTCGACCAGCTCGCGTCCGGCGACGCCCGCCTGCGCCTGGTGTTGGCCGGGGCCGACGGGTGGGGCGCCGAGGCGCTCACCGCCGCGGTGGCGGCGTCGCCCCAGCGCGACCGCATCGTGCGCCTCGGGCGTGTCGACGAGGACGACCGCGCCGCGCTGCTCGCCGGCGCCGCCGCCTACGCCTACCCCTCGCTCTACGAGGGCTTCGGCCTGCCCCCGGTCGAGGCGATGCAGGCGGGCGTCCCGGTGGTGACCACCCGGGCGGGCTCGCTGCCCGAGGTGTGCCGCGACGGCGCCGACCTGGTGACGCCGGGCGACGCCGCAGCCCTGGCCGCGGCGCTGCACCGGGTGCTCACCGACGGTCCCCACCGGGCGGCCCTGGTCGAGCGGGGCCACCGGGTGGCGGCCGGCTACGACTGGGACGACACCGCGGCGCGCCTCGCCGCGCTGCTCGCCCGGGTCGCCGGCGTCACCACGTGAGGGGCGGGCGCCGGTTCCCGGGCCGGGCACGCCACCACCTACGATGACCGCCCGTGAGAGCCCTGGTCACCGGAGCTGGGGGCTTCGTCGGTGTTCACCTGGTCCGTCACCTCGAGGAGCAGGGTGACGACGTCCTCCAGCTCGAGCGCACCGTCGACGGCATCGACATCGCCGACGCGGACGCGCTCACCGACGCGGTCGTCGCCGCCAAGCCCGAGGTCGTGTACCACCTGGCCGGCGCGGCCGACGTGGGCGGCAGCTGGGCCGCCGCGCGCGAGACGTTCCTCGCCAACGCCCTCGGCACGCTGAACGTGCTCGAGGCCAGCCGCGAGGCGGGCGCCGACCGCGTGCTTGCCGTCACCAGCGCCGACGTGTACGGCCGGGTGTCCCAGGACGAGCTCCCCATTCGCGAGGACCAGCCCCTGCGGCCCGTCTCGCCCTACGCCGCGTCCAAGGTGGCGGCCGACGCCCTCGCCCAGCAGGCGTGGCTGGGCCACCGCCTCCCCGTCGTGCGCGTGCGAGCGTTCAACCACCTCGGGCCCGGCCAGAGCGACCGCTTCCTCGCGCCCTCGCTGGCGGCCCGGATCGCGCGCAACGAGCGCGACGGCGGCGACGAGGTGCCGATCGGCAACCTGACGCCCCGGCGCGACGTCACCGACGTCCGCGACGTCGTGCGGGCCTACCGCCTGCTCATCGAGGCGGGCGAGCCGGGTGGCGTCTACAACGTGTGCCGCGGCAGGGCCGCCTCGGTGCGCCAGATCGCCGAGGCGCTGCTGGGCATGGCCCGGCGGCCCATGCGGCTGGTGCCCGACCCGGCGTTGCAGCGCCCCGTCGACATCCCCGTGCTGGTGGGCGACAACACCGCGCTGCGCGCGGCCACCGGCTGGGAACCGACCATCCCCCTCGAGCGAACGCTGACCGACGTCCTGGAAGACTGGCGGGCGCGCCTTGGCTGCTGACAACCTGGCGCGCTTGCGGGAGGAGACCTGATCGTGACCAAGAGAGCACTCGTGACCGGTATCACCGGCCAGGACGGCTCCCACCTGGCCGAGCTGCTGCTCGACAAGGGCTACGAGGTCCTGGGCATGGTCCGGCGCACCAGCACCGTCAACTGGGAGCGCATCGGCCACATGCAGGACCGCATCACGTTCGTGCACGGCGACCTGCTCGACCAGGTGTCGATCCTGACGATCCTACAGGAGTACCAGCCCGAGGAGGTCTACAACCTCGCGGCCCAGTCCTTCGTGCCCACCTCGTGGCAGCAGCCGGTCCTCACCGGCGAGTTCACCGCCATCGGCGTGACCCGCATGCTCGACGCCATCCGCATCACGAACCCCGAGATCCGCTTCTACCAGGCGTCGTCGTCCGAGATGTTCGGCAAGGTCGTCGAGACCCCCCAGCGCGAGACCACGCCCTTCTACCCCCGCTCGCCCTACGGCGTGGCCAAGGTCTACGGGCACTGGATCACGATCAACTACCGCGAGTCCTACGGCCTGCACGCCACCAGCGGCATCCTCTTCAACCACGAGGGCCCACGCCGCGGTCTCGAGTTCGTGACCCGCAAGATCTCCAACGCCGTGGCCAAGATCAAGCTGGGCCTGGCCGACGAGCTGCGACTCGGCAACCTCGACGCCAAGCGCGACTGGGGCTACGCGGGCGACTACGTCGAGGCCATGTGGCGCATGCTCCAGCAGGACGAGCCCGACGACTATGTGGTCGCCACCGGCGAGACCCACTCGGTGCGCGAGTTCTGCGAGCTGGCCTTCGACCGGGTGGGCCTCGACTGGGAGAAGTACGTCGTGGTCGACGAGAAGTTCTTCCGGCCCGCCGAGGTCGACCTGCTGGTCGGCGACTCGACCAAGGCGCGCCAGGTGCTCGGCTGGAAGCCCGAGACGACGTTCGAGGGACTGGTCAGCCTGATGGTGGACGCCGACGTCGAGTTGCTCGAAGGGAAGCTCAAGGGCATCGCCTAGTGCCGCGCGTCGCGGTGCTGTGCGGGGGTGTCGGCGCCGCCCGCCTGCTCGCCGGCCTGGTGCGTGCCGTCCCCCCGGCCGAGGTCACGGCCGTCGTCAACGTCGCCGACGACATGGTGCTGCACGGTCTGGCGATCAGCCCCGACCTCGACACCGTCGTCTACACCGTGGCCGGCGCCATCGACCCCGAGCGGGGCTGGGGCCTGCGCGACGAGACCTGGCACGCCATGGCGGGCCTCGAGCGCTACGGCGGGGCGACCTGGTTCGGCCTGGGCGACCGCGACCTGGGCACCCACCTCTACCGGACGGAGCGGCTGGGGGAGGGCGCCACGCTGTCGACGGTGACGGCCGAGATCGCCCGCGCCTGGGGCCTGGGGCTGGCGGTGCTGCCGGTGAGCGACGACCCGGTGCGCACGATGATCACGCTGGCGGCCGACGGCGACGACGGCGGCCGCGGCGAGGAGGTCGCGTTCCAGGACTACTTCGTGGCCCGGCGCCACGCGGTGCCGGTGGCGTCGGTGCGCTTCGCGGGCGTCGAGCAGGCGACGCCCGCGCCCGGCGTCCTCCACGCCGTGGCGGGCGCAGACGTGGTGGTCGTGGCGCCGTCCAACCCCATCGTCTCGATCGGCCCCGTCCTCGCCGTCCCCGGCGTGCGCGAGGCGGTCGCCGCCCGACGCGACTCGGTCGTGGCCATCTCCCCCCTGGTGGGCGGCCGGGCGCTCAAGGGCCCCGCCGACCGCCTGATGCGCGAGCTGGGACTCGACGACAGCGTCGTCGGGGTGGCCCGCCTCTACGCGCCCTTCGCCGGCACGTTGGTGGTCGACACGGCCGACGCGCACCACGCGGATGCCGTCCGAGCAGCGGGTTTGCGCTGTGTCGTGACCGACACGATCATGCGTGATCCCGACGCCGCCGCCGCGCTGTGCGGGGTGGCGCTCGGCCTGTGACGGAAGGGGAACAGGTGGTGGCTCACGGACTCGAGATCGTGCCTGTCGAGGGGGTGGGCGAGGTGCGCCCGGGAGACGACCTGTCCCGGCTGCTGGCGCAGGCGGCTCCGGACCTGGTCGACGGCGACGTGTTGGTGGTCACGCAGAAGGTCGTGTCCAAGGCCGAGGCCCAGCTCGTGCCGATCGACCCCAACGACCCCGAGAGCAAGGCCCGCATCGTCGAGGGCGAGTCGGTGCGGGTGCTGCGCCGGCGCGGCGACCTGGTCATCAGCGAGACGCGGCACGGCTTCGTGTGCGCCAACGCGGGGGTCGACCTGTCCAACGTCGAGCACGGCTGGGCGGCGCTGCTGCCCGAGGACCCCGACCGCTCGGCCCGCCGGCTGCGCGACGGGCTGCGGGGCCGGCTGAACGTGAACCTGGCGGTGATCATCAGCGACACGTTCGGGCGGGTGTGGCGCCGGGGCCTGACCGACGTGGCCATCGGCTGCGCCGGCATCAGGGCCGTGGTCGACCTGCGGGGCACCGCCGACGCCATGGGCCGCGAGCTGGCGGTGACCGAGGTGTGCGTGGTCGACGAGCTGGCGAGCGCCGCCGAGCTGGTGATGGGCAAGTCCAGGGGCATCTGCGCCGCCGTCGTCCGGGGCGTCGACCCCGCCTGGCTAGGGCGGGGTGAGGTCAGGGCCGAGGTGGTCCGCCTGCCGGCCGAGGACCTGTTCCGCTGACGATCGGATCCGGGCGGAGGGTCCGGCCGGGTCGACCGGGTCGAGGACGCGGCTCAGCGCCGCTGCTCGGCCAGCCACTCGACGACGCGGGCCGTGCCCTCGGCGAGCGAGGTCCACGGACGCCAGCCGAGCTGCATGGCGGCCCGTGCGGGGTCGAGGGCGGAGCGGGCCAGGTCGCCCGGGCGGGCGGCGGTCGAGCGGGCCGGGCCGTCGACGCCGACCGCCTCCGCCATCGCCGCGTACAGCTCGTTGATCGACGTCTCGACCCCCGTGCCCACGTTGACGAGCAGGCCGTCGCCCCGCTGGGCGGCCCGCACGAACGCGTCGACGCAGTCGTCGACGTACAGGAAGTCACGCGTCTGCTCGCCGTCGCCGTAGATGGTGCACCGCTCGCCGGCCAGCAGCCGCGCGCCGAAGGCGGCCACCACGCCCGACCCCGCCTCGCCGTCCTGGCGGGGCCCGTACACGTTGGCGAGGGCGAGCGCCGTGTACTCGAGCGCGTGGAGGCGCCGGTACACCCGCAGGTACTCGAGCACCGCCCGGGCCGCAGCGCCGTAGGGCGACACGGGCGCCAGGGCCTGCGACTCCTTCGCCGGGAGCTGGCGGGGCGCCAACTCGCCGTAGAGCGTGCCCCCGCTCGACGCCGCCACCACCTTGCGGGTGCCGGCCCGTCGGGCGCCCTCCAGCACGTTGACGGCGCCCACCACGGCGACCTCGGCGTCATGGGCGGGGCGTTCGACCGAGGCCCGCACGTCCGGCTGGGCCGCCAGGTGGAAGACCACCTCGGGCGCGCGCCGCACGATCAGGTCGACCACGTGCGGGTCGCGCACGTCGACCTGGTGGAACGCGAAGCGCCGGCTGCGGTCGGCCCGGGCCTCGGCGAGATTGGCCAGCGACCCGGTGCTCAGGTCGTCGAGCGCCTCGACCACGTGGCCCTCGGCCAGCAGCCGGTCGACGAGCGTCGAGCCGACGAAGCCCGCACCACCCGTGACCAGGAGGTTCATGGACAGCAGGAGGGCTGGCGGGCGCAGTCGAGGAGGGCGCCCGGCGCCACCTCCTCGTCGTCGCCCACCACGCTGCACCCCACGACCCGGGCGCCCTCGCCCACCTTCGCGCCGTGCCCGACGATCGACCCCTCGACGACGGCGCCGGCGCCCAGCCGGGCCCCGTCGAGCACCACCGACCCCTCGACGCGGGCGCCGGCCGCGATGGTGACGTCGGAGCCCACCACCGACCGGCGCACCTCGGCGCCCGGCCCGATGGCCGCGGTGGCGTCGACGGCCAGCAGCGGCTCGCCCCGGAGGCCCTCGGTCAGGTCCAGCTGGGCCTGGATGTACTCCTGCGGCGTGCCGGTGTCGATCCAGTAGGTCTCGCCGTCGAGGGCGTACAGCGTGCGGTCGGCCACCATGGCGGGGAAGACTTCGCGCTCGACCGAGACCCGCCGCCCCGGCTCGATGCGGTCGAGGACCGACGACTCGAGCACGTAGGTGCCCGCGTTGATGAGGTCGGTCGGCGCGGTGCCGGGCTCGGGCTTCTCGACGAACTCGACCACCCGCCCGTCGTTGTCGGTGGGAACGACCCCGTAGCGTGACGGGTCGGCCACCTTGTGCAGGGCGATCGTGCCCTCGGCCCCCGAACGCTCGTGGAAGGCCACCAACGCCCCGATGTCGAGGTCGGTCAGCACGTCACCGTTCAGCACGAGGAAGCGGTCGCTGATGCCGGCGTCGAGAGCGGCGAAGCGGATCGCGCCGGCCGTGTCGAGCGGCGAGGGCTCGACCGCGTAGTGCAACGTGGCCCCGGCGCAGCGCCCCCGGGGGTAGGCGTCGCGGAACTCCTCGGGCCGGAAGCCCAGCGACAGCACCACGTCGACGATCCCGTAGGCGGCCAGGTGGCCGACCACGTGCTCGATCATGGGCCTGTCGACGATGGGCAGCATCTGCTTCGGCCGATCGCAGGTGAGCGGGCGCAGGCGCGTGCCGAACCCCCCGACCAGCACGACGGCGCGCACTACTGCTCCGGCGGGGCGGTGGTGGATGTGTCGGCGGGCTCGGTGGTCCCGGTACCCTCGCCCGCGGTCGTGTCGCTGCCCTCCGGCGGCTCCTCGCCGGCGGGCACGCTGGTGGCGGTGGCAGCGTCGGCGGCGCCCAGCTCGGCCAGCTGCGCGGCCGACTCGGGCTTGGGGATGTCGGTCGTGCCCTCCGGAACGAAGGCGATGGTGTAGCCCTCGCCGTCCTCGCGGAAGCGGATGTCGCCGAAGTCGCGCCGGATGAGCGCCGGGTTCTCGTCGGTGCTCTGGACGTCCTTCCACTGGGCGACGATGAGTTCGGCGGCCTCGCCGTCGCAGTCGTCCTCGCCCTCTTCCCATGACTCGTCGCCGATGGTCAGCTTGCTGTCGGTCAACTCGATGCCGGCGCCCTCGAGGTAGGCGCCGAGCGTGGCGTTCTCGCCGGCGCCGCCGTCGGAGAACGGGTGGATGTGGATGACGCCGTCGCCGTGCGTGTGGATGCCGATGCGGCTCTCGAACTCGGCGGTGGCGGGCTGCGGCTCGCCGCAGATGGAGATCTCGATCGCCGCGTGCCAGTGGTCCTGGTTGGCGACGGGAGCGATGTCGGCCTCGGACTTGCGCTCGTTGGCCGCGAACGCGATCAGCCCGGTACCGAGCAGCACGATCACCCCGATCACGCTGGGGAACAGCAGGTTCCGCTGCTTGCTGCCGGACGACCGACCGCCCGCGCGGGCCGCGCGGGCGACCTTCTTGGATGAGGAGGCCTTGCCCATAAGGGACCGAGGGTATCGCCCAGGTCAGCGCGGGCGCGAACGCAGCTCGTCGAACAGCGCCTCGTAGTTCCGGGCCACGGCCGCGGGCGACGCCCACGCCTCGACGAACTCACGCCCGGCCCGGCCCATGGCGCGGGCCTGGTCGGGGTCGTCGAGCAGGGTGATCAGGGCGGTGGTGAACGCCTCCGGATCGTCGGGGGGCACGGCGAGGCCCGCCCCCGCCTTCTCGACCACCCGGGCGACCTCGGTGCCCTCGTCGACGCTGGCCACCAGCGGTCGCGCCGCGGCCAGGATCGAGTAGGTCTTCGACGGCACGCTCGACCGGGCCAGCCCCCGGCGCAGCGGCACCACGTGCACGTCGGCGGCGGCCAGCACCTCGGGCAGCCGCTCCTTGGGCTGGAAGTCGACGAACACCACGTTGCCGAGGCCGGCCGCCTGCTCCTCGAGCTGGGGGCGGGCCGAGCCGCCGCCGTTGATCACGAAGGCCACGTCGCCCATGCCCGGCCGCTCGCCCACGGTGCGGGCGGCCGCCAGCACCAGGTCGAGCGACTGCGAGAACCCCACGTTGCCGGCATACATCACCACCCGCTTGCCAACGAGCCCGTACTCGGCCCGGTAGGTGCCCGCCGCGGGGTCGGTGGGCGTGATGCGCTCGGTGTCGACGAAGTTCGGGATGACCCTGATGCGGTCGTGGGCGTCGGGCACCGTGCCCCGGATCTTGTCGACCAGGTTGTCGCGCAGGTCGTCGGACAGCACGGTCACGGCGTCGGACCGCCGGTAGCTCCAGCGCTCGAGCCACGACGCCAGCGCGATGACCCGGGGGTCGGTGATGGCGCCCAGCTCGACCGCCACGTCGGGAAAGACGTCCTGGATGTTGAAGACGAACGGCACCCGCCAGCGGCGGGCGGCCAGCCAGCCGGCGCCGCCCAGCGTGAGCGGCGGCGACATGGCGAACACCGCGTCGGGCCGCGCCCCCCGCCGCCCCCGCAGGCCCATGGCCGCGGAGAGCACGGTGAAGCCGGCGAACGCCGCGGCGCGGGCCGGGATGTTGCGCTTGTCGGTGGGGAACGGGTGCACGCGGGTGATCCGACCCGAGTCGGTGTCCTCGTGGCGCACGATCCGGCCCTGCCAGCCCGGCTCGATCTCGTGGTGCTGGTACCACGGCAGCGACGTGACGACGTGCAGGTCGTGGCCCCGCGCCACCAGCTCGGTGGCGATGCTGGTCATGACCTCGCCGGTCGGCGCCGTGTCGGGGGCGAAGTGGGGGCACAGGACGAGCAGCTTCACGATGGGACTCCCGCGTCGTCGGAGGTGTCGGCGGCACGGTAGACGGCCGCCGTCTCGGCCACGGTGCGCTGCCACGTGAAGCCGGCCACGCGCCGCAGGCCCAGTTCGGCCAGGCGCTGGCGTTCGACGCCGTCCTCGAGCATGCGCACCATGGCGTCGGTCCACGCGTCGGCGTCGTCGACCGGCAGCAGCATGGCGGCGTCGCCCACCACCTCGGGCAGGGCGGCGGCGTCGCTCGACAGCACCGGCGTGCCGAGGCTCATGCCCTCGAGCACGGGCAGCCCGAAGCCTTCGTAGCGCGAGGGCCAGGTCAGGGCGACCGCCCCCCGCACGATCGCCAGCACGTCGCGCCGCGGCACCAGGCCGGTGCGCCGGACCCGACCGCGCAGGCCCAGGCGCAGCACCTCGTCGGCGATCGTCTGCTCGGCCGGGCCCTCGCCCCCGGTCAGCACCAGCATCACGTCGTGCTCGCGGGCGGCGACCACCGCGAAGGCCCGCAGCAGCATGACGTGGTTCTTGTGGTTCCAGGTGAACGACGGGAACACGAACCACCGCCGGGGCAGCCCGTAGCGGGCCTGCACCTGGGCGACGCTCGTGTGGTTGCCGGGCGGGTCGACCCCCCACGGCGCCAGGCGGATGCGCTCGGGCGCGACCCCGAAGCGGTCGACGATGCCGCGGCGGACGAACTCGGTCGGCGCCACCACCGCGGCCGCGGCGCGCACGCTGCGAGGGATGGAGCGCTGCAGGTAGGCCCGCTTGGTGGGGGTGAAGTTGTCGGGCATGTCGAAGGGCTGCAGGTCGTGGATCGTGACGACGCCCTTGACCGGCTGCACCAGCGGCAGCACGCCGCCCATGTGGTGCATCAGGTCGACCCGGCCGCGGGCCTGCTGCGCCAGCCAGGTGTTCTCGGCCACGACCCGCAGCGGGCGCAGCCGCCCGGTGAGGGGTGCCAGGTGGCTGGGGAAGGCACGGCCCAGGTCGGGATAGGTCTGGCCGAACCCGTCGAGGGCGAAGAGCGTCAGCTCGATGCCCTCGGGCGGCTCGGTCGCGAAGTGGCGCAACAGCGCCACGGTGGCCATCTCCGAGCCGCCGACACGGCCCGGGACGAGCCACAGCAGGTTGACCCCCACCCTCATGGCCCGGCCACCTCGTCGTAGGCGGCGATCGTCGCCTCGGCGGTGGCCTGCCAGGTGGTCGCCGCCGCCCGCTCCCGGCCCGCCGTCCGCAGGCGGGCCGCCAGCCGGTCGTCGTCGAGGACCGAGGCGAGCGCGCCGGCGATGGCGTCGACGTCCAGGGGGTCGACGGCCAGGCCGGCGCCGCCCACCACCAGCTCCTCCGTGGCGGTGCCCGCCGAGGTGACCACCGGCGCGCCCGCAGCCATCGCCTCGGCCACCGGCAGGCCGTACCCCTCCCACAGGCTCGGATAGCACACCACGCTGGCGCCACCGTAGAGAGCGGTGAGCTGCGATCGCGGCACGAAGCCCGTCAGCCGCAGCCGGTCGCCCAGGCGGGCGGCGGACTCGGCCAGCGAGTGGCCCCACCCGTCGGGCCCCACGACCGCCAGGGTGACGTCCCGCTGGGGCAGCCGGGCGAACGCCTCGAGCAGGCGGGGCAGGTTCTTGCGGGGCTCGAGCGTGCCCACCGACAGCACGTAGCGGCCGGTCAGGCCGTACCGCGCCCGCGCCCGCGCCACCTCGTCGCCGGTCACGTCGGCGGCCGTCATGCCCCAGGGCACGTGGCGCAGCCGGTCGCGGCCGATGCCGGCGGCCGCGCAGTCGTCGATGGTCGCCCGCGACGGGCACAGCACCAGGTCGGCGTCGTCGATCACGCAGCGCAGCCCGGACTCGAAGAAGCGCACGCCGTTGCGCGTGAACATCGACGGGTCGCGGCGCCAGGCCACGTCGTGCACGGTGACGACGAGGGGCGCGGTGCGGGGCGGGATGGCATAGCCGGTCGCGTGGACCACGTCGACCACGCCGGTCGCCCGCTCGACCGCCGGCCAGCGCAGCCGGTGCCACGTGCGGTACAGGGCCAGGCGGGGTAGCGGCAGGTGGCGCACGGGGATCGCCGGCCGCCAGGCCTCCGAGGGCGGCTCGCGGTGGCGGGCGGCCACGCCCACCTGGTCGACGCGGCCCGTCGCCGCCACGGCCTCGACCTGGTCGAGCACCGCGGCGGCGGTGCCCCCGGGCACGCGGTGCCAGCACTGCTCGATCACCACCGCGGCCCGCATGGCCGGGCATCCTCGCACGCCCGGCGACACCGGCGACACCTGCCCACGAATCGTGAGGATCGACGCACGGCAAGCGCGCTGGACCTGACCGGTACCATGAACGGCCATGTCCGAGCGCTGGCCCGATCGCACCGTGCTCGTCACCGGCGGTGGCGGGTTCCTGGGAAGGGCGGTGTGCGCCCGTCTCCACCAGCGGGACGTGGGCCGGCTGGTGGCGCCCTCGTCGACCGAGTACGACCTGCGCCGGCCCGACGACGTCGCCCGCCTGTTCGCCGACACGAGCCCCGACCTCGTCTTCCACCTGGCCGCCCGCGTCGGGGGCATCGGCGCCAACATGGCCGCACCGGCCGACCTGTACCTCGACAACCTGCTCATGGGCACCTACGTCATCGAACAGGCCCGGGTGTCGGGCACGCCCAAGACGGTGGTGACAGGCACGATCTGCTCGTACCCCAAGCACACCCCCGTCCCCTTCAGCGAGGACTCGCTGTGGCAGGGCTACCCCGAGGAGACCAACGCCCCCTACGGCATCGCCAAGCTGGCCCAACTGGTGCAGGCCCAGGCCAACCGGGCCCAGTACGGCCAGGACGTCATCTACCTGATGCCCACCAACCTGTACGGGCCGGGCGACAAGTTCCACCCCGGGGTCAGCCACGTCATCCCCGCGCTGATCAAGAAGTGCGTCGACGCGGTCGAGGGCGGGGCCGACCACATCGACGTGTGGGGCACCGGGTCGGCCTCCCGCGAGTTCCTGTACGTCGACGACGCGGCCGAGGGGCTGGTGCTGGCCGCCGAGCGCTACGACGGCGCCGACCCCGTCAACCTGGGCACCGACGAGGAGCTGCCCATCCGCGACCTGGTGGGGCTCATCGCCGCCGCCACCGGGTTCGCGGGCGAGGTGCGCTGGGACGCGACCAAGCCCGACGGCCAGCCCCGCCGGCGGGTCGACCCCGGTCGGGCCGCCAGCGCGTTCGGCTTCAAGGCCCAGGTCCCCTTCTCCGAGGGCCTGCGCCGCACGGTCGAGTGGTACCTGACCCACCGCGACCAGGCCGTCGCCCGCGACCACTGACCCGGCTGGCGGGTCAGGTCAGGAGGGCGCGCATCCAGTCAGCCGTGCGCTCGAGGCCCTCGCGCAGCTCGACGCGTGGCTCCCAGCCCAGCGCGGTGCGGGCGAGCGTGATGTCGGGCTGGCGCTGCGCGGGATCGTCGACCGGCAGCGGCTGGTGGACGACCTCCGACGGCGAGCCGGTGACCTGTAGCACCATGTCGGCCAGCTCGCGCACCGTGAACTCGGTCGGGTTGCCGATGTTGACCGGACCGGTGATGTCGCCGTCGAGCAGGGCGAGGAAGCCGCGGACCTCGTCCTCGACATAGCAGAAGCTCCGCGTCTGGCTCCCGTCGCCGTACACGGTGATGGGCTTGCCCAGCAGCGCCTGGTGCATGAAGTTGCTGACGGCGCGCCCGTCGTCGACCCGCACCCGCGGGCCGAAGGTGTTGAAGATCCTCACGATGCGGACGTCGAGGCCGTGCGAGCGGTGGTAGGCCATCGTCATCGCCTCGGCGAAGCGCTTGGCCTCGTCGTAGACGCCGCGGGGGCCGATGGGGTTGACGTGGCCCCGGTACGACTCGGGCTGGGGGTGCACCTGGGGGTCGCCGTAGACCTCGCTGGTCGAGGCCAGGAAGAACCGGGCCGACTTGGCCAGCGCCAGGCCCAGGCAGTTGTGCGTGCCCAGGCTGCCCACCTTGAGGATCTGGATGGGGATGCGCTCGAAGTCGGCGGGCGACGCTGGGCTGGCGAAGTGCATGACCGCGTCGACTGCGCCCGGCACCCACACGTACTGGCTGACGTCGTGCTCGACGAAGGTGAAGCCGGGCGCCGCGAACAGGTGCTCGATGTTGTCGACCGAGCCCGTGAGCAGGTTGTCGATGGCGACGACCTCGTCGCCCCGGGCCAGCAACGCCTCGCACAGGTGCGACCCCAGGAAGCCGGCGCCCCCCGTGACCACGACCCGGGGCATCAGCGGCCGATGCCCGTGTACGTGAAGCCGCGGCGCTCGAGGGCCGGCTTGTCGAGCAGGTTGCGGGCGTCGACCACCCGCGGGCTGCGCATGAGCCCGGCCACCTTGTCGAAGTCGAGCCAGCGGAACTCGTCCCACTCGGTGAGCACGACCAGCACGTCGGCCTCGTCGCACACCGAGTACGGGTCGGCCGCGGGGTCGACCCCCTCGACCGGCGCCTTGACCGCGGGGTCGTAGGCGTGGACCTCGGCGCCCTCGGCCGCCAGCAACGCCACGATGCGCAGGGCGGGCGAGTCGCGGGTGTCGTCGGTGCGCGCCTTGAAGGTCAGGCCCCACACGCCCACCTTCAGCCCGGCCAGCGAGCCGCCCAGCACCTCGCGCACCTTGGCCACCACCCGGTGGAACTGGTCCTCGTTGACGCTGATCACGCCCCGCAGCAGGTCGAACGAGTACCCCGCGGTATCGGCGATGTGCACGAGGGCGCGCGAGTCCTTGGGGAAACAGGACCCGCCCCACCCCGGTCCTGGCTTGAGGAACTCGTGGCCGATGCGCTTGTCGTAGCCCATGCCCAGCACGACGTCCTTGACGTCGGCACCGACGGCCTCGCACACCGCGGCGATGGCGTTGACGAAGCTGATCTTGGTGGCCAGGAAGGCGTTGGACGCGTACTTGATGGTCTCGGCCGAGGGCGGGTCGGTGACGATGATGGGCGCCGTCACCCCGATGTAGAGCGACGCCACCCGCACGGCAGCCGACTGGTCGTCGCTGCCGATCACGATGCGGTCGGGGTTGAGGAAGTCGTGCACGGCCGACCCCTCGCGCAGGAACTCGGGGTTCGACACCACGGTCACGTCGTCTCGCCCGAGCACCCGCTCGACCACCCGGGTCGAGCCCACCGGCACCGTCGACTTGTTGACCACCACGGCCTCCGACGGCAGCACCGGCCCGATCTGGCGCGCCGCCACCTCGATGTAGGACAGGTCGGCCGACCCGTCGTCGCCCTGGGGCGTGGGTACGCACAGGTAGGCGAACTCGGCCGAGTGGGCGGCGTTGGCGGCCCCCACCACGAAGGTGAGCGTGCCGCCGTCGAGGCCCTCGCGGACCAGGGCATCGAGGCCGGCCTCGACGATGGGCACCTCGCCCCGCTGCAGCCGTGCGATCCTGCCCTCGTCGACGTCGGCGCAGACCACGTCGTGACCGAGCGACGAGAAGCACGCCGCGGTCGTCAGGCCGACGTAGCCCGCCCCGATCACCGCGATCTGCGCCATAGTGCGACCTCCTGTGCCGGGCAGCACCCCTTGCCGCGGCGGCCTGGACGGCACGACCCGCCCGAACCGGTCACGCTAGTAGCCCGGCGGCCGCCCGGCGCCATCGCCGAGGGTGACTGGTACACCGTCGGCTAGCCTCTCCGTGTTCTGTCGCGGCGTGGCCGCGAACGTGGTCGGGGGGCCGTTGGGGCCGCTCGTCCTGCTCGACGTCAGTGCAGAGTGAGGTTCGCAGTGCGCAACTCCCTCGGGGCCATCCAATCGCTGCTGGTCCTCGGCGGCTCGTCCGACATCGGGGCCGCCATCGCCGAGCGACTGGTCCCCGGAGGGTGCCGCAGCATCGTGCTCGCCGGCCGCCGCCCCGAGGCCATGGAGCCCGTCGCCGAGCGCCTGCGGGCCGCGGGCGCCGAGGTGGCGCTCGTGACCTGGGACGCCACCGACATCCCGGGGCACGCCGACGCGGTCAAGGCCGCCTGGGACGCCCTGCCGGCCGAGGGCGACGGCAAGCGCGACGTCGACTGCGTCCTGCTGGCGGCCGGCGTGCTCGGCGACCAGCAGCGCCTCGAGGACGACCCGGCAGCCGCCGCCGAGCTGGCCGTGGCCAACTTCGCCGGCCCGGTGTCGACCCTGCTCCATGTCTCGCAGCGCCTCGAGCAGCAGGGGCACGGCACGATCGTCGTGCTCAGCTCGGTCGCCGGCGAGCGGGTGCGGCGGTCCAACTTCGTGTACGGGTCGTCCAAGGCGGGCCTCGACGGCTTCTGCCAGGGCCTCGGCGACTCGCTCGAGGGTACCGGCGTCGACGTCATGGTGGTCAGGCCCGGTTTCGTGCACAGCTCGATGACCGAGGGCAAGGAGGCGCCCCCGCTGGCCACGACGCCCGAGGCGGTGGCCGAGGCCGTGGCCGACGGCCTGGCCACGGGCAGGCACACCGTGTGGGTGCCGGGCACGTTCCGCTACGTCATGGCTGCGTTCCGCCACCTCCCCCGCCCCGTGTGGCGCAAGCTGTCGGCGCGGCTGTGAGACGCCGATCACGATGAGCACCGTGTCCGCGTCGTCAGCGCCCCGTCCGGGCCGTCCGGGTCCGGGCACACGCGACGGCGGCGACGAGCAGCCGGGCGCCGGCGACCCGGGCGGCGGTGCGGATCAACCCCCGCAGAAGGCCCGCGGGGTGACGTCGCTGCCCGCCGGGCTCGTCAAGCTCGCCCGGCCCAAGCAGTGGGCCAAGAACGTGCTCGTGTTCGCGGCGCCGGCCGCCGCGGGCGTGCTCGACAACCGCCAGTACGCCATCGACGCCGCGGTGGCGTTCGTGTGCTTCTGCCTGGCGGCCTCGGGCACCTACTACATCAACGACGCCCGCGACGTCGAGGCCGACCGGCTGCATCCGCGCAAGCGCCGCCGCCCGGTCGCCTCGGGGGTCGTGCCCGTGCCCGTCGCCTACCTGGGCGGCATCGGCCTGGTGGCGGCGGGCGTGGCCCTGGGGTTCACGATCAACGGCGCCCTGGCGGCGACGGTCGGCGGCTACGTGGCCCTCACCACCGCCTACTCCTCGGTGCTCAAGCACGTCGCCGTGGTCGACCTGGTGGCGGTGGCCGCCGGGTTCGTGCTGCGGGCAGTGGCCGGCGCGGCCGCCACCAACCAGCACATCTCGAACTGGTTCTTCATCGTCACCAGCTTCGGCGCCCTGTTCATGATCTCGGGGAAGCGGGCCGCCGAGGCCAAGGAGATGGGCGACGGGGCCAGCGACTTCCGCTCGGTGCTGGCCGCCTACACCACCAGCTACACCGCCTACCTGCGGTCGGTCAGCTCGGGGGCCGTGCTGGTGGCGTACTGCCTGTGGGCGTTCGAGAAGGCCGAGACGGTCGCGGCCACCACGGTGCCCTGGTACCAGCTCTCGATCCTGCCCTTCGTGATGGCGGTGCTGCGCTACGCGCTCGTGCTCGACCAGGGCCGGGGCTCCGCGCCGGAGGAGATCGTCCTCGGCGACCGGCCCCTGCAGCTCATCGGCATAGCGTGGGCCGTCGTGTTCGCCATCGGGGTCTACACAGCATGAACGACGGCTCGATCCGGCGCGACGCCGCCGGCGGCGATGGTGACGAGCCGGGCGGCCGCGAGGTCGTCACCGGTTGGGGGCGCAACCCCTCATCCGTCTCGCACGTCACCCGCCCGTCCAACCCCGACGAGCTGGCCATGGCGGTGAAGACCGCCGGGCCGCGGGGCGCCATCGCCCGGGGCCTCGGCCGGTCGTACGGCGACCAGGCCATGAACGCCGGCGGGCTGGTCGTCGACGCCACCCGGGTGTCGGGGCTGCTCGAGCTCGACCAGCGGGCCGGCACCGCCCGGGTGCTGGCCGGCACCTCACTCGTCGCGCTGCTGCGCGAGATCGTGCCTCAGGGCTGGTTCGTCCAGGTCACGCCCGGAACCAGCCGCATCACCATCGGCGGCGCCATCGCCAACGACGTGCACGGCAAGGGCCACCACGCCAGCGGCAGCTTCGGTGCCCACGTGCGCTCGATGGTGCTGGCGCTGCCCGACGGCACACGGCGGACGCTCACCCCCACCGACACGCCCGACGAGTTCTGGGCCACCTGCGGGGGCCTGGGGCTGACCGGCACGGTCGTCGAGGCCACCATCGCCCTGCGCCGCATCGAGACCAGCCTGCTCAAGGTCGACAGCGACCGGATCCCCGACCTCGACAGCCTGCTGACCCTGCTGCTCGAGGGGGGCCGCAGGTACCAGTACTCGGTCGCCTGGATCGACTGCCTGGCCCGGGGCCGCTCGCTGGGGCGGGCCGTGCTCGACCAGGGCGACTTCGCCGCCGTCGACGATCTGCCCGCCCGCGGCCGCCGGCGCCGCGACCCGCTGGCCTACCGCCCGCCGCCCACGGTCCCGGCCCCGCCGGTGGCCCCCAACGCGCTGATCAACCGCGCCTCGATCGCCGCCTTCAACGAGATGTGGTTCCGCAAGGCGCCCCGCCGGCGCCGCGACCACCTGATGACGATCGACAAGTTCTGGTACCCCCTCGACATGGTGAGCGGCTGGAACCGCCTGTACGGCCGCCGCGGCTGCCTGCAGTGGCAGTGCCTGGTCCCCTTCGGCGCCGAGGACGTGCTGCGCGAGATCGCGGAGGCCATCGCCGACCACCCGGCGCCCAGCTTCCTGTCGGTGCTCAAGTACTTCGGCGAGGCCAACCCGGGGCCGCTGTCGTTCCCCGGCCCGGGGTGGACGCTGGCCATCGACGTGCCGACCGACGTCGGCGGCCTGGCCCCGCTGCTCGACCGGCTCGACCGGCGGGTGCTCGACGTGGGCGGCCGGCTCTACCTGGCCAAGGACAGCCGCATGCGACCCGAGCACCTGCCGCTCATGTACCCCCGGCTGGACGAGTGGCGCGAGGTGCGCGACGGTCTCGACCCCGACCGCCGCCTGAACAGCGACCTGGCCCGCCGCCTCCACCTGCTGGGCTGAGGCCGCCAGGGCGCCATCCGCCCTCAGGCGGTGAGGCGGGCGACGAGGCGGTCCAGGCTCTCGCGGTACGGCGGCAGCAGGGGGAAGCCGGCCAGGCGCAGCGCGGCGTTGTCGAGGACCGAGTTGGCCGGGCGGGGCGCAGCCAGGGGCGGGTCGAGCTCTTCGGTCTTGATCGGCCGCACCTTGGCCGCGTCGTGGCCGGCCGACTCCAGCACCGAGCGCACGAACTCGTACCAGCTGACCGCACCCTGGTTGGTCATGTGGAACAGCCCCGGCACCCGGGCGGCGGCCAGTCGCCTGATGCCCACCGCCAGGTCGGCCGTGAACGACGGGCAGCCCCGCTGGTCGTCGACGAAGGCCAGCTCTCCCGTGTCGGCCAGGCGCAGCACGGTCTTCACCATGTTGTTGCCGTGCTCGCCGCACACCCACGAGGTGCGCAGGACGCTGGCCCCGGGCGCGTGCACCGCGACCTCGTGCTCGCCGCCCCACTTCGACCGGCCGTAGGCCGACTGCGGGTCGGGCCGGTCCCACTCGACGTAGGGCCCCTCCTTGGTGCCGTCGAACACGTAGTCGGTCGACACGTAGCAGAGGTGGGCGCCCACCCGGCGGCTGGCGTCGGCGACCCACCGGGTGCCGAGGGCGTTCACCCGCCAGGCCCGGTCGGGGTCGGCCTCGCACGCGTCGACCGCCGTCCACGCCCCGGCATGCAGCACTACGTCGGGCTGCACGCCCGTGATGGCCTGGTACACGGCGTCGCGGTCGCCGACGTCGAGCTGGGTGCGGGTCGCCGCCACCACCTCGTCGCCGCGGGCCTCGCAGTGCAGGTGCAGGTCGCGGCCCAGCTGGCCACCCGCCCCGGTGATCAGGACCTTCACGCCAGGCCCGCCCGCTCCTTGAGCGGGCGCCACCACCACTCGTTGGCCCGATACCAGGCCACGGTCCGCGCCAACGCCTCGTCGAGCGTGCGCTGCCGTCGCCAACCCAGGGCGGTGATCTTGTCGATGTTGACCGAGTAGCGGCGGTCGTGCCCCAGGCGGTCGGGGACGTAGTCGACCATCTCCTCGCCCATGTCGAACATGGCCAGCAGCTTGTCGACCAGCACCCGGTTGGGCGTCTCGTTGCCCGCCCCGATGTTGTAGATCTCGCCGGCCACGCCCTTGGCCAGCACCGATGCCACGCCGGCGCAGTGATCGTCGACGTAGAGCCAGTCGCGCTCGTTGAGCCCGTCGCCGTACAGCGGGACCGGCCGGCCCTCCATCAGGTTGGTGGTGAACAGGGGGATGACCTTCTCGGGGAACTGGAAGGGCCCGAAGTTGTTGGTGCACCGGGTGACGCTGACGGGCAGCCCGTAGGTCGAGAAGTACGACAGGGCGATGAGATCGGAGCCGGCCTTCGAGGCCGAGTAGGGCGACCGGGGCTCGAGCGGGTCGGTCTCGGACGACGAGCCCTCCTCGACCGATCCGTACACCTCGTCGGTGCCGATGTGGATGACGCGGGGGATCTCCAGCCGCCGGGCCGTGTCCATGACCACGTTGGTGCCGAAGCAGTTGGTGTTGACGAAGTCGTCAGGCCCCGCGATCGAGCGGTCGACGTGGCTCTCGGCCGCGAAGTGGACGACCGCGTCGTGGCCCGCCATGGCCTCCTCGAGCGTGCCCGGGTCGCAGATGTTGCCCTTGACGAAGCTGTAGCGGGGGTCGTCGTCGACGTCGCGCAGGGTCGACAGGTTGCCCGCGTAGGTGAGGGCGTCGTACACGGTGACCTGGTCGTCGGTGTTGGCCAGCACCCAGCGGACGTAGTTCGAGCCGATGAAACCGGCACCACCGGTGACGAACTGCTTCATGTGAGCTCCTGGTGAGGGGACGGACAGTCTTGCAGGTGATCGCGCCGGTCAGCCCACCGGCAGGCCCAGGTCACGGGCGATGACCAGGCGCTGGATCTCGCTGGTGCCCTCGCCGATCTCCAGGATCTTGGCGTCGCGGTACTGGCGGGCCACCAGCGTCTCGTCGATGAACCCGTAGCCGCCGAACACCTGGGTGGCCATGCGGGTGGCGGTGACGGCCGACTCGGTGGCGTACAGCTTGGCCATGGCGGCCTGGCGCTTGTAGTGCCGCCCGATGTCGCGCAGCCAGGCGGCCTGGTACGTGAGCAGGCTGGCGGTCTCGGCCATGACGGCGAGGTCGGAACAGGCGAAGGCGACCGCCTGGTTGGCGCCGATGGCCCGGCCGAAGGCTTGGCGCTCGCCGGCGTAGGCCACCGACTGTTCCAGGCAGCAGCGAATGACCCCCACCGCCAGCGCGGCGATGGCGATGCGGCCCTCGTCGAGGATGTGCAGGAACTGGGCGAACCCGCGGCCCCGCTCGCCCAGCAGGTTGCCGGCGGGCACCCGGCAGCCGGTCAGGCCGAGGCCGTGGGTGTCGGACGCGTGCCAGCCCATCTTGCGGTAGGGCGGCTGCACCGTCAGGCCGGGGGTGCCGGCGGGCACGATGATGGTCGAGATCTCGGGCGTGCCCGCCCCGGAGCCGCCGGTGCGGGCGGTCACGGTGACGAGCGAGGTGATGTCGGTGCCCGAGTTGGTGATGAACGCCTTCTCGCCGTCGATCACCCACTCGCCGCCGGCAGCACCGTCGGCACCCTCGAGGCGAGCCGTGGTGCGGGTGCCGCCGGCGTCGCTGCCGGCGTCGGGCTCGGTCAGGCCGAAGCCGCCCAGCGCCCGGCCCGCACACAGATCGGGCAGCCACTGCTGGCGTTGCGCCTCGGTGCCGAACCGGTAGATGGGGTTGGCGCCGAGGCCCACCCCGGCCTCGAGGGTGATGGCGAGAGACTGGTCGACCCGCCCCAGCTCCTCGATCGCGATGCACAGGGTGGTCAGGTCGGCGCCGCCGCCGCCGTACTCCTCGGGGAACGGGATGCCGAACAGGCCCAGGTCGCCCATCTGCAGGACCACCTCGGTGGGGAAGGTGTGCTCGGCGTCCCACCGCGCGGCATGCGGCGCGATCTCGCCCTCGGCGAAGTCGCGCACCAGGGTGCGCAGGGCCTGCTGCTCGTCGGTGAACTCCACGTGCACGCGGCCGATGCTAGGGCTGCGGCGCAACGCGGTAGGGGGACGCGGCCAGCGGCTCGTATCCTCCGTGCGGTGACGGCACCCCGCCCATCGACCGCCGCGGCTGCGGCGCCCCTCGCCGTGGTGGGCAACCGGCTGCTCACCGGGCTGGTCGACGTCACGTCCGATCTGGCCGCACTCGACGGCCGGGGGCTGTGGGCCGTCGTGCTGCCGTTCGACGGCGCGCCGGTGCTCGCCAGGTTCGCCGACGCCCGGCCGGCCCGCCCCTGGCCCGGGCGGCCCTGGCGCGGCCCCGACCCCGACGAGTGGACCACCTCGCTCGACCGCGACCAGTTCTGCGCCGGGGTCGACGCCGTCCGGGCCGCCATCGCCGCCGGCGACGTCTACCAGGTCAACCTCACCCGCCGGCTGTCCGCCCCCCTGCCGCCAGGCGCCGACATCGCTGCTCTCGGCGCCGCCCTCGGCCAGGGCAACCCGGCGCCCTACTCGGCGGTCGTTCGGCTGCCGTCGGTGGGGTGCCACGTCGCCTCGGCCTCGCCCGAGCGCTTCCTCCGGCGCGACGGCGGCCTGGTGGCCTCGTCGCCGATCAAGGGCACGGCGGCCGACCCCTCGGGCTTCCTGCCGAAGGACCGGGCCGAGAACGTGATGATCGTCGACCTCGTGCGCAACGACCTGGGGCGGGTGTGCGAGTGGGGGTCGGTCGAGGTGCCCGCCCTGTGCGCGGTCGAGCACCACCCGGGCCTGGTGCACCTGGTCTCGACCGTGACCGGCCGGCTGCGGCCGCACGTGACGTGGGGCGACGTCATCGCCGCCACCTTCCCGCCCGGGTCGGTGACGGGCGCCCCCAAGCTGGCCGCGCTCGACCACATCGCCCGGCTCGAGCCCGTCCCCCGCGGCGTGTACTGCGGTGCGGTCGGCTGGGTCGACGCCGACCGCTGCCAGGGCGAGCTCAACGTGGCCATCCGCACCTTCTGGGTCGAGGACGGGCGGCTGCACTTCGGCACCGGTGGCGGCATCACCTGGGGCTCGACTCCCGTGGGCGAGTGGGACGAGACCGAGCTCAAGGCCCGGCGCCTGCTGGCCGTCGCGGGCGGCGTGCCCGTCGGCGCGCACTGACGGCCGACCGACCCGAGCCCTGTGAACCCATCACCCGATTCCGGGGTCCCCGGCAGACCGATGCCCGCCCGGCCCGCCGGGCCGCGGCAGGACGGAGCGGAGTCGACGCCGGGCCGCCAGGGCGGCTTGGATGGCCCGGTGGACGAGGCCGTGGTGTGGATGGATGGGCGGATGGTCGCGGCCGGCGACGCCGTCGTGTCGGTGTTCGACCACGGGCTGACCGTGGGCGACGGGGTGTTCGAGACGCTCAAGGTCATCGGTGGCCGGGCCTTCGGCGTGCGCCGGCACCTCGAACGGCTGGGCCGGTCGGCGCAGGGGTTGGGCCTGAACCTGCCGCTGGGCGACACCGCGTTGCGGCGCGTCGTCGACGAGGTGGTCGACGCGGCCGGCGCCGACACGGCCCGCCTGCGCATCACGCTGACCGCCGGGGTCGCCCCGTTCGGCTCGGTCCGCGGCGGCGGGCACCCCACTCTCGTCGTCGCCGCCGCGCCCCTGGCCCCGTGGCCCGCCGAGACCGCGGCGGTGACCGTGCCCTGGCCCCGCAACGAGCGGTCGGCGGTCGCCGGGATCAAGACCACGTCCTACGCCGAGAACGTCGTGATGCTCGCCGAGGCCCGCAAGGTCGGCGCCAGCGAGGCCATCATGGCCAACACGCGGGGGAACCTGTGCGAGGGCACGGGCACCAACGTGTTCGTCGTGCTGGGCGACCGGCTGGTGACCCCACCGCTGCTGGCCGGCTGCCTGGCCGGGGTGACCCGTGGCCTGGTGCTCGAGCTGCTGGACGAGGCGGAGGAGGACGACGTGCCGATGGCGGCGCTCGCCGAGGCCGACGAGGTGCTGCTGACGTCGTCGACGCGCGACGTGCAGCCCCTACGCTCGCTCGACGGGCGGCCGCTGCCCGGCGCGGCCGGGCCGGTGGCGCGGCGGGCGGCGGACGCGCTCGCCCGGCTCCAGGACCGCGACATCGACCCCTGACCGGGAGCCGATCGCGAGCACGGCCGGCCCCGTGGCGAGGCCGGCCGTGCGATCGGAACGCGGCTGCGGCGCGATGCGGCGCTCAGCGGGCGGCGCCCTCGAGCGTGCCGGTCACCCCACCGGCGGGATCGGCCACGATGCAGAGCAGCTCGCGGTCGCCGCCATCCCACGACTCGGACGTCGGCTCGAGCCACGTGAGCGAGAGCCCCGAGGACTCGTAGGGGACACCGACGAACGTCTGGAACTGGGGGACGCACTGCGTGTCGACGTGCTCCTGGAAGTCCCCCGGGAAGGTGTCGGCGTCGGGGATCGTGTACGAGAAGTAGACCTCGCTGTCGTGGGGCTCGGTGCAGGGCACCACGGGCACCTCCGACACCTCGCCGGTCGCGGCGGCCTGATCGCTCATGCAGTCGCCGACCTCGATCTGGAACACGTCGGCGTCACCGGCCTCGGTGACGGCACCGGTCTCGTCACGGTCGGGATCGTCGGAACACGCGCCGAGCCCGAGGGCGAGCGCGCCCATGGCCGCGGCGGAGCCGAGCACGGGCAGCGAGAAGTAGCGGATGGGCACAGGACTCTCCAGTGAGTGAGAACAGGTAACGGCCTGACGGGAGTTCGTCAGGCGCCGGAATCTACAGGCGCGGACAACACGGCGGCGCGCGCCCCGAGCCGTCGACGCGGGTCAGGCGCGGCGCAGGTGGACCACGTCGCCGACGGCGATGGTGCGGCGGGCGCCCTCGTCCGTCGCCACCACCAGGTGCCCCTCGGCCGTCACGTCGTGCGCCGTGCCCTCGACGTCGTCGGCCCCCAGGTCGACCCGCACCCGGCGGCCGAGGGTGACCGAGCGCGCCCGCCACCGGTCGAGCAGGCCGTCGGCGCCGTCGGCGAGCAGCGCCGCGTACCCCTCGTCGAGCCGGCGGAGGAACGCGACCAGCAGCTCGACCCGGTCGGCCTCGGGCCCGACGAGGTTGAGCGCGGTCGCCAGCCGGTCGAGCTCGTCCGGCACCTCCGGCCAGCTCACGTTCAACCCCACGCCGACCACCACAACCGCCCGCTCGTGAGGCCGGGGCGGGCGGTAGCCGGCCGAGGCGGTGCTCCCCGCGGGCCAGTCGGCCTCGGCCAGGATGCCCGCCAGCTTGCGCTCGCCGTCGCCGGCCCCGACCACCAGGTCGTTGGGCCACTTCAGGCCCGCGGCCACGCCGGCCACCTGCTCGACCGCGCCGACCATGGCCACCCCGGCGGCCATGGTCACGGCCCCCGCGACCCGGCCCGGCGGCCGCAGCAGCACCGACACCAGCAGCGAGCCGCCCGGAGGCGCCACCCACGTGCGGTCGCGGCGGCCCCGGCCCGCGGACTGGTGGTCGGCCACCACCACGATGCCCTCGCGCTCGCCCCGCTGGGCCAGCGCCATGGCGTCGGCGTTGGTCGACCCGGTCGTGGCGACCCAGCGCACGTCCGCGAAGCGCGAGCCCGCCAGCGCCGCCCGCGCCCGCTCGCCGGCGCGCGCCGCGACCTCCTCCGCACGCCCGGCGGCGCCCGCGCTCGTGGCCTCGGCAGCGCCCCCGCCCGCGCCGGCGCCCGCGTCCCCGCCGTCGTCGAATCTGGCACCACCCTCGGACATGCCCGTAAACATATGGTGTGCTCTCGAAGATCCTGATCGCCAACCGGGGCGAGATCGCCGTGCGGGTCGTGCGGGCGTGCCGCGACCTCGGCATCACGTCGGTCGCCGTCTACTCCGACCTCGACCGCGACAGCCTGCACGTGCGGCTCGCCGACGAGGCGTACGCCCTCGGGGGCCAGACCGCGGCCGAGAGCTACCTCGACACCGGCAAGATCCTCGACGTCGTCGAGCGGTCCGGGGCCGACGGCGTGCACCCCGGCTACGGGTTCTTCAGCGAGAACACCGACTTCGCCCGGGCCATCACCGCCCGGGGCGTCACGTTCATCGGCCCGCCGCCCGAGGCCATCGAGATCATGGGCGACAAGGTGTCGTCGCGCATCGCCGCCCAGGGCGCGGGCGTCGACGGCGTTCCCGGCACCACCGAGTTCCTGGCCTCCGCCGACGAGGTGGTCGCCTTCGGCGAGCAGCACGGCTGGCCCGTCGCCATCAAGGCGGCCTACGGGGGCGGCGGCCGGGGGATGCGGGTGGTGTCGGCGGCGGCCGAGGCGGCCGAGGCGCTCGAGTCGGCCCAGTCCGAGGCGCTCAAGGGCTTCGGCCGGGAGGAGTGCTACGTCGAGCGCTACCTGACTTGGCCCCGCCATGTCGAGATGCAGGTGTTCGCCGACACCCACGGCAACGCGGTGTGGCTGGGCGAGCGTGACTGCTCGGCCCAGCGCCGGCACCAGAAGCTGATCGAGGAGAGCCCGGCTCCGCTGTTCCCCGACGAGGTCCGCCAGGCCATGGGCGAGGCCGCGGTCAAGGTGACCCGGGCCTGCGGCTACGTCAACGCCGGCACCGTCGAGTTCCTCTACCAGGACGGCGAGTTCTACTTCCTCGAGATGAACACGCGGCTGCAGGTCGAGCACCCCGTCACCGAGCAGGTCACCGGCATCGACATGGTGGCCGAGCAGATCAGGGTGGCCTCGGGCGAGCCGCTGTCGTTCACCCAGGACGGCATCGTGCGGCGGGGCCACGCCGTCGAGGTGCGCATCAACGCCGAGGACCCGGCGGGGGGACGGTTCCTGCCCTCACCCGGGCTCATCACCCGGCTGCGGGTGCCGCAGGGCTACGGCGTGCGCTGGGACGGCGGCTACGAGGCCGGCGACGAGGTCAGCCAGTTCTACGACAACCTGATCGGCAAGCTGGTCTGCTGGGGCGCCGACCGCGACGCCGCCATCGCCCGCACCATCCGGGCGCTGGGCGAGCTCGAGGTCGCCGGGCCGGCCACCACCGTGCCCGCCGACCTGGCCATCCTGCGCCATCCCGATTTCGTGGCCGGCGAGCACTCGACCCGTTGGGTCGAGGACACCCTCGACCTGTCGGACACCGTGGCGGTGACGGCCCCGCCCGTGTCGCCCGCGACCGGGCCCGCCGAGGGCGGTGAGGTGGTCGAGCCCAAGGTGCGCCGGGACGTCGACGTCGAGGTGAACGGTCGCCGCTTCGGCGTGACCGTGTGGGTGCCCGAGTCGCAGGCGGCGGCCGCGGCCGCGCCGGGTGGCGCCGCCAAGGTTGCGCCCCGCCCGCGCCGCTCGACCGGCGCCTCGGCATCGGCCGCGGGCAGCGGCAGCGTGGCCGTGCCCATGCAGGGCACGATCGTGAAGATGCTCGTGGCCGTGGGCGACACGGTCGCCGAGGGCCAGACGGTGTGCGTGCTCGAGGCGATGAAGATGGAGAACAACATCGCGGCCGACAAGGCGGGCACGGTGACCGAGGTCAAGGTCGAGGCCGGGCAGTCCGTCGGCTCGGGCGACGTCGTCGTCGTCATCGAGTGACCCCCGCACGCGATCGGACGGCCGAGGCAATGGCTCGCGGCGCAGGCCGGCCGAGGCGATAGCCGCCGGGGGCCGCCTGCTAGTGCCTCGACCGCCTCCGAGTGACAGGTATTGCCTCGCCGCCTGGCGCACCGTCGTGGTCGGCAAGCCGCCAGCGCGGCTCGATGGCGGCCGCGGTCAGCCGCTGGGACGGGGCTGCGGACGGGTGAGCGCGGCGTAGGCGCACGCCGCCAGCGCGGCGGCGAGGGGCCAGGCGGCGAGGGGGGCGTCGACGAGGGGAACCGGGTCGGTCACCGCGGCGAACGTCGCGCCGGCGGCCAGCGCCAGGTTC
>DASSCS010000053.1:0-4569 GCA_035697515.1 Acidimicrobiales bacterium
CGACTTCATCACCGAGCTCGAGAGCAACGAGACCGACGCCGACGCACTGGCCAACCTGTTCCGCCTCGACCACCTCGCCACCCGCATGCGCCGCAACGCCGAGTCGCTGCTGGTGCTGGCCGGCATCGAGCCCCCCCGCCAATGGGCCGCGCCCGTCCGGCTCACCGACGTCATCCGCGCCGCCCTCGGCGAGGTCGAGGACTACCAGCGGGTCACCGTGCGCGGGGTCGAGCCGGCCACCATCCTCGGCTCGGCGGCCGCCGACCTGGCCCACCTGCTGGCCGAGCTCATCGAGAACGCCCTGGTGTTCTCGCCGCCCGACCAGGCGGTCGACATCCGGGGACGCAACCGGCCCGACGGCTACACGCTGGCCATCATCGACTCGGGCCTCGGCATGCCGCCCGCTGACGTCGCCGCGGCCAACCGGCGCCTGGCCGGGGCCGAGAGCTTCACGATCGCCCCCTCCAAGTACCTGGGCCACTACGTCGCCGGCAACCTGGCGGCGCGCCACGACATCCGGGTCCACCTCGACAACTCGCCGGGCAACGGAATCACGGCCACCATCGACATCCCGCCGACCCTGCTGACCACCGACCACGAGCTGGCGGCGCCGGTCACCCCGCCGCACGGCACCCGGGCGCTCGCCACGGGCAAGAAGCGCCGCGTGGCCGCCGACCCGCTGGCCGCGCTCAGCGGGCCCGCGCCGGCGGGCCCCGCACCCGCGCCGCCCGGGCCGCGGACGACCGGCGAGCTCCCCGCGGTGACCGGGCCGGTCCCCGCCACCCCGGCGCTCGGTCCGCCGCCCGCGGCCGGCTCGCCCTGGGCGGCCGTGGCAGGCGCCCCCACCTTCGACCCGACGCGCCGGGCCGACCAGCCTCCCGGCCCACCGCCCCCGATCGCGGTCCCACCGCCCGCCGCGGCGCCCGACGACCGGCGCGGTGCCGTCCCGCCCGCCCCCGTCCTCGGTGGCCCCGCCCCCGCCTCGGGGCCACGCGGCGATGTTCCCGCCAGCCGCACCGCCAGCGGCCTGGTCAAGCGCTCGCCGCGAGGCGCCGCCCAGGCACCGCTCGGTGCGGTCCCCGACGACGCGCTGCTCGCCAGCCTCAGCAACGTGACGAGCGGCCTGAGCCAGCGGCCCCCCGTGCCGCCCTCCCCGCCCCGGCCCAGCGAGCCGATCGGCCCGACGTGGCCGCGCGGCTCGTCGCCCCGCCCCCTCGGCCCCGGCGGCGAGCAGTCCGGCGGGGGTGCCCGTTCGTGGCCGGCGCCACCCGCGCTGCGCAGCGACGGGCCGGGCCTCGGCGACACGCCGCCCCATCGCCCCGAGCAGGGCCCGTCCGGCCTCCCGCCGCTCGCCGCCCGCAACGGCGGCGGTGCCGGCACGCCGCCTCCCGGCCCCCCGCCCGACCCCGCCACCGGCGGCGCCACGGCCAGCGGCCTCGCCCGCCGGGTGCGGGGCGCGCAGCTGCCGGTCGGCCAGCCGCTGACCGTGCGGCGGGGGCAAGAACCCCCATCGAGGGGTGACGCGGGTTATCGTCTCGACGATCGAGACAACACCAAGGGCCAGCTGCTGGGGAGCGCGAACACCAACGGCCACCCGAACGGTCAGTCGAACGGCCACGCGAGTGGCACGTTCGGTGCCCGCGACGGCAACGGTGATCACGACGAGAGCAGCGCAGCCCGCAGCGTCTACGGCTTCCTGACCAGCTTCACACAGGGCGTGCAACGAGGGCTCGAGGAAGCCCGGCGCGACCCGAACACCCCGAAGGAGAATTCATGACCCTGAGCGACGAGGCACGGAACTTCAACTGGTTGCTCAACAGCTTCGTCGACCAGACCGCCGGGGTGACCGATGCCGTCGCCGTCTCGTCGGACGGGCTGCTGATGGCCGCGTCGAGCTCGCTCGACCGGGCGTCGGCCGAGCAGCTGGCCGCCATCATCTCCGGCTTCGTCAGCCTGGGGCACGGGGCATCCCGCTGCTTCGACTTCGCCGGTCTCGAACAGATCATCGTGGCCATGCGCCAGGGCTTCCTGTTCGTCTCGTCGATCTCCGACGGGAGCTGCCTCGGCGTGGTGGCCACCCGCAACTGCGACATCGGACTGGTCGGCTACCAGACCACGCTGCTCGTCGAGCGGGCGGGTCAGGTGCTCTCGCCTGCCCTGGTCGCCGAGTTGAAGGCAGGTGTCGTCGCATGAACGAAGGTCACGATCTGGTCCGCCCATACATCATGACGGGGGGCCGTACCCGCGCCCAGAGACGTGACCTTCGAGTGGAGACGCTGCTCCAGACCAAGAGCGAGCACATCCCGCCGTACCTGCCCGACGAGCAGCAGCTCGTGCTCGACCGCTGCATCCGCGCCCTGTCGGTCGCCGAGGTGGCCGCCCACCTGAACCTGGTGGTGGGCGTCGTCATGATCCTGGCCGACGACCTGATCTCGGCGGGGCTGCTCGACGTGCACCACACCGACCCCGTCGAGATCGAGCTCTCGATGCTCACCAAGATGATCGAACGCGTCCGGGCCATCTGAGTCGCCCCGACCGCCGCAACGAGTCACCACGAGGTTTCGCTCCGTGCAATCAACAGCCGAGAGTGCCGCAACGCGCATCACATCGGTCAAGTTCGTCATCGCCGGCGGCTTCGGCGTCGGCAAGACGACCTTCGTCGGCGCGATCTCCGAGATCGAACCGCTCCGGACCGAGGCCGCGATGACGAGCGCGTCCATCGGCACCGACGACACCCGCCACATCCAGGGCAAGACCACCACCACGGTCGCCATGGACTTCGGCCGCATCACGGTCGACGACACGCTGGTGATGTACCTGTTCGGCACCCCCGGCCAGGACCGCTTCGGCTTCATGTGGGACGACATCTGCCTGGGCGCGCTCGGTGCCGTGGTGCTCGTCGACCCCCGCCGGATCACCGACAGCTTCCCCGGCATCGACTACTTCGAGGCCAACGCGATCCCCTTCGTGATCGGCGTGAACGTGTTCGACGGCGCCCCCCGCTACCCCACGAACGAGATCCGCGAGGCGCTCGGCGTCGCCCACGACACGCCCATCGTCGATTGCGACGCCCGTAACAAAGACTCCGTCAAGATGGTGCTGCTGACGCTGCTGGAGAGCCTCGTCGCCAAGGCGCAGGCTCGCGCTCACATGCGCTGACCTGCGTCTTCTTTCCGCACGCACCGAGATGGCGCGGCGACGCCCCGCGACGTGCGATGATTACGTTTCGAACCGCTGGGGTTTCGATTCGTCTCCAAAGGAAGCGTCGCATTGCGCCGTGTACCGATCCGGCTGAAGCTGGCTGCCGCACTGTCCATCCCCCTCCTCGCGCTCGCCGTGGTCACCGTCTTCGAGGTGCTGAAGGCCGGCCGTGAGCGCGACGAGGTCCGATCGCAGACAGAGCTGGCCGAGGCCGCCACGGGCCCGTCGGGACTCATCACCGCGCTGCAGAACGAGCGCACGTGGCCCGCGGTCGACCTGATCGGCGAGTCCGAGCGGGTCACCATCCCGGTGCCGGGTTACGAGCGCACCCGCGGCGAGACCGACGAGGCCCTGGCCCAGTTCCGTGAGCAGATCGAGTCGAAGGACCCGCTCATCGCCGAGGCGTTCGAGCCGGCCCTCGACGGCCTGGTCGCCCTCGAGCAGCTGCGCACCGACATCGACCAGAACGTGACGACGAAGCCGAACCGCACGATGCGCAACAACATCGACTTCAGTCGCGAGGTGTTCACCCGCTACACCGACCTCATCTCCCCGTTCTTCGACGCCACGACGCGCATCTCGCTGGCCATCGACGACCCCGAGCTGCGCCAGGGCACCGAGCTGGCCGACGCCGCCGCCCGCCAGATCGAGGACCTGTCGCTGCTGCTCAACGGCATCATCGGCGACGCGGTGCAGGAGGGGGGCACCCAGACCCCGGCGCAGATCACCGATGCCTCGGTCAACCACGAGCGGTTCAAGACCAACGCGGCCACGATGCTGGCGGGCACCGGCCCATACGCCGTCATCGCCGCCGAGCACTTCCCCGCCGAGCTGACCGACCGGATCAACGCGCAGGCCGACCTGGCCACCTCGGGTCGCGGCGTCGATGTCGCGGCCCTGCTGGAAGACGTCAACGTGCCGGCGGACGAGGGCTACAACGGCTACCAGCAGGCCGTGTCCGACGAGATCTCGCGCCGCAGCGCGGCCCTCAACGACGCCGCCGCGGCCCGGCAGCGCTGGTTCGTGGCCCTCGCGGCGCTCGTGCTCGGAGCCGCGATCGTGCTCACGTGGCTGGTCTCGCGGTCGATCACCAAGCCCCTGCGCTCGCTCACCCGCCAGGCCAAGGACATGGCCGAGCGGCGGCTGCCCGAGGTGGTCATGGACATCCTCGACACGCCGCTCGGCGAGGACGTGGCGATGCCGACCACCGACCCTGTGCGACTCGACACCCGCGACGAGGTGGCGGATGTGGCGGTGGCCCTCAACACCGTCCAGGACACCGCCCTCGACCTCGCCGTCGAACAAGCCGTCCTCCGCCGCAACATCGCCGACAGCTTCGTCAACCTCGGCCGCCGCAACCAGAACCTC
>DASSCS010000054.1:0-11883 GCA_035697515.1 Acidimicrobiales bacterium
GGCGGCGGCCAGCGCCCGACCCGACGTGGTGCTGATGGACGTCCGCATGCCACTGCTCGACGGCCTCGAGGCGACCCGACGGATCGTCGCGTCGTCCGACGCCCCGCCCCGTGTGCTGGTGCTCACGACCTTCGACGACGACGAGTACCTGTTCGACGCCCTGCGGGCCGGGGCCAGCGGCTTCCTGCTCAAAGACGTCGGCCCCGACCCGCTGATCGAGGCCATCCACACCGTCGCCCGCCACGAGAGCCTCCTGGCCCCGGCGATCACCCGGCGGGTCATCGAGCGCTACGTCGAGCTCGACGACGCCGCCGGCCGGTCCCGCCCGACCCCCATGGCCGAGGCCGTCGCCCGGGCCGGCCTCACCGACCGCGAGCGCGAGGTCCTCGTGGGCCTCGCCGCCGGGTGGTCCAACACCGAGCTGGCCGCCGAGCTGCACCTCAGCGAGGCCACGGTGAAGACCCATGTGAGCAGCGTCCTGGCCAAGCTCGGCCTGCGCAGCCGTGTGCAGGCGGTGATCGCCGCCTACGAGTCGGGCCTGGTCCAACCGGGCGACGGCCGCTTCAGTTCCAGGCGGGAAGGCGGCTGGTGAAGGTGGCGCCGACGCCGACGGTGCGCTCGGCGGTGATCCCGGCCACCGAGCCTCGCGAGCTACCGGCCTGAGAACGTAGGGTCAGCGGCGGATGGCGACGAACCGTAGGCCCTGGTCAAGGACCGTCCGCCGCGATTCGTGGGAGTGCCTGCGGACCCCCGGGCGGAGCGGGTGGTGTCCGGTTTCAGGAGATCCCGGACACCTGTCGCGAGACATGCCGGACACCTACGCATGAGGTGTGCGCATGGATCTCGCTGGCTATGTGATCAAGGCCGTGCTCGTCGAGGGCCAGAAGGTCAACGACGTCTGCGCGGCACACGGCATCTCCCGGAGCTGGCTGTATGAGCTGATCGGCCGCTACCGCGAGCACGGTGAGGTGGGGCTGCGGCCTCGGCCGAAGCGACCGCGGTCGTCACCGACGAAGGTGCCGGTAGCGATCGAGGACGAGATCGTGGCCCTGCGCAAGTCCCTTGCCGAGGAAGGCCTCGACGCTGGGCCGCACACGATCCAGGTCCACCTGCTGCGCCGCCGTCGGGGCCGCGCCCGTGGGGCGGTGCCGTCGGTGGCGACGATCTGGCGGGTGCTGTCCCGCCGGGGCTGTGTGGTGCCACAGCCTCAGAAGCGACCCAAAAGTTCCTGGAAGCGCTTCTGCGCGGAGCTGCCCAACGAGTGCTGGCAGGCCGACACCACCCACTGGATGCTGGCAGATGGCAGCGACGTCGAGATCCTCAACATGCTCGATGACCACTCCCGGCTGCTGGTCACCTCCCGGGTGTTCGCCACGGCCAAGGCCGCGGACGTCGTCGAGACCTTCTACGCAGCGGCCAACGAGCACGGCTTCCCGGCCTCGATGCTCACCGACAACGCCGCCATCTTCACCGCGGAGAGCCGCAACGGCACCTGCGCCATCGAACTCGAGCTCATCGGCCTGGGCATCGACCACCGCCACTCCCGGCCCTACCACCCCCAGACCTGCGGCAAGGTCGAACGCTTCCATCAGACCCTCAAACGCTGGCTGGCCCGCCAGCCCACCGCCACCACTCTGGCCGAGTTACAGGCCCAGCTCGACCGGTTCCGCTGCTACTACAACACCACGCGGCCCCACCGGGCCCTCGGCCGGCGCACCCCCGCCCACGCCTTCGCCGCTCGCACCAAGGCCACCCCCCGCCGATCCGCGATCGCCATACCCACCCACTACCGGGTTCGCCGCGACCGCATCGACAAGACCGGCACCGTCACCCTCCGCTACCGGTCCAAGCTCATCCACATCGGCGTCGGACGCGCCCACACCGGCACCCGAGTCCTGCTCCTGGTCGCCGACCACCACGTACGAATCATCACCGACCACGGCGAGCTCCTCCATGAACTCACCATCGACCCCAACCGCAACTACCAACCCCGACAGACCTAACCTCCCTCCAGGATGTCTCGCGACAACTGTCCACGATGTCTCGCGACATCACAGGGCGGAGCGGGTGGGATTCGAACCCACGAACCCTTGCGGGTCGACGGTTTTCAAGACCGTAGCCTTCGTCCACTCGGCCACCGCTCCCGGCAGGCGAGGGTACCCGCCCGGGCCCGGCGGGCCGTCAGAGGATCTCGGCCCGCAGCCCGTCGACCCACGCGCTGGCGGCCTGCCACGCCGCCTCGGCCTCGCGGCGGCGGGCGGGGCCGTGCTCGCCGGCGGCCGGGAACGAGCCCAGGAACTTCACGTCCTCGACCTTGGACTTCAGGCTGCGCAGGCAGTCGGCCACCAGCTCGTCGCCGATGTGGCCCTCGAGGTCGATCAGGAAGCAGTAGTGCCCCAGGCCCTTCTTGGTGGGGCGAGACTCGAGCTTGGTCAGGTTGATCGAACGGGCGGCGAACTCCTGCAGGATGGTGAGCAGCGACCCCGGGCGGTCGGTGCGCTGGAAGATGACGACCGAGGTCTTGTCGTGGCCCGAGGGCGCGGGAACCCCCGAGCGCGACACCACCACGAAGCGGGTGGCGTTGTCGGGATGGTCCTCGATGTCGGTGGCCAGCACCTCGAGCCCGTACACCTTGGCGGCCACCGAGGGGGCGATGGCGGCGGTGTGGCCGTCGTGCTCGTCGCCCGCCACCAGTTGGGCGGCCTCGGCGGTCGAGGACGTCGCCAGCGACACCGCCCCCGGCAGCTCACGCCGCAGGAACGAGCGGCACTGCGCCGTGGCGACGGGGATGGACAGCACCCGCCGCACGTCGGCCAGACCCACCCCGCTGGGCGCCAGCAGGTTCATCTGCACGCCCATGACGACCTCGCGCTGGATGAGCAGATCGGTCTCGAAGGCCAGGTTGTCGACCGTGACGGTGACGGCGCCCTCGATCGAGTTCTCGATGCCCACGAACCCCAGGTCGACCCGCCCGTCCTCGACCGCGGCCAGAACGTCGGGAATGGAGGGCAGCGCCACCAGTTCGAACCCCGCCAGGTCGGGCTGCGAGAGCAGGGCCTGCTCGGTGAACGTGCCCTCGGGCCCCAGGAAGCCGATGCGCGTGCGGGGAGCGGGGACGTCGTCGTCAACCATCGGCGCCGATGCTACCGCCGCGCACGGGAGCCCCCGGATCGCGGTTGACCCGCCCGGTACGTTCCGAGCATGGGACGGGGGGAGCTGGTCGCCCTGCTCGACGCCGCGCCCGGGGCCCTCCATACGCTGCGAGGCACGGTGCGGCGCTGGACCTACGTCGGCCGGGCGCGCACGGCCAGCGAGCGGGCCAACGACGCCCGGGGCGGGGAGCCCGCCGAGCTGCTCATCGCGTGGGACGGATCCGGCGGCATGCCACCGGAGACCACGGAGTCGGAATCGCATGTCTGGTATGCGGCCCCGAACCGCTGGCGGGTGGAGGGCGACGACACCACGCTGTACCTGAGGCGTTCGGCCGCCGGTGCCTGGCGGCGACCGCGAAACCCCGGCCGACCGGACCGCCCGGCGCAATGGGCGCCACGACCATGCTGGCGCACGCCGGCTACGGAGGTGACGAGCACCGGTTCGTGGTCGACGCCGAGCACGGCTTCGTGGTGCGCCGCACGGCACTCGTCGACGGCGAGCCGTGGGCGGTCACCGAGCTCATCCAGCTCGTGGTCGACGAACCGATCGACCCCGGGCTGTTCCGGGTGCCGGCGGGCACGACCGTGCAGACTCTGGCCGAGGAGAGGGCCCGCATGCTCCGCGACGCCGGGGCCGACCCGGTTGGCGTCGATCTGGCGGACGACGCCGCCGTGTCGCGAGCAATGGCCGGGGCCCGCCGGCTCGCTCCGCCCGGCGGCGTGCCACTGGCCGAGCGCGCCCGCCACTTCGTGCCGTGGGGCCCGCCGCCCGACGACGAGGCCGCGGCCGAGGCCGCCATCCACGCCGCGTTCCGTGACTGCGCCGAAGCCAGCGCCGACGGGCGTGACCTGGTCAACGTGCAGGCCGGCGAGGGGCTGGTCGAGCCGCTCACGCTGGCGGGCCGGCGGGCACCGGGAGCGGCGCCCGGCAACATCGCCTTCGCCGTGGACGCGTTGCGGTTCGTGTGCCCCGACGAGGCGGTCGTCTGGTTCTCGCTCGAGATCGGCGGCGAGCGCTCGCCACTGGTGCGCGAGCGTCGGGGCCGGGCGGTGCGGGTCGGCGGCCGGTGGCTGATCGAGCGGGGCACGATCGCCGAGCTGCTGGCGTCCGCCGGCGCGCGCGTGCCGCCGCCGTAGCGTCCGCGGCGCCAACCCGGGCGCGGCGTCTGCTACAGGCCCTGCCACGAGGGCTTGTAGGCCCACGTCTCGCGGTAGTACGGGGCGAGAGACAGGCGGGAGGCCGCCTCGTCGTCGACCACCACCGTGACGTGGGGATGCAGCTGCAGCGCCGAGCCCGGCACCATCGCGGTCACCGGCCCCTCGACAGCTCGGGCCACGGCCTCGGCCTTGGCGGCCCCGAAGGCGAGCATGACGAGGTGCCTCGCCTCCAGGATGGTCCCGACACCCTGGGTGATGACATGGCGCGGCACGTCGTCGACCGAGGCGAAGAAGCGGGCGTTGTCGGCCCGGGTCTGGTCGGTCAGCGTCTTGATGCGGGTGCGTGACGCCAGCGACGAGCCCGGCTCGTTGAAGCCGACGTGGCCGTCGGCACCGATGCCCAGCAACTGCAGGTCGATGCCACCGGCCGCGGCGATCGCGCTCTCGTACGCGTCGCACGCTGCGATCAGGTCGTCGGCCCATGCGTCGGGGCCCTGGACGGCATCCGGTCGCAGGTCGACGTGCTGCTCGAGCTCGCGGGCGATGAAGGTGCGGTAGCCCTGGGCGTGGCCGCGCGGCAGGCCGACGTACTCGTCGAGCAGGAAGGCCCGTGCGCCGGCCAGGCTCAGGCTGCCGGCCGCGTGGCGGCGGGCGAGGTGGCGGTAGACGGGCACCGGCGAGCTGCCGGTGGCCACGCCCAGGACGGCCCGGGGGTGGCGGTCGAGCAGCGCGGCGACGGCGCCTCCGACCAACGCTCCGGCCGCGTCCCGGCCGGTGACGATCACGACCTCCACGACCGCGCCAGACTGCGACGATGCTCGCTCCGGCCCGTGTCCCGGTGCACCGCCGGTCGTCCCGGTGGCCGATCCCACAGCGGGGGCGCCGGGGACGCTGCGGGCCCGCGGCGGTCGGTCATGCCGCGGTCCGGGTGTCGTGGGCGATGCGGCCCGCGATGACGGTGGCCACGACCTCGCCGTCCTCGGTGAGCAGCACCAGGTCGCCCACCGCGCCGGGTGTGACGACGCCACGGTCGGCGAGGCCCAGCACCGCTGCCGGCGTCGACGTCACGGCCCGCACCGCGTCGGCCAGGGACGTGCCGGCGAACGCCACCAGGTTGCGCACCGCCCGGTCGAGCGACAGCACGCTGCCGGCCAGCGTGCCGTCGGGCAGCCGGACGGCACCGTCCGCGGCCGACACCGCGGCGAGGCGACCGAGCCGGAGCGGGCCGGGCGGCGCGCCGAGAGCCGCGACCGCGTCGGTCACCAGGTTCAGCCGGTCGCCGAGCACGCGGGCGGCCAGCGCCACGACGGACGGGTCGACGTGCAAGCCGTCGGCGACGAGACCCACGCGCACGCGCTCGTCGGTCAGGGCGACGCCCGCCAGCCCGGGCTCGCGATGGTGGAGGGGCGCCATGGCGTTGAACACGTGGGTCACGTACGTGACGCCGGCGTCGACGGCGGCCGTCGCCTGGGCCGCGGTGCTCGAGCTGTGCCCGGCCGCCACCACGACGCCCCGGTCGACCAGCGTGCGCACGAGCCCGAGGGCGCCGGGCAACTCCGGCGCCAGGGTGACGAGGGCCACCGCCGCGTCCCGCGACCAGCCCTCGCCGTCGATCACGTCCAACGACGGGGCGACGATGTGCCGCGGGTCGTGAGCACCCCTGCGCTCGGGGGCGAGGAACGGCCCCTCCAGGTGCAGACCGAGCGGGCTGGCGACCGGGTCGCCGGTCGGCAGTGCCGATCGCAGCGCCGCCTGCGCCCGGGCGCGGACCCCCGGCGGCGCAGTGACCACAGTCGGTAGCCAGGCCGTGACGCCCCAGCGGGGTAGCGCCGCCGCCACCTGCCACAGACGCTCGGGCTCGGACGTGAGGTCGACGCCGACCGCCCCGTTGCACTGGAGGTCGAGAAAGCCGGGGGCGACAAGCAGGTCGGTCGCGTCGAGGCGAGCAACCTCGCCGTCACGGCCTCTCAACCCGGGAGCGCCCCCGGCCGCCGGGGGTGTGTCCCCGACGACCGGGACGGCGTCGTCCCGGACGGGCGCATCGACCACAGAACGCTCGGCCCCGGCACCGACCGTGCCATTCTCGCTGCGACCGCCAGGCCTTCTGTCTCCCGTCCCCGTAGTGCCAACGTTCGGATCGACCTCGACGATGCGGCCTCCCGTGATCAGGACGCCGGAGCGAACGGGCCCGTGGGGTGTCAGGACCGTACCGCCGATGATTGCGAGACCGGTCATGGCGTGCCCGAAGACACATCGGTCCGCGGGCCTGCGGGCGAGCCGGTGCGGCCGTCCGTCCCGAGATGGTGACGGGCGAAGACGGCTGCCCCGAGCGCGCCGGCGTGCACGCCATCCGGCACGAGCGCCACCCGGTTCGCCAGGTCGATGGCCGCCAGCACCGGCGAGCGGCCTGCACGGCTCCGCAGCGCATGGCGCACGGCCTCGAGGAGGCCCGGGCCCGCCTCGGCCACGCCTCCGCCGAGCACGATCACGTCGGGGTCGACGGTCTGCGCCAGCAGCGCGACCGCCCCCGCCAGGTGGCCCGCGACGTCGTCGAGCACGGCCACAGCGTCCGGGTCACCGCCGGCCGCTGCGGCCAGCAGTGCCGACGTCGCGGACGCGTCGCCGTCGGCGGCGGTCCACCGGGCGGCGATGGCGGTGCCCGAGGCCAGCACCTCGAGGCAGCCTCTCTGCCCGCAATCGCACAGCGGCCCCTGGGGATCGACCGGCAGATGCCCGATCTCGCCGGCGGCGCCGTGCGCCCCCCGGCGGGGACGGCCGTCGAGCACCAGGCCGGCGGCGAGGCCGGTGCCGACGCTCAGGTAGGCGAGGTCGCCCCGGCACCCGAGGGCGACTGCGGCTCCGACGGCGGCCAGGTTCACGTCGTTGTCGACGACGACGGGCGCGTGGGCGAGGGACCGCAGGTGCTCGCCCAGGGGCACAGGCGTGTCGTCGAGGCCCAGGTTGACGGCATGGCGCACCGTGCCGGCCGCCCGGTCGACCAGCCCGGGAACGCCGACACCCACCGCCGCGAACCCGTCGACCGGCACGCCGGCGTCGACGGCGAGGTCGGCGAGCACGGCAGCGGTCGACGCCAGCAGCCGGTCGCCGCCGCCCACCCCTGTGGGCCGGCGCACGGTGGCCACCACCGCCGGGCGCGGCGCGCCGTCGTCGCCGTCGGGCCACGACGTCGCCCCGCGGTCGGCGACGATGGCCACGGCCAGGGTCTTGGTGCCACCGACATCGAGGCCGGCGACGAGCACCGGCTCAGACATCGGCGGCCTCGCCGGCGTGCCGTGCCTCGACCTCTGCCTCCGCGCGCCCGCCGGCGCCGCCGGCGACACTCTCGGGAACCGGCGACGCCGCGCGCTCCACGCGGGTGGGCGGCTGGTCGGCGCGCTGTCGCAGCGACGCCCCGGTCGCGACGTCGAACAGGTGCAGGGCGGCCGTGTCGACCGCGAGCGACACCCTTTCGCCGGCCGCCAGCCGGCTGCGGGTGCCGAGGCGGGCCACGCCCCGGCCCTTGCGGTCCACGACCTGCCGCCACGACTCCGACGGATCGCCGCCCAGCGGCGGGATGTCGGTGACCTCGACGTGCACGACCAGCTCGGCGCCCAGCGACTCGACCAGATCGACGGTCGCCTCGATGACGCGACCGGCGTGCGCACCGGCCCCGCGCACCGGGCCGACCGGCGTGCCCGACCCGAGTGCCTCGTCGCTGAACGCCTCCGGACGGATGCCGACGATGACGTGCTCGCCGACCAGCTCGCACACCCGCGGGTGCGCGGCCACGACGGCCGGGTCGAGCACGAGCCGCTGGTTGCCGACCTCCACGGACAGCGCGTCGCTGAGCCCGCCCGCCTCCGCCTTCCCGACCGTCCCGGCGAACAGGTTCATGGCGGGCGATCCGATGAACGTGGCCACGAACAGGTTGACCGGCTCGTCGTACAGACGCTGGGGGGTCTCGACCTGCTGGAGCCGGCCGTCCTTGAGCACCGCCACCCGCGTGCCCATGGTCATGGCCTCGGTCTGGTCGTGGGTCACGTACACCGTCGTGACCGCCAGCTCACGCTGCAGCCGGGCGATCTCGGCCCGCATCTCCACCCGCAGCTTCGCGTCGAGGTTCGAGAGCGGCTCGTCCAGCAGGAACGCCCGGGGTTGGCGGATGATCGCCCGTCCCATCGCCACGCGCTGGCGCTGGCCGCCGGAGAGCTGCGCCGGCGTGCGGCCGAGCACCTCGGTGAGCTGCAGCACGTCCGCCACCTCGGCGACCCGGCGGGCGACCTCGGCCCGGGGAGCCTTGGCCAGCTTGAGCGGGTAGCCGATGTTCCTGGCCACGCTCATGTGGGGGTAGAGCGCATAGCTCTGGAACACCATGGCGATGTCACGGTCCTTGGGCTGGCGGTGCGTGACGTCGTCGCCGCCGATGGCGATGGTGCCCTCCGTCACCTCCTCGAGCCCGGCGATCATGCGCAGCAGCGTCGACTTGCCGCAGCCGGACGGCCCGACGAGCACGAGAAGCTCGCCGTCGGCGATGTCGAGGTCGACCGCGTCGACGGCGGGGGTGCGGCCGTCGTAGCACTTGGTGACGCCGCGGATGGCGATGTCAGCCACGGGCGATCCTTCCTGAGGTCGGGGGGGACGGGGCGGGAACCGGCACGGGCAACCCCGCCAGCAGGCGGGCGACGGCCCGGCCACTGGCGCGCGACGCCCCGTGGGTGGTGATGTGCGCGGCGCCGGTGCCCACGACGCCGGGCGGGTCGGACGGCCAACCCATGTCGACCACGACGGCGTCGGGCCGGGCGGCGAGCAGTGCGCCGAGCGCGGCGGCCTGGGCCGGGAAGCGGGCCGGATCGCGGACCACCACGACCAGGGGGCGGTGCCGAGCCGCCGCCAGGGCGGTGTCGACCATGCGGTCGGCGCCGTCGGCGATGCGGGTGGCGGTGGTCGTGGGGTCGAGCTCGGCCAGGGCCGTGGCGACGCCCCACGGCACCGGCCCGGCGGCGATGTTGGCCGGGCGGTCGAGCTCGACGACGTGCGCCCCGACGATCCGGGGAGGCACGGGGCCGTCGGCGCGCACCGCCCGCGCCGCCGCTGCCTCGCCGACCCGGGCGAGAACGCGCGGCGGTGGTGCGTGTGGCGGATCGGGCGACGGTGCGGCGCCATCCGGCCCAGGTTGCCGCGGTCGCGCCAGCGCCCTCGTGCGCCCGGCGGCCTCGGCGACCCGCTCGGCCGCCAGCTCGCCCGCGGCGACCGCGGCCACGACCACGTCGATGCACTCCTCGACCAGCGCTTCGTCGTTGCCGGGGCCCAGGCAACAGAGGTCGGCGCCGGCGGCGAGGGCCCGCACCACGTTGCCCGGGATGGCGCCGGGCCCACCGATGCCGCCCATGTCGAGGGCGTCGGTCACCACAACGCCGCCGAACCCCAGCTCGTCGCGCAGCAGGTCGGTCACGATGCGCCGGCTTACCGTGGCCGGAGCCGCAGGGTCGAGCGCGGGAACCAGCAGGTGGCCCGGCATCACGCCGGCGACCCCGGCCGAGATGGCGGCCCGGAACGGCGCCAGCTCGCGGTCGTGGAGCACGGCCAGGGGTGCGGTGACCGTCGGCAGCGACACGTGCGAGTCGACGGCCACGGCGCCGTGACCGGGGAAGTGCTTGGCGGTCGCCGAGACCCCCACGGACTGCAGCCCCGAGACGAACGCTGCGGTGTGCCGTGCGACGAGGGCCGGGTCGGCGCCGAACGACCGCACGCCGATGACGGGGTTGGAGGGCGCGCTGTTCACGTCCGCGCACGGTGCCAGGTCGAGGTCGATGCCCACCGAGCACAGCATCCCGCCCAGCGCAGCCGCCACCGACCGGGTCAGGTCGACGTCGTCGACCGCACCGAGCGCGGCGTTGCCGGGAACCGAGCTGCCGGTGGCGGCCTCGAGCCGGGTGACGTCGCCGCCCTCCTCGTCGAGGGCGAGCACCAGGTCGGGCCGCACGTCATGCAGCACCGACGTCACCGTGGCCACGTCGGCCCCGGCGTTCGACCCGTAGAGGCAGATGCCGCCCAGCCCGGCGCCGGCCTGCCGCACGACCCATGCGGGCAGCTCGTCGCCGACGAACGAGGCCAGCAGGGTGCCGGCCACCTCCCGCCGGAGGTCTGCGGCCGGGGTCACCCCTTCACCGCCCCCGCAGTGAGGCCCGCAGTCACCCGGCGGTGGACGAGCAGGAAGAACACGATCACGGGCACGGTGATGAGCGTCGAGCCCGCCATCACGCCACCCCAGTCGGTGCCCCGGGCGCCGAAGTTGAAGGCCTGCAGCCACACCGGAAGTGTCTCGCGCTCGGGCCGGTCCATGATGACCAGGGCGAACGTGAACTCGTTCCACGCCTGGATGAAGGCGAAGATCCCGGTCGCCACGAGCCCGGGCGCCACCAGCGGCAGCGTCACCGTGAAGAACGCCCGCAGCCGGCTCGAGCCGTCGACCATGGCGGCCTCCTCCAACTCGCGCGGCACGCCGCCGACGAACCCCCGCAGCGTCCACACGGTGAACGGCAGAACGAACGCCACGTAGGTGATGGTCAGGCCGGCGATCGAGTTGCGCAGGTCCCAGCCCTCCAGCACCTTGACCACCGAGATCATCAGCGCCTCGGCCGGGACCATCTGCACCAGCAGCACCACGACGAGGAACCCGACCCTCCCCCGGAACCGGAAGCGCGACACGGCCACTGCGGCCAGGAAGGCGGTGAACAGGGCGAACACCACGGTCAGCAGCGTGACCTGCAGCGAGTTGCCGAACGACGACCAGAAGTGGTCCCGCTCGAACACCGACCGGTAGTTCTCCAGCGTGCCGACCGGCAGGAACCGGGGCGAGGAGCGGATCTCGCTGTTGGGCCGGAACGAGGTCACGAACATCCAGTACACGGGGAACGCCACGACCACGACGACGGCCAGGGCGACCAGGTTCCACAGCCAGCGGCGGCGGGTCCGCATCACACCTCCTCCTGGCGGAACATCTGGCGCAGGTGGACCAGCGTGGCCAGCAGCGTGATCCCCACCATGACCAGCGCGATCGCCGCGCCCAGCCCGAAGTCGTCGCCCGCGGAGGTCCGGTAGGCGTACACGCCGAGCGTGTTGGTCTCGCGGGTGATGCCGCCGGCCTGCTGGAGCACGTAGATCTGGGTGAAGACCCGCAGATCCCATAGCGTCGACAGGGCGATCAGCACGACGAAGATCACCTTCAGCGCGGGCCACGTCACGTCCCGGAACCGGGCCCAGCCGCCGGCGCCGTCGAGCGCAGCGGCCTCCATGACCTCGCCCGGGATCTGCGTCATGCCCGCGTACAGCGTAAAGGCCACGAACGGCACGCCCATCCACACCACGATCAGCGTGCCCACGAAGAAGAACGACAGCGGCTCGGACAGCCACGAGTGGCCCTCGAAGTCACCGCCGAGCCGGGTGAGCAGCCAGTTCACCACCCCGTAGCGGGGGTCGAAGATCCACTGCCACACGATGGTGGCGGTCAGGGCGGGCGTGGCCCAGGCGAACAGCAGCGCCACGCTCAGGCCGGTCCGCATGACGGTCCCCA
>DASSCS010000055.1:0-11682 GCA_035697515.1 Acidimicrobiales bacterium
GCCGTACAGGAGCGCAGGCGACGCGAGACCGATGCCCAGCGGGCGCTGGCGACGGAGCTCGACCGCCTGCGCCGGGAGCGCGCGTCCAAAGAGCGCAACCTGACCGAGCAACGGGAGCGGGCGCAACGCGCCGAGATAGACGAGGCGGAGGTTCGCCTGAGGCTCGAGCAGGCGATCGAGCTGTGCCGCTCGCAGCTCGACGTCGAGCCCGACACCGCCATCCGGGCCGAGGCGCCGGAGCTGCTGGACGGCGTCACCCCTGTGGCGCGGGTGCGCGACCTCGAGCGCGAGCTGCGCGTCATGGGCCCCATAAACCCGTTGGCGCTGGAGGAGTTCGAGGCGCTGTCCGAGCGGCACTCCTTCCTGAGCGAGCAACTCGACGACGTCAAGGCCAGCCGTCGCGAGCTCAACAAGGTGATTCGCGCCATCGACGCCGAGATCGTGCGGGTGTTCGCAGCCGCTTTCGCCGACGTCAGCGAGAACTTCGAGCAGCTCTTCGCCACGCTGTTCCCGGGCGGGCAGGGGCGGCTGCGCCTCACCAACCCCGACGACCTGCTCGACACCGGGGTCGAGGTCGAGGCCAAGCCGTCGGGCAAGAACGTCAAGAAGCTGACGCTGCTGTCGGGCGGCGAGCGCTCGTTGACGGCGCTGGCCCTCCTCTTCGCCGTGTTCCGCAGCCGGCCGTCGCCCTTCTACGTGATGGACGAGGTCGAGGCCGCCCTCGACGACGTGAACCTGCACCGCTTCCTCGACCTGGTGGCCGAGTTCCGCGAGGAGGCCCAGCTCATCGTCGTCAGCCACCAGAAGCGCACCATGGAGGCCGCCGACTGCCTCTACGGCGTCACCATGCAGCCCGGCGGCTCGTCCAAGGTCGTCAGCGAGAAGGTCGCCGCGGGCGCCTGAGGTCACCCCCCGCCGACGCCGCCACGACGCCCTCGTCGAGATGGCCACGCGCTCGGCCAGCGCCCCGCCGACCGCCTCCGCCACGATCCCGGCTGGGACTACGTCACCTGACGGTCGTAGCGCCAGATGTCGGCCGGGAACCCGCGCACGGTCCGGCGCTCGACCACGCGGCCGCCCAGCCTTTCGGCCACCGCCTGCGAGCGTTCGTTGTCGGGATGGATGACGCTGCACACCCAGTCGGCGACCAGGTGGTGCCACGCCAGGTCGAGCGCCGCGCGGCCGGCCTCGGTGGCGTAGCCGCGGCCCCAGTGGGCGCGGCCGAGCGTCCAGCCCACCTCGATCTGCGGCCATCCGGACGGGTACCAGAGCCCGCCGCGGCCGACCACGATGCCCGTCGCCTTCTCCACCCAGGTGTACATGCCGTAGCCACGCAGCTCCCAGTGGCCGAGCCAGGTGGCGATCGAACGCCACAGGTCGTCGCGGGACGGGACGTGCCCGTCGAGGTAGCGCACCACCTCGGCGTCGAACACCGCCAGCAGCGCGTCGGCGTCCGCCTCGGCGGGTCGGCGCAGCACCAACCGCTCGGTCTCGATCTCGGTCGGGATCAGCGGTGCGGTCACGTGCGCGCGTCCCGGCGTCCGTGCGCCGCGACGACCTCTGCATCGTCCATCACGGGAACCTAGCGACCGCCGTCAAGGCGCATCGTGCTCAGCACGACGGGGGGAGCCGACGGGAGCGGGTCTCCCCGCCCGCCCCCGTCGGCGACCGTGGGCGATCATGGCAGGCGCCGGGACCGCAGCAGCGACAGCGAGCCGGCCAGCGGCAGCGGGGGCACGGCCGGCGCCGCGGAACCAGCCGCCTGCTCGTTGGCGGCCACCCGCTGCTCGAGGGCCACGACCGGGCGCTCGCCAGGTGCTCCTGCCCCGACGGTCACCCGGCGCAGCTCGAACGGCACCTGCTCGACGAGCGAGGCGTCGTCGCTGGCGGGACGGACCGTCGGCAGGGACGTGACCGTACGACGCCGGTGGGTCCGCGGGGCTCGGGGACGACCCCGTTCGTGCGGGGTGGGGCACGGGGGGCCGGTAGGCTCACGCTCCGCCATGGAGATCGTGATCCTGCTCGTCGTGCTCGCCGTCCTCGTCGTCGGGGGGCTCGCCTTCGTCGGCCTGCGCACACGGGGGCGCACCGAGCTCGAACCACCCCCCGCGCCCTCGGCCGGGTCCGGCCTCGCCGAGCCGGAGGTCGCCGAGCCGGGGCTCGCCGAGCCCGAGCTCGAGGCGGCCGAGCCGGCCGTCGAGGCGCCGCTCGCCCCGCCGGTCAGGCCCAGCTTCCGCGAGCGGCTGGCCAAGGCCCGGGGCACGCTCGGCGGCTACCTGGCCTCGATCCGCTCCCGGGCCGTCGACGCCGCCACGTGGGACGAGCTGGAGGAGGCGCTGATCAGGGCCGATGTGGGCGTGGCCGCCACCCAGTCCATCCTCGACGAGCTGCGGGTCGTGGCCAAGGACGAGGCCATCACCGATCCCGAGGTGCTGCTCGATCAGCTCAAGGCGCAGCTCAAGGCGGACCTGGCCACGGGTGACCGCAGCCTGGAAAACCGGCCCGGCACCACCAACGTGTGGCTGTTCGTCGGGGTCAACGGGGTGGGCAAGACCACCACGATCGGCAAGGTCGCCCGGCAGCAGCAGGCCCAGGGCCGCTCGGTGGTCATGGCCGCCGGCGACACCTTCCGCGCCGCCGCCACCGAACAGCTCGCCAAGTGGGCCGAGCGCGCCGGCGCCGACATCGTGCGGGGCAACGAGGGCGGCGACCCCTCGGCCGTCGTGTTCGACGCCGTCGAGCGGGCGGCGGCCCGGGGCAACGACCTGGTGCTGGCCGACACCGCCGGCCGGCTGCACACCAAGTCCAACCTGATGGAAGAGCTGCGCAAGGTGCGGCGGGTGGCCGACCGTGACCCGGGCGACGTCACCGAGGTGCTGCTGGTCCTCGACGCCACCACCGGCCAGAACGGGTTGGCCCAGGCCCAGCAGTTCGCCGACGCCGTCGACGTGACCGGCGTGGTGCTCACCAAGCTCGACGGGTCCGCCAAGGGCGGCATCGCCCTCGCCATCCAATCCAGCCTCGGCATCCCGATCAAGCTGGTCGGGCTGGGCGAATCGGTGGATGATCTCGTGGCGTTCGATCCCGACGAGTTCGTCGAGGCGCTCTTCGCATGAGCGTGCCCCAGAACGGAGGCGAAGCATGATCGTCAGAGCGGTGCTGCTGCCGGCGCGGATGAGCTACGGCATGGGCAAGATCGGCCTCAAGACCGGTTGGGTCCTGGGCCGCCGGGTCGGGCCCAGCCGCGTGCTGGCGTTCGGCGCGGGCGTGGGCATCGGCCTGCTGGTCGCCCCGTTGTCAGGCCGGGAGCTGCGCGAGCGCCTGCGCCGCGAGCTGGCGGCCCGGCGGGCGCCCGCCAGTGACGACGCGGTGGCCGATCGGGTGCGCTACGAGCTGTCGCACTCGCCCCGCACGTGGCACCTGCCCCAGCCCGAGGTCGAGGTCGTGGGCGGCACGGCCATCCTGACGGGCGGCGCGCCCCACGAGACGGGCAAGGCCGACATCGAGCGGGCCGCCGCGTCGGTGCCCGGCGTCGCCGCGGTCGACAGCCACCTGATCATCGGGGCCTCGGGCAACGGCGACGGCGCGGGCTGACTCGCCCCGCCGCGACCCGCGGTCAGGCCATCCCGGCGTTGTGCACGACCGAGCCGATGGCGACCAGGTGGCACACCGCGGCCGCCACCACCAGCGTGTGCCACACCTCGTGGTAGCCGAAGACGCGGGGGAACGGGTCGGGCCAGCGCGTGGCCAGGAAGATCGCCCCCACCGTGAAGAGCACGCCCCCGACGGCGATGAGCGCCAGCTCGGCCACGCTCAGGTGGCGGACGAGCTGGGGCGTGGCGGCGAGGGCGATCCACCCGAGCGCGATGTAGAGGCCGCTGCGGATGGCGGCGCCGCGCCCGCCGTCGGTCCACGCCAGGACCGCGCCCAGCGCCGCCCCGGCCCAGGCCGTGACCAGCGTGGCGACGGCCACCCAGCCCCGCAGGACGAGCAGGCACAGTGGCGTGTAGCTGCCGGCGATCATCACGAAGATGGTCAGGTGGTCGAGCCGCTGCATCCGGCGCCGCCAGGTCGGTGACCATGGTCCGCGGTGGTAGGCGCCGCTGACGCCGAACAGGGCGATCAGCCCCACGGCGTAGATGGCCGCGCCTACCCGCGCCCGCGGCGAGCTGGCCAGCGCGATGACCAGCACCCCGGCCGGGATGGCCAGGAAGAAGCACACGAGGTGCAGCCAGCCGCGCAGCAGCGGCTTGACGACCGTCGCCACGCCAGGGGTCAGGTCCGCCGCGTTCATGTGGACACGGTATGCGGCCGGGAGGCCGGAGTGCACGCACCCGGCACAAGTCACACCGCGCCACCCGCCTGGCGGTGGCGCCCGCTGGCGCCGTCGGCGGGGGCTGAGCGACGGAGCCCCGGCCGGATAGGCTGCGCAACCCATGTTCGAGTCGCTTTCCGAACGCTTCGAGGGCATCTTCGCCCGGCTGCGCAGCAAGGGCACCCTGCGCGAGTCCGACGTCGACGAGGTGCTGCGCGAGATCCGGCTCGCCCTGCTCGAGGCCGATGTCAACTTCACGGTCGTCCGCACGATGCTCGACCGCATCCGGGCGGCGGCGGTCGGCGCCCGCATCCACGAGGCACTCAACCCGGCCCAGCAGGTCGTCAAGCTGGTCGACGAGGCGCTGGTCGAGGCGCTGGGCGGCGAATCGATCCGCATCCAGTACGCCTCCAAGCCGCCGACCGTGGTGCTGATGGCCGGCCTGCAGGGGTCGGGCAAGACCACCAACGCGGCCAAGCTGGCCCGCTGGTTCCGTCAGCAGGGCCGCAACCCGCTGCTGGTGGGGGCCGACCTCCAGCGCCCCGCCGCCGTCGAGCAGCTGCGCACCATGGGCGAGCGGGTGGGCGTGCCGGTGTTCAGCCAGCCCGGCGATCCGGTCGAGACCGCCCGGGACGGCGTCGAGGAGGCCCGGCGCCTGGGGCGCGACGTGTGCATCGTCGACACCGCGGGCCGCCTCGCGATCGACAGCGAGATGATGGACCAGGTCCGCCGCATCTCGCAGGCGACCAGCCCCGACTACACGTTCCTCGTCGTCGACGCCATGACCGGCCAGGACGCCGTGACCGTGGCCGAGTCGTTCGACGCGACGCTGGCCCTCGACGGCGTCATCCTCACCAAGCTCGACGGCGACGCCCGGGGCGGCGCCGCGCTGTCGGTGAAGGAGGTGGTGGGCAAGCCCATCGCCTTCGCGTCCACGGGCGAGAAGGTCGAGGACTTCGATCTGTTCCACCCCGACCGCCTGGCCAGCCGCATCCTCGGCATGGGCGACATGCTCACGCTGATCGAGAAGGCCGAGCAGGTCTACGAGAAGGACGAGGCCGAGCAGACCGCGGCCAAGCTGCTCGAGGGCAAGTTCACCCTCGACGACTTCCTCGAGCAGCTGCAGCAGGTGCGCAAGATGGGCCCGTTGCAGAACCTCATGGGGATGATGCCGGGCATGCCCAAGGAGATGCGCAACGCCGAGATCGACGAGGGCCAGGTCAACCGGGTCGAGGCCATCATCCGGTCGATGACCCTTGCCGAGCGGGTCGACCCCACCATCATCGACGGGTCCCGCCGGCTGCGCATCGCGAACGGCAGCGGCACCCAGACCTCCGACGTCAGCCAGCTCATCAAGCAGTTCCGCGAGATGCAGAAGCTCATGAAGCGCATGCCCGGGATCTCGGGCACCAAGGGCGTGCGCGGCCGCAAGGGCAAGAAGGGCCGCAAGGGCGGCGGCGGGCGGGTGACGCCGCCGGGTGCCGGTCGCACCACCCCGACGGGCAGGGCCGGCCAACCTTTCACCCTGCCCGGTCTCAAGTAACCTGGTCAGCGGCTCGCGGTTTGATCCGACCGGCGCGCACGGCGCATCATCTTCGGTCGCTCCGCAGCAGGCCGCCCGTCCGACCCCGGGCCGCGCGGCCCGGTGACACCCCGAACACGAAAGAAGGCACGAGTGGCCGTCAAGCTCCGCCTCATGCGGATGGGCAAGAAGAAGCAGCCGACCTACCGCGTGGTCGCGGCCGACGCCCGGTCGCCCCGCAACGGGCGCTTCATCGAGATCGTGGGCATCTACGACCCGCGTCCCGACCCGTCCGCGGTCCGCATCGACAACGACAAGGCCGTCGACTGGCTCCGCAAGGGCGCCCAGCCCACCGAGTCGGTGCGCAAGCTGCTCGAGATCTCCGGGGCGTGGGAGGCCTTCAGCGGCGAGCCGTCCACCCGTCCGGTGCTCACGCCGCCGGCCGCCGCCGAGGCCAAGGCCCCGGCCACCGAGCCGGCCGAGGGCTCGGCGTGACCGACACCGCCCCGTCGGTCGAGGTGCCCACGGCGCACGCCGTGCTCGAGCACCTCGTCGGGTCGCTGGTCGAGGACCGCGAGGCCGTGCGCATCGACGTGTCGCAGGGGCGGTCGCTGCCTCGCCTCACCGTCCGCGTCGGCCCCACCGACATGGGCCGTGTCATCGGCAAGCGGGGCCGGGTCGCGCAGGCGATCCGCACCGTCGTCCGGGCCGCCGCCGCCCGCGACGGCACCGATGTCGAGGTCGAGTTCGAGGACTGAGGCGGCCGTGGCCGATGCGCCGCTGATGCTCGAGGTCGGGCGCATCACCAAGCCGCACGGCCTGAAGGGCGAGGTCCTCGTCGACCTCACCACCGACCGCGACGAGCGGCTCGATCCCGGCACCGTGCTGTCGTCAGACCGGGGCGATCTGGTGGTGCGCGCCGCGCGGCGCCACCACGACCGCTGGATCGTGGCCTTCGAGGGACCCTCGAGCCGCGACGACGCGGCTGGCCTGCGCGGGGTGACCCTGCGGGCCGAGGCCGTCGACGATCCCGCGGAGCTGTGGCTCCACCAGGTGGTGGGCGCCCGGGTCGTCACCACCGACGGGGCGGCCGTGGGCACATGCGTGGGGGTCGTCGCCAACCCGGCAGCCGACCTGCTCGAGCTCGACGGCGGCGCGCTCGTGCCCGTCACCTTCGTGGTCGGGCACACCCCCGGCGAGATCACGATCGACCCGCCCGAGGGGCTGTTCGATCTCTGAGCCGACAGGGCCCGCCCGGCCGGGAGCCCGCCATGCGCATCGACGTCTTCACCATCTTCCCCGCCATGGTCGAGCACTTCGCCGGCCAGAGCCTCGTGGGCCGGGCGCGGAACAGCGGGGCGCTCGACATCCGCGTGCACGACCTGCGGGCCGGCGCGGACGACCCCCACCGGTCGGTCGACGACGCGCCCTTCGGCGGCGGAGCGGGCATGGTGCTCAGGCCCGGGCCGGTGTTCGCAGCGGTCGAGGCGGTCGACCCGCCCCGCCCGCTGTACTACCTCGGCCCGGCCGGCCGGCGCATCGACCAGCCGCTCGTACGCACGCTGGCCGCCGGCGAGGGGTTCAGCCTGCTCTGCGGCCGCTACGAGGGCGTCGACCAGCGGATCGTCGACCACCTGTGCGACGGCGAGCTGTCGGTCGGCGACGTCGTCCTGTCGGGCGGCGAGGTGGCGGCGATGGTGGCCGTCGAGGCGGTGGGGCGGCTGGTGCCCGGGGTGATGGGCAACGCCACCTCGGCCGACGACGAGTCGTTCAGCGACGGCATGCTCGAGTACCCCCACTACACCCGGCCGGCCGACTTCCGGGGCTGGACCGTGCCGGAGGTGCTGCGCAGCGGCGACCACGGCCGGATCGCCCGCTGGCGGCGGGCCCAGTCGCTGCGGCGCACCATCGATCGCCGCCCCGACCTGATCGAGGCCCGGGGCGGCCTCGGCGCCAACGACCGCGACGTGCTCGCCGAGTTTGGCCTCGACCGGGGTTTGCCGGATACCATCTTCCGCCCGCCTCAATGACGCCTCAGCCTCACCCCCGCCTCCGCCGGAGCGACGCGCGATGAACCCCACCGACCTGGTCGACCAGCCGAACCTGCGTAGCGACATCCCCGACTTCGCCCCCGGTGACACCCTCAAGGTGCACGTCCGCGTGGTCGAGGGTCAGAAGGAACGTGTCCAGATCTTCCAGGGGGTCGTCATCGGGCGGTCGGGGTCAGGCATCCGCGAGACCTTCAAGGTCCGCAAGGTGAGCTACGGCGTGGGCGTCGAGCGAACGTTCCCCCTGCACACGCCCACCATCGCCAAGATCGAGCGGGTTGCCCGGGGCGATGTGCGCCGGGCCAAGCTGTACTACCTGCGTGATCGCATCGGCAAGGCCGCCAAGGTCAAGGAGAAGCGCGAGAGCTGACCCGACGGCCCGGCGGCGACCTGCCGCTAGGGTGCGGGCCATGAGCACCGAGGACCTCGAGCGCTACGAGGCCGACATCGAGCTCCAGCTCTACAAGGAGTACAAGGACGTCAGTCCGATGTTCTCCTACGTGGTCGAGACCGAGCGCCGGTTCTACCTGGCCAACCAGGTCGAGCAGACGGTGCGTGACGCCGGGGGGCGCACCTATGTCGAGCTCGAGCTGCGCGACGCCTGGGTGTGGGACATGTTCCGCACCAGCCGCTTCGTCCAGAGCGTGCGCATCGTCACGTTCAATGACGTGAACGTCGAGGAGCTCCCGGCCAAGGACGTGTAGGTGGCCGGCTACCGCCAACGGCTGGGGTCACGGGGCGAGCAGCTCACCGCCGACTGGTACCTCTCGCGGGGCTACCGGGTGGTCGCGCGCAACTGGCGCTGCCGCGAGGGCGAGATCGACCTGGTGCTCGAGGGAGCGCGCGACCTGGTGTTCTGCGAGGTCAAGACCCGCACGTCCCACCGGTTCGGCGTGCCGGCCGAGGCCGTGACGCCGGCCAAGCAGCGCCGGCTGCGGGTGCTCGCCGCCCGCTACCTCGCCGAGCAGGGCGGCGGCCGCGAGGGCGGCGCCGCCGGCCGCCGGGGCATCCGCTTCGACGTGGCCGCGGTGTCGGGTGGCCGGGTCGAGGTGATCGAGGCCGCGTTCTGAGCGATGCGGGCTGTGGCCCGCGGGCTCAGCCGAACAGCGCCCAGACGACCAGGGCCGCGCAGACGACGAGCGCGCCGGCCACCAGGATGATGTCGGCGGTCGAGCGGCGGTGCCGGCGGAACGGGTTGAGGCCCACGAGGGTCAGTATCGTGCGCCGGATGGGCCACGTGCAGGTCGAACGCGAGGGGGGCGTCGTCACCGTCACGCTCTCGAACCCCGGTAAGAAGAACGCGCTCCCGGGCTCGGCCTGGCCCGAGCTCGAGGCCGCCTGCCGCGCCGTCGCCGCGCGGCGCGACGACCGCTGCATGGTGCTCACCGGCGCGGGCGACGACTTCTGCTCGGGCGCCGACGTGTCGCAGCCCACGCCCGAGCCCGAGCCGCAGGTGGCGCCCGACCGCGGGGTGGCGCCGGACGGCGAGGCCAGCGGCGGCCTGCGCTTCATGCGCACGGTGTCGGCCGCCGTCGAGGCGCTGCACGCCGTGCCGCAACCGTTGGTGGCCCGCGTCGCCGGTGTCTGCGTGGGCGCGGGCATGAACCTCGCCCTGGCGTGCGACATCGTGATCGCCGGCGACGACGCCCGGTTCTCGGAGATCTTCGCCCGGCGGGCGCTCAGCATCGACGGCGGCGGGTCGTGGGTGCTGCCCCGCATCGTCGGCCTGCACAAGGCCAAGGAGCTGGCCCTGCTCGCCGAGATCGTGCCCGCCGACCGGGCCGAGCAGCTGGGCCTGGTCAGCCGGGTGGTGCCCCGCGCCGACCTCGACGCCACCGTGGCCGATGTGGCCGGGCGGCTGGCGGCCGGGCCCCGGCAGGCCCTGCAGGCGACCAAGCGCCTGCTGAACGCGGGTGTGCACGCCTCGCTGGCCGACGCGCTCGAAGCCGAGGCGCAGGCGCAGGCGGCCAACTTTGGCACCCGTGACACGGCCGAGGCCATGGCGGCCTTCGTCGAGCGGCGCCAGCCGACCTTCGAGGGTCGCTGAGCCCTCCCCGCCACGCTAAGGTACCCACACGCATCCCCGGGGCCTAACGGTCACTACCGGTATTCTCCGGCTCCAGCGGGCGCGCTCGTGGCCCACCGGCACCCGCCGGTCGTGGCCGCCCCGCGATCGTCGTTGTGAGGAGCATCCGTCGTGCTCGCATCCGTCCGGTCCGCGACGCTGCTCGGCGTCGAGGGCCGCCCCGTCCGAGTGGAGGTCCACGTGTCGTCGGGCCTGCCCGGCTTCACGGTCGTCGGCCTGCCCGACACCACCTGCCGCGAGGCGCGCGACCGCGTCCGGGCGGCGCTGCTGTCGTCCGGGCTCACCTGGCCCAACGCGCGGGTGACCGTCAACCTGGCCCCGCCCGGGCTGCGCAAGGTGGGCGCCGGGCTCGACCTCGCCATCGCCGTCGGCCTCCTCGCGGCCAGCGAGCAGGTGCCGCTCGGCTCGCTGACGGGCCGGGCGTTCGTCGGCGAGCTGGGGCTCGACGGCTCGGTGCGGTCGGTGCCCGGCGTGCTGCCGCTCATCGACGCCCTCGTGGAGGGCGAGGTCGTGGTGCCCCGTGGTTCCACGGTCGAGGCGCAGCTCGTGGGGCGCCACGTCGTGCGCCCGGTGGCGACGCTCGCCGCGGTCGCCGACGCCCTGGTCGGCCGGTCGCCGTGGCCCGACCCGCCCGGGCCGGTCGCACCGCCGGCGCCGCCGCCCGGCCCCGACCTCGCCGACGTGCGGGGCCAGCCCGCCGCCCGCTACGCGCTCGAGGTGGCCGCAGCAGGCGGCCACCACCTACTGCTGGTCGGGCCGCCGGGGGCCGGCAAGACCATGCTCGCCCGGCGGCTGCCGGGCCTGCTGCCCGACCTGGCGCCCGACGAGGCGCTCGAGGCCACGTGCATCCACTCGGCGGCCGGTCTGCCCCTGCCGCCGGGCGGCCTCATCCGGCGACCCCCGTTCCGCGCACCCCACCACGGCGCCTCGGCGGTGTCGCTCGTCGGCGGCGGGTCGCACACCATGCAGCCCGGCGAGGTCAGCCTCGCCCACCGGGGCGTCCTCTTCCTGGACGAGCTGGGCGAGTTCGAGCCGGCCGTGCTCGACAACCTGCGCCAGCCGCTGGAGGAGGGCGTCATCCGGGTGGCCAGGGCGGCGGCGAAGGTCGCGTTCCCCGCCCGCCTGCTGCTCGTCGGCGCCATGAACCCGTGCCCGTGTGGCGAGGGGACCGCACCCGGCGCCTGCCGGTGCACGCCCACGGCCCGGGCCCGCTACGCCCGCCGGCTGTCCGGCCCCCTGGTCGACCGGTTCGACCTCCGGGTCGAGGTGGGGCGGCCCGACGTGGCCGAGCTGCTCTCCGGCGGTGGCGGCGAGCCGACGGCCCGGGTGGCCGGCCGGGTCGCGGCGGCGCGCGTGCGGGCCGCGGCGCGCGGCGTGGCGGCCAACGCTCAGCTCCCGGCCTGGCGGCTCGACGACGTCGCCCCGCTCGATGCCGACGCGACCAGGCTGGTCGAGCGCGCGCTGCGGGCCGGCCGCCTGACCGGGCGCGGGCTGGGGGGCGTCCGGCGGGTGGCCCGCACCATCGCCGACCTCGCGGGCGGCGACGGCGACCTGTCGGCGGCGCACGTCAGCGCGGCGCTGGCGCTCCGGGCCGAGCCGGCATTCCTCGACGGGCGGGCGGCATGACGCCCTGCGCCCCCCTGCCGCCGGCTGCGTACGCAACCGCCCTCGCCAGCCTGCCCGGCATGGGCCCCGCCCGGCTCACCGCCGT
>DASSCS010000056.1:0-18907 GCA_035697515.1 Acidimicrobiales bacterium
CGGCCCGCCGCCGGGTCGGCCAGGGGACGGTCGGGGTCGGGATCCTGGCGGAGCACGAGCCCCCGACCGGCGCCGGCTGCGGCGGCGGCGTCGAGCGCGGCGGTGGCTGCCGCCGCGCTCGTGCCCCACGGCAGTCCCGCCGCCATGGTCGCGCCCTCGATCAGGCCGCGGCCGCCGGTACGGCTCTCGGCCATGAGCGCCGGGGTGATGCCGCTGAAGACGCTGGCGACGAACACGGCGAGCACGAGACCGCTCACCGCGCGGAACCCGGCCGCGGGGTCGTCCTCCAGCCGGCGACCGGCGAGCAGGGCGCTCGCCCGGCGCCCCGTGCGCCCGATGGTGCGGGCGGTGAGCACGGTGAGCCAGGGCCCCGCGGCCACGATCCCGTAGATCATCAGGGCGAAGGCCGCCATCACCGGCACGAGCATCCTCGTGCTTCCGCTGCCGGCGGCGGCCCGGAGGGTGACGAGGAAGCCGGCCGTGCCGGCGAGCAGGGGCACCAGGCGCCGCGCCGTGGGCCGGGGGTGCCCGGTCCGGCGGGCCACGCCCAGCGGGGAGATCCGCAGGCGCCGCAAGCTGGTCATGGCGGCGACCACCGCCAGCAGGGGGACCGCCAGCAGGATGGCACCCAGCACGACCGGCGCGACCTGCACGTCGCTGACGAACGACGGATGGCCGTCGATCTCGATGCGGGCGACCCGGGGCCGGAGCAGCAGGTATCCCACTGCGCCCAGCGCTGCGCCCACGGCCGCCGCGGCGCCGGCCTCGACAGCGGCGGCCAGTGCGGTCTGTCGCGGCGTGGCGCCGGCGAGGCGGAGCGCGGCGAAGCGCTGCTCGCGCCTTGCGGCGCCGAGGCGCGTCGAGGTCGACACGAACACCAGCACCGGCATCAGCAGGCCGACGACGCCGATGCCGACGACAGCGCGCAGGAAGTCGGTGAACTGGAACGTCGCCGGCCGAGTGCGGATGTGGTGGACCGCGCGCACGCCGGCGACACCCTCCAGCGCCTCGGGCGCCACCCCGACCACGGCGACCAGGGCGTCGGGCCCCGCCAGGTAGCGGTGGGCGACCGTGCCGGACGGCGCCGACGGGAAGCGGTCGGCCAGGCGGTCGGCCGGCAGCCCGTCGATCAGCTGCGCCAGCGAGGGCGAGACGTGGACCTCCCCGGGCCGGGGGACGTGGGTCAGTCCGGGCGGCACGGGCGCGTCCGGACCGGTGGCGGCCACCCGCAGTACCACCATCTCCCGGCCGTCGACGACGTCGTCCGACAGGGCCCACAGCAGGGGGTCACCGTCGCCCTCGAGGTCGGCGTGGTCGGCTCCGGTGAACTGCCACGCCACCCGACGCTGGTGGGCCCGGATCGCGGGGTCGGCCGCAGCGGACAGCAGCAGGAGGGTGGTGCCGATGGCGACACCGAGGGCGGTGAGCACGAGCCGCACGATGCTCTCCCGCCCGCCGCTCACGGCGAGGCGGGCGCCGAGGCCGATCACAGCGCACCGACGGGGCTCGTGCACCGGCCGTCCCGGACGACGACCTCGCGGCCGGCGTAGGCGGCGATGCGCGGCTCGTGGGTGACGAGGACGACGGTCGTCCCCGCGGTGCGGGCGGTGTCGACGAGCAGGTCCATCACGCGCTCCCCGGCCAGCGAGTCGAGGCTGCCGGTCGGCTCGTCGGCGAACAGCACGGCCGGGGCCGTCACGAGCGCCCGGGCCAGGGCGACGCGCTGGGCCTCCCCGCCGGACAGCTCGCCCGGGCGGCGGCCCTGGAGGTCGTCGAGGCCGAGTCGCTCGAACCACCCGTCGGCCTCGGCCACCGCGTCCGAGCGACGCCGACCGCCCAGCAGCAGCGGCAGGGCCACGTTCTCGACGGCCGGGAGCTCGGGCACCAGCTGCCCGAACTGGAACAGGAAGCCGAACCGCTCGCGCCGGAGCACCGTGCGCTCGTGCTCGCCCAGGTCGTCGATGCGGCGGCCCGCGAAGCGGACCTCGCCCCGGTCGGGCCGGAGGATGCCGGCCAGGCAGTGGAGCAGGGTGGACTTCCCCGAGCCGGACGGGCCCATGATGGCGACGATCTCGCCCTCGCCGACGGCGAGGTCGACGCCGCGGAGCGCCGGGGTGATGCCGAACGAGTGGTGGAGGTCGGCGGCCCGGAGCACGGCGGTCACGACGCCACCTGCGCGGCCAGGTCGTCGATGCGGGCGGCGGTGAGCTCGAGCCAGCGCAGGTCGGCCTCGATGTGGAACAGGGCGTAGTCGGCCAGCAGCGCCTGGGTGAGGGGTGAGCTGCGCCGCAGCTCGGTCAGCTGGCGCATGCGGGCCAGGTGGGCGGCCCGCTGGGCGTCGAGGAACCGGTGGGCGTCGCGGCCTGACCGCAGGGCCAGGACCACCTTGGCGAACAGGACCGTCTGCAGGTGGGGGGCGGGAACCTCGGGCTCGGCCAGCCAGCGCTCGAGGTCGGTGACGCCCTGCTCGGTGATGGCGTAGCGCTTCCGCTCGGGGCCCTCGCCCGCCTCGGTGCCGACCACGATGGCCCGGCCGTCGCGCTCGAGCCGGCCGAGCGTGGCATAGACCTGCCCGAAGGGGAGGGGCTTGTCGCCGCCGAACCGCACATCGAACGCCCGCTTGAGCTCGTAGCCGTGCGACGGCGCCGGCTCGAGCAGGCCAAGGAGTGTGAAGGAGGTGCTCACGTCGGCCGACTATACACTCAATGAATACGCCGAGTGAATAGCGGGGTACACGGGTGCCCCGAGCAGGCGATGCCGCAGCATCCGGTCTAGCGGCGGCGGGGCCGGGGGCCGGGACGGGACCGGGGGCGCTCGGCCAGGTTGCGGCGGATGGTCTCGCGCCGGGCCTGCAGCTCGCGATGGGTGAGCTGCTCGGTGGCGGGGTCGACGCCGAAGCTGGCCTTGAACCCGTCGAGGTCGAGCTCGACCGTGCGGGGGTCGATGCCCACGTCGGCCATGATGCGGTCGCCGTGGCGCGTGGCGAAGTACAGCGACAGCTCGGCGATCTCACCGAACAGATCGAGGTCGGGCGCCAGCGTGGCGATGGCGCTGTCGACGAAGACCATGTTCTTCACGAACAGCATGAGCTCCTTGGGCATGCGGGCGCCCAGGCCGAGCAGCGCCTTGATCACCTGTTGCAGCTCGGCGACCAGCTGATCGCCGGTCATGGTGGTGGGGTCGACCACCGGGCCGTCGAGCCGCAGCTCGCGGAACACCAGATCGAGGTCGGCGTCGGCGGGCAGCGCGCCCAGGTCGCGCAGGGCGGCGAGCTGGCCCATCACGTCGTTGGCGCTGCCACCCATGAGCAGGCGCAGGAAGGCCAGCCGCTTGGTCTCGTCCAGCCGGCCGGTGATCCCGAAGTCGAGCAGCGCCGTGCGCCCGTCGGGCATCACGAACAGGTTCCCGCCGTGCAGGTCACCGTGGAAGATGCCGTGGAGGATGGCGCCCTCGATGAAGCCGATCATCCCGGTGCGCACCACCGCCCGGGTGTCGACCCCGGCATCGCGCATGCCGGCCACGTCGTCGAAGCGGAAGCCGTCGAGCCGCTCCATGACCAGCACCCGGGGGGTGACCAGCGTGGGATGGGGGCGGGGGACGACGTAGCCCCGCTGGCCGAGCTCGGCGAAGGTGTGGGCGATGTCGAGCATGTTCTCCGCCTCGAGGCGGAAGTCGAGCTCCTCGGCGATGGTCTGCGCGAACAGCTCGACCAGCGCCGGGGGGTTGGCCAGCGCGGCGATGGGGATGCGCCCGACCAGCTTGGGGGCGAGCCAGGCCATGACCCGCAGGTCGTCGTGCACCAGCGTCGCCACCGTGGGCCGCTGGACCTTGACCACCACCCGCTCGCCGGTGCGCAGCGTGGCCGCGTGCACCTGCGCGATCGACGCCGCGGCCAGCGGGGTGCGGTCGACCCAGCGGAACACCTCGTCGAGCGGGCGCCCGAGGTCGGCCTCGATGACCTCCCGCACGAGCCGGAACGGCTCGGCCGGCACCCGGTCGCGGCACAGCTTGAACTCGGCGACCAGCTCGGCGGGGAAGATCCCTTCGCCGGAGCTGATGATCTGACCCAGCTTGATGTAGGTGGGGCCGAGCTTCTCGGCGGCCAGCCGCAGCCGGCGCGAGATCCCCGCCCGGCGGCGGCCCGCGTCGCCGGCGCGCCGCTCGCGCAGCGCCCACAGGGCCACGGCGGTGCCGAGGCGGCGGGTCACGGTGACGAGGCGGTGGCCCGGCGGCCAGCGGCCCGGCGTGGTGAGAGCGGGCACCTCGGCGACCACGCGGGCGCGCACCTCGGCGAGCCCCTCGCGCCACACGGGGGCATCGAGATCGTCGATGGTCCACGGCGGCGTGTCGCTGAAGCTGCCGGTGTCGAGATCGGTGGCGGCGACGGGCATCGGTCCGAGTCTGCCGGATGTGCGCGCCGGGCCCTACCTCAGCCCGGCGCGCCGCGGTCGGCGCCGGCGACGACCCGGCCGTCGGCCACGGCCACGCCCTCGGCCCGCAGGCGGCGGGCGTGGTCCTCCTCGTGGCCCGGCACCAGGCGGCCGGTCGAGGTCACGACGCGCCACCAGGGCACGTCGTGGTCGGCCGTGGCGAGGATGCGGCCGACGGCCCGGGCGGCGCCGGGGAACCCGGCCTCGGCGGCCACCTCGCCGTAGGTCACGACCTCGCCCGGGCGAAGTGAGTGGAGGACGCGCACGACCGCCTGCTCGAATCCGGGCATGGACCGAACAGTACGGCCAGGGCCGGGCGACGAACGGCGGGGCACGGAGGGGCGGGTGGTGGTGGTGACGGGGGCCAGCCGGGGTCTCGGAGCCGGGCTGGCGGCCCGGTTCGCCGACGTCGGGCTGGGCCTCGGCCTGTGCGCCCGGCATGAGCCGGCGGTTCCGGCCGAGGCCGAGGGTGGCGCCGACGGCGGCCCCGGTCCCGGCGGCGAGCCCGGGCCCCTCCGGGACAGGGTGGTGACCGCGGCCGTCGACGTGACCGACCCGGCCGCCGTCGACCGGTTCTGCGACGAGGTGGTCGGGCGGCTCGGCCGGATCGACCTGTGGGTGAACAACGCCGGCCTGCTGGCGCCCATCGCCCCACTGCGCCTGGCCGACCCGGCCGAGCTGCGGGCCAACATCGAGGCCAACGTGCTCGGCGTGCTGTACGGCAGCGCCGCGTTCGCCCGTCACGTGCGAGCCCGACAGGGCGGCGGCGTGGTGGTCAACATCTCGAGCGGCGCCGCCACCAGGCCGTACGAGGGCTGGGCCGCGTACTGCGCCTCGAAGGCCGCGGTCGACCATGCCACCCGGGTCGTCGCCGCCGAGGAGGCGGGCGGCGGACTGCGGGCCTACGCCGTCGCGCCCGGCGTGGTCGACACCGAGATGCAGGCCGCCATCCGGGCCACGCCGGTCGAGCGCTTCCCGGCGGTCGAGCGGTTCCGCGAGCTGAAGGCCGCCGGCGCCTACAACAGCCCCGCCTGGGTAGCCGACCACATCCTCGCCCTGGCCTTCGGCGACGGCGGCGACCTCGACCCTGAATCGGTGGTCCACCGGATCCCGGACGAGCCCCGCTGAGGCCTTGACTCCGTAGCGGGGTACGGGCCGTACGGTCGCCCGTGAGCGAGCCGAGGAGACGGTGATGGCTGGTCGCGTGCAGGAGTTGACCTCGACGACCTTCGACGAGGCGGTCGCCGGCGCCGGGCTGCCCGTCGTCGTCGACCTGTGGGCCGAGTGGTGCGGGCCCTGCCACGCCCTCGCCCCCGTCCTCGACGAGATCGCGGCGGAGAACGCCGGGGCGCTGCGGATCTTCAAGCTCGACGTCGAGGCCCATCCCGACGTGGCGAACCGCTTCGGCGTGATGAGCTTCCCGACCCTGCTGATCTTCGAGGACGGGCGGCTGGTCCGGCGCGTGGTGGGCGCCCGAGGCAAGCAACACCTGCTCGCCGAGCTGTCCGACCTGCTCGAACCCGAGCCGGCTCCCGGTCGCTGAGCCCGTCCACCCGCTCGGCCGGAACCGTCGGTGCCCGCGTGCTGCGCCGTCGGATCAGCCGGCCACCTGCAGCGCCACGCAGTCGGCGTCGTCGCCGTGGCGGCACAGCTCGGCGAGCTGCTGCAACCGGCAGCGCACGACGGCCAGCTCGTGCAGCTGCTCGTCGACGGCGGCGAGCTTGGCCCGGGCCGCGGCGAGGACCATCTCGGCCGAGCCGCCGCCCCGGGAGCCGAGCACGTCGGCGATCTCGGCCAGCGTGAACCCCAGGCGCTTGCCCCTCCCGATGAACTGCAGCCGCCACAGGTCGTCGGCCGAGTACCGCCGGTACCCCGAGGGCGACCGCGGCGGCTGCTCGATCAGCCCTCGTCGCTCGTAGTAGCGGATGGTCTCGACGTGGACGCCGGCGGCCTCGGCCAGCCTCCCGATGGTGTAGGTGCTCATCCGTGCTCCCGTGGGCGCCGGCCCGATCGGGCTCGGCCCGCCCGTCCCACGCTACGGCCCGTACCCCGCTACGGGGTCAAGCGCGGGCCGGGCCCGCCCCGGGTCGGGCTCCGGGCTACGGTCGGCGCATGCGGACGCTCACCGACGGCGAGGTCGCCGACCACCTCTCCCGCATCGACGACCGGGGCTATACGATCGTCGAGGACGCCATCGAGCCCGACCTCGTCGACGAGTTGCTGGCTGCGCTCGACACCGCCGAGCGGGCCGTGGCCGCCGTACCGGCCGACAACAGCTTCGAGGGACGGCGCACCGTGCGGGTCTACAACCTGCTGGTGCACGGCGAGGCGTTCGCCCGGGTGCCGACTCACCCCAATGTGCTGCCCCTGGCCGAGGGGGTGCTCGACCCCGGCTGCCTGCTGTCGTCGCTGTCGTCCATCGCCATCGGGCCCGACGAGTCTCCCCAGCCCATCCACGCGGACGACCAGCTCGTCCCGCTGCCGAAGCCGCACCCGCCCCTGGTGTGCAACACGATGTGGGCGCTGACCGACTTCACCGAGGCCAACGGCGCCACCCGCCTCGTGCCCGGCACCCACCGCGACGACTCGCCCGAGTACGGGCGCGCCTACGACTCGATCGCCGCCGAGATGGGCCGGGGCAGCGTGCTGGTGTGGCACGGCAGCCTGTGGCACGGCGGCGGCGCGAACACCACCGACCGGCGCCGCGTGGGCATCGCCTGCAACTACTGCGCCGGCTACATCCGCCAGCAGGAGAACCAGCAGCTCGGCGTGCCCCTGGCCGTCGCCCGCGGCTTCGACGAGCGGCTCGCCCGCCTGTGCGGCTACGGCATCTACAACGGCCTGATGGGCCACATCGACAAGCACGATCCCATCGAGCTGCTCCGCGCCGACGCCCCCGCCGGCGGCATGATCTGGGACGGCTCGTAGCCGGCGGCCCCCGCCCGGCCGGCCTGGTGGCGCGGGCTCAGGCGACCCGGGCCGCGGCGATGACGGCCGCGGCCAGTTCGGGCCGGCAGATCAGCAGGTCGGGCAGGTAGGGGTCGGGACGGTTGTACACGAGCGGCGAGCCGTCGAGGCGCGACACGTGCAGCCCGGCCGCCGCGGCGACGGCCACGGGGGCGGCCGAGTCCCACTCGTACTGGCCGCCGCTGTGGGGATAGGCCTCGGCCTCGCCCAGCACCACCGCCATGGCCTTGGCGCCGGCCGAGCCGCACGGCACGAGCTCGCCGCCGAGCGCCTCGGCCACTCGGCGCGCCTCGGCCGGCGGGCGGCTGCGGCTCACCACCACCCGGGGCGGGCCGTCCCAGGCGGGCGGCGAGGGCGGCGCCGGCCGGGTGGTCAGCGTCAGCCCCCGGGCGGGCAGCGCCACGGCGCCGGCCACCGGCCGGCCGTCGATCACCAGGGCGACGTGCACCGCCCAGTCGGTGCGGGGCACCTCGCCGTACTCGCGGGTGCCGTCGAGCGGGTCGACGATCCACACCCGCGACACCTCGAGCCGGGCGGGGTCGGCCACGCCCTCCTCCGACAGCACCGCGTCGCCGGGTCGCGCCTCGGCCAGCCTGGCCGTGAGCAGCTCGTGGGCCCGACGGTCGCCGGCGCGGCCGAGGGCCTTGCCGTCGCCGTCCGCCCCCCGGGCGCGCAGCTCGACGAGGAGGCGCCCGGCCTCGGTTGCCAGATGGGCGGCGAGGGCGTGGTCGTCGCGGGCAGCGGGCATGATGCACATGCTTAGCGGCTGGCTCCGGCCGGGAATTGCTTACCGAACAGGTCGGATTTAGCCTGGTCCGTCCATGTCCAGCGCGACGCCCACCTTCGAGATGCCGACCTGCTACGAGCTGACCCACCTCCAGGCGCTCGAGTCCGAGGCCATCCACATCATCCGCGAGGTCGCGGCCGAGTTCGAACGCCCCGTGCTGCTGTTCTCGGGCGGCAAGGACTCGGCCGTCACGCTGCACCTGGCCGTCAAGGCGTTCGCGCCGGCCCGGCTGCCGTTCCCGCTCATGCACGTCGACACCGGCCACAACTTCCCCGAGGTCATCGACTTCCGCGACGGGCGGGCCGCCGAGCTGGGCGTGCGCCTCGTGGTGGCCAGCGTGCAGGACGCCATCGACGGCGGCCGGGTGGTCGAGGACGCGGGCCCCCGAGCCACCCGCAACCGCCTGCAGACCGTGCCCCTGCTCGACGCCATCGAGGAGCACCGCTTCGACGCGGTGTTCGGCGGCGCCCGCCGCGACGAGGAGAAGGCGCGGGCCAAGGAGCGGGTCTTCAGCTTCCGCGACGACTTCGGCCAGTGGGACCCCAAGAACCAGCGGCCCGAGCTGTGGAACCTATACAACGGCCGCCACCGCAAGGGCGAGCACATCCGGGTGTTCCCGATCTCGAACTGGACCGAGCTCGACATCTGGCAGTACGTGGCCGCCGAGGCGATCGAGCTGCCGAGCATCTACTACGCGCACTCCCGCCGCGTGTTCCAGCGCGACGGCATGTGGCTGGCCGAGTCGCCCTGGGTGACGCTCGCCGACGGCGAGGAGGCCGAGGAGCGCATGGTGCGCTTCCGCACGGTGGGTGACGCCACCTGCACCGGTGCCATCGAGTCGGCCGCGGCCGACGTGGCGGCCATCATCGAGGAGACGGCTGCCACCCGCATCACCGAGCGGGGCGCCACCCGCGCGGACGACCGCATCAGCGAGGCGGGCATGGAAGACCGCAAGCGCGAGGGGTACTTCTAGCCGTGGAACTGCTCCGATTCGCCACCGCCGGCAGCGTCGACGACGGCAAGTCGACACTGATCGGCCGCCTGCTCTACGACTCGAAGGCGATCTTCGAGGACCAGCTCGAGTCGGTCGAGCGCACCAGCGCCCAGCGGGGCGACGCCCACACCGACCTGGCCCTGCTGACCGACGGCCTGCGGGCCGAGCGCGAGCAGGGCATCACCATCGACGTCGCCTACCGCTACTTCGCCACGCCCAAGCGCAAGTTCATCATCGCCGACACGCCCGGCCACACCCAGTACACGCGCAACATGGTCACCGGCGCCTCGACCGCCGACCTGGCCCTGGTGCTCATCGACGCCCGCAAGGGCGTGCTCGAGCAGTCGCGGCGCCACGCCTTCCTCGCCACCCTGCTGGGCATCCCCCACCTGGTGGTGTGCGTCAACAAGATGGATCTCGTCGACTGGTCGCAGGAGCGCTACGAGCAGATCAAGGCCGAGTTCCGCAGCTTCGCCATGAAGCTCGACGTGCACGACCTGACCTTCGTGCCCGTCTCGGCGCTGCACGGTGACAACGTCGTCGAGCGGTCCGCCAACATGTCCTGGTACGAGGGCTCGTCGTTGGTGCACCACCTGGAGGAGGTGCACATCGCCAGCGACCGCAACCTGATCGACCCCCGCTTCCCGGTCCAGTACGTCATCCGCCCGCAGGACCAGGTCAACCACGACCTGCACGACTACCGGGGCTACGCCGGCACCGTCGCCAGCGGCGTGTTCAAGCCGGGCGACGAGGTGGTGGTGCTGCCCTCGGGCCTCACCACCACCGTCTCGGCCATCGACACCGCCGACGGCCCGGTCGACGAGGCCTTCGCGCCCATGGCCGTCACCATCCGGCTGGCCGACGACGTGGACGTGTCGCGGGGCGACATGATCTGCCGGGCCCGCAATCGCCCCCACGTGGGGCAGGACATCGAGGCGATGGTGTGCTGGATGGCCTCCGACGCCGAGCTACGGGCCGGGGCCAAGCTGGCGCTGAAGCACACCACACGCTGGGGCCGCGCGGTGGTCAAGGACCTGCAGTACCGGCTCGACGTGAACACCCTGCACCGCGACGAGGACTCGCCGTCGCTGACCCTCAACGAGATCGGTCGGGTGCGGTTGCGCACCACCGTGCCCCTGTTCTTCGACGAGTACAGGCGCAACCGGGCGACGGGCAGCTTCGTGCTGGTCGACGAGTCCACCAACAACACGGTGGGCGCGGGCATCATCCTCGGCCCCACCGAGGTCGAGTGAGGCGCGCGTGACCGACAACGTCGTCTGGCACCAGGGCGCGGTCGCCCGGGCCGACCGGGGGGCGGCGGGCGCGACGGTGTGGTTCACCGGGCTGTCGGGGTCGGGCAAGTCGAGCGTCGCGGTCGAGGTCGAGCGGGCACTGGTGGCCCGGGGCCGGCCCGCCTACCTGCTCGACGGCGACAACGTGCGCCATGGCCTCAACGTCGACCTCGGCTTCTCGGCCGCCGACCGCACCGAGAACATCCGCCGCATCGGCGAGGTGGCCCGCCTGTTCGCCGACGCGGGCGTGGTGGCCCTGGTGCCGGTCATCAGCCCCTACCGGTCCGACCGCGACCGGGCCCGGGCGGTCCACGAGGCGGTCGGGCTGCGCTTCGTGGAGGTCTTCGTCGACACGCCGCTGGCGGTGTGCGAGCAGCGCGACCCCAAGGGCCTCTACGCCAAGGCCCGGGCCGGCCAGATCACCGGCTTCACCGGCGTCGACGACCCCTACGAGGCGCCCGAGCGCCCCGACCTGCGCCTGACGCCCGCCGACGGCGACCCCGTCACCCAGGCGGCTCTCGTGCTGGCGCGGCTGGCGTCCTCGGCCGGCTGATCCGGATTCCTGCCGCGGTTCGTGGGGTCCCCGCCCCCGATCCCGCGGCAGGGTTTCCGAGGGCCGGTCAGCGCACGAGGGGCTTGTACTTGATGCGGTGGGGCTGGTCGGCCTCGGCGCCGAGCTCCTTGTGGCGCCAGGTCTCGTACTCGCTGAAGTTGCCCTCGAACCAGCGCACCTGGCTGTCGCCCTCGAATGCCAGGATGTGGGTGGCGATGCGGTCGAGGAACCAGCGGTCGTGGCTGATCACCACCGCGCAGCCGGGATAGGCCTCGAGCCCGTCCTCCAGCGCCCGCAGGGTGTCGACGTCGAGGTCGTTGGTCGGCTCGTCGAGCAGCAGCACGTTGCCGCCGGTGCGCAGCATCTTGGCCAGGTGCACCCGGTTGCGCTCGCCGCCCGACAGCACCCCCACCGGCTTCTGCTGGTCGGAGCCCCGGAAGTTGAACGAGGCGACGTAGGCCCGGCCGTTGACCTCGCGGCTGCCCACCTTGAGCAGGTCCTGGCCGTCGGTGATCTCCTCGTAGACCGTCTTGCCGGCGTCGAGGGCGTCGCGCGACTGGTCGACGTAGGCCATGTCGACCGACGAGCCGACGGTGATCGTGCCGGCGTCGGGCTGCTCGGCACCGGTGAGCATGCGGAACAACGTGGTCTTGCCGGCGCCGTTGGGCCCGATGATGCCGACGATGCCGGCCCGGGGCAGCGAGAACGACAGGTCGTCGATGAGCAGCCGGTCGCCGTAGCCCTTCGACAGCGCCTTCACCTCGATGACCTGGTCGCCCAGGTGGGGGCCGGGCGGGATGTGGATCTGCAGCCGCTCGGGCCCTCGCTCGGCCGCCTCGGCCTCGGCCTGCAGCTTCTCGTAGGCGGCCAGGCGGGCCTTGCCCTTGGCCTGGCGGGCCCGGGGCGCCATGCGCACCCACTCGAGCTCGCGCTCGAGCGTGCGCTTGCGGGCAGAGTCGGCCTTCTCGTCCTGCTCGAGCCGGGCGCGCTTCTGCTCGAGCCAGCCGGTGTAGTTGCCCTCGAACGGGTAGCCGCGGCCCCGGTCGAGCTCGAGGATCCAGCCGGCCACGTTGTCGAGGAAGTAGCGGTCGTGGGTGATGGCCACGACCGTCCCCGCGTAGTCGCGCAGGAAGCGTTCGAGCCAGGCCACCGACTCGGCGTCGAGGTGGTTGGTGGGCTCGTCGAGCAGCAGCAGGTCGGGGCGCGACAGCAGCAGCCGGCACAGGGCCACCCGGCGGCGCTCGCCGCCCGACAGGGTGGTCACGTCCGCGTCGCCCGGCGGCAGGCGCAGCGCGTCCATGGCGATCTCGGTAGTGCGGGTCAGGTCCCAGGCGCCCGCGGCCTCGATCTTCGCCTCGAGGTCGGCCTGGCGGGCGCCCAGCTTCTCGTAGTCGGCGTCGGGGTCGGCCCAGCCGGCCATGACCTCGTCGTACTCGGTGAGCAGCGCAGCCACCTGGCCGACGCCGTCCATCACGTTGCCATGCACGTCCTTGGCCGGGTCGAGCTGCGGCTCCTGCTCGAGCATGCCCACGCCGAACCCGGGGGTGAGGCGCGCCTGGCCGGTGAAACCGTCGTCGGCCCCGGCCATGATGCGCAGCAGCGACGACTTGCCGGCCCCGTTCGCCCCCAGCACGCCGATCTTGGCGCCCGGGTAGAACGAGAGTGAGATGTCCTTGAGCACCTCCTTGTCCGGCGGGTGGAACCGGCTCACCTTGTGCATGGTGAAGATGAACTGCGCGCTCATGCCGGCGACCGTATCCGCTGCCCAGACCGGGCCTGAAGACCGGGCTCAACGCAGGCGGAGGCCCGGCACCTTCCGGAAGTCGCGGTGGTTCCGCGTGTGCAGCATCACGCCCTGAACGAGGGCGGTCGCCGCCACGAGCGCGTCCGGCAGGCGCACACCGGCCTCCCGGCGGATCGCTGCCGCCTGCTCGGCGATGCGACGATCGATCGCGATCTCCCGCAGCGGGGCGAGGAGGCGGCGGGCTGCGTCGTGCTGGCCAACCGGTCCGGGCGAGCAGCTCGGCCCTGGTCACGACCGAGTAGGCGAGCCGGGTGCGGAGCCCCGGCAGGCGTGCGGTCCCCTCGAGGGGTCGATGCAGATGTCGGTGTCGACCAGCAGATCAGCCACGGTCCCACTCGTCGCGTGAGGGCACGACGACCGCGCTGACTGCACCGAACGTGGCGTCGAGCGCGGCGCCGACGTCGTCGGGGGCGCTGACGTACTGCTCCACCGCGTCACGCACGACCTCGGCCATCGTCTTGCCCTCGGCCCGTGCCCGATCGTCGATGCGTGCCCGCAGCTCGTCCGTGAGGTAGATCTGGGTGCGGGTCATCGGCATACAGCGCGCGCGCATGCAGCGCGCCGCTGCCGGGGCGGCCGGTCAGGTGGGGCGCACCGAGACCAGGTCGTCGAGGGGCACCACCACGTCGACGTCGTCGACGACGAACCACGCGCTGTCCTTCACGCACGACAGCAGGGTGCCCCGCCACAGGGCCGAGGCCGTGCGGACGATGACCCGGGCGCCCAGCAGCGGGCGCAGCACCGCGGGGCTGACGGCAGGGCCTTCGACCAGGGTGGGGTGCATGGGGCCTCCTCTCTGGAGCCGGTGGGTCTGGTCTACATCCGAGGCGTCAGCCAGTGGTGGACCATCCCGGCGACCGTCGTCACCGTCCTGAAGGCCCGGGTGAGTGGCCGGTGATCACCGCCGACCGCCGAGCCGACGAGCAGCTCTCCACCTGACCGCAGGGGCCTGCCTCGACGATCCCGCCGTGGCCGTGCCGACCTATCCGGTCGCGGCGGCGAAGGCTGGGTCTCGGCCGGGGTGCCGCCGCCGTGACCGATCCGCCGGCGTGGCTCCCGTCCCGAGGCGATGGCTGCCGGTCGTGGCTGGCCGAGGCAATCGCGTGCGGCTAGCGCTCGTCATCGCCTCCGGCCCGTCCCGGCGCCAGTCATTGCCTCGCCCGTCGGGTCGCCCTGGTTGGATGCCCACGCCCGAGGCTGCTCCACGGCCTGCCCGCGGCGTGCATCCCGGCGCTCGGCGGCGCCGACCCCACGGGAACGCGTGTCGCCATCGACCAGTCGTGTCGCGATCCGCTGCTCGACGGCGTCCGGGTGGTGGACCCCTTTGGATGACAAGGGGCCATCGGCCCTTGCCGCGCACGCGCCGCTCACCGCATGGTGGGGGGTAGCGGACCACGCCGTCGACGTCCGTCGAGTTGTGCCGTGGTCCGCCCGAACGAGACGGAGGCGACATGGGCTGGACCAGGAAGCTGGTCGTGGTGCTCGCGGCGGCCGCGCTGGCGTACGCACTGCGGAGCTACCTGACCCGCACGGGCCGGAGCGGCTCGGGCGACGGGCCCAACCGGCCGACATAGGGGGCCGGCGGTGACGGGCCCTCCCGCGGCGTGGCGGCTGGATCGCCGTCGCGCGGCGCGGGCGGCCGTGGTCGCGGGTGCGGGGATTGCCGCGCTGGCCGGCCTGGCGGCCGCCAGCCCGACGGTGCGGGCCGAGGCCCATCGGCTGCGTGACTTTGGCCGTCCGCTCGACCCGGCCGGCGGCCCGCCCGTGCCACCGCCACTGCCGCCCGGCGTGATGGTGCCCGTCCCCGGGCGGGGCGAGCTCTTCGTGCGCGACAGCGGCGGGCGGCGACCGACCGTGCTGCTCCTGCACGGCTGGGGCGCCACGGCCGACGTCAACTTCTTCCGTGCCTTTCCCGCGCTGGCCGACCATCGCGTGCTCGCCGTCGACCACCGCAGCCACGGCCGCGGCATCCGTGCCCACGCGCCCTTCCGACTCGAGGACTGCGCCGACGACGTGGCCGGGCTGCTGGGCGCGCTGGGCATCGACCGGGCCGTGGCGGTCGGGTACTCGATGGGCGGCCCGATCGCCCTGCTGCTCGCCGAGCGGCACCCCGAGCGGGTGACGGGTCTGGTCCTCGCCGCCACCGCGCTGGAGTTCAGCAGCGAGGTCCGGGACCGGGTGCTGTGGCGGGGGCTCACGGTGGTGGACGCCGCCCTCCGCCACGGCTACGGCGACGGAGCCGTGCAGCGCATCCTGCGTGAGGCGGTCGACAAGGAACCGTCCCTCGACGGCTACCGCGCCTGGCTGGCCGGCGAGCTCCGTCGCGGCCACGCCCCGGGACTGGTCGAGGCGGGCCGCGCGCTCAGCCGGTTCGACGCACGCCCGTTCGTCACCGGTCTCGACCACCCCGCCGCCGTGGTGCTCACGACCGAGGACCGCCTCGTGCCGCCCCGCAAGCAGCGTGCGCTCGCCGCTGCGCTGGCGGCACCGGTGTTCCCGCTCGAGGCGGACCACGACGCGCCGCTGGCCTGCGGCGATGCCTTCAGGGCGGTGCTGCGCTCCGCGGTCGGCCACGTCGCCGGGCACGCCGGCCGGCGGCCAGAGGCCCTGGTCTGAGGCAGGCCCTCGACCGGTACCATCGGCACCGTGGGTGACGAACCGCAATCGACCGAATCGCTGGGCCCCAACGCCTGGCTCGTCGACGAGATGTACGAGCGGTACCTCGCCGATCCGGGCTCGGTGAGCGAGAGCTGGCGCGACTTCTTCGCCGACTACCGGCGTGACGCGGACCACATGGCGCCCGCACCGGTGCCGGCCGGCCCGGCGGCCGACGGCATGGCGCCCGCGGCCGCCCCCCCGGCCGCCCCCCCGGGCGGGTCCGGCAACCTCGCCGCCGCCCCGGCGGCGCCGACGGCCCCCGCCCCCGCGCCAGCCCCCGCCCCCGCGGCAGCGCCCGCACCGGCCAAGGCGGCTGCGCCCGCCCCACCCGCCGCCCCCGTGGCGCCCGCCAAGCCGGCGACGCCGGCCAGGGCTCCGGAGGAGGCGCCCGGCGAGCCGCTGCGCGGCGCCGCCGCTCGCATCGTCGCCAACATGGAAGCCAGCCTGGGCGTGCCCACCGCCACCAGCTTCCGCGACGTGCCCGCCAAGCTGCTCGAGGTCAACCGGCGAGTGGTCAACGGCTACCTCGCCCGCACCCGGGGCGGCAAGGTCAGCTTCACGCACATCATCGGCTTCGCCATCGTCCGCGCCATCAGCGACACCGTGCCTCGGATGAACTCGACGTACCTCACCGGCGACGACGGCAAGCCGCGGGTCATCCGCCACGAGCACGTGGGCATGGGCCTGGCCGTCGACGTCGAGAAGTCCGACGGCAGCCGCAGCCTGCTCGTGCCCGTCATCCGCGACGCCGACACGCTCGACTTCCGGGCCTTCTGGGGCAGCTACGAGGAGATCATCCGCAAGACCCGGTCGAACAAGCTGACCGTCGACGACTTCGCCGGGGCCACGGTGACGCTGACCAACCCCGGAACCATCGGTACCAAGCAGTCCGTGCCCCGCCTCATGCCCGGCCAGGGCACGATCGTCGGCGTCGGCGCCATCGACTACTCGGCCGAGTGGCGGGGCGCCGACCCCGCGCTCCTGGCCAACCTGGGCGCCTCCAAGGTGATCACCGTCACGTCGACCTACGACCACCGCATCATCCAGGGCGCCGAGTCCGGCCTGTTCCTCAAGCGGGTGGAGGAGCTGCTGCTCGGGGCCGACGGCTTCTACGACGACATCTTCCGCAGCCTGGGCGTGCCCTACGAGGCCGTCCAGTGGCGGCGCGACGTCAACCCCATCGACCGCACCGAGTCGATGCTGGAGAAGCAGATGGCCGTGGCCACCCTCATCCGGGTGTACCGCGTGCGGGGCCATCTCCTCGCCGACCTCGACCCGTTGCGCTGGAAGGAGCCCGGCATGGCGCCGGAGCTCGATCCGGCCACCTACGGGCTCACCATCTGGGACCTGGACCGCGAGTTCCTGACCGGCGGCCTGGGCGGCCGGGAGCGCATGGTGCTTTCCGAGATCCTACGGGTGCTGCGCGACGCCTACTGCCGCACGATCGGCATCGAGTACATGCACATCCAGGACCTGGACGAGCAGCACTGGATCCAGGACCACGTCGAGAGCCAGAGCCAGCAGACCCTCGACACCGACGACCAGCGCTACGTCCTCGAGCGGCTCAACGCCGCCGAGGCCTTCGAACGCTTCCTCGGCACCAAGTGGATCGGACAGAAGCGCTTCGGCATCGAGGGCGCCGAGAGCCTGATCCCCGTCCTCGACGCCATCCTGGAGGCGGCGGCCGACGACCACCTGGAGGGCTCGGTCATGGGCATGCCCCACCGGGGCCGGCTCAACGTGCTCACCAACATCGTGGGCAAGAACTACGACCAGGTGTTCAAGGAGTTCGAGGGCACGCTCGACCCCACGGCCGTCCAGGGCTCCGGCGACGTGAAGTACCACCTGGGCCAGGTCGGCAAGTTCCAGAGCCGGGCCGGCAACGAGATCGACGTCGAGCTGGCCGCCAACCCCAGCCACCTCGAAGCCGTCGATCCGGTGGTCGAGGGCATGGCCCGGGCCCGCCAGGACCAGATCAACGACCCCGAGGCGTTCTCGGTGCTGCCGATCCTCATGCACGGCGACGCCGCCTTCGCCGGCCAGGGCGTGGTGGCCGAGACGCTCAACATGAGCGACATCAAGGGCTACCGGGTGGGCGGCACCATCCACATCGTGGTGAACAACCAGATCGGGTTCACCACCACGCCCGAGTCCGCCCGGTCGGGCTTCTACTCGACCGACGCCGCCAAGATCGTCCAGGCCCCGATCTTCCACGTCAACGGCGACGACCCCGAGGCGTGCGTGCGGGTGGCCCGGCTGGCCTACGCCTACCGCCAGCGGTTCCACAAGGACGTGGTCATCGACCTGGTCAGCTACCGGCGCTACGGGCACAACGAGGGCGACGACCCGAGCTACACGCAGCCGCTGATGTACGCCAAGATCAACGAGCGGCGCTCGGTGCGCAAGCTGTTCACCGAGTCCCTGGTCAAGCGGGGCCAGCTGTCGCTGGACGAGGCCGAGCAGGCCCTCGACGACTACCAGCAGCGGCTCCAGCAGGCGCTGGACGAGACGCGCCAGTCGGCGCCGCCCGCCAACCTCAGGGCCGCGGAGCCGGCGCCGGCGGTGGGCGTGCTGCCCCGGATCGAGACCGGCGTCGACCGGGCCGTGCTCGACCGCGTCTACGACGCGCTCGGCGGCTGGCCCGAGGACTTCAACATCCACCCCAAGCTGGCCAAGCAGTTCGAGGCCCGGGACAAGATGGTGCGCAGCGACGGCGAGGTCGACTGGGCCACGGCCGAGGCCCTGGCCTTCGGGTCGCTGCTGCTGGAGGGCACGGACATCCGGCTGTCGGGCCAGGACACGCGGCGGGGCACGTTCAGCCAGCGGCACTCGGTGCTGGTGGACCACACGAGCGGCCGGGAGTGGGCCCCGCTCGCCCACCTGGGGGCGGAGCAGGCCAAGTTCTGGATCTACGACTCGCTGCTGTCCGAGTACGCGGCGCTCGGCTTCGAGTACGGCTACTCGGTGGCCAACAAGGACGCGCTGGTGGCGTGGGAGGCCCAGTTCGGCGACTTCGTGAACGGGGCCAGCACCATCGTCGACCAGTACCTGGTGGCGGCCGAGGACAAGTGGAGCCAGACCTCCGGTCTGGTGATGCTGCTGCCGCACGGTTACGAGGGCCAGGGCCCCGAGCACAGCTCGGCCCGCCTCGAGCGGTTCCTGACGCTGTGCGCCGAGGACAACATCCAGGTGGCCAACGCCACCACTGCGGCGCAGTACTTCCACCTGCTGCGCCGCCAGATGCGCCGCGACATCCGCAAGCCCCTCTTCATCTTCACGCCCAAGTCGCTGCTGCGGTCCAAGTTCTCCCGCTCCCCGATCGAGGCCCTCACCTCCGGCAGCTTCGAGGAGGTCCTCGACGACCCCGGCATCGACGACCCCTCCACAGTCCGGCGGGTGGTCTTCGCCAGCGGCAAGGTGGC
>DASSCS010000057.1:0-39563 GCA_035697515.1 Acidimicrobiales bacterium
AGCCATTGCCGCCGGGGGCGGGACCGGGCGGTGCGTCGGGCCAGCGGTTCTCGCCCACCAGGTCGGCGAGGTCGCGGCGGGCGTCCCAGCCCTCGGCCTCCAGCATCGGCCGTTCGTAGAACCCGTCGACGTACCCCAGGCACAGGATCGCCAGGGGCCGGGCCCCGGGCGGCATGCCCAGCAGGTCGGCCAGCGCCGCCGGGTCGAAGATCGACACCCAGCCCATCCCGAGCCCCTCGACCCGGGCGGTGAGCCACACGTTCTGGATGGCGCACGCGGCCGAAGCGACGTCCATCTCGGGCAGGGTCCGGCGCCCGAACACGTAGCGGTCGCGGCCGTCCATCAGCGCCACCACCAGCACCTCGCCGCAGTCGAGGATGCCCTGGACCTTGAGCCGTAGGAACTCCGCCCGGCGGGCGCCCAGCTCCTCGGCCGTCCGCAGCCGCTCGTCCTCGACCAGGTCGTGCAGCGCCCGGCGGAGGTCGGGGTCCGTGACCCGCACGAACCGCCACGGCTGCATGAACCCCACGCTCGGGGCCAGGTGCGCGGCCTGCAGCAGCCGTTCGAGCACGCGGGCCGGCACGGGGTCGGGCCGGAAGTGGCGCATGTCGCGCCGCAGCGCGATGGCCCGGTACACGGCCGCGGCCTCCTCCGCGCTGAACTGGTCATCATCGGTCATGGGGGCGACCTCGCGCAGGGCTCGGCACAGGTGCGGCGGGCGGCGGCGATCGTATCGCCGCGGTCGTCGGTCGTGACGGCCCCGCAGCTGTGTAGGGTCCGCGCCATGACCGACCGCCGCCCGCCGTTCACTGGCATCGGGGTCGCGCTGGTGACGCTGTTCGACCGCGACGGCGGGCTCGATGCCGCTGCCACGGCACGCCACGCCGGCCACCTCGTCGACCGGGGCGTGGCGGGTGTCCTCGCGGCCGGCTCGACCGGCGAGGCCGCCACCCTCGACGCCGACGAGCGCAGCCGGCTGCTGACGGCCGTGCGCGAGGCGGTCCGCGACCGGGTGCCGGTGATCGCGGGCACCGGGGCGCCCTCGGCCCGCCAGGCGGTGGCCCTGTCGCAGCGGGCCGAGGCCGACGGTGCCGACGCTCTCCTGACGCTCTCGCCGCCCGGCACCGACGACCCCCGGCGCTACTACGAGGCCGTGGCCGCGGCGGTCGACGTGCCGGTGCTGGCGTACCACTACCCCACCGCCTCGGCGCCCGGCATCCCCGTCGACCTGCTGTGCGAGCTGCCGGTGGCCGGCCTCAAGGACTCGACCGGCGACCCGGCCCGCCTGGCGGTCGAGCTCGACCAGATGGGCGGCGGGGTCTACACGGGCAGCGCCGCGCTGGTGCTGCAGGCCGGGGCCATGGGAGCGAGCGGCGCCATCCTGGCGCTGGCCAACGTCGACCCCGACGGCTGCGCCCGCGCCTGGGCCGGCGACGGGCCGTGCCAGCGGGAGCTGGTCAACGGCCACCGTTCCGGTGCGCTGACGGGCATCGCCGGGATCAAGCGGGCGCTCGCGGGCCTGTACGGCACGTCGGCCGTCACCCGGCTGGGCTGAACCGCTCCTGCAGCTCGAACTTCACGATCTTGCCCGACGGGTTCCGGGGCAGCGCGTCGACGACCTCGAGCTGCTCGGGGAGCTTGCGGGTGATGAGGCCGGCGTCGAGCAGGTGGCGTGTCATCTCGTCGAAGGTGATCGGCTCGGCGTCCGGCGCGGGCACCACCACCGCGCAGGCTCGCTCGCCGCTCTCGGCGTCGGGCAGGCCGATCACCGCCACGTCGGCGACGGCGGGGTGGGTGAACAGCAGGTCCTCGACCTCCTTGGCCGAGATGTTCTCGCCCTTGCGGATGATCACGTCCTTGAGCCGCCCGGTGATGGTGAGGTTGCCCTCGGCGTCGAGGGTGCCCAGGTCGCCGGTGCGGAACCAGCCCTCGTCGTCGAAGGCGTCGGCGTCGAGCGCCGGGTCGACGTAGCCCAGCGTCACCTGCGGGCCCTTGGCGCGCACCTCGCCCTCCTCGCCCGCGCCGGCCACCTTGCCCTCGACGGTGACGATGCGCAGCGAGGTGCCCGCCACCGCCGGGCCCTCGGTGGTGGCCAGCACGTCGTCGGGCGCGTCGCGGTGGTTCATGGTCAGGATCGGCGCCTCGGTCATGCCGTAGCCCGACACCACCCCGGCGCCGAACGCCTCCTTCAGGGCGTGGTGCAGGGTCGGGGGCTTGGGCGCGCCCCCGCCCGGGAAGGTGCGCACCTCGGGGAACAGCCGCTCGCCCGCGGGGAGGGCCTGCTGGGCCGCGAGGTAGGTCTGGTGGAAGAAGGTGCCGGCGCCGGCCTGGGTGATCTGCTCCCGCCGCAGCAGGTCGATGGTGGTCGACGGGTCGAAGGCCTCGTCGAGCACGAAGGTCAGCCCGTAGGCGAGGGCCGCGTAGATGTAGACGCCCCCGGCGATGTGGGTGATGGGGAACACGAAGGCGAACCGGTCGTCCTCGGCCAGGCCGAGCCGCTCGGACATCCCGACCGAGGCGGCGCGCAGCGAGCGGTCGCCGTGGCGGGCGCCCTTGGGCTCGGCCGTGGTGCCGGAGGTGTAGTACAGGTAGCGCACCGGCACGTCGCCGGTCTCGGTGGTCATGTCGTCGTCGGGTGGCGGCGGCAGCGCGGCCGGGTCGCCCTCGGGCAGCGACCGGTCGCTCACCACCACACGGGCGCCGGTGCCGGCGACCACCCGGTCGGCCATGGCCCGGTAGTCGAAGCCCCGCCACGTCGACGGCGTCACCACCACGGCGCTGCCCGCCTGGCGGACGATGAAGCCCACCTCGCGGTCGCGGTAGATGGGCAGGATGGGGTTCTGCACCGCGCCCAGCCGCCGCAGCGCGCCGAACAGCACCATGGCCTCGAGCGTGGTGGGCTGCACCCACGACACCACGGTGCCGTCGCCGACGCCCAGCCCGGCCAGGCCGGCCGCCGCCCGCTCGCAGCGGTCGCGGTAGTCGCCGAAGGTCATGCGCCGGCCCGACTCGTCGACCGCCATCTCGCGGTCGGGCGTCTCGTCGGCCCGGCGGACGATCAGGTCCCAGATGTTGCGGGCAGCCAGCATGGCGCGCCTTCCCCTCGCTCGGTCGGTCGTTCGCTCGGTCGGACATCGACCCCGATACCTGACGGTGCGTCAGATGGTAGTGCCCGGGGCGCCACCACCGCCCGGGATGCGGGCGACCTCAGAGGCCGAGGAAGCTGTCCAGGCCGAGCGTCAGGCCCGGATGGTCGCCGACCTGCTTGACGGCCAGCACCACCCCGGGCATGAAGCTGTCGCGGTCGTAGCTGTCGTGGCGGATGGTCAGGGACTGGCCCGTGGTGCCGAGCAGCACCTCCTGGTGGGCGACGAGGCCCCGCAGGCGCACGGAGTGCACGGGGATGCCGGCGGGGCCGACGGCGCCCCGGGCGCCCGGCAGGACCTCCTTGCGGGTCGGGTCCTCGGCCCACTCGTGCGATGCCCGCGCCATGCGCTGCACCGTGAGCATCGCCGTGCCCGACGGCGCGTCGACCTTCTGGTCGTGGTGCAGCTCGATGATCTCCGCGGTCTCGAACCACGGGGCCGCCAGCTCGGCGAAGCGCATCATCAGCACCGCGCCGATGGCGAAGTTGGGCGCGACCAGGCAGTTGCTGCGGGTGAACCGGGCCCGCAGCTGCTCGTGGTCCTCGTGGGTGAAGCCGGTGGTGCCGACGACCGCGTGCACCCCGTTGTCGGCGGCCCACGCCACGTTCTGGCGCGACGCCTCGAGCACCGTGAAGTCGACGACCACCTGGGCACCCGCGTCGAGCAGCGCGGCCGGGTCGGGGTCGATGTGCAGGTCGGGGACGTCGACGCCGGTGACGTGGCGCAGGTCGAGCCCCGAGTGGTAGGGGTCGATGGCCCCGACCAGCTCGAGCTCGGGGTCGGCCGCGATGGCCCGGCACACCGTGCTGCCCATGCGCCCGCCGGCGCCGAAGACTCCCACACGCACGGTCATCGGCCAGGCACCCTAATCTCCCCGCCGGCGCGGCGGCCCCTCCCCTATCCTGGGCGGCGATGTAACGACACGGGTCCCCAGCGCGTCCCTCGCCCACCTCGTCGACCCCTGGAGCCCCGTGCCGTCTCCCCTCGCCACCCTCACCACCCGCGACCTCACCATCGCCGCCGGTCCGCGCCTGCTGCTGGCCGGGGTCGCCCTCGTGCTCGCGCCCGGCGCGCGCGTGGGCCTCGTCGGCCCCAACGGCTCGGGCAAGTCGAGTCTGCTGCGGGTCCTGGCGGGCAGGCTGCCGGCCGACGGCGGCCGGGTGCGCCTGGCCCCGCCGGCCGCGACCGTCGGCTACCTGCCCCAGGAGCCGCGGCCGCGGCCGGGCGAGACCGTACGGGCGTTGCTGGCCCGCCGCACGGGCGTGGCCGCGGCCTCGGCCGAGCTGGACGCGGCCACGGCCGCGCTCGACGCCGAGGCGGCCGGCGCCGGCCGCGTGGAGCGCTACACCGCCGCGCTCGACCGCTGGATGGCGCTGGGCGGCGCCGACTTCGGCGCCCGGGCCGCAGCGGTGGCCGACGACCTGGGGCTCGACCCCCGCCTCCTCGACCGCGCCGCCACCGAGCTGTCGGGCGGGCAGGCCGCCCGCGCCCAGCTCGCCTCGCTGCTGCTGGCCCGCTTCGACGTGTTCCTGCTCGACGAACCGACCAACGACCTCGACCTCGACGGCCTCGACCGGCTCGAGCGCTTCGTCCTGGGCCTGGCGGGCCCGGTGATGGTGGTGTCGCACGACCGGGCCTTCCTCGAGCGCACGGTCACCGCCGTGGCCGAGATCGACGACCACGAGCACAGACTCACCCGCTACGAGGGCGGCTGGCTCGCCTACCTCGACGAGCGGGCGCTGGCCCGTCACCACGCAGAGCAGGAGTACCGGACCTACCTCGAGCGGCGCGACGCCCTGACCGAGCGGGCCCGCACCCAGCGCCAGTGGGCCAACCAGGGGGCGCGGGCCGCCAAGCGGTCGGGCGAGACTGACAAGTTCATCCGCCACCGCAACGTCCAGAGCTCAGAGCACGTGGCCGCCAAGGCCCGCATCACCGACAAGGCCCTGGCCCGCCTGGCCACGGTCGACAAGCCGTGGGAGGGCTGGGACCTGCGGCTCACCATCGCCGACGCCGGCCGCGCCGGCGCTGTGGTGGCCCGGCTCACGGGCGCCGTGGTCGAGCGACCCGCCAGCGGCGAGGAACCCGGGTTCACGCTCGGGCCGGTCTCCCTCGAGGTCGCATGGGGCGATCGGCTGGCCATCGTGGGGCCCAACGGCTCGGGCAAGTCGACGCTGCTCGCCGCGCTGCTCGGGCGGCTGCCGCTGGCCGCCGGCACGCAGTGGCTCGGCCCGGGCGTGCGGGTGGGCGAGATCAGCCAGGCCCGCGACCGGTTCGCCGGCGCCCCGACGCTGCTGGCGGGCTTCCACGCCGCGACGGGCGAGGACGACCGGGCGGCGGCGCGCTCGGCGCTGGCCAAGTTCGGCCTGGCGGCCGACCACGTCGAGCGCCCGCCCGACTCGCTCTCGCCCGGCGAGCGCACGCGGGCGACGCTTGCCGTGCTGCAGGTGCGCGGCGTCAACACCCTGGTGCTCGACGAGCCCACCAACCACCTCGACCTCGAGGCTGTCGAGCAGCTCGAGCAGGCGCTCGACGCCTTCGCCGGCACGCTGCTGCTGGTCACCCACGACCGCCGGCTGCTCGAGTCGGTCGGGATCGACCGGGTGGTCGAGGTCGACGCCGGCCGCGTCAGCGAGGCCGGCGCGCTCAGGTGAGCACGGCGTCGTCGACGTGGCCGACCACGGCCAGCGCCCGCGGGCTGTCGTACACCCGCGCCGCCACGGCGGCCACGTCGTCGGCGGTCACGGCCCGGATGCGGGCGATCTGCTCGTCGACGGGGACGACCTGGTCGCGGGCCATGAGGCTGCGGCCGATGCGGGCCATGCGCGACCCCGAGTCCTCGAGGCCCAGCACCAGCGAGCCCTCGATGTAGCCCTTGGCCACCGCCAGCTCGCCCTCGGTCACCCCCGAGGCGACCAGCTTGGCCACCTCGTCGTCGATCACGCTCAGCAGCTCGGCCACCCGCGTGGGCGCCGTGCCGGCATAGACGCCGGCGCTGCCCGCGTCGTAGTAGGTCGACGCCCACGAGTAGACCGAGTAGCACAGGCCCCGCTCCTCGCGGACCTGCTGGAACAGTCGGCTCGACATGCCCCCGCCCAGGATCTGGTTGGCGACCGACAGGGCGTAGCGGTCGTCGTCGAAGTGGTCGACCGCCCGCCAGCCCATGGCCAGGTGCACCTGTTCGGTGGGATCGTCGAGCACCACCCGGGGCTCGACGTCGACGCCCGGCATCGCACGCACCGGTCGCTCGCCCCCGCTGACCCTGCCCAGCGAGCCGGCGAAGGCGTCGGCCAGGTGATCGTGGTCGACGTCGCCGGCGGCGACGACCACCAAGTTGCGGGGCAGGTACCAGCGACCGAAGAAGTCGGCGATCTCGTCGCGGGTGGCGGCCTCGACAGTCTCGCGGGTGCCGAGCACCTCGCGCCCGAGCGGGTGCCCCGGGAACAGCGCCTCGGCCAGCAGGGTGTGCACGTGGTCCTCGGGTATGTCGAGGTTCATGAGGATCTCTTCGAGGATCACCTGCCGCTCGGCCTCCACCTCGTGCGTCCGGAACGCCGGGTCGGTGAGGACGTCGCCCAGGATCTCGATGCCGAGGTCGACGCAGGCCGCGGGCAGCCGCGTGTAGTAGGCCGTGTGCTCGCGGTTGGTGAAGGCGTTCATCTCGCCGCCCACCGCGTCGACGGCCTCGGCGATCTGGCGGGCCGACCGGGTGGTCGTGCCCTTGAAGAGCAGGTGCTCGAGGAAGTGCGACGCTCCGGCCAGCTCGTCGGGCTCGTCGCGCCCCCCGACACCGACCCACACGCCGAGCGACACCGACCGGGCCTCGGGCATGCGCTCGGTGACGAGGCGGATGCCGTTGGCCAGTCGGGTCTCGCGGACTTCTTCGGACGTTGCGGCGGACGTCATGATGGGTGATGGGCCGGCGGCCGGCTCAGCGGCGCTGGCGCCTGCGGCGGTCGCCGCCCCGGCCGCCCCGGTCGCGGTCGCCGCGGCCGCCGTTGGGCGCCGCGGTGGCGGGGCCGAGGTCGCCCAGGTCGCCCCGCAGCTCGGCGTCGAAGCTCTCCTCGAAGCTGACCGTCTCGGCCGCCGTGACCGGCGAGCCGCCGCGGTCGCCGCGCTCGCCGCGGTCCCCACGATCGCCGCGGTCCCCACGATCGCCGCGGTCGCCGCGGCCCTCGCCCTCGGCGGGCGCCGGCGACGAGGCCAGGCTGAGCGACACCTTGCCGTTGGGGTCGACGTCGTCGACCCGCACCTCGACCTCGTCGCCCAGGTCGAGCACGTCCTCGACCCGATCGATGCGCCTGCCGCCGCCGATCTTGGAGATGTGCAGCAGGCCGTCACGCCCCGGGAGGATGTTGACGAAGGCCCCGAACTTCGTGATGTTCACCACCCGGCCGGGGTACACCTGGCCGACCTCGGCGGTGGGCGGGTTCAGGATGAGCTGGATCTGGCGCTTGGCCTCCTCCACCGCACCCTTGTCGCTCGAGCCGATCGACACGCGGCCGACCATGCCGTCGTCGTCGACGCTGACGTCGGCGCCGGTCTCAGTGGTGATGGCGTTGATGACCTTGCCCTTGGGCCCGATGACCTCGCCGATCTTGTCCATCGGGATCTCGAAGCTGACGATCTTCGGGGCCGTCTCGCCCACCTCCTCGCGCGGGGCGGGAATGGCCTCGGCCATGACCTCGAGGATCTTGAGACGGGCGTCGTAGGCCTGCTGCAGGGCACGGGCCAGCACGTCGGCCGGCAGGCCGTCGATCTTGGTGTCCAGCTGCAGCGCGGTGACGAACTCGGACGTCCCGGCCACCTTGAAGTCCATGTCGCCGAACGCGTCCTCGGCGCCGAGGATGTCGGTGAGGCTCGTGTACTTGCCCTCGGCGAACACCAGGCCCATGGCGATGCCGCCCACGGCCGCCTTGACGGGCACCCCGGCGTCCATGAGCGACATGCTGGACGCGCACACCGACGCCATCGACGTGGAGCCGTTCGAGGCGAGCACCTCGGACACCAGCCGCAGCACGTAGGGAAACTCGTCCTGGCTCGGCACCACGGGCAGCAGCGCCCGCTCGGCCAGCAGCCCGTGCCCGATCTCGCGGCGCTTGGGGCTGCCCACGCGGCCCGTCTCGCCGTTGGCGTGGGGCGGCATGTTGTAGTGGTGCATGTACCGCTTGCGGTCCTTGTTGCCCAGGTTGTCGAGGATCTGGTCGGTCTTCGGCATGCCCAGCGTCGTGACGGTGAGCACCTGGGTCTCGCCCCGCTGGAACAGGGCCGAGCCGTGCGCCGTCGGGATGACGCCGACCTCGGCGGACAACGGCCGGATGTCGGCCGGGCCGCGCCCGTCGATGCGGACGCCCTCGTCGACGATGCGGCGGCGGATGACCTTCTTGAGCAGGGCCCGGGCCGCGTTGTTGATCTCGCGCTGCTGGTCGGGGAACTCGGGCAGCAGGGCGTCGATGATGGCCCTGGCCGCCTCGCCCTGGGCGGCCTCGCGCTCGGCCTTGACGGTGATGCCGCCGACCTTGGTCAGGCTCTCGGTGCCGACGGCCTCGACCCGGGCGGCGATCTCGTCGCCGTAGTCGACCTGCGGCTCCCATTCGAGCGGGGTGATCATGCCCTGGGCTTGAGCCTGGGCCACCAGGTCGCGCTGGGCCTGGATCGACTCGCGGATCCAGGTCTTGGCGGCCTCGAGGCCCCCGGCGATGACCTCTTCGGTCACGTACGGGGTACCGGCCTGGTAGAGGTCCCAGGCGTGCTCGGTGCCGCCGGCCTCGACCATCATGATGGCGATGTCGCCGTCGTCGAGCTGGCGACCCGCCACGACGAGCTCGAAGGTCGAGTCGTCGCTCTGGCCGTAGGTGGGGTGCGGCACCCAGCGGCCCTCGGAGGACCAGGCGATGCGGACGGCACCTATGGGCCCCTCGAAGGGCATGCCCGACAGCATGAGCGCCGCCGAGGCGCCGTTGATGGCCACCACGTCGTAGGGGTTCTCGCCATCGACGCCCATGACCGTGACGACGACCTGGGTCTCGTTGCGGTAGCCGTCGGCGAAGCTGGGGCGCAGCGGCCGGTCGATGAGCCGGCACGTGAGGATGGCCAGGTCGGTGGGGCGGCCCTCACGCCGGAAGAAGCTGCCGGGGATGCGCCCCGCGGCGTACATGCGCTCCTCGACGTCGACGGTGAGGGGGAAGAAATCGATGCCCTCGCGGATGTTGCGGTCACCGTTGGCGGTGACGAGCACCTCGGTCCTGCCGAGGCGGGCGACGACGGCACCCTGGCTCTGGAACGCCAGCTTGCCGGTCTCGAATGTGAGGGTGGTGTCGGTGCCGGTGAGCGGCGTCGACACGACGATGGGGTCAGCCATCGGGCGTACTCCTTCCCGGCGGATCGTCCGCCGGATCGGGCAGCGGGCCAGTTCCCAGTCGGCGACCACCGCGTCGAGTCGATACATGGGCCACCTGGCTGCATCGATCGCGGGGGGCGGCGACTGGCAGCTGACCTTCACGCTGCCGTGGTTCTGTTGTCAGATGTGGCAGGAGCGGCCCACGAGGGCCGCTCCCGATGATCGGTCGGGCCTCAGCGCCGTAGACCGTTCTTGGCGATGATCGCCCGGTATCGCTCGACGTCGTTCGATCGGACGTAGTCGAGCAGCCGGCGCCGGCGCCCCACGAGCATCAGCAGGCCGCGCCTGCTGTGGTGATCCTTCTTGTGCTTCGACAGGTGGTCGTTGAGGTGGTTGATGCGTGCGGTGAGCAGCGCGATCTGCACCTCGGGCGACCCGGTGTCGGAGTCGTGGAGCTTGTTGTCGGCGATGATGGCGGTCTTCGCCGCGTCTATCTGGTCTGACACGCGTAGGTCCTTGCTGTGGGTGACTGCTTACCCTGCCCCAGGACCGGCTCGGCTGGGAGTGCCGAGACGACCGGTCGCGCATCTCGTGTGTGACGCGGTGGCGGTCGTGCTGCGCCTGGTTCGGAGCGTTGGGACAGGCTACCAGCGCCGTGGCCCGAACGGCGAACCCCGCGCTACGGACCGTCATGCCGGCTGCTCGACCGTCCAGCGGTAGCGGGGCTGGTGGTGGTGCTGGGGACCGGTGCGGGACTCGAGCGGCGGGGTCAGGCGGCGCACCAGTGCGTGGGGCCCGAGGAATGCCCTCTCGACCTGCTCGGGGGTGGCGTCGGGCCGCAGGCCGGCGGCGCCCAGCGTGGCGGCCCGCACCCGGGCCAGCGGCCCGTCGAGCAGGGCGGCGACGATGGCGGGCAGCGTCTCGGGATCCTTCAGCACCCACGAGTGGGTGCCGCCCTTCACCGTCACCAGCGTGCCGGCCGAGCGGCGGGCGGCGTCGACCGCCGTCGCGTAGGGCACCGGCATGTCGCGGTCTCCGTGGATGACCACCACCGGGACCTTGGCCGCGCCCAGGGCGTCGAGCATCTCGCCGCTCGAGCGCGAGCGCATCATCGACACCGCCGGCCCCAGCATGCGCCAGGGCCGTCGGGCGTGGCCGACGAGGGTCGGGCCGACCAGGCGTCCGAGCTTGGCGGCCTGGGCCGGGTTGCGCAGCAGGGGCAGCGTCGAGAGCGTGTCGGCCACCAGCAGCGCGGCGAGGCCCACCAGCACCGGCGGCGCGATGCGAGAGATGCGCACCAGCCGGTCCCAGCACTCCCCCACGGCCGCGTCGATGAGCACCACGGCGACCGCCCGCTGCGGGTCGGCGGCGGTGAGCTGGGTGACCAGCCGGCCGCCCATCGAGTGGCCCGCGAAGACCGCCCGACGGATGCCCAGCTCGTCGAGCACCCGCTTGAGCAGGGCGGTGTGGGCCGTGAGGTCGTCGCCGCCCGTGGGCAGGCCCTGGGTGGCGCCGTGCCCGGCGATGTCGATGGCCACCACCTTGAAGCCCATGGCGACCAGGCGTGACAGGGTCTGGGCGTAGAGGATGCCCTCGGCCGTGAACCCGTGGACCAGCACCACGGGCAGGCCCTGGCCGCACACCGCCACCCCGACACGGTGGTCGTCGGCCAGCACGACCTCGTGGCGGGCCAGGCGGGGCACGACTACGAGCAGGTCGGTCGCGGGCGCGTCGCCCTCAGGCCCGATGACGGGCTCGTCCAACCCAGCCACCTCGTACGCCACCATGTGCCCCCTTACTGTGCTCCGTCGCCCACCAGGCACCGCGGATGGTGCCTTACACGATAAGCCAGAAAGGGCCGTGAGCAGCAGTCAGGCCGTGCCGAGCACCCGCCGCGCCTCGTCGCAGTCGCGGCCCATCTGGGCCACGAGGGCGTCGACCGACTCGAAGCGCTCCTCGCCCCGCAGCCGGGCGACGAACCGCACCTTGACGTGCTCGTCGTAGAGGTCGCCCTCGAAGTCGAGCAGGTGGGCCTCGAGCAGGCTGGCGTGCGCCTCGACGTAGAACGTCGGCCGGCGCCCGAGCGAGATGGCGGCGGGGTGCACCGACCCGTCGGCCCGCTCGAACCAGCCGGCATAGATGCCGTCGGCGGGCAGCAGGATGTCGCCCGGCACCGACACGTTGGCGGTCGGGAACCCCAGCTCGGCGCCCCGCTTGTCGCCGTGCGCCACCACGCCGCGGGTCTCGTGCGCCCGGCCCAGCATGGCGTTGGCGGTGGCCAGGTCGCCCTCGACCAGCGCGTGGCGGATGCGGGTGGACGACACCGGCGTGGCGCCGTCGGCCGGGCGGCCCTCGGCGTCGACCAGGTCGAGGCCGTCGACCTCGAACCCCAGCTCGGCGCCCATCGTGCGCAGCAGGGCCACGTTGCCCGACCGCCGGTAGCCGAAGTGGAAGTCCTCGCCGACCACCACCACGCGGGCGGCGAGGCAGCCGGCCAGCACCTCGCGCACGAACTCGTCGGCCGGCTCGTGGCTGCGGGCCTCGTCGAACGTGATGACCAGGCAGTAGTCGACGCCCGTGCTGGCCAGCAGCTCGAGCTTCTGGTCGAGGTCGGTGAGCAGGCGGGGCGCCGACTCGGGCCGCACCACCGAGGCCGGGTGGCGGTCGAACGTGACCACGGCCGTGGCCACGCCCAGCGCATCCGCCCGGCGGCGCACCTCGGCGACGACCGCCCGGTGCCCGAGGTGCACGCCGTCGTAGGCGCCGATGGTCACCGTCGTGCCCCGCGCCGGGGGCGGGCAGGCGGACAGGTCGCGGAGCACCTCCATCGGGGCGGCAGCGTACCGGCTGACGTGCGCGGCCACGGCCGACCGCTCCCCGGGCCTTCGCCACCACGCCGGGTGGGCCGTCGGGCCGGGGCCCGGCCGTGCTCAGGCGGGGGGCAGCGCCTGCTGCAGGTCGGTCACCAGGTCGGCGGCCGACTCGATGCCGACCGACAGCCGCACCAGGCCGGGGGCGACCGCCAGAGTCGACTCCGCGGCTGACGCGTGGGTCATGCGGGCCGGGTGCTCGATCAGCGACTCGACCGCACCCAGCGACTCGGCGAGCGTGAACAGCTCGGTGCGCTCGCACAGCGCCACCGCCGCCTCCTCGCCGCCGCGCATGACGAACGACACCATGCCCCCGAAGTCGCGCATCTGGCGCTTGGCGACGTCGTGCCCCGGGTGCCCCGGCAGCCCCGGCCACAGCACCCGCTCGACGGCGGGGTGGTCGCTGAGCACCTCGACGACGGCCCGGGCGTTGTCGCAGTGGCGGTCCATGCGCACGGCCAGGGTCTTGATGCCCCGCTGCACCAGGTAGCAGTCGATGGGCGAGGGCACGCTGCCCACCGCGTTCTGGATGAACCCGAACGCCACGGCCAGGTCGTCGTCGTCGACCGCCACGAACCCGCCCACCACGTCGGAGTGGCCGCCCAGGTACTTGGTGGTCGAGTGCACCACCACGTCGGCGCCGAGCGCGAGGGGCTGCTGCAGGTAGGGCGTGGCGAACGTGTTGTCGACCACCAGCCAGGCGCGGTGGGCGTGCGCCACCTCGGCCACCGCCTCGATGTCGACGATGCCCATGGCCGGGTTGGTGGGCGTCTCGGCCCACACCACCCGCGTGCCCTCGGGCCAGTCGCGGGCCAGGCCGGCCGGGTCGGTCAGGTCGACGGCCGCCCAGGGGTGGCCGCTGGCGCCGTACACCTTGTCGATGAGGCGGAAGGTGCCCCCGTAGACGTCGCCGCCCAGCGCGATACCCGCGCCCCGGGGCAGCTGGCGCAGCACCGCGTCCTCGGCCGCCAGCCCGGAGGCGAAGGCGAAGCCGTGCCGTGCACCCTCCAGCGAGGCCAGGCACAGCTCGAGCGAGGCCCGGGTCGGGTTGGCGCTGCGGGAGTACTCCCAGCCGTGGTGGCGGGCCACGCCCTGCTGGGCGAACGTGGTCGAGATGCTGATGGGCGGCACGACCGCCCCGGTGAACGGGTCGGGGTCCTGCCCCGCGTGGATGGCCCGCGTCTCGAAGCCGCGGCGCTCGGGCACTGTCGTCATGGTCTCCTCGCGGTGTGCTCCTCGTGATGCCGCCCGGCCAGATGTTCGAGCACGTCGGTGCGCCCGAGCACCGCGTGGGGCCGCCCGCCGGCGAGCACCACCAGCGCCGGTGCGCTCTCGAGCAGCTCGACGGCCAATGCGATCGGCTGGCCGATGCCGATGGTGGGGAGTGGCTGACCCATCACCTTCTCGACCGGCTCGTCGAGCACGTGCGGGTCGCGGAAGGCCAGGTCCATGAGCGCGAGCTCGTCGACCGAGCCCAGGATCTCGGCCGCGGCGAGCGGCATCTCGCCCTTGGCGACGGGCAGCTGCGACAACCCGTAGCCGCGCATGACGTTGACAGCGCGCTGCCCGGTGTCGGACGGGCGGACGTAGACGAGGGGCGGGATGGCACCGCCCCGCGACTCGAGCACGTCGGCCACGGTGTGCTCGCCGCCCCGCACGAAGCCGAACCCGGCCATCCAGTCCTCGTCGAACACCCGCGACAGGTAGCCGCGCCCCGAGTCGGGGATGAGCACCACCACCAGGTCGTCGGGCCCGAGGTCACGACCCACCTCGAGCGCGGCGGCCACCGCCGTGCCGCCCGAGCCGCCGATGAGCAGCCCCTCCTCGCGGGTGACGCGCCGCGCCATGAGGAAGCTGTCCTCGTCGCTGATCGGCACCACCCGGTCGACCAGCGAGGGGTCGTAGGTCGTGGGCCAGAAGTCCTCGCCGATGCCCTCGACCAGGTAGGGCCGCCCCGAGCCGCCCGAGTAGACCGAGCCGGCCGGGTCGGCGCCCACGACCTGCACGTCGGGCCGCTGCGCCTTGAGGTAGCGGCCCACCCCGCTGATGGTGCCACCGGTGCCGACTCCGGCCACGAAGTGGGTGATGCGCCCGGCGGTCTGCTGCCAGATCTCGGGACCGGTGGTCTGCTCGTGCGCCCAGGGGTTCCACTCGTTGCCGTACTGGTTGGGGCGGAAGGCGCCCGGCGTCTCGCTCACCACCCGCTCGGCCACCGAGTAGTACGAGCGGGGGTCGTCGGGCTCGACAGCCACCGGGCACACGATCACCTCGGCGCCGTACGCCTCGAGCAGGCGCACCTTCTCGGGCGCCACCTTGTCGGTCACCACGAAGATGCAGCCGTACCCCCGCTCGGCCGCCACGATGGCCAGCCCCACGCCGGTGTTGCCCGAGGTGGGCTCGACGATGGTGCCGCCCGGGCGCAGCAACCCCTCGCGCTCGGCCTGGGCGATCATGGCCAGGGCCGGCCGGTCCTTGACGCTGCCCCCCGGGTTGAGCATCTCCAGCTTGGCCGCGACCGTGCAGGTCAGGCCCTCGGTCACGCGGTTGAGCCGTAGTAGCGGGGTGTCGCCGATGAGGTCGACCAGCGAGTCGGCGATCTGCGGATCGGTGGGCAGTGCGGACATGGCGCCCCCCTGGGGAAGCTGGAAGCGCCCCTGACCCTACCCACGCCCGCGCGTCGGTGGACAGACCCCGAGATAACCCGAGGTCACACAAGCACGCAGCGCGTGCCGCGGTAGATGGTGGCCATGCACTTGTTGCAGTGCACGCACAGCGACTCGTGGGTGGCGCCCGCCTGCCACCGGTTGACCAGGTCGGGCTCGCGCAGCAGCGCTCGGGCCATGGCCACGAAGTCGAAACCCTCGGCCAGCGCGCCCGTCACCGTCTCCAGCTGGTTCACGCCGCCGAGCAGGACGAGCGGCATGGTGAGCGCGGCGCGGAACTGGCGGGCGTAGGGCAGCAGGTACGCCTCCTCGAAGGGGTACTCGCGCAGGAACGCCTTGCCGAACACCCGGAAGGCGGGGCGGATGGCCTTGGGCATGGTGGGGGCCATCTCGGCCACCGGCGCCTCGCCCCGGAAGAGGTACATCGGGTTCTGCAGCGAGCTGCCGACGGTCAGCTCGATGGCGTCGAGGGCGCCGTCGTCCTGGAGCATGCGGGCCACGGGCACGCTCTCGTCGAGCCACAAGCCGCCACGCACGCCGTCGGCCATGTTGAGCTTGGCCAGCACGGCGACCCTGCCGTCCACCGCCTCCCGCACCGCCGTGGCGATCTCGCGCAGCAGGCGGGCCCGGTTCTCGAGCGAGCCGCCCCAGTCGTCGGTGCGCTTGTTGAGCCGGGGGCTGAGGAACTCGCTCGGAAGGTAGCCGTGGCCGAAGTGCAGCTCGACGGCGTCGAACCCGGCGTCGGCCAACAGGCGGGCGCCCGACGCGAAGTCGCCGATGATGCGCCTGATCTGGTCGACGGTCACCGCCCTGGTGCGCTTCATCGCCAGGGGGCTGAACACGGGCGAGGGCGACAGGCCGGGCAGGCCGGTGCCGGCAGCGACCGCGCCGGCGTGGCCGAGCTGGGCCGACACGGCTGCGCCCTCGGCGCGCACGGCCTCGGCGAAGCGGGCCAGGCCCGGCGCGGCCTCGGGGGTGAGGATCAGCTCGTTGGGCGTGCCGCAGCCGTCGGGCGAGACCGCGCAGTAGGCCAGCGTGGTCATGCCCACGCCCCCGGCGGCGACCTCGCGGTGGAAGTCGATGAGCGCGTCGTTCACCACGTGGTCGCGGGTCAGGCCCTCGAAGGTCGCCGACTTGATGATGCGGTTGCGCAGCGTGATCGGGCCCAGCTTCGCCGGCGCGAACGGGTCGACGGCCACGGGCTCTGTCACGCGCGCGACCCTAGCCAGTTTCTGACGACCCGTCAGAGTTGAGGCCGGGGCCCGCCGAGCGCCCCGAACCGACGTCCGGCTGTTGCGGGATCCGCGACGAAGGGGCGCCGGATCGGGTGCGGCCCGGAACCGGCGTCCGACTGTTGCGGGATCCGCGACCGAGGGGCGCCGGATGAGGCGGCATCGCGCTCAGGCCGGCGCGACCACCACCGCCGGCTTGAGCGTGGTGCCGCGGTGCGGCACGTACACGGCCAGCAGGTCGCCCGACGCGTCGACGACGGCCCAGGGGCCCGGGCCGACCGGCGGCACGAGCCCCAGCGCCCCGGCCTCGAGCACCCGGCCGTTCCGCACCAGCGCCGCCAACTCGTCGTCGACGACCACCCGGGGCCGGCCCCGCAGCGCCTCGGCGGGCGGCAGCAGGCGCTCGGGCGCGAGCCGGTCGACGGGCACCGCCTCGTCGACGCCGAAGGGCCCGACCGCCAGCCGCCGCAGCGCCCGGAGGTGGGCGCCACCGCTCAGCGCGGTGCCGAGGTCGGCGGCGAGCGACCGGATGTACGTACCGGCCGAGCAGGTCACGTCGATGGGGAACACGCCGGGCTCGACGGCCTCCCCGACGACGAAGGCGTCGACCCGCACCGGCACCGGCGGCCGCTCGACCTCGACGCCCTCGCGGGCCAGGTCGTGCAGGCGGCGGCCGCCCACCCGCTTGGCCGACACCATCGGCGGCACCTGCGCGATGTCGCCGGTCAGGCCGGCCGCGGCCCGCCGCACCTCGCCGAGGCCGACGCCGTCCATGGGCCAGGCGCCGGTGACCTCGCCCGAGGCGTCGAGCGTGGAGGTGGCCGTGCCCAGCACGACCTCGCCGACGTAGCGCTTGGGCAGGCCCGACAGGAACGTGAGCAGGCGGGTCGCCCGGCCGACGCCCAGCACGAGGACCCCGGTGGCGTCCGGGTCGAGCGTGCCCGAGTGTCCCACCCGGCGGGTGCCGAGCAGGCCCCGGGCCTTGGCGACGACGTCGTGCGAGGTCCAGCCGGCCGGCTTGTCGACCACGGCCACGCCGGCGGGCCCCGGCGCACCCGACCGGCCCCGGCGACCCATCAGCCGCCGTCACCCCCACCGCGCTCGTCGACGTCGATCTCGCCGCGCTCGGCGACCTCGCTGTCGCCGATGTCGCGCAGGATCTCCTCGACCCGCTCGGCCTGGCGGATCACCAGATCGGGCTGGAACGACAGCTCGGGCGTGCGCCTGATGTGGGCCTGGCGGGCGATGGCCGACTGGATGCGGGCCCGGTGCCCCTCCAGAGCGTCGGCGAGCCGGCCGTCGGCGTCGTGGCGGTCGGCGTCGTGGCCGTCGTCCGGGCCACCGGCCGGCCCGTCGAGCGTCGTGTACCAGACCACCGCGCGCCGCAGGTCGCGCTCGACCTCGACCGCCACGACGGTCAGGAACCCGAGCCTCTCGTCGTCGATGCGCTCGAGCTCCTCGGCGACGATCTCGTGGATGAGGTGGTTGAGCCGGGCCGTGCGGGGATAGTCGCGGGCCGTGCCGGATGAGCGCCTCATGTTCTCTCCTCCTCCTCGATCCACAGTCGGTCGACGCGGAGCACCTCGACTTCGGGGAACGACCACACGTAGCGTTCGACGTCGTCCAGCAGTTCGCGCAGGTGCGAGTGCGTCGGGGCGACCGCGGCCACCCCGACCGTGGCCTGGTGCCACGAGTCGTGGTGGTCGACCTCGGACACCGAGACCCGGTGGCGCTTGGACACGCCTTCGATGACCGGTCGGATGGTCGCCCGCTTGGCTTTCAGCGACCGGCAGTCGCGAAGGTAGAGCTCGATGCGGAGGGCGGCAGCGTGCACCGCCCCCAGCCTACGTGCGAGGGATCTCCCGCTCCTCGAACGTCTCGATCACGTCGCCCTGCTTGAGGTCCTGGAAGTCGGACAGGCCGATGCCGCACTCGAAGCCGGACTGCACCTCGCGGGCGTCGTCCTTGAACCGCTTGAGCGAGGTGATGGTGCCCTTCCAGATGACCGTGCCCTCGCGCAGGAACCGGACCTTGGAGTTGCGGGTGATGACGCCGCTGGTGACGTAGCAGCCGGCGACCTTGCCGACCCGGGGCACGGGGAAGATCTCGCGCACCTCGGCCTCGCCCGTGACCACCTCTTCGTACTCGGGCTGGAGCAGGCCGAGCAGGGCGTTCTCAATGTCCTCGAGCACCTGGTAGATGATCTCGTAGGTGCGGATCTCGACGTCCTCGGCCTGCGCCAGCTCGCGGGACGTGCGGTCGGGACGCACGTTGAAGCCGATGATGGTGGCGTTGGACGCCGCGGCGAGCTGGACGTCGCTGCGGGTGATGCCGCCGACGCCCCGCTGCACGAACGACAGCTTGACGTCGTCGCGCTCGAGCTTGCGCAGCGCCTCGGTGAGCGCCTCGAGCGAGCCGGTCACGTCGGCCTTGAGCACCAGGTTGAGCGTGGCGACCTCGCCCTGCTGGATCTGCTCGAAGATGTCCTCGAGCTTGGCGCCGCCGCTGGTGACCGCGGCCTCGCGGCCCAGGCTGGCCACCCGCTGCCAGTGCTCGCGGGTCTCGGCCGCCGAGCGGGCGAGCTTCTCGTCGGGGGCCACCACGAACTGGTCGCCGGCGTCGGCCACGTCGCTCAAGCCGAGCACCTGCACGGGGGTGGACGGTCCCGCCTCGCGGACGTTGACGCCGTGGTCGTCGATCAGGGCCCGGACGCGACCCCAGGCGGCGCCGGCCACCAGCGGGTCGCCGACCCGGAGGGTGCCCCGCTGCACCAGGATCGAGGCCACCGGTCCCCGCCCCACGTCGAGGTTGGCCTCGAGCACCACGCCGGCGGCGCGGCCTTCGGGGCTGGCCACGATGGGCGGCTCCTGCAGGTCGGCGACCAGCAGCAGCGTCTCGAGCAGCTCGTCGATGCCCTGGCCCTGCAACGCCGACACGGGCACCATCTCGGTGTCGCCGCCCCAGTCGCTGGGGATCAGGCCCTGGTCGGAGAGCTGCTGCTTGACCCGGTCGATGTTGGCCTGCTCGCGGTCGACCTTGTTGATGGCCACCACGATGGGCACACCGGCCGCCTTGGCGTGGTTGAGCGCCTCGATCGTCTGGGGCATGACACCGTCGTCGGCCGCCACCACGAGGATGACGATGTCGGTGGCCTGGGCACCGCGGGCGCGCATGGCGGTGAACGCCTCGTGGCCCGGGGTGTCGATGAAGGTGATGCGGCGGCCGTTCTTCTCGGTCTGGTAGGCGCCGATGTGCTGGGTGATGCCGCCGGCCTCGCCCTCGACCACGTTCGCGTTGCGGATGCGGTCGAGCAGCTTGGTCTTGCCGTGGTCGACGTGGCCCATGACCGTGATGACCGGCGGCCGCGCCTGGGCGCCGTCGGCCGGCTCGTCGAACAGCTCGTCGAAGCCGAGCTGGCGCTGGAGCTCGACCTCCTGCTCCTCGCCGGGGTCGACGAGGCGGATGTCCGCGCCGATCTCGGCGGCAAAGAGCTCGATCATGTCGTCGGTCAGCGACTGGGTGGCCGTGACCATCTCGCCCTGCTGCATGAGGAAGCGCACGACGTCGGCCGCCGTGCGGTTGACCTTGGGACCGAGGTCCTGGGGCGTCGACGAGCGCTCGACCACGATCGTGCCCTCGGGCACGGGCGCGGAGGCCGGCGTGTAGCTCGGCGCCTCCATCGGCTGCAGCTCCTCACGGCTGCGACGCCGCCGGCCACGACGCCGCGGCGGGCGCTGCCCGCCACGGGGACCGCCACCGGGGCGACCACCACCGGGACCGCCGCCGGGGCCACCGCCACCGGGGCCGCCGAAGGCACCGCCGGGACGGCCACCGCCACCGCCGCCACCGCCACCCGGGCCGCCGAAGCCGCCGCCGGGACGGCCGGCGCCACCAGCGGGGGGACCGGAAGGACGACCGCGGCCGGGCGGACCGCCGCCCGGGCGGCCGCCGCGTGAGGGCGCGGGACCCCGCCCGCCCATGCCGGGCGGGGGCGGGATGGGCTTGCCGGAGTTCGAGGTCGGCGGGCCGGGCGGCGGCGGGATGGGCTTGCCCGACGACGACGTGGGCGCGCCGGATGCCGGGCCGCCGGCGCGGGGCCCGTTGCCGGCCGGCGGTGCGGCCGGCGGGCGAGGGCCACCGGCGGGCGGGGGCGCGGGGCGGGCCGCGGGTGGAGCTGCGGGACGGGGCGGGCGCGGCGCAGGGCCGCGCTCGGCCGGGCGGGGCGGGCGGGGCGGTGCCGGCGGGGCGGACGGCCCGGCCGACGCGGCGGGACGGGCCGCGCCCGGCTCGTCCTGGCGGGGAGGCCGGGGCGGGTGCTCGCTGCCCGAGGACGTGACCAGCCGCCCGGGGGGCGGCGGCGGGACTGGCCGACCGGCGGTGCGCTGCGGCGGCGCGGCCGGCGGCGTGGCCGGACGGGGGTTCCAGCCCTCGGTGGCCGGCTGGCCGGGCCCGGCGTCGGGGGAGGCCGGGGCGGGCTTGGCGGCGCGCGCGGGCCCCGCGTCCGCGGCGGCGGGACGCTCGTCGCCGCCCGAGGGTGGCGCCGCGGGGGCCTTGGCGGCCGCGGGCGACGGGGCCTTGGCAGCCGCCTTCGTCTTGGTCTTGGCCTTGCCGTCGGACGTGGGCCGGGTGCCGGCCTCGCCGCGGGCACCGCCCTTGGCGGGCTTCGGCTCGGCGGGCTGCTCGGCGCGAACCAGGCCGTCGCGCTCGGCACGCCGGCGGACGCGGTCGGCCTGCGCCTCCTCGATGCCCGAGGAGTGCGTCTTGACCCCGATGCCCAGGTCCTTGGACAGATCGAGGGTTTCCTTGTTCGTCAGGCCGAGCTCCTTGGCGAGCTCGTGTACCCGGATCTTCGCTGCCAAAGTTGTCTCTGACCAGCCCTTCGTCTTTTTCGTGGACGCGATCCGCGCACGTCATGGTGCGGATCGCGGCCCTCCATCCTCGCGCAGACCGCTGCCCGGCGACGAACAGCGACCGCGTATCTCCTATTTCAGCGCTTCCCGGGCCGCTTGCCGCCCGTGCGGAACGCCCGAGCGAACGCTCCACGGCGCACGGCCTGCGCCCGGCACGCTTCGAGCGTGGCCCGGCAGAGCCACGCGCCGCGTCCAGGCAGTGTACGGCCCACGACCGGCGATCCGTCGATCCCCCGGACGAAGCGGACCAGCTCGGATTGCGGTGCCTTGCGGCGGCAGCCGACGCAGGTGCGCTCGGGGCCGGCGGCGCTACCCGTCGTCTCCCGCCTCGTTCCCGGAGGCCGCGTCACCCTCGGCGACCGCCTCAGCTTCGGCCGAGGCCTCGACCTCGGGGGACGGTTCGCCCGCTCCTCGGGAGGCGGCCTCGGCGGCAGCCTCGACCTCGGCCGAGGGCTGAGCGTCGTCGCTCGCCTCGGCCGCACCCTCGGTGGCGGCATCGTCACGTTCTGGCCCCTCGGACACGGCGGCCTCCCAGGCCTCGGCGGACAGGGCGGGCCCGCCCTCGGCCGGCTGCCAGACCTGCTCGCCGGTCTCGGGGTCGACCACCCAGTCGCCCTCGGCCCAGTCCTGCTGGCCGTACGCCTCTTCCTCGACCAGCTGCGTCTCGCTCTTGATGTCGACCCGCCAGCCCGTCAGCCGGGCAGACAGGCGCGCGTTCTGGCCCTCCTTGCCGATGGCGAGGGACAGCTGGTAGTCGGGCACGATGACCTCGGCGACGCCGGTGTCCTCGTTGATGCGGACCTCTTTCACCTTGGCCGGGGAGAGCGCCTTGGCGACGAACTCGTAGGCGTCGTCGCTGAAGGGGACGATGTCGATCTTCTCGCCCCGCAGCTCGTTGACGACCTGCCGCACCCGAGCGCCCCGGGCGCCGACGCAGGCACCCACCGGGTCGACGTTGTTGTCGTTGGACCAGACCGCGATCTTCGTGCGGTGGCCGGGCTCGCGGGCGCAGGCCTTGATCTCGACCACGCCGTCGGCGATCTCGGGCACCTCGAGCTTGAACAGCTCGAGCACCAGGCCCGGGTGTGTGCGCGACACGACGATCTGGGGGCCCTTCGAGGTGCGGCGCACCTCGACGATGTAGGCCTTGAGCCGGGTGTTGGGCTCGGGCCGCTCGTGGGGCACCTGCTCGGCCTGGGGCAGCAGCGCCTCGACCGGGCCCAGGCTGAGCAGCGTGTAGCGGCTGTCGCCCTGCTGCACGGTGCCGGTGACGATGTCGCCCTCGCGGCCCGCGTACTCCTCGTAGCGGAGTTCGCGCTCGGCCTCGCGGATGCGCTGGGTCATGACCTGGCGCGCCGTCTGGGCGGCGATGCGGCCGAAGTCCTTGGGAGTGACGTCGAGCTCGGGGCCGTAGGGCTCGCCGTCCTCGTCGATCTCCTGGGCATAGACCCGGATGTCGAAGTTGGTGGGGTCGATGGTCACCCAGGCGTACTCGTGCGCGCCCGGCATGCGCTTGTAGGCCGACTCGAGCGCGTCGGCCAGGGCCGCCATCAGGGTGTCGACCGAGATGCCCTTCTCTGCGGCGAGCGCTTGCAGCGCCTCCATCATCTCGCTCATGGCCTCTGATCCCTCTTCTCGTTGCTCATGCCCTGGCGCCCGGTCCCCACTCGAAGACCGTGTGTGCCCGCTCGATGTCGGCGTACGGGACGTGGCGCTCGACCGGGGCGCCCTCGTCGTCGTCGCCGGTGCGGACGGTGATGCCGTCGTCGTCGGCCGCGGCCAGAAGGCCGGCCACGCGACGGTCGCCGCCGGGTCCGGCGGCACCGACCGCCACCTTGACCTTGACCGTCTCGCCCACCGCACCGGCGAAGTGCGCCGGGGTGCGGAGGGTGCGCTCGAGGCCCGGGCTCGTGACCTCGAGCGTGTACGAGCCGGCGATCGGATCGGCCTCGTCAAGGGCCCGCGAGACGGCCCGGGTGGCGTCGCTCAGTGCGTCGAGATCGAGGCCACCGGGGCGCTCGACGACCACCTTGAGCACCGGCCCGGCCATCTCGACGTCGTACAGCCCGAGGTCGCGGTCGGCGAGCAGGGGCAGCACGATGTCACGCACGCGGTCGGCGACGGTCATGGCGGCTACTCCTCTCTTCATACGAAAGGCGTGGGCACGAGCCCACGCCTTCGCTCGATGGTCTCGAACGGTGACGACGATCCGGTAGGAACGGTCCGAACGAATCGGACGCTGGAGTATAGCGGGAAGCCGGCCCTCACGGATCGTGGGGATACCGCACTCAGTAAGCGCGCGCCACCACCGCCACGAGATCGTCGTCGTCGTCCGCCGGGGCGAGCCCACCGTCTGCCGCCGTCAGGCAGCGCACGGTGATGCCCTTGCCGGCGAGCTGAACCTCGCCCTCGCCCCGCACCACACGCCACGGCAGGCGGGCGAACCCCCGCTGGGCGGCCTCGACGGCCTCGTCGATGCCGGCGACGTCGTGGGTGGCGGCGTCGCGCCGGGCGACCGCCGCGGCGAGCATGTCGTCCTGCACCCTCCCGATCAGGCCCGACACCCGCTCGACCGCCTCGGCCAGCGGGACCGGCTGCTTGCCACCCGTGTCGCGCCGCACGACCGTGACCGTTCCCTGGGCGAGATCGCGGGGGCCGACCTCGAGCCGCAGCGGCACGCCCTTGAGCTCCCAATCGGTGGCCCGCCGGCCGAAGCTGGTGGCGACCTGGTCGTCGAGCCGCACCCGCAGGCCCGACGCCGCCGCCTCGTCGGCCAGCCGCCGCGCCTGGTCGCCGGCGCCGTCGGCGTCCTTCACCAGCAGGACCACGACCTGGGTCGGCGCCAGCAGGGGCGGCACCACCAGCCCGTCGTCGTCGCCGTGGGTCATGATGAGCCCGCCCACCATGCGGGTCGACGAGCCCCACGAGGTGGTCCAGCAATGCTGGGTGGCCCCCTCGGCGTCGAGATAGGTGATGTCGAACACCTTGGCGAAGTTCTGGCCCAGCTCGTGGCTCGTGCCCATCTGCAGCGCCTTGCCGTCGCGCATCATGGCCTCGCAGGTGAGGGTGTTGATGGCCCCGGCGAAGCGCTCGTCAGCGGTCTTGCGGCCCACCAGCACCGGGATGGCCAGCACGTTCACCATGAAGTCGCGGTACACGTCCTGCAGGATGCGCACCGCGTAGGCGGCCGCGTCCGCGCGGGTGGCGTGCGCGGTGTGCCCCTCCTGCCACAGGAACTCGGTGGTGCGCAGGAAGATGCGGGGTCGCAACTCCCACCGCACCACGTTGTTCCAGCTGTTCAGCAGCAGCGGCAGGTCGCGGTAGCTCTGCACCCAGCGGGCCATGTACTCGCCGATGACGGTCTCGCTGGTGGGGCGCACGACGATGGGCTCGTCGAGCTGCTTGCCGCCCCCGTGGGTGACCACGGCCAGCTCGGGGCTGAACCCCTCGACGTGCTTCGCCTCGCGCCTGAGGTAGCTCTCGGGGATGAACAGCGGGAAGTAGGCGTTCTCGGCGCCGGCGGCCTTGATGCGGGCGTCGACCTCGGCCTGGATGCGTTCCCAGATCGAGTAGCCGTACGGTCGGATGACCATCGTGCCCCGCACCGGGCCGTTCTCCGCGAGCTGCGCCTTGGCCAGCACGTCCTGGTACCAGCGGGGAAAGTCGTCGGCTTGCGCTGTGAGCACCTTGGCCATAGGGGTACGGATCGTACCGGTCCGCCGCCGGGCCCCCGGTACCGGCGACCGCCGGTCGTCAGCCCTCGATGGGGCTGGTCACGGCGCGGCCCACCGTCTCGAGGTCGCTTCCGTCGAGCCGGTAGCGCACCTCTGTCTGCTGCGAGGCGCAGCAGTGCGGGTCGTCGGCGGCGTGCCGCGTGAACGTGACGACCACCTCGTCGCCGTCGACCGCCACGTCCTGGACCGACGGCGGGAACTCGCTGCCGGCCGCCACCGCCGCGGGGGCGCCGGTGATGCGGTCGAGCAGGCGGCGCCCGCCGCGGTCGACCGTCCACACCTGGACCGTGTCCTGCTCGCCGTTGGCGCCGTAGCGGCACACGACGTGGACCACCGCCTCGTCCCTGCCGTCGCCGTCGAGGTCGCCGTAGTCCACGGCGTCGTCGACCTCGAGCCGGGTGACCGTGTCGGGGTCGAGCAGGTCGCTCGCGCCCCGGTCGACGCCGATGGCGGCGGGCACCGAGCCGTCGAGGCCCGCGGCGCAGGCGCTGCCCGGCTGGGGAAGGTCGGTGAAGTCGATCTCGCGGATGGCCGACGACGGCACGTCGCCGGTGGTCGACGCCTCGACCGGCGGGGTGGGGCGGGGGCCGCTGGCCACCGCGACGAGGCCGGCCATCAGGCCGAGGGCGGCGAGCGTGAGGTACGAGGCGTGAGAGCGGGAGCGGGTGCGCACGACCGGCGGACGATACCGAACGGCGTATGACGATCTCGTTGCGTCGGGGTTCCGATCAGGCGCCATGGTCACGGCCCCGACGGCCCTACTCGCGTCGGCCCGGCGGGCCCACCAGCACGATCCACGCCACCACCAGGAACAGCGCGATGAACAGCGCCGAGCGCACGATGGAGTAGACGAACCCCAGCATCAGGCGCACGACCAACCAGACCACCACGAGCACCACGATGCCGATCACCACTCGAGTGGTGAGGCTCTCGCGAGGGGGTGCTGGCCGCGCCATGACGCCAGCGTAGGTCGCCGGCGAGGCACTGCGGCATCGCCACGCGCGGTTCGTCACACCCACCCTCGGATCGGGCCGCGATCAGGTGCGTGCTGCCGGGGTGGACGCTGGCGACGCCGAGGACGACCGGCCGCCGGGTGCCGCAGCCGAGCTGGCCGCGGCTCACAGCTTGCGGATGACCTCGACCCGTTGCTCGCTGTGGTTGGCGTCGGCGCCCTGCTCGTCGAGCAGCTCGGCCCGGTCGCGTTCGGCGGCGCGCCGGGCGGCGTCGCTCGTCGAGCGCGCCCGCTCCAGTGCGGCGTCGACGCCGTGGGCGTCGATGTAGGTCGCCCACTCGACGAGGGAGTCGACCATCTCGTCCTCGGGCACCACTGCCACGTTCTGGCCCCGCACGAACAGGTGGCCCTTGTTCTTGCCCGCGGCGATGCCGATGTCGGCGTCGCGGGCCTCGCCCGGCCCGTTGACCACGCAGCCCATGACCGCTACCTGCAGCGGGATCTCCTTGTCGCCGAAGGCCTCCTGCGCCTGGCGGGCCACCTCGATGACGTCGATCTCGGCCCGGCCGCACGAGGGGCAGGCGATCAGGTCGACGTTCTTGCGCTCGCGCAGGCCCATGGCCTCGAGCAGCGCCCGCCCGGCGCGGGCCTCCTCGACCGGGTCGGCGGTCAGGCTGTAGCGGATGGTGTCGCCGATGCCCTCGGCCAGCAGCGTGGCGATGCCCGCGGTGGCCTTGATGACCCCGCCGGGCATCGGCCCGGCCTCGGTCACTCCCAGGTGCAGCGGGTGGTCGGTGGCGTCGGCGAGCTGGCGGTAGGCCTCGATCATCAGCGGTACCGACGACGCCTTGACCGAGATCTTCACGTCCTCGAAGCCGACCTCGTCGAAGTAGGCCAGCTCCATCTGCGCGGACTCGACCATGGCCTCGGGCGTGACCCGGCCCCCGTGCTTCTTGTACAGGTCGGGGTGCAGCGAGCCGCCGTTGACGCCGATGCGGATGGGCACGCCCCGGGCCTTGGCCTCCTGCGCCACCAGCTTGATGTGCTCGGGCTTGCGGATGTTGCCCGGGTTGAGGCGCAGGCACTGCACGCCCGCCTCGAGAGCGGCCAGCGCCATGCGGTACTGGTGGTGGATGTCCGCCACGATCGGCACCGGCGAGCGGGGCACGATGCGGGCCAGGCCCTCGGCCGCCGCGATCTCGTTGCAGGTGCAGCGCACGATGTCGCACCCGGCCATGGCCAGGTCGTAGATCTGCTGCAGCGTGCCGTCGACGTCGGCCGTCTTGGTGGTCGTCATCGACTGCACGGTCACCGGTGCGTCGCCGCCGACCGCCACGTCGCCCACCATGATCTGGCGGGTCTTGCGGCGGGGGTACGAGGACTCTCCGAGCTCCATGTCAGCCGTCGATCGGGATCGGGTTGACGATGTCGAGGTACAAGCTGGCCATGCCCAGCAGAATCATGCCCATCACGACCGCATAGGTCAGCGGCAGCAGCTTGGCCATGTCGGCGTGGTAGCGCCGGCCGCCCCGCGAGCGGATGCGCTCGTAGACGGCGACGGCGGCGTGCCCGCCGTCGAGCGGGGGCAGCGGCACCATGTTGACGATGGCGATGAAGATGTTGATGCTGAAGAACAGCACCAGCACCGGGGCCCAGCCCTGCTCGCTGAGCTGGGCGCCCAGGCGCACGGCGCCGTAGATGGAGATGAGCCGGTTGTCGGAGCCGTCGTCGCCCGACGCCTGTGCCCCGCCACCGGTGTCGCGCTCGGGCGCCTCCTCGCCGGCGGTGCTGACGTTGTCGGCGAAGTCGCCGAGGCCGCTGGGGCTGAAGAGCTCGGCCATGGCGCCCACCGCCTCGCGCATGAACGTGACCATCTCGCCCGGGGCGCTGGCGATGGCGCTGCCGACGCCGATGCGCTCGGTCGGGTAGTAGGCCGAGGACTTCACGCCGAGGAAGGGCGAACCCACCTCGCCGCCTGCTTGCCCCTCGGGTCGAGGCTGCAGCTCGGCCGGCACCGTCTCGGTCCCGCCGCCGCGCTCGATCGTGAAGTCGACCTCGTCGCCGACCTCGTACCCCGCCAACGCCTCGCTCAGGTTGTCGAACGAACTGGCCTGCTCGCCGTCGATCGCCACGATGCGATCGCCGTCACGCAGGCCGGCGTCCTCGGCGGCACTGTTCGGGGTGATCTCGCTCACGTCCCAGGCGACGGGCGTCACGTCGCCCGTCAGCGTGCCGCCCGGCACCCCGACGACCCCCAGCAGCACCACCAGCAGCACGAACGCCTGCAGCAGGTGCATGATCGAGCCCGCAGAGACCACCAGCAGGCGCTTGGGAAACGACTGCTGGCGGTAGGTGCGGGGCTCGTCGGCCGGGTCGGCCTCGTCGAGGTTGTTCATGCCGACGATGCGCACGTAGGCACCGCCCGGGATGACCTTGAACCCGTAGGTGGTCTCGCCCCGGGTGAACGACCAGATGCGGGGGCCGAACCCGATGAAGAACTCGGTCACCTTCATGCCCGACCACTTGGCGGTGACGAAGTGGCCGAGCTCGTGCAGGAAGATCATGACCACGACGCCGAGGATGATCGCCACCCAGGCCCAGCCGGCGAGCACGCCGAGCGCCACCAACGACCCCACCAGCAGCGCCAGGCGCAGGCCACCGGTCTCGTAGGACGGCTGCTCGTCGGCGGGGCGTTGCTGCCGGTCGGGCAGGGTGTCGGTCACAGTGCGATCCTCTCGATCTCCCGCTGGGCCGCCTGGCGGGCCCAGCGATCGGCGTCGATGACGGCGTCGACCCCGTCGGCACGCCCCCCATCATGCCGTGACAGGACCGCATTGAGGACGCGCGGGATGCCGACCCACGCGATGCGCCCGGCGAGGAACGCCTCCACCGCCACCTCGTTGGCGGCGTTGAGCACCGCCGGCGTCAGCTCGCCGGCCCGGCCCGCGTCGTAGGCCAGGCCCAAGCAGGGAAAGGCGTCGCGGTCGGGGGGCTCGAACTCGAGCGGCCCGCACGCCGTCCAGTCGATGGCACCGAACGGCGTCGTGATGCGGTCGGGCCAGGCCAGCGCGTAGCCGATGGGCAGGCGCATGTCGGGCCGGGAGAGCTGAGCGATGGTCGAGCCGTCGCTCAGCTCGACCATCGAGTGCACGATCGACTGCGGGTGCACCACGACGTCGATGTGGTCGTAGTCGATGCCGTAGTCGTCGCCGAACAGCTCGTGGGCCTCGATGACCTCGAGGCCCTTGTTCATGAGCGTGGACGAGTCGACGGTGATCTTGGGCCCCATCGACCACGTCGGGTGGGCCAGGGCGTCCTCGATGGTGACCCGGGACAGCTCCGCGCGGCTGCGGCCCCGGAACGGCCCGCCGCTGGCCGTGAGCACGATGCGCGCCACCCGGCTCGCGTCGCCCCGGGGACTGGATGCGAGGCACTGGTGCACCGCCCCGTGCTCGGAGTCGACCGGCACGATGTGCCCCGCGCCCGGCCGGGCCAGCACCGACCGCACGACCGGTCCCCCGGCGATGAGCGACTCCTTGTTGGCCAGTGCCAGCCGCTTGCCGGCCGCCAGCGTGGCCAGCGTGAGGCGCAGTCCGGCGAACCCGACCACGCCGTTGACGCACACGTCGGCCACCGTGCCCAGCTCGGCCAGGGCGGCGGCGCCGGCCTGCACCTCGGTGCCGGGCGGGACCGCGGCCGCGACCTGCGGCGCCGCCGACTCGTCGCCGACGACCACCAACTTGGGGCGCAGCTCCGCGGCCTGGGCCACCAGAGCGTCGACCGACGACCAGGCGCCGAGCGCCACCACCTCGAACCGGTCGGGCTGGGCCTGCACCACCTCGATGGCCTGGGTGCCGATCGACCCGGTCGACCCGGCGACGGCGATGGTCGTGGCGCCCACCCCGCCAGGCTACCCAGGCTCAGGTGAGGAAGAAGTCGCTGACCACCGTGAGGTACCAGACGGCCGGCAGCACGAACAGCAGGGCGTCGAAGCGGTCGAGCAGGCCCCCGTGGCCCGGCATGATGCTGCCCATGTCCTTGATGCCCAGGTCGCGCTTGACCAGCGACTCCGACAGGTCGCCCAGCGGCGCCACCAGGGCCACCAGCACGCCGACCTTCAGGCCCTCCTGCCAGCCGTCGAACGGGTGCACGCCTCCGGCCACCACCGAGAACAGCACGGCGACCACGACCGCCAGCAGCATGCCGCCGGCAAGGCCCTCGACGGTCTTGTTGGGGCTGGCCGCCGAGAGCGGCCGCGACCCGGCGCTGCGGCCGACGAAGAGGGCGCCCACGTCGTAGCCGATCGTGGGCAGGACGGCCGCGAGCAGCAGGGCCACGCCGTTGTCGCCCACCGGGTCGGACAGCAGCAGGGCCGCGAACGATCCGAAGAGGCCGATCCAGCAGATGCCCAACAGCGTGACGCCGATGTTGGCCACCGGGCGCTCGCCACCGGCGTTGACCAGGTACCAGAGGAAGCTCACCGCCACCGCCAGCACCAGGACCAGCGGTATGGCCCCCTCGCCGTAGTTGTACGCGGCGATCGGCAACCCGGCGGCTGTGGCCACGCCCACCGGCATGGGGGCCTCGAACCCGGCGGTGTTGACCGCCACGAAGTACTCGTAGGCGGCGTACGCGAGGATCGGGACGGTCACGATCATGCCGCCGAGGGGGCCGAGCACCGCGAACAGGCCCAGGGCCACGGCCAGGACGGCGGCGCCGGCGCCGACGGCCGTGCGCAGGTCGCGATCGGACGCCCGTCGGGGCGTGCGCCCGGGACCGCGCCGCCGGCGCGGGGCACCCGCGACCGGAGGCGCGAACCGCGCCGCGGGGTCCTCGTACACCTCGTCGTCGTAGACGTCGTCGTACGCGTCGTCGTAGCCGGCCTCGTAGTCGTCGGCGTAGGCGTCCTCGGTGTAGGACTCGCCGGCGACAGGCGGGGGCGCCGCGGTGGCGGGTCCCTCGAACACCGACCGGCCCGCGGGCGGCTCGATGCCCTCGTCGAAGCTGACGGGCGTGCCCTCCAGCGGGCTCCGCCCGCCAGCGGGCTGCGGGGCGGGGTCGGGCCAGCCGCCCGGCTGCCGAGGCGGCGACGACTGGGCGTGACGCGGCCCGGAGTCGTCGCGCCAGCGCGGGTCGGGCTCGTAGCCGGACCAGGTGTCGTCGCCCTGGCCGGGATCGCGGCGGCTCATGTTCGGTACCTCCTCTGCGGCCGAACCCGCCCAGTGCGACAGCTCGGGCTCGGCCGCCCGTCGCTCGACGGGCACCACGGGCGGCCGCTCGATCGTGTTGGGGTCGTCGAAGGACCCGAGGGGGAAGCGCAGGGCCGGGCGTGGCCCCTCGCTGGGCGGGGCCGCGGGGCGGTCGCCGAACCGGGGTTGGTCGTCTCCCAGGCGGTGGCGGATGTCGTCACGCTCGAGCGCCTCGGCGGCCTCGTCCGCGCCCAGCAGGCGCACACCCTCGGTGGGATCGCGGTGACCCTTGCTGCGTCGGTCGTCCCAATCGGTCACGTCGTCTTCCCTCTCACGCAGTCTGTCGCCCTCAATCCTGCACGCCCAGCCACCTCAGGTGGTGGCAAACACCGCGGGGAGCGGCGGTCACACCTCCAGCAGCTCCTGCTCCTTGTGCTCGAGGGCCGTGCCGACCTCGCCCTCGTAGTGGTGGGTGAGCTTGTCCAGCTCCTTCTCGGCCCGTGCCAGGTCGTCGGCCGAGATGTCGCCGTCCTTCTCGAACGCCTCGAGGTCGTGCCGGGCGCTGCGGCGGGCATGGCGGATGCTGACCCGACCCTCCTCGGCCATGCCCCGCACCACCCGCACGAGCTCCTTGCGTCGCTCCTCGGTGAGCGGCGGGAAGTTGAGGCGGATCACCTGGCCGTCATTGCTCGGGGACAGTCCCAGCCGGCTGTTCTGGATCGCCTTCTCGATGGCGCTCATCGCCCCCTTGTCGTAAGGGCTGATCACGAGCAGGCGCGCCTCCGGCACGGTGAAGCCGGCGATCTGCTGCAGCGGCACCTCGGTGCCGTAGTAGTCCACGGGCAGCTTCTCGACGAGCGCCGGCGCGGCACGCCCCGTGCGCACACTCGTGAACTCGGCCCGAGCGTGCTCGACCGCCTTGGCCATCTTCTCTCGGGCGTCGTCGAGGACCATCGCGATCATGTCGTCGTCGGGCACGGGGTGCTCCTGGGTCTACGGGCCGGCGGGGCCCGGGAATGCGCTAGTGGATCAGCGTACCGATCGCCTCGCCACCCACGATGGACCGGATGTTGCCCTTGCCCAGCAGGTCGAAGACCACGATGGGGAGCTTGTTGTCCATGCACAGCGTGATGGCGGTCGAGTCCATGGCCTTGAGGCCACGGTTGAGCACGTCGAGGTAGCTGACCTCGTCGAGCCGGGTGGCCTCCGGATCGGTGCGGGGGTCGGCGGTGTATAGCCCGTCGACCCCCGAGTGGGTGCCCCGCAGCATGGCATCGGCCTCGATCTCGACGGCGCGCAGGGCGGCGGCGGTGTCGGTGGTGAAGAACGGGTTCCCGGTGCCGCCGGCGAAGATGACCACCCGCCCCTTCTCGAGGTGACGGATGGCCCGCCGCCGAATGTAGGGCTCGGCCACCTGGGCCATGTGGATGGCCGTCTGCACCCGGGTCGGCTGGCCCACGCGCTCGAGCGTGTCCTGCAGGGCGAGGGCGTTGATGACGGTGGCGAGCATGCCCATGTAGTCGGCCTGGGCGCGGTCCATGCCCGCGCCGGCGCCCGTCATGCCCCGCCAGATGTTGCCCCCGCCGACCACCACGGCCATGTCGACGCCCGCCTCGCGGACGTCGGCGATCTCGTGGGCGATGTAGTCCGCGAAGGCGCCGTCGATGCCGTACCCGACCTCGCCGGCGAACGCCTCGCCCGACAGCTTCAGCAGCACCCGCCGGTAGCCGCTCACTGGTGCACCCTTCGGGCGCACCGGTGACCGACTCGCCACGTCGTGGCGCAGAGCCGACCGTGCTTCCCGACCTCGCTACGCCCGGTCACGAGCCCACCCGGCCCGTCACCCGCCGATGTAGAGCTGGGCGAAGCGCACGATGGTGGCCCCCCCGCTCGCGGCGAGCTGGGCCACCGTCTGCTTGTCGTCGCGGACGAAGGCCTGGTCGAGCAGCACCCGCTCCTTGTACCACCCGTCGAGGCGGCCGTCGACGATGCGCGACCATGCCGCCTCGGGCTTGCCCTCGGCCTTGGTGATGGCGAGCAGGGTCTCGCGCTCCTCGGCCACGATCTCCTCGGGCACCTCGTCGCGGGACAGGTACGGGGGCTTGGCGAAGGCGACGTGCACGGCGATGTCGTGCGCCAGCTCGTTGCTGCCGCCCTGGAGCACCACGACCACGCCGTTCACGCCGCGGCCGTCCTGGCGGTGGAGGTAGGTGTCGACGATCTCGCCCTCGCCCAGCTTGAGCTGGACCACGCGCCCGACCTCGATGTTCTCCTTGAGGCTCACCCGCAGGTCGTCGATGGCGGTGGCGTGGCCGGCCACTCCGCCCTCACCCCGGGCCGCCACCGAGTCGGCGAGCTCCTGGGTGAGGCGGATGAAGTTGTCGGACTTGGCCACGAAGTCGGTCTCGCACTTGAGCTCGACCAGCCCCACCGTGCCGACGTCGGTGGCGATGGCGATGGCACCCTGGGCGTTCTCGCGCCCGGCACGGTCGTCGGCCTTGGCCAGGCCCTTCTCGCGCAGCAGCTTGCGCGCTGCCTCCATGTCGCCGTCGCTCTCGGTGAGCGCCTTCTTGGCGTCCATCATGCCGGCGCCGGTCGCCTGGCGCAGGGCTTGCACATCCTTGGCGGTGAAGTCGGCCATCGGGGCGTCAGGGCTCCTGGGTCTCGGAGGGCGAGTCGGGGGTCGGGGCGTCGGGAGCCGCCGTCGCGACCGCGGCCCCCGCCGGCTCCTCGGCGGCCGGAGCCTCGGTGGGATCAGCGGGTGTTTCTGCGGGCAGATCTTCGGCGCCCGGAGCCTCGGCAGCCGGAGCCTCGGCAGCCGGAGCCTCGGCGGCCGGAGCCTCGGCAGCCGGTGCACCGGTGGGGGGCGGCGGCGGGATGGGCCGGCCGCCGCCGACGCGGGCCTCGCGCTGCTGCGACTCGAGCAGCGCCTGACGGCGTGCCTCGGCCTGCTCGGCGGCCACCCGCTGCTCGTCGTCGGCCTTGCGGGGGGCCACCGGCGCCTTGAGCGACGCGATGTGCTTGCCCTCGATGACGGCATCGGCGATGACCCGGCACAGGAGGGTGCCCGAGCGGATGGCGTCGTCGTTGCCGGGGATGACGTAGTCGATCACGTCGGGGTCGCAGTTCGTGTCGACCACCGCCACCACGGGGATGCCGAGCTTGTTGGCCTCGGTGACCGCGATGTGCTCCTTCTTGGTGTCGAGCACGAACACGGCCTGCGGCAGCTTCTCCATCGAGCGGATGCCGCCCAGGTAGCGCGCCAGCTTGTCGAGCTCGCGCGTCTTGAGCAGCGCTTCCTTCTTGGGCATGGCGGCGAACTCGCCCGAGTCGCGCTGGCGCTCGAGCTCGAGCATCTTGGTGACCCGCTTGTGCATGGTCTGGTAGTTGGTGAGCATGCCGCCCAGCCAGCGCTCGTTGACGTACGGCATGCTGCACGTGTTGGCGTACTGCTCGATCGGGTCCTGCGCCTGCTTCTTGGTGCCGACGAAGAGCACGCTGCCGCCCTTGGCGGTGACGTCGCGGACGAAGGTGTACGCGCTCTCGATGCGCGCCAGGGTCTGCTGCAGATCGATGATGTAGATGCCGTTGCGCTCGCCGAAGATGAAGCGCTTCATCTTCGGGTTCCAACGGCGGGTCTGGTGCCCGAAATGGACACCGGCCTCGAGGAGCTGCTTCATGGAGACGACAGCCACGTGGTGGTCCCTTCCCATCGGTTGACGTGGCCGGCCCGGCGCCCGAGGGCGACCGTGGGGTGGGCCGACTGCGGTGTGTGAGGACGGCCAGGGGGTCCCCTGACCGGCGTGACAGCCTATCGGTGCGGCGCGCGGCCACGCACTTCGCGGGCGGCACGCGCCGGCTCACCACGCCGGAGCCGCGGCCACGGCGCCGATCTGGTCCTCGACAGCGGCGATGGCGTGCCCGGTGAGCACGTCGGCCAGCCTGTCGCCCCAAGGCTCGCACCCGGGTGGCCGGCCGGCGAGCGCCCGGGCCATCTCGGCCGTGGCCGCGTCCGACCCCACGACCTCGCCGTGGGCGGACAGGCCGGCCACCGGAACGGTGACGTTGGTGGCGCCGTCGATCCGGCTGCGCGGCGACGCGACCACCAGGTCGCCGCGGGCGGCGATCGACACCAGCCGCACGCCGCCCGGCGCGCCCTCGGCTGCGAGCCGGCGCACCACCGGCGAGCCCTCGGCCAGCTGGTCGACCACCACGGCGTCGGGGTCGAGCCCGGTGCCGAGCGCTGCGTCGGCCACCTCCAACGCCAGGCGGCCCGCGGGCCGGTGGCGGCCGGCGGCGACCGCCGTGGCCAGATCCGCGCCGCCGTGCGGCGTCCCCAAGGTGGCGACCAGGCCCAACCGGCCTGGGTCGAACCCGCCCTCGGCGAGCATGCCCAAAGCCAGGCGGGCCACCACGCCGCCGAGCGAGTGGGCGTACACGTCGACGGTCGCCGCCGGATCGGCCTCCGCCACCTGGCGCACCAGGGTCGCCAGGCGGCGGGCCGCGACCAGGACGTCGCCCAGGGTGTCGGCCGAGCCGTAGTCGCTCGCGTCGATGCCGGCGAAGGCGGCACCGGTGGACGGCGTGCGCCCCCCGGCGTAGCTGAACCTGACCACCCGGCCGGAGTCGTACCCGAGGTCGTCGACGCGTAGGTCGTCGATGGCGGCCGACGCGCTGGACGACCCCAGCCCGGCCACCGTGACAGCCACCCGCCGCTGGCCGGCTACCGGGCGGAGGGGCGGCGTGCCGGACGAGCACGGCCCCCGGAACAGCAGACGGTCGGCGAGGTCGGCGGCGGTGCGCAGGCCGTCGCCCACGGCATCGCCCCGCTCGCGCAGCCACCCGAGCGCGGCGTCCACCTCCGGCAGCGACACGCTCGAGCCGCCCGCGAAGGCCACCTCGGCCAGCGCCCGCGCCTCGGCACCGGCGTCGCCGGCCTCGCCGCCGGGCGACGACCCGAGCGGCAGCAGCTCGACCTCGGTGACGGTGGCCGCGAACAGCGCCGCCGGATCGAAGTAGGCGCCGCCGATCCGGGCGCCGAAGTGCAACCGGGCGCCGGACGTGCCGAGCGTCCGCCCCTGTGCCACCCGCTGGCCGACCACGACCTCGGCAGTGGCGAGGAAGGAGTAGCTCGTGCGGACCCCGTCGGCATGGGCCACGGTCACGTGGAGCGCACCGCCCACGGGCCCGGCGAAGCTGACCGTACCGCCGGCGCTGGCACGCACGGGAGTGCCCGGCTCGGTGCGGTACTCGATGCCCCGGTTGCCGGCCCCGTACGGCCCGGCCGGCGGGCGGAACGGGTCGGCCACCGGCGCGTCGACGGGCGGGACGTGACCGATCGAGGGCTCCTGATCCCGACCCCCGGGCTCGGCGGCTGCACCGCCCGACGCGCGACCGCGAGCCGCCGGCGTGGCGACGGCAGCGCCCGACATGGGAGGGGCAGCGCCCGCGGTGGGCCGGGGCGGCACCACCGCAAGGACGGTGCCGGCGGCGGTGAGTGCCGCGCCGGCGGCCCAGCGAGGGTGGCGGCGGCGACGCGGCTGGTGGTGGCGGCGGCGTGGCCGCAGGCGAACCGGCCGCACGTTGGGCGGCAGCGGACGGAAGGGTGGGAGGAATCGACGGACAGGCGGCATTGGCCCCCCTCGGGCGCGAGGCGTTCGTGCGGCCGCGCAGCGGCGAGGGGCGCAGGCGGGCCGCCGGCGGGCGGCCGGTGCCTGTCGCTAGACGAGCTCGCGCTCGCCGGCGGTGAGCCGGCGGCGGAGCTGCGCCACGGCCTTGCCGTGGATCTGGCAGGCGCGGCTCTCGGTGACACCGAGCACCTCGCCGATCTCGGCCAGGGTGAGCCCGTCGTGGTAGTAGAGCGCCACGACGTCGCGCTCGCGCTCGGGCAACGAGTCGATGGCGGCCGCCAGGGCGTCGCGCAGCTCGTCGACCTCGACCCGCTCGCCCGGCCCCTCGTCGCCCGACACGAGGACCTCGCCCACCGTCAGCGCCTGGTCACCGTCGGCCGCCGCACCGAGGGCGGCGTCGAAGGTGACGATGTTGACCAGGGCCACCTGGCTGAGCGCCCGCCGCAGCTCGTGCTCGGACATGTCGAGCGCGCCGGCCAGCTCGGGGTCGGTCGGCGCCCGGTGCAGCACGGCCTCGAGCGAGCGCGCGGCGGCGTCGATGGCCCGCGCCTTGGCCCGCACCGAGCGGGGCACCCAGTCGTAGGACCGCAGCTCGTCCACGATGTGGCCCCTGATGCGGGCGATGGCGTAGGTCTCGAACCGGTGCCCTCGGTCGGGATCGAACTTGTCGATAGCGTCGATGAGGCCGAACACGCCGTAGCTCACGAGGTCGGCCCGGTCGACGTGGCTGGGGGTGGCCGCGGCCAGCCGCCCGGCCACGACGTGGACGAGCGGTGCGTAGTGCAGGATCAGTTCGTCTCTGGCCGGTCGCTGGCCTGCACGCTTGTAGGCGTGCCATGTGCTGGCGATCTCGACATCGACGTGCGTCACGTACGCGTCCCTATGCCCGCGGATGGGTGGCGTCGAACACTTTCCTCAGCCGTTCCTTGGAGACGTGAGTGTAACGCTGCGTCGTGGCGACGTCTGAATGCCCGAGCAGTTCCTGGACGACACGCAGGTCAGCGCCACCGTCGAGCAGGTGGGTGGCGAAAGTGTGCCGCAATGCGTGCGGGTGGGTCGGCTCGCTGGCCCGGCGATCGATGATGCGCCGCGCGTCCCGGGGCGTGAGGCGCCGGCCCCGCATGTTGAGGAACAACGCGCCGGCCGGCGTGTGCTCGGTGGCGAGCGCGGACCGGCCGCCCGCCAGCCAGCGGCGCAGGCCGTGCACCGCCGGCTCGCTGAGCGGAACCGTGCGCTGCTTGCCGCCCTTGCCCCACACCACGACCCGACCGCGGCCGAGGTCGACCTCGTCGTCGTCGAGGGCCGTGGCCTCGGCGATGCGCAGGCCGCTGCCGTACAGCAACTCGACGAGCGCCACGTCGCGCAGTTCGACGGCGTCCGCCCCCGCCGCGGCCGCCGTCCCGTCACCGGCGCCGGGCCCCTCGCCGCGACCGGCGCCCGGGGCGACGAGGTGGCGCAGCTCGTCGGGGCGGAGCACGCGGGGCAGGCGGGCCTCGCCTTTGGGGGCGCTCAGGCCCGCGCTGGGGTCGTGGTCGGTCCGGCCGCTGCGCTGGAGCCAGCGGAAGTAGCGGCGCAGGGCCGACGCCCGCCGGGCGATCGTGCGCCGGGCCTGGCCCCGGGTGGCCAGGTAGGCGAGGTAGCGGCGCAGCGTCGTGCGGTCGACCGCGCCCGGTCCGTCGAGGCCGAGCCGGTCGGCCCAGGTGGTGAACGAGCGCAGGTCACGGCCGTAGGCCTCGACCGTCGAACCGGCGACGGCGGTGAGCGAGCGGAGGAACTCGTCCACGTGCCAGGCCACGACGATCACCGTACCGACACCTGCTGCCCTGACGCGGCGATGCGCTCGTGCCAGCCGCCGCGGCGGGCCACCCAGCCGGCGTCGCACAGCCGGTCGATCGCGGGGGCGAGCACCGCCAGCGACAGCCCGGTGCGCGCCAGCAGCTGGTCGAGCGTCGAGGGCTGCCACCCGACCGCGTCGAGCACCGGCTGGTCGGCGCCGTGGGGCGTGGCCCGACGATCGCGGGGCGGAGCGGCGCCGGCGCCGGACCCGCTGGTGAGGCCGAGCGCCACCAGCACGTCGTCGACGGAGCAGACCGGGGCCCGCCCCTCGGCCAGCAGCGCGTTGGTGCCCGCGGAGGCCGCGCTGCGTACCGAGCCCGGGACCGCCATGACGTCGCGGCCGCGCCGATCGGCCTCGTCGACGGTGTGGAGCGAGCCACCCCGCCGGTGCGACTCGACGACCACCACCACGTCGGCCAGCGCAGCGATGATGCGGTTGCGGGCGGGGAACCGCCAGCGCTCGGGCCTCGTGCCGAGCGGCGCCTCGCTCAGCATGACGCCGGCACCGGTCACCGCCCGCCACAGCTCGTGCTGGCCGGCCGGGTACACGACGTCGAGGCCCGTGGCCACCACACCGATGGGGGCTGCGCCCGCCGCCGCCAGCGCGCCGCGGTGGGCGGCGCCGTCGATGCCCGAGGCCAGCCCCGACACCACCGCCACGCCGGCCGCCGCCAGGTCGCGACCCAGCTCGAAGGCCACGCCGGCCCCGGTGGACGAGCAGCGCCGCGTGCCGACGACGGCCACCCGGGGGCCCGCGATCGCCTCGGGCGCGCCCCGGTGGAACACGACCGCCGGCGGCTCGACGTCGCCGACCAGCGCCGGCGGGAAGGCCGGCGAGCCGGCGACCGCCACCCCCACGCCCGCGGCGACCACCCGTTGCCACACGTGCGCAGGGTCGATGCCGGGCGCGGCGGCCTGCCACGCCGGGACCAGCGTGGCGGCCCGGCGGCCCAGCGCCCGGACGACAGCCGGGTCGGACCAGCCGCGTCCCTCGGCGACGTGGCGCCAGGCCGCCTCGGGCGGCTCGACGGCGAGCACGGCGGTGAGCCGGGCGGGGCCCA
>DASSCS010000058.1:0-6351 GCA_035697515.1 Acidimicrobiales bacterium
GGTGGTGGCGTGGCTGCCCAACGACAGCGACCCGATCTTCGGCATCGTGCGCCAGGCGCTCGGCATCGACGACACCATCGACGAGGTCCGCGCCACCTACGAGGGCATGATCGAGGTGTTCCAGGAGTACTACGAGACCTACGGCCGCACGGTCGAGCTCGAGTTCGTCGAGGCCTCCGGCAGCATGCTCGACCCCGTGTCCGCCCGGGCCGACGCCGTCCGGGCCGCCGAGCTCGAGCCGTTCGCCGTGCTGGGCGGCCCGTTGCTGGCGTCGACGTGGACCGAGGAGCTGCACGCCCGCGACATCGTCTGCCTGTTCTGCCCAGGCATCAATGACTCCGAGCCCACCGCCTTCGGTGTTCAGCCCACCCAGGGCCAGGTGCAGGCTCACGTGGTCGACTACGTCACGACCAAGCTCAAGGACGGCACGGCCGAGTTCGCGGGCGAGGGCAGCAAGGGCAGGGACCGGGTGTTCGGCCTGCTGTCGCTGGCCCAGAGCGACGCCGACGAGCGCCGGGCCGAGAGCTACGTCGAGGCGTTCGCCGACGAGGGCATCGAGATCGTCGAGACGGGCACGTTCCCCCTCGACCCCACCCGCGCCCAGGAGCTGGCCACCGGCATCATCGCCCAGATGAAGGACGCCGGCGTCACCACGGTCGTGGTGCGAGCCGACCCCATCACGCTGCCGGCGTTCACCCGCGAGGCGACCAAGCAGGAGTGGTTCCCCGAGTGGGTCATCGGCGGCTATCCCTTCACCGACGCGTCCACGTTCGCCCGCACCTTCGACCAGGAGCAGTGGTCGCACGCCTTCGGCCTGAGCTTCCTGCCGCCGAACGCCCCGCAGGAGCTCACGCCGCCCTACCGGCTCTACGAGTGGTTCCACGGCTCGCCGCCCCCGGCCGACGACAGCCTGTTCCTGACTTACCCGCAGGTGGTGCTGCTGTTCACGGGCATCCACCTGGGCGGTCCCGACCTGACGCCCGAGCACTTCCGCGACGCCCTGTTCGCCTTCCCGCCCACGCCCTCGGCGGTTACGCAGCCGTCCGTCGACTACGGCTTCGGGCTCTGGACGGACCCCAACAAGGACGAGGACGAGTACGAGGGCGACTACGCGGGCGTCGACGACATGGTCGAGCTGTGGTGGGACCCCGAGGCCGAGGGGCCCGACGAGGTCGGCACCGAGGGCACCGGCCTGTACCGCTACGTCAACGGCGGCCGGCGCTACTTCCTCGGCGACTACACACCCGACATCGAGGTGTTCGACCGCGACAACTCGGTCACCGAGATCGCCGACCCGCCGCCGGCCGAGGTCCCGCCTGACTACCCATCACCCGCCGACGGATAGCCTGGCGAGGTTCCGCCCGGCCGCGCCGGCCCGGCCGGCAGCCGCCGTCCCCCCGCCGTCGTCGCCCCGATCCCCGCCATCCCGGTGATGTCCGAGAAGACCTACGTGGTGCGCACCTACGGGTGCCAGATGAACGAGCACGACTCCGAGCGCATCGCCGGCCTGCTCGAGGCCGACGGGCTGCGCCCCGCCGCGGGCGTCGACGACGCCGATGTCGTCGTGCTCAACACCTGCTGCATCCGCGAGAACGCGGACAACAAGCTCTACGGCCACCTGGGACGGCTCAAGGCGCTCAAGACCGCCCGGCCCGGCATGCAGATCGTGGTCGGCGGTTGTCTGGCGCAGAAGGACCGCGACCTCATCGTCGAGCGGGCACCGCACGTCGACGTCGTGCTCGGCACCCACAACGTGGGCCGTACCGCCGAGCTGCTGGGCGAGCAGAGGGCGGCCGGGCGGTCGATCGTCGAGATCCTCGAGGAAACGGCCGCCGACGACCACGCCTCGTTCCCCAGCGCTCTGCCCGCCCGCCGTGAGGTGTCCTACGCCGGCTGGGTGACGATCCAGATCGGGTGCGACAACTCGTGCGCTTTCTGCATCGTTCCCGCGGTGCGGGGGCGCGAGATCAGCCGCGGCTTCGACGACATCGTGGACGAGGTGCGGGCGCTGGCCGCCGACGGCGCCACCGAGGTCACGCTGCTCGGCCAGAACGTGAACAGCTACGGCCGCGACCTCACGCTCGCGCAGCGGCAGGCGGGTGGGGCCGTACGCGTGCGCCCGCTGTTCGCGGACCTGCTCCGGGCCGTCGGGGCCGTCGAGGGCATCCGCCGGGTGCGCTACACCAGCCCCCACCCCAAGGACCTGCGCCCCGACACGATCGAGGCGATGGCCGAGGTGCCCGAGGTGTGCGAGCACCTGCACCTGCCCCTCCAAGCGGGCAGCGACCGGGTGCTCGCCGCCATGCACCGTGGGTACACGGCCGAGCGCTACCTCGACCGGCTGGCCGCGGCACGCACCGCCATGCCCGACCTGGCGGTCACGACCGACATCATCGTGGGCTTCCCCGGCGAGACCGACGACGACTTCGAGCGCACCCTCGAGGTGGTGGCCGAGGCCGGCTACGACAGCGCCTACACCTTCATCTACAGCCCCCGCCCCGGCACCGAGGCGGCCGAGCGCGTCGACGAGTTCGTGCCCGCCGAGGTGTGCGCGGCGCGCTTCGAGCGCCTGCGGGTGGTCGTCGAGCGGTCGGCGCTGACCAGGCACCGGGCCCGGGTGGGCGCCACGGAGGAGGCCATGGTCGAGGGCCCCTCCCGCAAGGACCGCACCGTCACCACCGGTCGCACCGAGCACAACAAGCTGGTGCACTTCCGATCGGGCCGGCTGCTGCGCCCCGGCACCTACGTGGACGTACGGGTGACGGGGGCGGCGCCGCACCACCTGACCGGCGAGCTGCTGGGGGTGACGGCGCCGGCGCGCCATCGCACCCGCATCCCGGTGGCGTCGGCCTGACCCGTTCGGGCGCCACCCGCCCGGGCGCCGACGACGCGCGGAGAGGACGGTCGCCCGGCCATCGCATGCCGGCACCACGTGGGTGCGACGGCTGCCGTTCAGGGCCAGTGCGCAGCCGGGCGACCGTGATCTCTTGGAGCGGCGTCGCAGGTCGGGGGCCTGGGCCTCAGGCGTGCAGCGCCACCGGGCGGCCGAGTGCCGACTCCAGCGAGTCGGCGGCGGCCACGACGAGCTGGTGGGAGACGTCGGACAGGGCGCGGGCCATGGCCAGCTCCTCGCCGACGATGGGCATCTGGGGGTCGGCGGGGTGGCGGCGTGCTCGCCCCCAGCCGGAGAACTCGCGGTCGCGCACGCGGGCGTGGGCGACGGCCTCGCAATGGTCGGCATCCTCGGTCACGACCACCTCGACCCGCATCGTCATCCGCTCGGGCCCCCCGCGCCCGCCGGCCTCGATGCGCATGTCGGTCCCGGGGGCGAGCACCGTCTCGTGCTCGTCGCCCTCCCAGCGCACCCGCAGGCGGTCGCCCTGCGCACCGCGCAGGATCTCGATCACTTCGCCTCGCCGGGGAGCCATGCCGACCTTGGCCCCCTCGACGACCACATGGTCACCGACGTGCGCCTCCATGGGCCACCTCCTTGGGAGAACGGTGGTGCGATCGGTTGCGTTCCCGAGGGTAGGCCCGCCCGGCCTCCGGCGAAAGGGCTGTCGCGCGCTGGTACGGTCCGTCGCCAGTGCCGCCCACCGGCCCGAGCCCGCCGCCCGCCTCCCCGCCGACCCCCACGCCTCCCTCCTCGCCCTCGCCGGCCGGCCCGCGACCGGGGCACCTGGCCCTGGTCGGGACGACGGCGACGGGCAAGTCGTGGCTCGCCCTCGAGCTGGCCCGCCACGACCGCAGCATCGAGATCGTGACCGTCGACTCGATGCAGGTGTACCGGGGCATGGACGTGGGCACGGCCAAGCCGAGCGCGGCCGAGCGCGCCGAGGTGCCCCACCACCTCATCGACGTGGCCGACCCGTGGGAGGACTACACGCTGGCCCGCTTCGCCGCCGAGGCCCGCCGGGCCGTGGCGGCGATCGAGGCACGGGGCCACCGTGCCCTGCTGGTGGGCGGCACGGGGCTGTACCTGCGGGCCGTGGTGGACGACCTGGCGGTGCCCGGGCGCTACCCCGAGGCCCGAGCCGAGATCGAGGCCGAGCCCGACACGATCGCCCTCCATCACCGCCTGGCCGCCCTCGATCCCGTGGCCGCGGGGCGCATGGAGCCGACCAACCGCCGGCGGGTGGTGCGGGCGCTCGAGGTGACGGTGGGCAGCGGCCGCCCGTTCTCGTCCTACGGCCCGGGCCTCGACGCCTACCCGCCCTCCCGCTTCCACCTGGTCGGCGTCACCCTGCCCCACGAGGCGGTGTCAGCCCGCATCGAGGCCCGCTACCGCCGGCAGATGGCCGACGGCTTCCTCGCCGAGGCGCGCCGCCTGCTGGAGGACCCCCGCGGCCTGTCGCGCACCGCCGGGCAGGCGCTCGGCTACCGCGAGCTCTACGACCACCTGCGGGGCGAGCTCGACCTGGACGAGGCGCTGGAGCTGGCCATGCGCCGCACCCGCCGGTTCGCCCGCCGGCAGCGGTCGTGGTTCCGGCGCGACCCGCGGATTCGCTGGCTGGCGGCGCTCGACGATCCCCGGACCCTGCTCCCGGGCCTGGTGGCCGAGCTGGCGGCGGCCGGCGGCGCGACCGGGCGGGCGATCTAATCGGTACCGGGTCCTGCGGTCGTCGGGCAGACTGGGCCGCAACATGCGTCTGACCAAGCACCACGGCTTGGGCAACGACTTCCTCGTCGTGCTCGACCCCGACGCCTCCCACCCCCTCGACGCCGACCTGGCGCGTGCCCTGTGCGACCGTCACACAGGGGTGGGGGCCGACGGCATCCTGCGGGCCACCCCCGCGGCCCCGGGCGCGCCCGCGTGCGCCCGCATGGAGCTGCGCAACGCCGACGGGTCGGGCGCCGAGATGAGCGGCAACGGCGTCCGCTGCCTGGCCCAGGCGCTGCTGTTGGGCGACTGGCCGGGCGCGACCGGTGCGTCCGAGGTGGCGATCGAGACCGATGCGGGGCTGCGCACGGTCATGGTGCACGACCGGGTCGACGGCGTGACCCACGACCTGTCGGTGGCGATGGGCGCCGCCCGGGTCGAGGGTGCGGCGCCCGAGTGGACCGGTGGTGGCGTGAGCCGGGCGCTGCTGGTCGACATGGGCAACCCCCACCTGGTGCTGGACCTGTCCTCCGGGGCCGCCGCCGACGACGGTCCCGGCGACGACGGTGGCCGCGACGACGAGGGCGAGGTCGACCTGGTGGCGCTCGGCGAGGCCGTCAACGCCAAGGTGGCCGGCGGGGCCAACGTGCACCTGCTCACCGTCACCGCCGCGCCGGGCATCGCCGTGCGGACGTACGAGCGCGGCGTGGGCCCCACGCTGGCGTGCGGCACGGGCGCCTGCGCCTCGGCGGTGGCCGCCCGTCGGTGGGGGATGGCCGGCGATCGGGTGGCGGTCGAGATGCCCGGCGGCCGGGCCGAGGTGACCCTTGGCGCCACCGACCGCGACCCGGTGGTGTTGCGGGGCCCTGCGGTGTTCGTGGCGGCGATCGACGTGGGGGCGTCGCCGTGGCGCTGATCGAACGGGCGGTCCGCGAGAAGATCGTGCTGGTGGGCGTCACCATCCCACCCGAGACGGTCGAGGAGACCGAGAACTCGGTCGACGAGCTGTCGCTGCTCGTCGACACGGCCGGCGCAGACGAGGTGGGCCGCATCTACCAGCGGCGCCAGGCCCCCGACCCGCCCACCTATGTGGGCAAGGGCAAGGCCGAGGAGCTGCGCGAGCTGGCGCTGGCCACCGACTGCGACACGGTCGTGTTCGACAACGAGCTGACGCCCGCCCAGCAGTTCAACCTCGAGAAACTGCTGGGGCGCACCGCCATCGACCGCACCGCGGTGATCCTCGACATCTTCGCCCAGAACGCCCACAGCCAGGAGGGCAAGGCCCAGGTCGAGCTGGCCCAGCTGCGCTACCGCCTGCCCCGCCTGCGGCGCCGGGCCGGCGCCCTGTCGCAGCAGGCGGGCGGCATGTCGGCGGCGGGCGGCGCCCGCATCGGCACCCGTGGCCCGGGCGAGACGCAGCTCGAGGTCGACAGGCGGCGCATCGTCCGCCGCATCCACAAGCTCGAGGCCGACCTCCGCGACATCGAGCGCCACCGCACCACCCAGCGCAAGGCGCAGCGCCGCGGCCAGCTCGCCAACGTGGTCATCGTCGGGTACACCAACGCCGGCAAGTCGACGCTGCTCAACCGGCTCACCGACGCCGGCGTGCTGGTCGAGGACCGGCTGTTCGCCACGCTCGACGCCACCACCCGCCGGCTGTCGCTGCCGGGCGGCGAGGCCGTGCTGGTCACCGACACGGTCGGGTTCATCCGCAAGCTGCCCCACCAGCTGGTGGAGGCCTTCAAGTCCAC
>DASSCS010000059.1:0-79482 GCA_035697515.1 Acidimicrobiales bacterium
CTGCACCAGGACGGCGAGGAGCCCTCGGCCGCGCCCGTGGTGACGTTCAGCCTGGGCGACACCTGCCGGTTCCGCTTCGCCGGGGTCGACCGCCGTACCGGGCCCTTCAGCGACGTCGACCTGGCCAGCGGCGATCTGCTGGTGTTCGGCGGACCGAGCCGGCGGGTGTTCCACGGCGTGCCCAAGGTCTACGACGCAACCGGTCCGGTGGGGCTGGGGCTGCCGCCGGGGCGGCTGAGCATCACCGTGCGCGAGACCGGCCTGCCCTGAGTGCAGGCCCGGACGGGATCTGCCCCTCAGGTCGCGTACATCTCCTCGATGACGTCGGCGAAGCGCTCGATCACCACCGATCGCTTGACCTTGAGCGTGGGCGTGAGCTCGCCGCCGGCGACGGTCAGGTCGCGAGGCAGGACCCGCCACTGCCTGATGCGCTCGGCGGGCGCCCGGCCGGCGTTGAGCCGCTCGACGGCGCGGGCGATCTCCTGCTCGACCAGGGGATGCGTGGCCAGCGCCTCGGGCCCGCCGTGGCCGCCGTGGCCGTCGAGGGCCGCCTCCACCGCGTCGTTGTCGAGCGTCAGGATCGCGGACAGGAACTTGCGGCCGTCGCCCACGACGACCGCCTGCGAGATGAACGGCTCGGCCTGCAGGCGCGTCTCCATGTCCTGGGGCGCGATGTTCTTGCCGCTCGACGTGACGATCAGGTCCTTCTTGCGCCCGATGATGCGCAGGTAGCCGTCCTCGATGGCCCCGAGGTCGCCCGAGTGCATCGAGCCGTCCTGGATCAGCTCGGCGGTCGCGGCTGGGTCGTCCCAGTAGCCGGCGCACACGTTGGGGCCCCGCACCAGCACCTCGCCGTCCTCGGCGATGCGCACGTCGACCCCGGGCAACGCCTCGCCCACCGTCCCGATGCGGATGCGACCCGGCCGGTTCATGGTGGTGGGCCCGCAGTCCTCGGTCTGCCCGTAGACCTCGGCGATGGGGATGCCGATGGCGTGGAACCAGCGCACCAGGTCGTCGTCGATCGGCGCGGCCGCCGACACGAAGATCCGGCCCCGGTCCAGGCCCAGCTGCGAGCGGATCAGGGCGCCCAGCGTGCGGTCGAGCGCGGCGTGGACCAGGCGTGTCTGCCAGGGCGGCGGGTGCCGCAGACCCTGGCCGGCGTCGACGATCTCGCGGCCCAGGTCGACGAGACGGTCGACCTGGGCGCGCACGACACGGGGGGCGTGCGCCAGCCCGCCCTCGACCTCGTACCGGAACTTCTCCCACACCCGCGGCACCGCGAAGAAGACCGTGGGCCGGCAGGCGCGCAGGTCCTCGGCCATCGTGGCGAGGCCGCGGGCGAACCAGGTCTCGCCGCCCGAGATGATCTGGCCGATGTGGCTGACGCAGCGCTCGGCGATGTGCGACAGGGGCAGGAACGACAGGAAGCGGTCGCTCGGCCCCACGCTGATCACCCGCATGATCGAGCGGATGGTCTCGGCCACGTTCTCGTGCGTGATCATCGTCCCCTTGGGAGGTCCGGTGGTCCCGCTCGTGTAGACCAGCGTCGCGACCGCATCCGGGCGCACCCCATGGGCCCGCGCGTCGACCGTCGCCGGGTCCTGCTCGAGCCGCTGGCGCCCGAGCGACCGCAGGTCGTCGAACGTGAGCAGCATCTCGTGGTCGAGGCCGTCAGGCGCCTCGCCGAGCACGACGATCCGCTCGAGGTCGGGCAGCTGCAGGCGGGCGAGCAGCAGCTTGGCGAGCTGGTCGCGGTCGCCGACGAAGCAGGCCCGGGCCGCGCAGTGCCCGAGCACGTGCGCGACCTGGCTGGAGGCGCCGGTCGGGTAGGCGGGGACCGACACGGCGCCCGCTGCCATGATGCCGACGTCGGACATGTGCCAGCGGGGTTGGTTGCCGGCCAGGATGCCGACGCGGTCGCCGGGAGCGACGCCGAGGGCGACCAACCCGGCGGCCACCTCGCGCACGACCAGGCCGTACTCGGCCCAGGTGATCGGCCGCCACTCGCCATCCTGCACGTGGCGCAGGGCGGGGCGCTCCGGCCAGCGGTCCACGCGGTCGAAGAAGAGGTCGACGAGCGTCCGGCCCGACTCCAGCGGGGGCGCCTCCTCCGGCTGCGCCCACCGTCCGCCGAGCTTCTCCCTCACCGGCGTCAGCACGTCCACGGCACGCTCCTTCGGTCGGAGGTCGTGGTCCGACGGTACGCGCGCCGCCGCCCGTCCGACAGGGGCCGTCCCCCCGGCCGGTCACGCGTCGCCCCCCAGATGGGCGGCCGCGTGCCGCCCGACGACCGAGACCACGTACCGGGGGTCGCCGTCCTCGATGACGTCGGCCTCGCCCGGCACGGCCGGCGGCTCGGCGACCGCATCGGGTCGAGGGGCCCGCGGCTCGACGCACACCGGGACGCCCGGATGCAGGAGGGTGTGGCCCTCGACGAGGGCGTTCCACTCGTCTTCGTCGGGGGGGTGCGACACCACCACCGCGTCGGCCCCGGCCGCGAGCGGGCACCGTCGCCCAACCAGGACGGGGCAGCGCGTCCGGGGGCCGCGCGGGCCCGAGCAGGTGATCACCTCGAGGCCGGCGGCGGCGGCCTCGCTCCCGGCGTGCCAGCGGCCGCCCCGGGCCTCGACCAGCACGCGCGGGCGGGCCGGGCCACCGGACTTGGCGCGCTCGGGCCACACGGGCGTGCGCCCGCCGGTGCCCACGATCAGGCGAACGGTGACCCAGTCGTCGGAGGGCAGGGTGGCGTAGCCGCGCGACCGCAGCAGCGCGAGCATGCGGGCGTTTGTGACCAGCACGACGGCCTCGATGTTCGGCACCCCGCGGGCGGCCGCCGCCTCGACCAGGGCGTCGAGCAGGTATGGCCCCAGCCAGCCGCGGTGGTCGTCGGCGACCGCCATCGCCAGCTCGCCGTCGCCGTTGGGCAGCAGCTCGTAGTTCGCCTCGCCGACGACGCGGCCGTCGCCGTCACCCCCGCCGGCACCTCGTGACACCTCGACGGCCACCAGGCCGCACCCGCCCCGCGACGCAACCGCGGCCATCCGCTCGAAGAACGGGCGCTCGGGCGCGAAGTACGAGAAGAAGCGGCGGTAGCGGTCGCCGTCGGACAGGCCCGCGTACAGCGCGGCCAGCCCGTCGACGTCGTCGGCGGCGACCCGGCGCACGACCAGCTCGCCACCGCCGGGCAGCGCCGCCCGGCGGGCGCCCGCCTCGGCGTCCTCCGTCGGGCGGGTGCCCGTTCCGGCGCCGATGTCGCTGGTCGTGGGCTCCACGCCCCCATGATCGGTCCCGCCCGGTCCGGCGACCAGGGGCGAAGGTCACCCGGCCCGGCGATCGCGGCCTCGCCCGGCCGACGACGACCGGAAGGGCCGTTCGCCTCTTGGTGGTGACGGCGGCGTCGGCTTGCATGGGGACGGACCCAGGAGGTCACCATGCACGTGCGTGACGTCATGACCGACGACGTCGTGACCATCGGCCCCGACGCGTCCTACGCCGAGATCGTCGACCGCCTCCTGGCGCACGACATCAGCGGCCTGCCGGTGATCGACGCCGACGGCGTGCTGCTCGGCATCGTGACCGAGGCCGACCTGGTCAGCCGCGAGGCGTACGGCCCCGAGCGCCGCCGGCCGCTGGGGCTCATCCTCGACTACCTCCGTGACCGCGACCCCGCCTGGGTGCGCAAGGCCTCTGCGTCGACCGCCCCCAGCTGATGACCCGCGCGGTCACGACCGCCTCGCCGGACGACGAGCTGCGTGTGACCGCCCAGCGCCTGCTCGAGTCGGGCTACAGGCGGCTGCCCGTGGTCGGCACGGACGGCCGGCTGGTCGGCATCGTGTCGCGCCGCGACGTGCTGGCGGCGGTCTACGGGCGGCCGCCCGACCCGGGGCCCTCGTCGCGGAGGTAGAAGTACACGACGGTGCAGCCGTCGGGGCCGACGTCGGTGATGCCGTGCTCGACGCCCGCCGGGATGTGCACGTACGTGCCCGGCCCGACCCGGTCACCGTCGCCCACCATGTCGGCCTCGCCCTCGAGCACCCACAGGTGGTGGTGCGAGCGCACGTGCGCGTGCGGGCTCACCTCGGCGCCCGGGGCGACGCGCATGAGGCCGGCGACCGACTTGCCGGACCGCCAGAAGAGCTTGTAGTCGACGCCCTCGAACGGTTCGAGGCGTTGCCACGCCAGGCCGGCCGCGGCGGCGGGCGTGACCAGGGTGGCCACCCGCCCGGCGGGGTCGACCGCCGGGCCGGGCTGGGCGTCAGCCATGGGTCACCGGAACCTTCGTCGCAGATCCCTTGGGCTCTTCGGGCAGCGGGACCCGGACCTCGAGGATGCCGTCCTTGTAGCTGGCGGCGATGTCCTGGTCGCTCGTGCCCTCGGGGAGCCGGAGATCGCGGACGAAGGACCCGTAGCGGAACTCGCTCCGGTAGAACTCCTTCTCCTGGGTCTCGGTCTTCTCCTCGCGGTGGGCGCTGATGTGCAGCATCCCGTCGGCGACGGTCAGCTCGAGGTCCTTGTCGGGGTCGATGTCGGGCAGCTCGGCCCGGACGACCAGCGTGTCGTCCTCGGTGAACTGCTCGACGCGCATCCAGCCGCCCTGCGGATCGACATCGGCGAACCGCCGGAATAGCTCCGGGAACCCAACCTGGAACAGGTCAGGGAAGTCGAACCGTTCTCGACGCATCAATGCCATCGCTTCCTCCTCGTGTCGGGGCGCAGGCGCGCCACTTGCTCCTCCCCCACTACCCGCGCACCCGCCGGAGGATGACAAGAGGCGAACGTCAGGATCGTCGGTTCGCCGGCGCGGGGCCGACGAGCGCGACCAAGGGTCGATCGGCCCTGTCGCTCCGTGCGCTCGGTGACGACGATCAGGTCGCGGGCGGGCACCGCCCGCCCGCGTGACCTCCTGACCAAAGCGCAGGTGTGCGATGAGCCAGACCACGCCATCGACCGGGCCCCGCCTCCCCGGCGGGCCCACCGTTCCGGACCGGCCGGACCCCGGGGCGCTCCCCGGGCCGGCAGGCCAACGTCCCCACCGCCCGACCACGCTGATCGTCGCCCTGGTGCTGGCGGTCGCGGTGATCGCCGCCCTGGTCGCCGTGCTCGTGTGGCAGCGCGACGGCGAGGACGACGCGGTCACCGAGCCCACCACGACCGAGGCGCCGGTCACCACCGCGCCCGCCACCACGGGCTCGACGGCGGCCCCGACCACTGCGGCCCCGGCGCCCGGCGACACCGCGACCGCCGTCTTCCCCGACGCGTCGACGTCGCAGCGCTTCGACGACCCCGTCGCCGCCACGCGTGCGTTCGCCGTCGACTTCGTCGGCTTCACCGACCCGGTCGTGGGCGAGCTCAGGCAGGGCGACGCCCGTTCGGGCGAGGTCGAGGTGCGCCCGCGGGCCGACGGGCCGGCCACGACGGTGTTCGTGCGCCAGCTGGGCGCGGACGACACCTGGTGGGTGCTCGGGTCGGCGACCGGCGGCATCACACTCGACACGCCCGCGGCGGGCGACACCGTCACCTCACCGCTCACGCTCACGGGCAGCGCCCTCGCCTTCGAGGGCAACGTCGAGGTCGAGGTGCGCGAGGACGGCGCCCGCGAGCCCATCGGCACCGGCGTCGTCACGGGCGGCGGCGACGTCGAGCGCCCCTTCGAGGGCCAGGTCGAGTTCTCGGCCCCGAACGCCGAGGGCGGCGCTCTCGTCCTGCTCACCCGTAGCGCCGGGGACGGCCGGGTGTGGCAGGCGGCGGTGACCCGCGTGCGGTTCGGCTGACCGGCGGCCGAACGTCGATGGGACCGTCGCGTGGGCCACGAGGACCAAGGCCCCTTGGCCCGTTTGGGCGGGCGGGACCACGCTGAGGGCATGACGACGAAGACCGACGACGCTGTGCACACCGAGACCCCCGAAGCGGTCGCCGGCCACGGCGACCGCTTCGTCGCCTGGTTCTCCGACCTGACCCGGGACGACGTCGAGCGGGTGGGCGGCAAGGGCGCCAACCTGGGCGAGCTGACCCGGGCCGGCATTCCCGTCCCGTCCGGCTTCGTCGTCACCGCGGCGGCGTACTTCGCCGCCCTGGACGCCGCCGGCGTGCGCGCCACGCTGCGCGAACGGATCGTGGGGCTGGACGTCGACGATCCGGCAGCGCTCGCCCGGGTGGCCACCGAGCTCCAGGGACTGGTGCGGGCCGCCCGCCTGCCCGACGAGGTGCGCGGGTCGGTCCTCGACGCCTACCACCAGCTGGGTGCGGACGAGCTGGTGGCGGTGCGGTCGTCGGCCACGGCCGAGGACACTGCGTCCACCTCGTTCGCCGGCATGAACGAGACCTTCACCAACGTCAGCGGCGACGACGACCTGGTCGACCACATCGGCGAGTGCTGGGCCTCGCTGTGGAGCCCTCGTGTCGTCGCCTACCGCGCCACGCGCGACATCGGCGACGAGCCGGCGATCGCCGTGGTCGTCCAGCGCATGGTCGACTCCGAGATCTCCGGGGTGATGTTCACGGCCGATCCCGCCACGGGCGACCGGACCCACCTGGTCATCGAGGCCGCCTTCGGGCTGGGCGAGGTCGTGGTGGGCGGCCAGGTCGAGCCCGACACGTACGTGGTCAGCAAGGAGGGGCCCCGGATCCTGCACCAGCACATCGGGACCAAGGCCGAGAAGATCGTGCGGGGCGACGACGGGCGCGACCGCCGGGTCGCGGTGCCCGAGGACGACCAGGTACGCCGGGTGCTCGACGAGAGCACCCTCATGGGCGTCGCCGGCCTGGGGATCGAGATCGAGCGCCACTACGGCAAGCCGCAGGACATCGAGTTCGCGGTCGCGGACCACCACATCTCGATCGTCCAGTCCCGGCCCATCACGACGCTGTCCGACGACGGGCCCGTCCGCGACCAGCCGCCCGACGGCACGGTGCTGGTGACCGGCCTGGCCGCGGCCCCCGGACTCGGCACCGGGCCGGTCCGCATCCTGCGCTCGCCGAGCGAGGGCGACCGCCTCGCCGCCGGCGAGATCCTGGTCGCGCCGATGACCAACCCTGACTGGGTGCCCACCATGCGTCGGGCGGCAGCGCTGGTGACCGACGGCGGCGGGGTCACCTGCCACGCCGCCATCATCGGGCGGGAACTGCACCTGCCCACGGTGGTCGCCACGCGGTCGGCGACCACCGTGCTGCGCGACGGCGAGGTCGTGACCGTCGACGGCACGGCCGGCGAGGTGCGCGAGGGCGCGGCACCGGCGGGTGCCGGCGCGGCGACCGTGGCCGCGGTCCCTTCGGCCACGGCGCCGACGCCGGCGCCGTCGGCGCCCGAGGCGACCGCGACGCTGCTGTACGTGAACCTGGCCATCGCAGAGCACGCCGAGGAGGTGGCGGCCATGCCGGTCGACGGCGTGGGCCTGCTGCGGGCCGAGTTCATGATCACCGACGCGCTGGAGGGCGAGCACCCGAAGCACCTGCTCGCCACGGGCCGGCGCGACGAGTTCGTCGACTGCATGGTGGCCTCGGTGCAGCGGATCACGCGGGCGTTCGCCCCTCGGCCGGTCGTCTACCGGGCGGTCGACTTCCGCACCAACGAGTTCCGGGGCCTGAAGGGCGGCGACGAGTTCGAGCCCGCCGAGGACAACCCGATGATCGGCTACCGGGGGTGCTACCGCTACATCCGGGACCCCGAGGTGTTCGCCCTCGACCTGGACGTGGTGGCCCGGGTGCGCGAGGAGACGCCGAACCTGCACATGATGATCCCGTTCGTGCGCACCCGCTGGGAGCTCGAGGCCTGCCTCGAGGCGATCGACGGGCATCCGCTCGGCCACCAGCGCGGGCTGCACCGCTGGGTGATGGCCGAGGTGCCGTCGGTGGTCTACCGCATTCCCGAGTACGCCGCGCTGGGCATCGACGGCGTGTCCATCGGCTCGAACGACCTGACCCAGCTGGTGTTGGGCGTCGACCGCGACTCGGAGATCTGCGCCGAGCTCTTCGACGAGTCGGACGAGGCGGTGCTCGACGCGATCGGACGCATCATCCGGGCCAGCCGCGACGCGGGCATCACCTCGTCGCTGTGCGGCCAGGCGCCGTCGAACCGGCCCGAGTTCGCCGAGTTCCTGGTCCGCCAGGGCATCACGTCGATCTCGGTCAACCCCGACGCGGCCGAGCCGGCTCGCCGGGCGATCGCCCGGGCCGAACGGCGCCTGCTCCTGGAGCGGGCCCTGCAGCCGTGACCGGCCGGGCAGGCACGACATGGACCACGTGATCGCGCGCCTCGACGCCGACCACGAGCGGGTCGTCAACGAGCTGTCGCACGAGCTCGCCGAGCTGCTCGCCATCGAACCGGCCGGCGCGGCACAGGGGCCGCCCCACATCACGCTGGTGTCGTACACCGACCTCGACGCCGCCGCGGCGGCCGCCGCGCTGGCGCCGATCGTGCGCGGCGCCGACGGCCCCCTGGCCGTGCGCGCTCACGGCTACGGCATGTTCACGGGCGACCGGGCATCGGACCTGTCGCTCCACGTGATGGTCGTGCGCACGCGCGCGCTCGACCGGCTCCATCGGCGTACCCACGCCGCCCTCGGCGCCGCCGGCGCCTGCCTGGCCGGCAACACCGACCCGGACGTCTGGACACCCCACATCACCCTCCTCGACCGCGGCCTCACGCCCGCCAAGCTGGGTCGGGCGGTCGAGGCACTGGCGCAGCGGCCGCACCGCAGCTGGACGGTCGGTCTGACCGCGCTCGCCGTGACGCGGCGCGCTCCCGGCGGCGCCCGGAGGGGCCCGGCCGACCGGTTCACGCTCGCCCTCGGCTGACGCCGGGTCGCCAGGGCCGGCGGGCGGCAGCACGGCCCGCTGCACGCCGGGGACAGCCACCGGCGCGTGCCAGTGTGTGTGCCGTGGAGGTGGTCGGGTGGCGTGCGACGTCGAGGCGGGCGCTCGGCCGCTGGCTGAACAAGCGGCTACCCGACGGCTACGGGCGGGAGGACCTGGGCAGCGACGTGAGCGCAGGCCTGGTGCTGACCGCCCTGCTCGTGCCGGCGGGCATGGGGTACGCCACGGCGGCCGGGCTCCCGCCCGAGACGGGGCTCTACGCCACCGTCGCCGGCCTGCTCGCATACGCCCTCGTGGGCCCGTCACGGGTGCTGGTCCTCGGCCCCGACTCCGCGCTCGTGCCGCTCATCGGCGCGGCGATCATCCCGCTGGCCGCGGCGGGCGGGCCGGGCGAGGAGCGGCGGGTGGCGCTGGCCAGCCTGCTCGCGCTCATGGTCGGCATGGTCCTGCTGGCCGGCAGGCTGCTGCGGCTGGGGTTCGTGTCCGAGCTCCTGTCCAAGCCGATCCGCATCGGTTACCTGAACGGCATCGCCCTGGTGGTGATCGTGGGGCAGCTTCCCGCGCTGCTGGGGTTCTCGGCCGACGGCGACGGGCTGTTGGACGAGGTGCGCCAGGTGGTCGACGCGGTTGCGGACGGCGAGGTCCAGCCCGCAGCGGCCGCGATCGGCGTGGGCGCGCTGGCGCTGATCCTGGTCCTTCGGCAGGTCGCGCCCCTGGTGCCGGGCGTGTTCGTCGCGGTGGTCGTCGCGATCGTCGTGGTGTGGGCGCTCGATCCCGCCGGCGTGCCGGTGGTCGGGGCGCTCCCCCGCGGCCTGCCCGCGCCGGCGCTCGGGACGCTCACCCGCCACGACATCGCCTCGCTGTTCGGCCCTGCCGTCGGCGTGGCGGTCGTCGCCTTCACCGACACCGCCGTGCTGTCGCGGGTCTTCTCGGCGCGCGCGGGCGAGGACGTCGACTCCAACCAGGAGATGGCCGCCCTCGGCGTGGCCAACCTGGCGTGCGGCGCCGCGGCCGGCTTCCCGGTGTCGGCCAGCGCGTCGCGCACCCCCGTGGCCCAGTCGGTGGGCGCCCGGAGCCAGGTCACGGGTGTGGTGGGCGCCCTGGCGGTGGCCGTCGTCGTGGGGCTGACCCCCGGCTTCACCCGGCACCTGCCCGACGCCGCCCTCGCCGCCGTCGTGATCGCGGCGGTGGCGACGGTGGCCGACGTGCCCGGCACCATGCGCCTGCTGCGCCTCAGCCCGACCGAGTTCGCCCTGGCGCTGACGGCCTTCGCCGGGGTCGCCAGCCTTGGCGTGCTGCGCGGCATCGCGATGGCGGTCGGCCTGTCGCTACTCGCCTTCGTCGCCCGGGCCTGGCGCCCCCACATGGCCGAGCTGGTGCGGGTCGAGCAGCGCAAGGGCTACCACGACCGGGCCCGGCACCCCGAGGGGCGGCGCGTCCCCGGGCTGGTCATCGTGCGCTTCGACGCGCCGCTGTTCTTCGCCAACGCCGAGCAGTTCGCCGACTTCGTGAGCCGGTCGGTGGCCGATGCACCGGGGCCGGTGCGTTGGGTGGCCATCGCCGCCGAGCCGATCACCGACATCGACACCTCGGCTGCGGACGTGCTCGAGCGCGTCGACGACGAGCTGGCCGCCCGGGGCATCCGCCTGGTGTTCGCCGAGCTGAAGGGCCCGGTGAAGGACAAGCTGTTCCGCTTCGGCCTCGGCGCCCGCTTCCCGCCCGAGCACTTCTACCCGACCATCGGCACGGTCGTGTCCGACTACGTGGCCCGCACCGGGACGTCATGGGTCGACTGGACCGACGAGCCGCCCGACGGCTCCTGAGGCGCGGGGCGGGCCGCCGCGGCGATGCTGCCGGGACTACCCGCCCGCCGCGACCAGCGCGCCGCGCCCGGAGCTCCACACCTCGGTCAGGAACCGGTCGATCTCGACGAGCAGCCGCTCGGGGCGCCAGCGCAGCTCGATGACGCTGTCCGCCTCGACCAGGCGGGCGCGGGGGATCTGGCGGGCGAGGGCGTCGGCGTCGCTGAAGGGATGGATGAGGTCGGCGCGGTGGCCGAGCACGAGCGCCGGGACCTCGATGCGCCGGCGCTCGTCCACCGTCGGCACCGTGGGCCCCACGAGGATGCCGTGCAGCACCGCGGTGGTGACCTCGGGCGGCGACGCCAGCGGCGCCAGCGCGCTGTCGACGAGCGGGCTCCCTGTCCGGCGGAGTCGGCTGGCCACCCAGCTCACGGCTCTGACCAGCGGCATGGCGTAGTGCACGGCGAGCAGCGCGGGGACGAAGGTCAGCGCCGCGGCCGGCACCGCACGCTCGAGCACCGGCATCTCGATCAGCAGGCCGCGCAGCCGTTCGGGCCGGCGGGCGGCCAGGTGCAGCGCGACGTTGGCGCCGAGCGACACGCCGCCGACCACCGCCTGCCGCGCGCCCAGGTGCTCGAGCAGCCCATCGACCTGCTCCGCATAAGTGTCGATGCGGTACTCGGCGGCGTGCCGGGGCTTGTCGCTGCGGCCGTGGCCCAGCAGGTCGAGCAGCACCACACGGTGGCCCCGTGCGGCCAGCGCCCGGGCCACGCCCCGGTTGAGCCGGGCGTCCATCAGCAGGCCGTGCAGCAGCACCACCAGCCGGTCGCCCTCGCCATAGGTCTCGTACACCAGCCGCCGACCGTTCCAGGTGAACGAGCCGTCGAGGCGATCGTCCCTGCCGCGTGCCATGCGGGCTCCTTCCGTCCTGTACATGACCATAGGAACCCTGGGGTGCTGCGGTTCAGGGCCGGAAGTCCCGAACGCGTCGACGAGCAGGACCTTCGTCCCTGGTCGGCGTGGCGAGCCGGCGGGCAAAGTAGGTGTGTGCCTCGCTAGAGAGGGAGATCCCCGTGGACGATCGCGCGTTCCCCTCGCGGCTGTCGGCCTCCGACAGCCTGATGTGGCGCATCGAGTCCGACCCGGTGCTCCGCTCGCCGATCCTGGTGGTCGGCCTGCTCGACCGCTCGCCGCCCCCCGACCGTCTGGAGGCCGCCGTCGAACACGCCGCGGCCGCGCTCCCGCGGCTGCGCCAACGGATCGTCCCGCCGCCCCTGGCGGTGGGCCGGCCCCGCTGGGAGGACGCCGGCGAGCCCTCGCTAGCCCACCACGTGCGTCGGGTGCGCGCCGCCGGCGACGACCTCGACAGCGTGCTCGAGGTGGCCCAGCCCGACGCGGTGGCCGCCTTCGACCCGGCGCGCCCGCCCTGGGCCCTCACGATCGTCGACGGGCTCGCCGGCGGGCGGGCCGCGTTCGTGCTGCGGTTCCACCATGCCATCACCGACGGCGTCGGGGGCATCGAGATCGCCAACCTGCTGTTCGACCGCACCCGGAACCCCCGCGGCGCCGCGCCGACGTCCCGCTCGCCCGCGACCGCCGCCACCGGGGACGACCGGTCCCTGCCGGACGTCGCGAGGGCCGCGGCCGGCGGAGCGGCCCGGTTGGCACGAGCCGCGGTCGACGCCGCTCGCCGGCCCGGCGACGTCCTGGCCACGCCCGTGCGCATGGGTCGGTCGGCGACGCGGCTGATCAGCCCGTCCGGCGGCGGCTCACCGGAGCTGGCGGGCCGCAGCCTCGACCGCTGGCTCGCCGCCACCGAGCGACCGCTCGAACGGGTGCGGGCGGCGGCCCGGGCCACCGGCGGCACGGTCAACGACGTGCTGCTCGCCGCAGTCGCCGGCGCGCTGTCGTCGTACCACCGCGAGCAGGGGCGACCTGTTCCCACCGTCCGGGTGACGATGCCGATCAGCATCCGCCGCCCGGACGACCACGTCGGAGGCAACCGCTTCGTGCCCGCCCGGTTCACGCTGCCGATCGACGACCCCGACCCCCGCGCCCGGGTGCAGATCGCCGGGGCTATCGTGCGGGGCTGGCGCGCCGAGCCGGCCCTCGGAGCGACCGACCTCATCGCCGCCGGCCTCAACCTGCTCCCCCGGCCCGTGGTCACCCGGCTGTTCGGCGACATGCTGCGCTCGATCGACGTCGACGTGGTCGACGTGCCCGGGCTCGACCGCCCCGCCTACCTCGGCGGCGCGCGCCTCGACCGGCTCTGGGCGTTCGCGCCGCCGACCGGCGCCGCCCTCAGCGTCACCCTCGTGTCCCACGGCACCACGGCGTGCGTCGGTCTGGCGTGCGATCGCCTCGCGGTCACCGATCCCGAGCTCATGGCCACGTGCCTCGACCGCGCGCTCGACGAGCTGGTCGCCCTCGGCCGGTCACGGTCCACCACCTCCCGCCGGCCCGCCAAGCGGAGATCCGCGTGACACTCGACCAGCTCACCGCCCTCGACTCCAGCTTCGTGTGGTTTGAAGGCCCCCAGGCGCCGGCCGTCGTGGGCGCCGTCAGCACCTTCGAGGCCGCGCCCCTGCTCGACGGGCGCGGCCGCCTGCGGCTCGACGACATCCGCGAGCGCACCGCCGCCCGGCTCGACGCCCTGCCCCGGCTGCGGCGGCGCCTGGCCGTCGTGCCCTACGACCTGGGTCGGCCAGCCTGGATCGACGACCCCGACTTCGACATCGCGAACCACGTGCGCGAGCTGCGCCTGCCGCCGCCCGGCGACGAGGCCGCCCTGCGCCGGGTGGCCGAGGACCTGCACAGCGAGCTGCTGCCCCGTGACCGCCCGCTCTGGGATCTGGTCCTCGTCACCGGGCTGGACGGCGACCGCGTGGGCCTGGTCGAGCGCATCCACCACGCCCTCGTCGACGGGGTCGGGGGCGTCGACCTGGCGACGATCCTGCTGGACCTCGAGCCCGACGCGCCCGCCGTGCCGCTGCGCCGCTGGTCGGCCGAGCCGTGGCCCAGCGACGCCGAATTGGTCGCGGCCAGCCTGCGCCAGCAGGTCGGCGACTCGGCCCGGACCGTGCAAGCGGCGGTGCGTGCCGTGCGCCACCCGTTGCAGGCCGTGCGCGCCGCCGGGGGCCTGGGCAAGGGCCTCGCCACGGTGGCCGACGACGGGCTGTTCGCGCCGCACACGTCGCTGAACGGGCGGCTGCAGGGCGGGCGCAGGCTGGCCTGGGTCCGCACCCGGCTCGACGAGGTCAAGGCCGCGGCGCACCGCGCCGGCGGCTCGGTCAACGACGTGATGCTCGCGGTGGTGGGCGGCGGCCTGCGGGCGCTGTTCCTCGGCCGGGGCGAGCCGCTGGCGGCCGACCTGGTGCTCAAGGTGCTGGTCCCGGTGTCGGTCCGCACCGAGGGCGAGCACGGCGCGCTGGGCAACCGCGTGGGTGCGGTCTACGCCCCGCTGCCCGTGGGCATCGGCGACCCCGCGGCCCGGCTGGCGGCGATCGTGGCGAGCATGCGCCGGCTGAAGTCCCGGCCGGAGGCTCGGACCACCGAGGCCCTGCTCGGCAGCGCCGACGCGCTGCCCGCCGGCGCGGCCCACCTGATCTCCCGGGCGATCCTGCACCAGCCGTTCGTGAACCTCGTGGTCACGAACGTCCCCGGGCCACCGGTGCCGCTGTACGCCGTCGGCGCCCGCATGCTCGAGGCCTTCCCCGTGGTGCCGCTCGGGGCCAACCTGACGGTCGGCGTGGCGGTGCTCTCCTACGACGGCGCGCTGACGATCTCGGTCACCGCCGACGCCGGCGCCTGCCCCGACGTGGACGTGTTCGCCGAGGGCATGGCGCGGTCGCTCGCCGGCTACCTGGACTGACCCACCTCGGTCCCAGGCCGGATCCGTGGAGGTGTGTGGAGAATGATGCGATGGTGACCGAGGCCAGACCCGCCCTCCTCACCGGGCTCACGTCGGCCGACGCCGCGGCACGCCTCCGCACCGCCGGACCGAACGAGCTGCCGGCGGCGCGGCGCCCGTCGGCCGTCCGGCGATTCGTGCACCAGCTCGTGCACTTCTTCGCGGTGATGCTGTGGGTCGCGAGCGCCCTGGCGTTCGCGGCGGACCTGCCCCAGCTGGGGGTCGCCATCGCCGTGGTGATCGTCGTCAACGCCCTGTTCGCGTTCGCCCAGGAGAGCCGGGCCGGGCGGGCGGCCGAGCGGTTGCGGGCCCTGCTGCCCCGCCAGGTGACCGTGCGCCGCGACGGGCGCCGGGTCCACGTCGACGCCGCCGAGGTGGTGGTCGACGACGTGTTGCTGCTCGAATCGGGCGACCGGGTCCCCGCCGACGCCCGCGTGGTGACGTCCCACGACCTGCTCGTCGACACGTCGCTGCTCACGGGCGAGAGCCGGCCGGTCGTGGTCGAGGCCGGCGGCCAGGTGTACGCGGGCACCTTCGTCGTCGAGGGCGACGCCGAGGCGGTGACGGCCGCCACCGGCCTGTCGACCCGCCTGGCCGACATCGCCCGGCTGACGACGTCGACCGTCGTGCCCCGGAGCCCCCTCACCGGCGAGCTGCACCGCGTGGTGCGCACCATCGCGCTCATCGCCGTGGGCGTCGGGTTCGTGTTCTTCGGCCTGTCGTGGGCGCTCGGCCAGGGCCTGTCCAACGGGTTCGTGTTCGCCATCGGCGTGACCGTGGCGCTGGTGCCGGAGGCGCTCCTGCCGACCGTCACCCTGGCCCTGGCGTGGGGCGCCGAGCAGATGGCGCGCCGCCAGGTGCTGGTGCGCAACCTCGACGCGGTCGAGACGCTGGGCTCGACCACCTTCATCTGCACCGACAAGACCGGCACGCTGACCCACAACCAGATGACGGTCGTCGAGGCCTGGACACCGTCGGGCAGCGCCTTTGTGAGCGAGGCCGGGTACGACCCCGGGGGCAGCGTGGACGTGCCCGACCGGGGGTCGCTGCCCGACCTGGTCCGCCTGGCCGCGGCTGCGTCGCGCTCGTCGGTCGGCTACGCGTTCCAGGCAGGCGGCGAGTGGCGGGCCCACGGCGACCCGATGGAGGCCGCGCTCGACGTCTTCGCCCGCCGGCTCGGCGTGGCGACCCACGCCGGCCGCCCGCAGGACGAGGTCCAGCTCAAGTTCGGCTTCGACCCCCGCCGGCGGCGCATGTCGGTGGTCCTCGACGGAACCGTCGTGGTCAAGGGCGCGCCGGACTCGGTGCTGCCCCTGTGCGTGGACGTCGGCGACCTCGGCGAGGCGGAGCGGGTGCTCGGCGCCCTGGCCGCCCGGGGCCTGCGCATCCTCGCCGTCGCCGAGCGCGACACCGGGCCGGCGCAGCCCACCTCGGCCGCCGACGCCGAGCGCGACCTGCGCCTGCTGGGCCTGCTGGGCCTGGAGGACCCGCCGCGGCCAGACGTGGGCGAGGCCATCGACGCCTGCCGCCGGGCGGGGGTGAAGATCGCCATGGTCACGGGCGACCACCCGGTGACGGCCACCGCCATCGCCAATGAGGTCGGGCTGCGCCGCGACGACGCGCCGGTCCTCGTCGGCGACGAGCTGCCGGCCGACGACACCGACCTCGGGGCCGTGCTCGACCACGACGGCATCGTCGTGGCCCGCGTGTCGCCCGAGCAGAAGCTCCGCATCGCCCGGGCGCTGCGCCGGCGGGGGCACGTCGTGGCCATGACCGGCGACGGCGTGAACGACGGTCCGGCTCTGCGCGAGGCCGACATCGGCATCGCCATGGGCGCCTCGGGCACGGACGTCGCCCGTGAGGCGGCCGACCTGGTGCTGCTCGACGACCACTTCGCCTCGATCGTGGCGGGGATCAGGCTCGGTCGGGCCACCTTCCTGAACGTCCGGCGCTTCCTGACCTACCACCTCACCGACAACGTCGCCGAGCTCACGCCCTTCGTCGTGTGGGCGCTGTCGGGCGGCCGGTTCCCGCTCGCCCTGGGCGTGATGCAGATCCTGGCGATCGACATCGGGACCGACACCCTGTCGGCCACGGCCCTCGGCGCCGAGCGCCCCGCCGCCAACGTGCTCGAGCGGCCGCCGGTGTCGGGCCGGCTGCTCAACCGCACCGTCCTGCGCCGGGCCTTCGGCCTCCTCGGCCCCACCGTCGCGGCCTGCACGATGATCGCCTTCGTCGTGTCGCTCGTCGCGCTCGGATGGCGCCCCGGCGACAGCTTCCGCGCCGCCGACGTGGCCGCCGCCTCGGGCGCCGCGTTCATGACCGTCGTCATCGCCCAAACCGCCAACTCGTTCGCCTGTCGCAGCTCCACCCGCTGGGCCGGCGCCGTCGGTTGGACGACGAACCCGCTGCTCCTCGTGGGCAAGTCCGTGGAGCTGCTGTTCTCGTTCCTCGTGCTGTTCGTCCCGTTCCTCGCGGACGAGCTCGGCCAGGCGCCACCCCCACCCGCGGGCTGGATCGTGGCCGTCCTCTCGGCAGGCGTCCTCATCGCCGTCGACGCCGCGTCGAAGCGCCGCCGGCGTCCGTCTCGCCCGTCTTCGGCACCCGTCCGGCGAGGAACCGGGCCTTGAGCCTCTCCGAGGTCACGTAGGCGACCGCGACGGCGATGATCACCAGCGGCGTCGCATCGAGGCCGCCCGACGACGACACCACCACCGTGGCCAGCAGCACCGACGTCATCGGGATCCCGAGCATCGCCACGGTCATCGCCCCCATCCCCATCGCCGCACCCGCCGTCGTGCCCAGCCCCGGGAGGTGAGCCAGCGCGAGCCCGCCCACCGCGCCGAGGAACACCGCCGGGAAGACCGGTCCCCCGCGGAAGCCGCTCAGCGCCGCGCTGTAGGCGAGGCCCTTGCAGGCGAGCAGCAGGACGAGCATCCCGGCCGAGTGGTCGGCCGCGTCGCCGAGCACCGGGCCCAGCGCCGACTGTCCCGAGAACAGGACCAGCGACGCGGACTCGCCGGTCGCCTCGGCGAAGGCGATCGCCAGGCCGGCCATGGCCAGCCCGAGGACCGGGGTGAGCAGCAGCACCCGCGCCTCGACGTGCGGTCGCACGGCGAGCGCGAGGGCGCGGATCCCCGTGCCCAGGAACGCGGCGGCGACGCCGATGGCGACGGCCCAGCCGAGCTCGCCCACGGTGGGCGTCCCGACCGGGGCGAGGTCGGGGACGCTGAGCGAGAACGTGCCGAGGCCCGTCCACGAGCTCAGGCCCACGAAGATCAGCGCCCCGACGCCGGCGGCGACCAGGCCGGGGAGCAGCACCAGTGCCATCGTCGGCCCGGCGAGGCCCGAGGCCTCCATGAGCAGGAACGCCGCCAGCAGGGGCGAGCCGAGGAGCGCGCTGATCGCGCCGAAGCTCCCGGCCGCGGCGACGACCGCCTCGGTCCTCGCCGGGACGTCGCGGGAGGCCAGGCGGACGGCCAATACCGCCAGCCCGCCGCCGAGGGCGATGAGCGGCGCCTCGGGCCCGATCACGGCGCCCAGCGCGAGCCCGGCCAGCGCCGCGAGGAAGATGCCGGGCAGCTCGACGGGGAGCGGCGGCCCCCTGCCCGGCTCGAACCCGTCCGCGGGCGATTCGCCACCCGCACCAGGGAGGTAGCGGATGGTCAGCCCGACCAGCAGGCCGGCCAGCGCCAGCAGGGGCAGCGGCCACCAGGCGGGCACGCCGTCGAAGCCGAGGTCGTGGGGAAGTTCGGTGTAGAGCCAGTCCTGCAGCTCGTCCACCAGCCACAGGAAGCCGTAGGCCAGCGCCGCGATGGGCGCACCGATGATCGCCGCGAAGGCCAGGAGCCTCAGGTAGTCGGGGGTGCGCAGCAGCGCGCGCGGATCGTCGGGCGTCGTCATCGTCGACCTCGTGAACCACGAATCGTCGGCGGCGCACGGCCGCGCATCGCCCCGTGCGGGTGAAAAGCCCGGTGTGGGAACCAGGTCCGCCGGCGGGACGAGAGGCGTGTGTGGCGCCGGCCACGGTGCGGACGGGGCGGGCCCGAAGCGATCCCGCGAGGGGCGGGTCCCTACCGCGACGTGAGCGGGTCGAGGATGGCCCCGGTCAGGTCGTCCAGCGAGCCGAGCACGACATCGGCGCGGGCCAGCTCGTCCGGGTCCGGCGGGTAGCTGCGGGTGGGCACGGCGATGACCCGCATGCCGGCGGCCCGGGCCGCCCGCAGCCCGTTGGTCGAGTCCTCCACCGCGGCGCACGACCCCGGCCGAACCCCGAGCCGCTGGGCCACCGCGACGTAGACGTCGGGCGCCGGCTTGCCCCGCCCGACCTCCTCCGTCGACAGCACCACGGCGAACAGCGACGCCAGTCCGGCCGCCCCCAGGACCACGTCGATGAGCCGGGCCGGCGACGACGACGCCAGCCCGAGCGTCCAGCCCGAGGCCACGCGACGGACGGCCTCGACCGCCCCCGGCAGCAGCGGCGGCTGCCGGCCGTAGCGCTCGACCATGGCGTCGACGACCCCGGCCGCGATGTCGTCGATCGGCAGCGGGACCCGCAGCTCGTCGTGCAGGAAGGCGGCCCACTCGGCCGTGGCCATGCCCATCATCCGCACCTGTGCGTCCTCCGCCCAGCAGCCGCCGTGGTCGTCCACGAACGCGCGTCGGACCTCCGACCAGACCGGCTCGGAGTCGACCAGCACCCCGTCCAGGTCGAAGATCACGGCGTCGATCGACATGGCCTCCCCGGGCCTCGGTGGACACGACGGGCGCGCGAGCACCCCCATGTAGTGTTGCGGACCTGCCCGGTGCCCACCGGATCCTCCGGTCCGACGTCGACGGCACCGGGCGGCTGCAAGGAGTCCCCCCGATGACCGAGAAGCCCCACTTCGGACTGACCGGGCTCGCGGTGATGGGCGCCAACCTGGCCCGCAACGTCGCCCGCCACGGCATCCCCGTCGCCGTCCACAACCGGACGACCTCGCGGACCGAGCGGTTCGTGGCCGAGCACGGCTCGGAGGGACCGATCACGGGGTCGGCCTCGGTCGAGGAGTTCGTGGCCGCGCTCGCGCCGCCCCGCACGATCATGATCATGGTCAAGGCCGGGCCGCCGGTCGATGCGGTGATCGCCGAGCTGGTCCCCCACCTCGACCGCGGCGACACGATCGTCGACGGCGGGAACTCGTTCTTCCGCGACACCCAACGGCGTCACGCCGACCTGGCCGAGCAGGGCATCCGCTTCCTGGGCGTGGGCGTGTCCGGGGGCGAGGAGGGAGCATTGGAGGGCCCGAGCCTCATGCCGGGCGGCGACCGGGACGCCTATGCCGACGTCGAGCACGTCTTCACCACGATCGCCGCCCAGGTGGACGGCACGCCCTGCTGCACCTACGTCGGGCCGGACGGGGCCGGCCACTACGTGAAGATGGTGCACAACGGGATCGAGTACGCGGACATCCAGCTCATCGCCGAGGCCTACGACCTGCTGCGCAACTGCGTGGGGCTCGAGGTCGCCGAGGTCGCCGACGTGTTCGCCGGCTGGAACTCGGGCGACCTCGAGTCGTTCCTGATCGAGATCACCAGCATCGTCCTCGCCAAGGCCGACGAGCCCACCTCCGCCCCGCTCGTCGACGTCATCGTCGACGAGGCGGCCCAGAAGGGGACGGGGCGCTGGACGGCGCAGGAGGCCCTCGAGCTCGGCGTGCCCCTCACGGCCATCACCGAGGCCGTCTTCGCCCGGTCGTTGTCGTCGCGTCGCGACGAGCGCGCCGAGGCCGCCAGGCGGCTCGCCGGGCCCGCCCCCGGGCGGGCAGCGCGGCTCGACCGCTCGTTCGTCGACGACGTGCAGCGGGCGCTCTACGCCTCGAAGGTGGTGGCCTACGCGCAGGGGTTCGACCAGATGGCCGTCGCATCGCAGGCCGAGGGTTGGGACGTCGACCTCGGGAAGATGGCCACGATCTGGCGCGGTGGCTGCATCATCCGGGCCCGGTTCCTCGACCGCATCCGCGCCGCCTACGACGCCGACCCGCACACCGCGAACCTGCTGTTCGTCGACGACCTTCGCGACGCCGTCGCCGAGGCCCAGCGCCCGTGGCGGAACGTCGTCGCGGTCGCAGCCGAGAACGGCGTCGCCGTGCCGGCGTTCTCGTCCGCGCTGGCCTGGTACGACGGCTACCGCCGCGAGCGGGGGCCGGCCAGCCTGGTGCAGGGGCTGCGCGACTACTTCGGGGCCCACACCTACCGCCGCGTCGACCGCGACGGCTCGTTCCACACCCGCTGGGCGCAGGACGGTCGCGAGGTCCGCACGGACTCGTGAACCCCTACGTCGCCGAGGCGCGCGAGAACGCGTCCGCCACGCGGTCGAGCTGGGCGATCATGGCGGGCACCGAGGCCCGGGAGCGATCGTAGGTCGCCACGAGCCGAGGGTCGACGGCGACGCTCCGTGGCGGCCCTGCGCCGGTGTCGGACAGGCTGGCCACCGCCTCGCTGAGCGTCGGGGCGCAGCCGAGCGCAACGAGGCCGAGCGCCGCGGCGCCGAGCGCGGTCCCCTCGGCGCCCTCGACCACGGCCAGCGGGCGCCCCAACGTCGCCGCCATGACCTCCCGCCACAGCGGCGCCCGGAACGCGCCGCCCGTCGCCCGCACCGACGTCACCGGCTCGAGCCCGTCGAGCACATCCAAGATCAGCCGCATCTGGAGGCACACGCCCTCGATGGCGGCGCGGGCGAGGTGGGCCCGGGTGTGGTGGCGCCGCAGGCCGACGTACGCGCCGGGGAGGTCCGGCTCCCACAGCGGCGCGCGCTCGGGCAGCAGGTACGGGAGCATGACCAGGCCCTCGCTGCCCGGCGGGACCTCGGCCGCCAGGTCCAGCACCGCGTCGTCGGCGCCGCCGGGCCCGGACTCGGCGACGCGGTCGGGCGCGAGCGAGGCGGCGACCCAGCGCACGACGCTGGCGCCGTTGCTCGCCGCCCCGCCGACCACCCACTGCGACTCGGTGAGGGCGTAGCAGAAGAGGGCACCGCCGGCGTCGACCTTCGGCTCGTCCACGCAGATGCGCACGGCACCGCTCGTGCCGAGGGACAGGCCCGCCAGGCCCGGGGCCATCGCACCGGTGCCCAGGTTGCCGAGCGGGCCGTCGGCCGCCCCCACCACCACGGGCGTGCCGGCGGGCAGGCCGACGTCGCGAGCGGTCGCCGGCGCCAGCGCCAGGGTGGCCGTCGTCGGCAGGATCTCGGCCAGCCGTCCCGGGTCGACGCCGCACAGGCCGAGGGCACGCTCGCTCCACGTCCCCGTCGACATCTCGAGCATCCCCGTGCCCGACGCGGAGGACAGCTCGGTCGCCAGGGTGCCGGTCAGCCACAGGACGAGATGCTCCTTCAGGCCCACCCACCAGCGCGCCGCCGCCCACGTGCCGGGGTCGTGGCGGGCGAACCACAGGAGCTTGGTGAGCGGCGTCATGGGGTGGACCGGGACACCCGTCGTACGGTGCAGCGCGGCGGCCTCGCCCGCGCGGTGCAGCGCGCGGGCCTCGTCCAGCGCCCGCCCGTCGGCCCACGTGATCAGCGGCGTCAGCGGGCGGCGGTCGGCGCCGAGGGCCATCAGCCCGTGCATTCCGGCGCCGACCGAGATGCCGACGATCTCGGCTTGCTCGGCGGCGGCGACGCACTCGGCCAGCGCGCCCGACGCCGCCGACACGATCGTGCCGGGGTCCTGCACGTGCGCGCCGGGCTGCGGCTCGAGCAGCGGATACTCGCGTATGGCCACGTGCTGCCACCGCGAGCCGATCCCGAACGCGACCGCCTTGACGCCCGTGGTCCCGGCGTCGAGCCCGACGATGACGCGCGCCGGCGGCGCCTCGTGCGTCATGCCCCCGTGCGGGTCGCCAGGCGCCCCGCGACCAGGGCCTCCATGTCGACCTCGTCGAGCGAGGTCACGACGATGTCGGCGTCCGCGGCCGCCAGCAAGTCGGCGTCGTCGGCGCGTGCGATCCCGATCGCCGCCATCCCGCCCGCCCTGGCCGCCTCGACGCCCGCGACCGCGTCCTCGAGCACGATCGCCTCGGGCGGGTCGACGCCGAGCTCGTGCGCGGCGGTCAGGAACATCTCCGGGTGGGGCTTGCCGTGGGCGAAGTCCCGGCCCGAGACGTCGGCGTCGAAGAGCTCGAGCAGCGTGAGCCCCGGCCGGAGCTGCGGCGACGAGATCCCCTGCTCGTCGGCGAAGGTGTCGAGGCGGATCCTGTGCAGGAACAGGTCCGCGTTCTTCGACGACGACGCGGCCGCCACCACGATGCCGGCCGACTTGACGGCGATGATGAACCGCAGCGCGTCGGGGTATGCGGTGAAGTCGCCTGCGTCGATCAGCCGCACCAGCATCGCCTGCTTGCGGTCGGCGTACTCGTCGACGCGCCGCTCCGCGTCGGGCACCCCGAAGTGGTCGAGGGCGTCGCGGGCGCCGGCCATGCGCGGCTTGCCGGAGAGCCGCTCCTGGTAGACGAGGGACGTGAACGCCTCCGGCGACCAGCTCGTGTCGCCGCGGATGTCGCGCCAGTCCGACTCCATCAGCTCGCGCAGGGACTCACGCCACGCCATCTCGTGCGGCGAGTCGACGAGCACCCCGTCGACGTCGAAGATCGCTCCTCTGAACTGCGGCACTCGCGCTCCTCTCGGTCGTGACCCCCGGCCGGCGGTCGTGGCCAGCTCCAGAGAGACCCGTCCACGACCGCGCCTCGTCAGGCCGGGCCCATGATGGTCCGCCCGCGCGATCGGGTACAGGGAGGTCAGTGCTGCGGCGTCCCGACGTCAGGCGACGAGCGCGACGGCGACGAACACCGGGTACAGCGCCAGGCACACGAGGCCGGCTCGCCGGTCGAGGCGCCGGGCCGGCCACGCCAGCGCGACCACGACGGCCAGGGCGGCCAGCATGGCGAGCCAGGGGCCGTGCAGCGCCTCGGCATCCACGACCCGCAGGGGGCGGACCAGAGCGCCGGCGCCGAGCGTCATCGTGGCGTTGTAGGTGTACGAGCCGACCACGCCCGCCACGACCGCGGGGGTGATGCCCCGGCGAGCCGCCGACCAGGCGAGGACGACCAGCTCGAAGGCGGTGGCGAAGCCCACCACGACCAGCCCGAGCCGGGCCTGGGTCGACTCGAGCTCGCTGATCCGGCGGATGCCCTCCACCAGCGCGGCGGCGCCCACGGCCATGGCCGCAACACCGGCCACCACGAGGACCAGCTCGCGACCGACGCGACCGCCGGCCGCCGACGGTGCGGCATGGGCCAGCTCGCCGGTCTCCCCCAGCGCTGGGGGCTGGCGCTCGATGATCCAGATCGTGGCGACGAACGCCACGTAGACGCCAACGAGACCCAGGCCTTCGACCCGACTGACGTGCCCGTCCCAGGCGCTCCACGCAGCCAGTGCCCCGGCCGGGAGGCCCACCAGCGCGTAGCGGCGCACCCGCACGTCGAACGGCAGGGGCGCCACGACGGCGCCCACACCGAGGGCGACCAGGCAGATGGCGACGTTGGCGCCGATCACGTCGCCGAAGGCGATGGCGGGCGCGCCGCGCAACGACGCCGTCACGGCGGTGGCCAGCTCCTCGGGCTCGGCGCCGGCCAGCAGGAGCGCCAACGCGAAAGCGCTGACCCCCAGGCGGGTCGACGCCACGGCGAGATGCTCGGCGAACGTCTCGGCTCCCCACACGATCGCTGCGACTCCCAGGCCGGCGACGATCACCCATGCGGCGGTGTGCATGGCGTGATCAGCGGCGATCGCCGAGCGGCAGGCCGCAGGCGCGGGAGGGCACGGGCCCGTACGACATCGACGGCACCGTAGGGTCGCGGAGAGATGGGCGCCCAGCGTCGACACGGGGCCCGAGCTCGTGGCCGGCGCCCAGCGCCACCTTTGGCTGCAGATCGCCGACCTTTCTAAAAACAAGTGATGTTGACTAAATAGGCTCGGGCCTCTAGGGTCGGTGTAGGACACCTTCGGAAAGAGAGGCTGCGTGACCATCACCGACATCGCGCCCGGGGCCCACCGGCCGGCCCTCCGGGTCATCCCCGGCGACGCGGCCGTCGACCTGGCGGCCGCCGAGCGGGCCGTCGCCGACCTGCTCGTCGCACTGGGCCGCGATCCCGACGACGAGCACACCGCCGACACGCCGCGCCGGGTGGCGGACGCCTATGCCGAGCTGCTCACGCCCCGGTCTTTCAACCTCACCACGTTCCCCAACGACGAGGGCTACGACGAGCTCGTCCTGGCCCGGGACATCCCCTTCCACACGCTGTGCGAGCACCACCTGCTCCCGTTTCAGGGCGTCGCCCACGTCGGCTACCTCCCGGGCGAGCGGATCCTCGGGCTGTCGAAGCTGGCCCGAGTGGTCGAGATGTTCGCCCGCGACCTGCAGGTCCAGGAGCGGCTGACCAAGCAGGTCGCCGACTGGCTGCAGGACCGGCTCGCGCCCAAGGGCGTCGGGGTCGTGCTCGAGGCCGAGCACATGTGCATGTCGCTCCGCGGCGTCCAGGCCCACGGCTCGCGCACCGTCACCTCCGCGCTCCATGGCGTGCTGCGGCAGGATCCGCGGTCGCGGGCCGAGTTCTTCGCCCTCGCCGGAGTCCACTGATGACCAGTCACAATCAATCGCAGGCCCCGCCCACGCCGGCCTGCCCGATCTCGGGAGCGCATCGATGACCGATCGAACCCTCGTCATCGCGGGTGCCAGCCTCGCCGGCGCCAAGGCGGCCGAGGCCGCACGGGCCTCGGGCTTCGACGGGCGGATCGTCCTCGTCGGGCCCGAGCGCGAGCTCCCCTACGAGCGGCCGCCCCTGTCCAAGGCCGTGCTACGGGGTGAGGAGCCCCCCGAGTCGACCCGCGTGCACGACGACGGCTACTACGCCGCCAACGACATCGAGCTGCTGACCGGGCGCACCGTCGAGGCGCTCGACCTGGGCAGCGGGCGGGTCACGCTCGACGGCGGCGAGCACGTGCCCTTCTCCGCCGTGGTCCTGGCGACCGGCGCCGAGCCCCGCCGCCTCGACATCCCGGGCGCCGACCTCGCGGGCGTCCACTACCTGCGCGAGCTCGGCGACGCCCGCCGGCTCGGCGACGCGCTGCGGAGCGCGGGCCGGGTGGCGGTGGTGGGCGCCGGGTGGATCGGGTCGGAGGTCGCGGCGTCGGCCCGGCAGCTGGGCGCCGAGGTGGTGCTGATCGACCGCTCCGAGGTGCCGCTCCAGCGGGTCCTCGGCCGCGAGATCGGCGAGGTGTTCCGCAGCTTGCACGCGGACAACGGCGTCCAGCTCCGGTCGGAGACCGGAGTCGTCGAGCTGCGGGGCACCGGCCGGGTCGAGCAGGTCGTCCTCACCGACGGCGCGGTCGAGGACGCCGACGTCGTGGTCGTCGGCGTCGGCGTGACCCCCCGGGTGGGGCTGGCCGAGGCGGCGGGCCTGAAGGTCGATGACGGCGTCGTGGTCGACGAGCACCTGCAGGCCAGCGCGCCCGGCGTGTTCGCCGCAGGCGACGTCGCCTCGGCCTGGCACCCGCACTACCGGCGCCGGCTGCGGGTCGAGCACTGGGCCAACGCCCTCAACCCGGGCCTCACGGCCGGCGCAAACGCCGTCGGCTGGTCCGAGGCCTACACCCGGCTGCCGTACTTCTTCTCCGACCAGTACGACCTCGGCATGGAGTACGTCGGCCACGGGAGCCCCGACGACGCGGTCGTGGTCCGCGGGGACCGCGACGCCCGCGAGCTCATCGCGTTCTGGCAGCGCGACGGCGTCGTCACCGCCGCCATGAACGTCAACGTGTGGGACGTCGTCGAGGATCTGAAGGCCATCGTGGCCGGCGGCCGCCCCGTCGATGCCGGGCGCCTGGCCGACCCGGCCGTCGACCTGGCCGACTTGGCGCCCCGATGACCGGCCACCGCATCGGCCGCTGATGGACTGGGCCGGATGGGCGCTGTTCGGGCTGATGGCCACCGCCGCGCTCACGGCCGTCATGATCGCCGCCCAGCTCGCGGGGCTCACACGCCTCGACCTGCCCCTCATGCTCGGCACGTTCGTCACCGAGGATCCCGACCCGGCCCGCGTGGCCGGGTTCTTCATCCACCTCGCCATCGGGCAGGGCTTCGCCCTCGGCTATGCCGCCGCCTTCGCGCTGCTCGGCCGGGCCACGTGGTGGATCGGCGCACTGCTGGGGCTGCTCCACGCGGCGGTCGCTCTCGCCGCGCTCGTCCCGCTTCTGCCGGGAGCCCATCCCCGCATGGCATCGCCGCGCGCCGGTCCCGCCAGCACCGCCGCGCTCGAGCCACCCGGCCTGTTCGCCCTCAACTACGGCCTGCAGACCCCGCTCGTCGCGGTCGCCGCGCACGTGGTCTACGGGATGCTCCTCGGCCTGCTCCTCACGGCCGGCTGAGGTGACGGCGGTGGGTGCCGACGAGCCGCTGCGGGGGAGGGCGGCGACACCGATCGAGGACTACGGCCTGCTCGGCGACACCCGCACCGCCGCCCTGGTCTCCAGCGACGGTGCCATCGACTGGCTGTGCGCGCCCCGCTTCGACTCCGAACCCGTCTTCGGGCGACTGGTCGGCGGGCCGTCCGCGGGGACGTTCCGCATCGCGCCGGCTCGAGCCGCCGCGATCGTGGCTCGCCACTACCGCCGGCACACCGCCACCATCGAGACGACCTGGGTGGCAGACCAGGGACGCCTCACCCTCACCGACGCCATGGTGGCCGAGGTCGCCGGCCGCCTGCTCCCCGCCACGCTCCTGGTGCGCCACCTCGCCGCCGACGGCGGGCCCGTGGACATCGAGATCGCCTTCGACCCCCGCCTGGGCGAGCACCACCGCAGGCCCCGCATCCGGCGACAGGGCCGGGACCTCGTGTGCACCTGGGGCGCCCTCGCCGTCTCGCTCGAGTGCACGCCGGCGGTCGACATCGAGGTCGGCCGGCCCACGCGCGTCACCGTGGCGCCCGACCGCCCAGTCACGCTCGTGCTGGCTGTCGCCCGCCACGAACCGCTCGTCCACGTCGACCCCGCCGCAGCATGGGCCCTCGTGCACGAGGACGAGTTGCGCTGGGACGCATGGGCCGCGGAGATCGACGAGGCTCTCCCCTACCGCGATGCCGTCGTGCGCAGCCTGGTGACGCTGCGGCTGCTGACCTACTCGCCCTCCGGTGCCCCCGTCGCCGCGCCCACGACGTCGCTGCCCGAGCATCCCGGCGGCGTCCGCAACTGGGACTACCGCTACGCCTGGCCCCGCGACGCCAGCATCGGCATCGGCGCGTTCCTCGGTGTCGGCAAGCTGGCCGAGGCCCGGGGATTCCTCGCCTGGCTCCTGCACGCCAGTCGTCTCACCCGACCACGCCTGCCGGTGCTGCTCACGCTCGACGGCCGCCACCCCGCACCCGAACGCCCCCTCAGCGGCTGGCCAGGCTACGGCGGCAGCACTCCGGTGCGTGTCGGCAACGGCGCCGCCGACCAGCATCAGCTCGACGGCTACGGCTGGGTGATCGACGGCGCCTGGAACCTGGAACGGGCCGGCCACCGCCTCTACTCGGAGACGTGGCGGACGATGCGCGGGTTCGCCGACCATGTCGCCCGCCACTGGCAGGAGCCCGACGCCGGCATCTGGGAGATCCGCGGCGACGCCGCCCATCACGTCCACTCCAAGCTCATGGGCTGGCTCGCGCTCGACCGGGCCCTGCGCATCGCCCGCAGCCATCCGCTCACGGCCCGTCGACGCCGGCGCTGGGAGGCGGCACGGGACGCCCTCGCTGCCGATCTCGCCCAACGGGGCGTCGACCCGGCCACCGGGACCTACACCCGCAGCTACGGCTCGACCGATCTCGACGCGGCGCTGCTGGTCCTGCCACTGCTCGGCATCGAGGACGAGGGCTCGCGCCGCGTGCGCGGCACGATCGACGCCGTCGCGGCGGAGCTCGACGCCGGCTGGCCTCTGCTCTACCGCTACCCGCCCGGACGCGACGGCCTGCCGGGCAGCGAGGGCGCGTTCCTGCCCTGCTCGTTCTGGCACGTGCAGGCACTCGCCCGCACCGGCCGGGCGCCTGAAGCCACCAGGCGGTTCGACGCCCTGCTCGCGCGCGCCAGCGGGCTCGGCCTCTACGCCGAAGAGCTCGACCCCGCCACCGGTGCCCACCTCGGCAACTACCCCCAGGCCCTCACCCACGCGGCGCTCGTCCAGGCCGCCCTCGCGCTCCGTGCCCCGGCCGCAGCCGTGCCGACGAGCGCCGCGGACAGCCGGAGCTAACGCACGATGAGCGGGCGCAGGGTCCGGTGCGCCACCTCGAGGCCGGCCTCGACCCGCTCCTCCGAGCCGCCCCACACCGGGTCCTCGTGCTCGACCGACAGCACACCGTCGAACCCGCCCTCGTAGAGCGCATCGACCAGCCGCACCCAGTCGACCTGCCCCAGGCCCGGCACCCGGTAGCGCCACCAGCCCACGTCCCACGGGTCGTCCCGGACCACGGCCTTGCCGAACACCCCGTAGCGGTTGCGCTGGCTGGCGAACAGCTCGACGTCCTTGGCCTGGGCGTGGGGGATGCGGTCGACGTAGGGGCGGACGGCCGCCACCGGGTCGATGCCGATCCAGACCAGGTGGGAGGGGTCGAAGTTCAGGTAGAGCCCGAGGTCGAACATCCACTCCCACAGCTCGGGCGAGTAGGCCAGGTTGCCCGGGTAGCCATCGGGGTGCCAGCCCTCCATCACGCAGTTCTCGACGATGAGCTTCACGCCCCGCTCGCCCGCCCGGTCGACCAGGGGCTTGAACGCCTCCGCGGCGTCGGCCAGGTTGTCCCGCACCGTACGGCCCGGATGGCGCCCGACGAACGTGCCGACGGTCGGGCAGCCGAGCGCGGCGGCTGCGTCGATGCAGGCCAGCACGTGGTCGTGCACCGCCCGGCGCTCGTCGGGGTCGGGATGCAGGTTGTTGTCGTAGTAGGCGAGGGACGAGAGCGTCAGGCCGTGGCGTTCGAACGTGGCGAGCACGGCGTCGGCGTCGAGGTCGGCCACGTCCACATGGGTGGCCGTGAAGGGACGGTCGCCGAGCGCCGGCCAGGCCGCCACCTCGAGCGCCTGGTAGCCGTGGGCCGAGGCCCAGGCCGCGATCTCCTCCAGCGGGCGCTTGGGCAGGCAGGCGGTCAGGAAGCCGAGCAGCATGTGTCCCCCTCTTCGTCGCCCCTCAGGCGACCACGTCGGTCCAGGCTCGGGTGCGCGCCGACGCCATCACCGCGTCCGTGATGCGGGCGGCGCGCACGCCGTCGGCGACGAGCGGCAGCCCGTCCGGGGCGACGCCGGCCATGGCCGCGTAGGCGTCGGCCACGAACAGGTCGAAGCAGTCCTGGTAGCCCTGGGCGTGCCCCGCCGGCAGGTGGGACAGGCGCGCCGCGTCCGGGGCCAGGAGGGCGGCGTCACGGGCGAGCGCGGTCGTGCCCTCGCGGTGGCCCAAGAGCAGCGTCTCGGGCGCCTCCTGGTCGAAGGTCACCGAGGCGTGCTCGCCGTCGACCTCGAACCACAGGCGGTTCTTGCGCCCGGCCGACACCTGGCTGACCACGACCGACCCCGGCGCGCCACCGTCGGTCTCGAGCAGCACGACGGCGACGTCCTCGGTCGTGACCGGGACGCGGTCCGCGGGGCTGGGCCCCGCGCCGGGTCGACCGGTGGCCGGGCTGAACGAGCGGCGCTCGCCCGCCGGCCGGCTGGCCACCGTGGTCGCCGTGCTGGCCAGCACCCGCGAGATCCGGCAGCCCGACACGAACTCGACCAGGTCGCACCAGTGCGAGCCGATGTCGGCGAAGGCCCGCGACGGCCCGCCCTGGGCCGCGTCGACCCGCCAGTTGGTGTCGTCGGGCGTGAGCAGCCAGTCCTGCAGGTAGGTGCCGTGCACCAGCCGCACCCGTCCGAGCTCGCCGGCGGCGACCCGCGCCCGCGCCTCGCGGACCATCGGATGGAATCGGTACGCGAAGGGCACGGCCACGACGCGCGCCGCGGCGGCGGCCGCCTCGGCGATGCGGGTGGCCCCGGCGCCGTCGAGCGCCACCGGCTTCTCGAGTACCACGTGCTTGCCCGCGCTCAACGCCTTGAGCGCGAGGGGCTCGTGCAGGTGGTTGGGCGTGCAGATGTGGACGACGTCGACGCCGTCGGCCTCCGCCAGGTCCTCGGCTGACGCGAACGCCTCCGCGGCACCCAGCTCGGCGGCGGCCCGCTCGGCCGACGTGGGTGACGAGGCGGCCACGCCGGCCAGGGTGGCCCCCGCCGCCCGGGCGGACCGGGCGTGCACCCGGCCGATGAACCCGGTGCCCGCCACGGCGATCCGCAAGGCCGTCATGGCGGCAACCTACGCCCCCTTATGTCGGCCGACAAGCACAAGTTCGTCCGAGCCGCGTACCTCCCGCATACTTTGGCCGTTGACCGAACAAAGGTGGGGTGTTAGGAAGCCGTCATGGCATCGGGCCGCGCGGCCAGCCCGCAGGCACTCACCGCTGGTGCGCTGTTCCAGCTGGTGCGCGAGGGGCACGCCACCAGCCGCGCCGAGCTCGCCCGCGCCACGGGCCTGGCCCGGTCCACGGTGTCGCAGCGCATCGACGAGCTGCTCGGGCACGGCCTGCTGGTCGAGCGGGGGGACGGCCCCTCGACGGGCGGGCGACCGCCGAGCCGTCTGGTCTTCGACGCAGGGAGCGGCGTCGTGCTCTGCGCCGACCTCGGGGCCACCCACTGCCGGCTGGCGGTCAGCGACCTCGCCTGCGACGTGCTGACCGAGCGATCGGGCGACATGGCGATCGACGCCGGCCCCGAGACGGTGCTCGCGTCGGTGCAGGACCGGTTCGACGACCTGCTCGCCGAGGCCGGCCGCAGCCGCGCCGACGTGCGCGGCATCGGGATCGGTCTGCCGGGGCCGGTCGAGTTCGCCGCCGGCCGGGCGGTCAGCCCGCCGATCATGCCCGGCTGGGACGGCGTGCCCGTGCCCGACGCGTTCGCGGGGCGCTTCACCGGCGTGCCGGTGCTGGTCGACAACGACGTGAACGTCATGGCGCTGGGCGAGTACTGGGCGAGCTGGCGCCACAGCATCGATGACCTGCTCTTCGTCAAGGTGGCCACCGGCATCGGCTGCGGCATCATCACCGGGGGCGACCTGCACCGGGGCGCGGACGGCACGGCGGGCGACCTCGGCCACATCCAGGTGCCCGACGCCGGCGACGCGCTCTGCCGGTGCGGCAACCGGGGCTGTGTCGAGGCCGTCGCCAGCGGCGGCGCCATCGCCCAGCAACTGCGGGAGCAGGGCATCGAGGCGGACGGCAGCCGCGACGTCGTGGCGCTCGTGCGGGCCGGCGACCCGCAGGCCACCGCCCTCGTGCGCCAGGCCGGGCGGCTGGTCGGCGAGGTGCTGGCCGGGGCGGTCAACTTCTTCAACCCGGCAGTCATCGTCATCGGCGGCGACGTGGCGCACGCCCACGAACAGTTCTTCGCCGGCGTGCGAGAGGTCGTCTACCGGCGCTCCACCGCGCTCGCCACCCAACACCTGCAGGTCGCCCGCAGCCGGCTCGACGACCGCGCCGGCGTCATCGGCTGCGCGGTGACGGTGACCGAGCGCATCCTGTCGGCCGCCGCGGTGGACGACGCGCTGGCGGCCACGACCGCCGAGGAGGCCACGGCGTGACGGCGGCCGTCCCCCCGAACGGCGCACCGTTTCCGGGACGCACGGGCGACACCGACACCGCGGCCGCGCCCGCCGACCGACCGGCGAGCGGTGCGGGGGCGGGCCGACCCGTGCTGTCGGTCCGCGGCCTGGTGAAGGACTACCCGGGTGTCCGGGCGCTCGACGGCGTCGACTTCGACGTGGTGGCCGGCCAAGTGCACTGCGTCGTGGGCCAGAACGGCGCCGGCAAGTCGACCCTCATCAAGTGCATCGCCGGCGTCGTGGTCCCGACCGCCGGGGAGGTGCTGGTCGACGACGAGCCGCTGCCCCCCGGCGATCCGGGGGCGGCCCTCGCCCGGGGCATCGCCACCATCTACCAGGAGCTCGACCTCGTCGACGACCTGACCGTCGCCGACAACCTGTTCCTCGGCCACGAGCGGCGCCGCGGCCTGCTGATCGACCGCCCGGGCAGCCGCCGCCGGGCCCGCGAGCTGCTCGCCAGGCTGGGCCACCCCGACATCGACCCCCGCCGTCTCGTCGGCGAGCTGCGGCCCGCGGCCAAGCAGGTCGTCTCGGTCGCCCGGGCGCTGACCCGCGACGCCCGCCTGCTGGTCATGGACGAGCCCTCGGCGGTGCTCGACGGGCACGAGATCGAGGCGATGTTCGCCGTCGTGCGCCGGCTCGCCGCCGACGGGGTCGGGGTCGTCTACATCTCGCACCGCCTGGAGGAGGTCGCGACCGTCGGCGACACCATCACCGTCCTGCGCGACGGGCGGACGGTCGCGACCGGCATGCCGCCGTCGACCGGGCGCGCCGACCTGATCGCCGCCATGGTGGGCCGCCAGTTCACCGAGGTGTTCCCCGCCCGCGACCCCCACCACGAGCTCGGCCCCGTGATGCTGGCGGTGGACGGCCTGTCGCGCCGCGGCGTCGTCGAGGACGTGTCGTTCGAGGTCCGGGCAGGCGAGGTCGTGGGCCTCGGCGGCCTGGTCGGCGCCGGGCGCACCGAGGTGCTGCGGCTCATCCTCGGCGTCGACCGCCCCGACGCCGGCACCGTGACTGTCGACGGGAACGTCCTCCCGCCCGGCCGCCCCTCCGCCACCATCCGCGCTGGCGTCGGCCTCGCCCCCGAGGAGCGCAAGAGCCAGGGCCTGTGGCCGGGCTGGGACCTGGTCCGGAATGTGTCGATCGCCGACCTGCGCCGGTTCCGCCGCTACGTGCTGCTCGACCGCCGCGCCGAGCGCCGGGCCGTCGCCGACCGGCTCGCCGACCTGCGCACGGTCCCCGCCGACCCCGATCGGCTGGTGACGGAGCTGTCGGGCGGCAACCAGCAGAAGGTCGTACTGGCCCGCTGGCTGCTCCGGCAGTGCCGGGTGCTGCTACTCGACGAGCCCACCCGGGGCATCGACGTGAGCGCCAAGGCCGAGATCTACCGGGCCGTGCGGTCGCTCGCCGACGCCGGGATCGCCGTCGTGCTCGTGTCCTCCGAGCTGGCCGAGCTGGCGGGCCTGTGCGACCGGGTGGTCGTCATGGCCGACGGCCGGGTCACCACCACGCTGCCCGCGGCCGAGGCCAGCGAGGCCGCCATCCTCGCCCACGCCCTGCCGGAAGGAGCCGCCGCACCATGAGCCCCACCGCGACGCCCTCGACCATGGGTGCCGGCGGCACCCCGGTCGACTCCCCCGCCGCCCGTGCCCGCCGCCGGGTCACCCTGCAGGAGGCGGCGCTACCGGCCGTCGTCGTCATGTTGCTGATCGCGGGCACGCTCGCCGACCGCGACGCCTTCCTCACCCGCGACAACCTGCTCACCGTCCTCACCCAGGTCAGCGTGACCGGCGTCGTGGCCGTCGGCATGACCTTCGTCATCGCCACCGGCGGCATCGACCTCTCGGTCGGGTCGATGCTGGCCGCGGCGTCCATCGCCGGCGGCCTGGTCGGCGAGCAGCAGTCGGCGCCGTTCATGCTGGGCGCCATCGGCTTCGGCGTGCTGCTGGGCCTGGTCAACGGGGTGGCCATCGCCTACGGGCGCATCGTGCCCTTCATCGCCACCCTGGCCATGTTCGCCGGGGCGCGCGGACTGGCGCTGTGGATGAGCGACAAGACGCCGATCAGCCTGCTGCGGCTCGACGTCGTCCGTGAGCTGGGGCGGGGCGACGTGGCCAGCATCCCGAAGGCCGCCCTCGTGTTCCTCGCCGTCGCCGGCGGCGGGTGGGTGCTGCTCAACCGCACCCGCTACGGGCGTCATGTCGTCGCCGTGGGCGGCAACCGCGAGGCGGCCCGCATGTCCGGCATCCGTCCGACCACGGTGGTGCTGAGCGTGTACGTGCTCTCGGGCCTGTGCGTGGGCATCGCCGCCGTGCTGCTGAGCGGGCGGCTGGGCAGCGCCTCGCCCGTGTCGGGGAACCTGCTCGAGCTCGACGCCATCGCCGCGGTCGTCATCGGCGGCACGAGCCTGGCCGGGGGGCGCGCCAGCGTGACCGGCACATTCCTCGGTGTCATCACGTTCGGGCTGGTCTTCAACATCCTCAACATCCTCGACATGCCGACGGAGCTCCAGCAGCTCAGCCGCGGCGTGATCATCCTGGCCGCTGCGGCCCTGCAGCGGCGCGACCGCTGAGACGGTGACCGGAGGACCGGTCGCCGAACACAAAGGGGGGACCCCATGATCAAGCCACGTTGGAAGCGGACGGTCGGCCTGGCCGCCGTCACCGTGCTGCTCGTCGGCGCGTGCGAGAGCGGCGACGACGACGAGGCGTCCGACGACGAAGCCGCCGACTCGGGCGCCGAGGCCGAAGGCGGGGGCGTCGAGGAGGGCGAGACGATCACCATCGCCTTCAGCGCCCCGGGGGCAGACCACGGCTGGCTGGCCGCCATCACCGAGAACGCCGAGGAGGAGGCCGCCAGCCACGACGACGTCGACTTCGTGCTCCTCGAGGGCACCAACGACTCGGCGAGCCAGGTGGCCCAGGTCGAGCAGCTCATCGCCGAGGACCCCGACGTGCTGATCATCCTGCCCCACGAGGGCGACCCGCTGACCCCCGTGGCGCTCGAGGCCATGGAGTCGGGCATCCCCGTCGTCAACGTCGACCGCGAGTTCGCCAGCGAGGGCGCCTACCGGACCTGGATCGGCGGCGACAACTACGGCATCGGCGTCTCGGCCGCCGAGTACATCGCCGAGCAGCTCGACTGCCAGGGCAACGTGGTCGAGATCCAGGGGGTGGCCGGCATCTCGGTGACCGAGCTGCGCACCGCGGGCTTCGCCGACACGATCGAGCAGCTGTGCGGCGACGGCATCAGCATCGTGGCCCAGCAGCCGGCCGACTTCCTGCCCGACCAGGGCCTCGAGGTCATGGAGACGATCCTGCAGGCCGAGTCGGACATCGACGCCGTCTACACCCACGACGACGACATGGCCATGGGCGTGGTGTCGGCCATCGAGAACGCCGGCCGCGAGGACGAGATGATCCTCACCGGCGCCGGTGGCTCGCAGGCGGCGATGGAGATGATCCAGGAGGGCGGGCTCTACGCGGCCACGTTCCTGTACAACCCGTCGATGTCGGCCTCCGCCGTGCGGGTGGCCCGGCTCATCGCCCTCGGCGAGGGCTTCGAGGAGCTGGTCGAGCCCGAGGTGCCCAGCCGCATCGAGCTGCCGGCGACCACGGTGACCGCCGACAACGTCGATCAGTTCGTCGACCTGGGCTTCTGATCCTCGGCGCCGCGGGGGCGGGGATCGGTCGGGCCGGGCGCGGGTAGGCCTGACCCGGGCGGTCCCCGCCGCGTGGAGGTCGACGCGATGGCGACGTACAAGGTGAACGAGCGCGCGGTGGCGAACGCCGAGCGCCTGATCGACGCTCGTCAGTACGTGCTGGACAGCGACTGGGGCGAGGTGCAGCCCCGGGCCGAGGCCCAGAACGCGTACCTGCGCACCCACTCGTGGGACGAGTACGCCCTCTGGCACCTCGGCCTGACCGAGGGTGCGACGGACGAGACCAAGGCCCGCTACGCGTTCGTGTACGGCGACCTCCGGCGCGTGCACCGGACGGGCCTCATCGCCTGCGTCTACCGGGCGTCCGAGTGGCGGCACAAGGATGTCGAGCTGGCCGCGCACGACCTGCTCCAACGTCTCGACGCCCTCGCCCTGTGATCGCCGGATCCGGCCCGGGGTGACTAGGCGGGTGGTCAACGGGTACGCGCGCGGCGGCGGGTTTCTCACCGACAGGGAGGTGCCTGCATGGCTGTCACCACGTTCCAGGACCTGCCGCTCGCCGATCGTGACCGCGAATGGGACGGCGACGCCGCGGAGAAACGCGTGCGCGGCTGGGCGGACGCCGAGGACCGGCCCAACGAGCGCTACCGCGACGCCCACGTCTGGTACGACGCCGACGACAAGGACGAGTTCGGCGCCTACAAGCTGCTGATCGCCGACGTCATCGCCGGGCGGCTCACCGCCGTCCCGCGGGGGATCATGGCCGCGGGCGCCGTCATGCAGGGCGCCCGGGGTGGCGTCGACCTGCCGCGGGGCGACATCGACCGGGTCAAGTCCCACCTGGCCAAGTACTACGCCAAGATGGGCGACACGGCCCCGTGGGAGCGCGCCGGCTGACCGCCGGGACGGAGGTCAGCGCCGGCAAACCTCGCCGTCACGTGACCGCTGCGGGGCCCGGGACGACGGGCAGCTCGGCGAGGCCACGGAGCACCACGCCGTCACCATGGCTCCAGCGCAGCTCGGCGAAGGGAACGGCGATCCGCATGTGCGGGAAGCGTCGGAGCAGCGAGCCGAGCGCCTCGTGGACCTCGAGGCGAGCCAGCCGGGCGCCCAGGCAGTGGTGGATGCCATGGCCGAACGCGATGTGCCGCTGGTCCGGGCGGTCGACGTCGAGGTCGTCGGGAACGGTGAAGCGGGCCGGGTCGCGGTTGGCCGCCGCCAGGCCGACCACGACCTGGCTCCCGGCCGGGATCGTGACGCTCCCGACCTGCACGTCCTCGACCGCGTAGCGGAAGGTGGCGTGGTGCGCCGGCGGGTCGAACCGCATCAGCTCCTCGACCGCGGGCACGATGCGGTCGGGGTCGGCGAGCACGGCGGCCAGCTGGTCAGGGTGGCGATGCAGGGCGACGACGCCGTTCCCGATCAGGTTGGTCGTGGTGTCGTGCCCCGCGATGACCAGCTGGAAGATCGTCGAGCGCAGCTCCTGCTCGCTCAGGCGCTCGTCGCCGTCGCGGGCCGCGATCAGCGCCGACACCAGGTCGTCGGCCGGCGACCGGCGCTTGGACTCCACCAGCTCGTCCAGCATGGCGATCACCGCGGCCGCGGCGGTGACCGCACGGGCGTGCTCGTCAGAGTCGACGAGCGCCCGCAGCTCGGTCCCGAAGGCCTCGCGCAGTCCACCGGTGATGCCGAGCAGCTCGCAGATGACGGTGAACGGCATCGGGAAGGCGAACGCGGCGACGAGGTCGACCCGCTGGTCGGGGTCGCCCGCGGCGATGCTGTCGAGCAGGGAGCCGACGATCGCCGCGATGCGGGGCTGCATCGCCTCGACCCGGCCGGGCGAGAACGCGCCGGACACCAGGCGGCGGAGCCGTGTGTGGTCGGCGCCGTCGACGTTGAGCATGTGGCGGGCCAGCGCCGGTCCGGGCAGGCCCTCGGCGACGATCCCGCCGTCACGCGCGAGCGCCGCCTGCATGTCCTTCGACAGCCTCGGGTCGGCGAGCGCGGTCCTGGCCTCGTCGTAGCCGACGACCAGCCAGGCCGCGTGGCCGTCGGCGAGCGTGACGGCGTGGACCGGGCCGTCCTCGCGCAGCCGGGCCATCACCGGGAAGGGATCGTCCTGGTCGTGTGCTCCCCATTGCGCCGTCACCGCTGCCAGATCGGTCATGGTGACATCGTCGTCGCCCGCGGGGCGGAGCGCATCGGGCGATCGCCGCGATCGCCACCGCCCGGAGTGGGTCAAATGTCCCATCGCCGCCCGGCGGACCCCCGCCGCGGGGTGCTCAACCGCCGGCGAGCCGGTGCTCGAACGCGAAGGCGGTGGCGCCCGCCCGCGACGAGACACCGATCTTGGCGAAGATGTTCGACAGGTGCCGGGTGATGGTCTTGCCGCTGAGCGACAGCTCGGCGCCGATCTGCTTGTTGGTCAGGCCGGTCGCCACCAGGCGCAGCACCTCGGCCTCGCGCACGGTCAGGCCGCACGGCAAGCGCTCGGGGATCCGGGCGGCCCGGAGCGCCTCGACCTCCCGCATGTCGAGCGCGGCGCCCAGCCGGGCGAACACCGACGCCGCCGCGGCGAGTGACGCCTCGGCCCCCTCCTCGTCGCCCGCGGCCCGGCAGGCCCGGGCGAGCACCACGCGGGTGGTGGCCACCTCGTAGGGCGCGTCGAGCTCGACCCACCGCCGTACTGCCACCCGCAGGCTGGCGCCGGCCCTGGCGTCGCCGGCCGCCAGCTCCACGCGTCCCGTGGCCGCTGCCCCTGCCGCGCGCAGCACGGGGCTCTCGAACAGCCGGGCGGTCTCGGTCAGCTCGGCGGCAGCACGCCGCGCCCGGTCGACGTCGCCCAACGCGACGGCGACCTGGACCTCGACCGGGAGCAGCCAGCCGCGCGCCAGCCGGTTCCACGTCGTCTCCTCGATCGCGGCCGAGATGACGGCGCTCGCCGCCTCGACCCGGCCCTGCGCCAGCCGCAACAGCGCCAACCCGGCTGCGGGCCGGGCGTCGAGCGCCTCGGCCCGGGCGAACGCGTCCTCGGCGGCATCGAGGTCGCCGCGGCGGCGGCAGATCTCCCCCACCCCCGCGTGGGCGGCCGCGGCGTTGGCCACGTACATGTCGTCCAGCTCGCTGCAGGCCCGGCGGGCCTCCGCCTCGGCGGCCTGCCAGTCGCCCCGCCACTGCATGAGGTCGGCCCGATGGAGGCGGCACAGGCCCGGGAACACCGTGAACGGGTGGCTCTCCGCCCATGACGCGACCGCCTCGATCCACTCGTTGGCCCGGCGGATGTCGCCAAGCTCGTGGCAGGCGCTGACCAGCGAGCAGTAGACGCGCCCGGTGACGAACGGCGAGAGCCGGCCCTCGATGGCGAACAGCATCGCCTCGTCCAGACGCGCCAGGCCCTCCGCCGATCGGCCGTCGTCGATGAGCAGGCGTCCGAGCGCCTGCAGCGCCTGCGACTCGAGGTCGGGCACCCGCAGCCGCCGCCCGAGCTCCAACGCCTGCTCGACGAGGTCGGTCGCGCCCGTCAGGTCGCCGGCACCGTGGGCGACCTCGGCCTCGTACAGCAGCAGGTAGCCGTACTCCGGCGACTCCGGTTGCGCCTGGAGCGCCCGGCGGGCGCGGCCGAGCCAGCCGCTCGCGATCGCCTGCTTGCCCTTGAAGCACCAGTGGTGGAACAGCGCGACGGCGCAGCGCCCGGCCGGCAGCGTGGCGCCGGCGCGGTCGTAGCAGGCGTGCGCCCGCTCGCGGGCTGCGATGCACTCGTCGAGGCGGCCGAGCCACCACGCCGCCTCGGCCAGCGCGTCCAGCCAGTCCCCCAGGACGACGTCGTGATCGGTCGAGCGTCCCTCCGCCTGCTCCAGGTCCGCGGCCCCGGCGACCGCGAGGGCGTGCGCCGCCGCCCAGTCGTGCCGGCCCAGCGCCTCCCGGACGGCCTCCAGGTCGCCGGATCCGATCGCGCTGTCCATAGGCGGCGACTCCCTTCGCCGAGGCCGGGGGGACCCGTGCCCGGGTCACATGATGGCCCAACGCGCCGCCGGCATCCCGGTCGGGAGCCTGCCGTGGCGGCGCCGGCTCTGCCAGCGGAGCGGGGTCCACGAAGGTCATCCCGGCCGGTCGCGGGCCCGACGGTAGATTCCAGCCGTGGGAGCGCCACCGGCCGTTGTCCTGGCATCGAGCTATCTGGCCGGTGCCATGCCCTTCTCCAACCTGACCGCCCGCCGCACCCGCGGCGTCGACCTGCGCGACGTCGGCAACGGGACGGTCTCGGGCACCGCGCTGTACCAGGTGGCCGGATTCGGTCCGCTCGCCCTCGGCGGTGTGCTCGACGTGGCCAAGGGCGCGGTCGGCCCGTTGCTCGCCGGCCGCGACCGCCCCCTGCTGGCGGCGGCCGCGGGCGGCGCGGCCGTCGCGGGCCACAACTGGTCGGTCTTCCTCGGCGGAGCCGGGGGCCGCGGCATCTCGCCGGCGATGGGGGCGCTGCTGGCCACGGCATGGCCCGGCACGGTCGTGCTGGCGGTCGGCCTCGCGAGCGGCCGGCTGGCCCGGCACACCGCGCTCGCGTCGTTCGCGGCCGACCTGGCGCTCGTGCCCGTGCTCGCCCGCACCCGGGGCCGGGCGGGTGCGGCGGCCGGCGCCGCCGTGGTCGTGCCACTGCTGGTCAAGCGGTTGACGGGCAACCGACCGCCGCCCGCGCCGCGGCGGCCCGGTTGGTGGCGCAGCCGGCTGCTCTACGACCGGGACCCCGTGTGAGGGAGCTGCTCGACCGTCCCGGGTTCCGCCTCCTGCTCGCCGGCCAGGCCGTCTCCGCGCTGGGCGACTGGATGGGCACGATCGCCTTCATGGTCCTGGTCCACAGCATCACCGACTCGTCGACCGCGGTGGCAGGCGTCCTCGTGCTGCGCCTGCTGCCCGCGGCGGTCGCCGGCCCCCTCACCGCCCGGGCGGCCCGGCGCTGGGACCGGCGCCACACGATGCTCTCGATGGACGTGGTCCGCGCCGGGCTCATCGCCCTGGTGCCGCTCGTGCGCGGGCTGTGGTGGATCTACCTGCTGGCGTTCCTGGTCGAGGTCGCCAGCCTGGTGTTCCTCCCCGCCCGCGACGCGTCGGTGCCCGACCTCGTCGACGAGCGCGACCTGAACGTCGCCAACGGCCTCGTCCTGGGCTCGTCCTACGGCACCATCCCCCTCGGCGCCGCCGCGTTCGCGGCCGCGGCGGCCCTGCCCGTGCTCGACGACGGCGGCCTGGCCGGGCGGCCGTACGCCGTCGCCTTCTGGATCGACGCCGCGACCTACATCGTCTCGTTCCTCCTCGTGCTGCGGATCACCGACCTGTCCGACCGCGGGCACGGCGGCGACGACACGACCGAGGCGAACTTCCGCGACGCCTTCCGCATCCCGCTCGTGCGCGCCGTCGTCCCCGCGGCGGCCACGGCGGCGATCGGGCTGGGCGCCCTGTTCTCGCTCGGCGTGGTCTTCGTCCGCGACGTGCTCGACGCCACCGATGCGCAGTTCGGCGTCCTCATCGCGCTGTTCGGCGTCGGGGCCGCTGGCGGCCTGGTCCTCCTGCAGTCGATCGAGGTCTCGCTGGCGACCGTGCGGACCTCCGTGATCGTCCAGGGGGCGCTGATCGCCGGGCTCAGCTTCGCCCCGGGCATCGCCCTCACCTTCGCCGGGGCCGCCGCCTTCGGCGCCGCGACCGCCGCCACCCTCGCCGCGGGCATGAGCGTGCTTCAGTCGCGACTCGACGGCCGTGGCCGCGTGCTGGCGTTCGCGGCGTTCCACATCGTGATCCGGGGCGGGCTGAGCGCCGCCGCCATCGGCGCCGGCGTCGCCGCCGACCTGGTCGACACGGTCCGCCCGGTCCTCTTCTCGTCGGGGCTCGTGGTCATGGCCAGCGCGGCGCTCATCGCCGAGCGCGAAAGGGTCACATGACCGTCGCCGTCGTCACCGACAGCGCGGCGTCGCTCCCGGCCGGCCTCGCCGCGGACCACCGCATCACGGTCATCCCCCTCGTGCTGACCGTCGACGGCACCGCCTACGACGATGGGGAGTTGCCGCTGGCCGACGTGCTGTCGTACCCCGCCGGGGGCGTCACGACGTCCGGGCCGTCACCGGGCCGGGTGGCCGCGACGCTCGAACACGTCTTGGAGGGCGACGATCAGGCGCTGGTGCTGACCATCTCGCGGGCGATGAGCAGCACCTTCGACGCCGCCCGCCTCGGCGCGCAGGGGTTCGGCCCGCACGCCCGGGTGCTCGACACCGCCACGGCGGCCGGCGCGCAGGGGCTGGTGGCGCTTCATGCCGCCGGCTGCGCCGCCACGGGTGCGGCGCTCGGCGACGTCGAGGCGGCGGCCCGCCAGGCGATCGAGCGGGTCCAGCTCGTGGCCACGGTGGCCAACCTCGAGCGTCTCGTGCACAGCGGGCGCGTGCCCGGCGTCGCCGGCTGGGCGGGCGGCAAGCTCGGCGTCAACCCGCTGTTCCAGTTCAGCGGGGGCCGGGTCAAGCCGCTGCGGCCGGCTTTCTCCCGGGCCGCGGCGCTCGAGCGCATCCTCGTCTCGTGGCGCCGCTCACGGCCCCCGGGCGGCGGCGCAGCCCTCCGCCTCCACGCCGCGGCCCTCCACGCAGGCGCCGCGGCGGAGGCCGACGGCGTGCTCGCGACCGTCCGCGCCGAGGCCGCACCGGCGACGGCCTTCGTCGGCGAGTTCAGCCCCGTGATGGTGACCCACACCGGCGCGGGCCTGGTCGGCCTCGCCTGGTGGTGGGAACAGCCCGCCTAGCGCCGGAACGCCTGCCGGGTCGTCAGACCGCGGGGGCGAGCCGGTCGGCGCCGGCCATGACCCACTCCAGCGCGTCGGCGATGGCGTCGAGCGCGAGCGGCTCGAAGGCGTGGCCCATGCCTGGGACGACCACGAGCCTGCAGGGCCCGCCCGCGGCCCGGGCCAGCACGCGGCCCTCGGCCAGCGGGATGAACCGGTCCTGCGCCCCGTGGACCACGGCGAGCGGCACGGAGACCCGGGCCGCGAGCGCCACTGGCGGTTCGGGCCGGCTCCAGCCCTTCGCCAGCCTGACGTCGAGGTGGCGGACGGCGAGCCACCGCCCCACCCTGGTCTGGGTGAGCCCCGCGGCGAGCAAGCTGCGCGCGGTGCGGGGTAGGCGCCACTGCGCCGGGCTGCTCACCGTGACGACGCCGCTGACCGCGGGATCCGCCGCGGCATGGCGCAGGACGGCGATCGCGCCCATCGACGCGCCGACCAGCACGACCCGGGACGAGCGGGCGCGTGCCGCCTCGACCGCGGCGGCCACGTCGTGGCGCTCGCGGTCACCGAGCGTGCAGTGCCCGCCGGAGCCGCCGTGGCCGCGCCCGTCGTAGCCGATGACGTCGAACCCGAGCGCCGCGAGACGGTCGGCGACCGCGACGACGCTCGGCTCGTCCTTCCCGGACGAGAAGCCGTGGACCAGCACCACCGCGCCCCGCACCGGGACGGTCGTCGCCGGCCAGAGGCGCGCCAGCAGTGGGACGCCGTCGCTCGTCCGGAGCTGCCAGGGCGTCGACGGAGCGGTCACGCCGCGCCCGGTCTCGGAGCGAATCGCACCCGGATACCGTGCCCCCGCATCGACCGCCTGAACCACAGCGTCGAGACCACGATCGCGGTGCCGGTCGCAGCCAGGGAGACAGCCGACTTGGCCAGCACGTAGGTGGCGAGCGGCTGGCTCACGAGCAGCCACACGGTGACGGCGGCGTTGGCGAGGTTCACGAACGCCCACAGCAACGAGATGCGCACGAAGAAGCGGCGCATGTACGGACGCGCCAGCAGGTCGGGGGCGAGGGGGACGAAGTCGGCGGCCAGCCGCTCGGCGAGTGGTCGGCCGGCCGGGACGGACAGCAGGAAGGCGCCGGCCACGGCGACCGTCCCGAGGGTCGGCTGGAGGAAGTAGACGAACACGCTCCCGGAGGCGACGGCGATCACCGTGCGGACGGTCAGCAGCATCGTCCCGATGGCCAGGATGCCGGGGATGCGGCGGCCCGTGAGCGCGCGCCGCAGCAGGGCGCCGTACGACCAGACCAGCGCGGCCGCCAGCGCGCCCCAGACCCCGAGCGTCCACATGGCGGCGTAGAACACGGCGAGAGGCACGAGCGTGGCCTCGACGATGTGCGGCAGGGCGTGCCGCGTCAGCACGCGGAAGTGCGGGATCTCGAATGTTGGGTCCATGTGGTTGTCGACGCGCTCCCCAGCCGGAGTGATGCAGATCGCGGCCCTCATGGTCGTCAATCCTGAGCCGCGGCGCCAATCGTGTCAGCGGTCGCCTCCGCGCCGTATGCGTTCGCGCGTCGCGCTGTGCGCTCAGGCCGTCATCGAGCGCCGCGGCGGCACCCGGCGGACGTCAGGGGCGGGCCGGCTCGACGGCACCCTCCGCGACCGTCCGTCCCGCGTTCGCCAGCGCCCAGTCGAGCGCGTAGTCGGCGACCTCCTCCCAGCCGTCCTGGGAGGGCAGCAGGTGGGCTCGACCCTCGAACTCCTTGACCTCGGTGATGGTGGCCGAGCGGTAGTGCCGGGCATTGGAGCGCTGCACCTTCGGCGGCATGAGGTGATCCTCGCTGCCGGAGATGAACAGGAGGGGGGCCCGGTCGTCGTTGCCGTAGTCGACCCAGGTCTCCTGCGGTCCCGGCTCGTAGTTGGCCAGCACGCTGTTGAACAGGATCCTGCCCGAGGCCGGGATGGCGTAGCGGTCGTAGAGGCGCCGCGACTCCTCCTCGGTGAAGGTGTTCGTGAACGCGTAGCGCCACTGCTCGTGCGTGAACCCGACGGCCCGGTGGCGGTTGGCCGGGTTCTTCAGCACCGGGAACGTCGAGCGGACCTGCGACAGCGGCACGGCACGGACCCCCTCGGTCGGTGCGGAGTTGATCGCCACCCCGGCGGCGCCGAAGCCGTGGTCGAGGAGTATCTGGGTGAAGGCACCACCGGCGGAGTGCCCGACAAGGACCGGCGGCGACGCCAGGCCCCCGACGATCCCCTCGAGGTGCTCGACGATCTTCGGCACGGTGAGCGCCTCGATCGGCGACGGGTCGGCGTTGAGCGCCTCGACCTCGACCTCGAAGCCCGGATACGCCGGGGCGAGGACGGTGAAGCCGCGCTCCTGGTAGTGCGTGATCCAGTCCTCCCAGCTGCGGGGGGTGACCCAGAAGCCGTGGATCAGGACGATCGTGTCGGGGGCGGGGTGGTCGTTCATGGCGCACTCCTCGGGTCGCGGTCCCCGGCAGTGTCCGCCACCGGCAGACCACGGTCGGTGCACATGGAGCCACCCTTGCGTCAGAATGAGCCATGGAGCGGGCGCGGCTGACCGGCATCGACGGGAGCGGCGACGGCGACCGGCGCGAGCGCCGGCACACGATCGCCATCGTGGTGCTCGACACCACATTGGCCCTGGACACCGCGGTGGCCGTGCAGGCCTTCGGCCCGCGCCCGAGCGCGTTCGACGCGATCCGTGACGAGGAGGAGTCGCCCTACGAGGTGCTCCTGTGCGGCGGGCCGCGCTCGCAGCTCCACAGCGTCGGCTTCTCGACCAGCCGGCTCGAGCCCTGGGGCCGGATCGCCACGGCCGACACGGTCGTCGTCCCCGGCCTCGATCTGCCCGGGCGCCCCCGTGACCCCGAGGCGCTCGCCGCGATCCGGGCCGCCGCCCGGCGCAGCGCCCGGCTGGTGTCGCTCTGCACGGGAGCGTTCGTGCTCGGGCACGCCGGGGTGCTCGCCGGGCGGAAGGTCACCACGCACTGGGCGCTGGCCGACGAGTTCCGGCGCACGTTCCCCGATGTCGACCTGCTCGACGACGAGCTCTTCGTCGACGACGGTGAGGTGCTCAGCTCCGGGGGCATGCTGGCCGCGGCCGACCTCTGCCTCCACATCCTGCGCCGCGACCTCGGCCAGACCTACGCGAATGACATGTCGCGCCTCCTGGTCAGCCCACCGCATCGGACCGGCGGGCAGGCCCAGTACCGCACCCGGAGGAGCGGGGCGGCCGGCACGCTGGCCCCGCTCATGGCGTGGGCGATCGACCACCTCCGGGAGGAGCTGACCCTGCCCACCCTCGCCGCGAAGGCGCACCTGAGCACCCGCACCCTGTCGCGCCGCTTCGAGGCCGAGACCGGCCGCGGCGCCCTGCAATGGATCACCGAGCGCCGGGTCGAGCGGGCCCGCACGCTCCTCGAGGAGACCGGCATGAGCGTCACCGAGGTCGCCTTCGCCACCGGCTTCGGCTCGCTCGCGTCGTTTCGCCGGCAGTTCGGCCGCCTGACCGGCACGACGCCACGTGCCTACCGGCAGACCTTCAAGGGCGACCACGGGCTGGCGGCCTTCGGCTGACGACATGACGATCGGTGACCCGGAACGGGTACACCGGCACGCATGGCCGTCGTCCTCGTCACCGGTGCCACCGGCTACATCGGGGGCCGGCTCGTTCCCGAGCTGCTCGCCGCCGGTCACCGGGTCCGCTGCCTGGTCCGCAACCCCGCCAAAGTCGGCGACGCCGAGTGGCACGGTCGCGTCGACGTCGTCGAGGGCGACATCACCGACCCGGCGGCGCTCGACCGCGCCATGGCGGGTGTCGAGGTCGCGTACTTCCTGGTGCACTCCATGGGCGGTTCCGGGGCCTTCGACGAGACCGACCGGACGGCCGCCGTCTCGTTCCGTGAGGCCGCGACCAGGGCACGGGTGGGACACATCATCTACCTCGGCGGTCTCGGCCGCGACGACGACCCCGATCTGTCTCGCCACCTGCTCAGCCGGCACGACGTCGGCCGGGTGCTCGCCGACGGGCCGGTGCCGGTCACCGAGCTGCGGGCGGCGCTCATCATCGGCTCGGGCTCGGCCAGCTTCGAGATGCTGCGGTACCTCGTCGAGGTCCTGCCGGCGATGGTCACGCCCCGCTGGGTCGACAACCGTTGCCAGCCCATCGCGGTGCGGGACGTGCTGCGCTGGCTGGTCGATCGAGCGGCCCGCAGCCCCGCCCACAGCGAGGTGGTCGAGGTCGGCGGGCCCGACGTCCTGACCTACCGGGACATGATGGCGATCTACGCCGAGGTCGCGGGCCTCCCCCGCCGGCTGGTGGTCGCCGTCCCGGTGCTGACCCCGGCGCTGTCCTCCCTATGGGTGGGCCTGGTCACGCCGCTGCCCTCGAGCCTGGCCCGGCCCCTGGTCGAGAGCCTGATCAATGAGGTCGTCGTCACGCGGCCGCCGTCCGACCCCCCGGCCGGCCCGCCGGCCCTGACGTTCCGTGAGTCCGTGACCGTGGCGCTCGAGCGGTCGGCCGAGTCGCAGGTCGCCACCCGCTGGTCCGATGCCGGCCTCCCGGGCCGGACCCCGGCCCAGCCGCTCCCCACCGACCCCGACTGGGCCGGGGGCAGCCTGCTCGTCGACGAGAAGTCGGTCACCAGCACCGCCCCGGCCGAAGCCGTCTATGCCCGGGTGACCGGCATCGGCGGCGACCGGGGCTGGTACGTCACACCGCTGCTGTGGACACTGCGTGGGTGGGTCGACAAGCTGATGGGCGGCGTCGGCATGCGCCGCGGCCGTCGCCACCCCGACCGCCTGTGGGTCGGCGACGCCCTCGACTTCTGGCGTGTCGAGGCCGTCGAGCCGCCCCGACTCGTGCGGCTCCGCGCCGAGATGCGCCTACCCGGCGAGGCCTGGCTCGAATGGCACATCGAGCCTCTCGCCGACGGTAGCCGGCTCACCCAGCGTGCGATCTTCTACCCCCGCGGGCTGACGGGCCGGGCCTACTGGTACGCGCTGTTGCCGTTCCACGGCCTCATCTTCGGGCGCCTCGCCGACCGTCTGGCCGCCGCAGCCCGAGATCCCGGTCAGTAGCGCCCGTCGGGCCAGCGTGACGGCGGCGGCGGCGGGTACCACCCGGGGGGCCCCGGGCCGGGCAGGCGGGGCGCGTCGGGGCGCCGGCCGACCCCGCGCAGCACCAGCGCCACGAGCACGCCGAAGACGAACCCGCCGACGTGCGCCACCCACGCGACGCCCGCGTTCGGGGAGGTGAAGAACTGGAGCACGAGCCAGAACCCGAGCAGCCACTTCGCCCTGATGTCCATGATCGCGATGAAGTAGAAGATCACGACCGTGCGCACCGGGGCGTTCGGGAACCACACGAGATACGCGCCCATGACGGCGGCGATGGCGCCCGAGGCGCCCACCACCGGCACGGTCGAGGCGGGGTCGACCGCGACGTGCGCGGCGATGGCGGCGATGCCGCCGACCAGGTAGAAGAGCGCGAAGCCGACCTTGCCGAGCCGGTCCTCGACGTTGTTGCCGAACACCCAGAGGAAGAGCATGTTGCCGGCGATGTGCAGGATGCTGCCGTGGAGGAACATCGACACCACCACGGCCAGCCAGACGTTCTTGCCGGCGTCGTAAGGGGGCGAGGTCGGGGAGCCGACATCGCATGCGCTCCCGTCGCCGAACTCGTAGGTGGCGACCACCTCGTCCACCGACAGGGGCTCGCCGCTGACCAGCTCGCAGGGGATGGCGGCCCGGCGGAGGGTGAACTCGATGTCGTCGGTCGTGTCGGAGAACGGGCCCGGCTGCCAGGCCAGGAACGCCACGACGCAGGCGGCGACGATCAGCCACGTGACCACCGGCGTGGACTGTGCCGGGTTCTCGTCGCGCAGGGGCAGCACGGGGAGGAACCGTACCCACGACCCCCCGCCGTCTTGCGACCGCATGCCCCCGTCGAGCCTCGCCGGCCGCCCCGCCAACGTGAGTGACGGAGCGGATCGTCAACACTATTGTTCACAACATGCCGTCGGAGAGGGGGACCACGCCTGCGGACGTGCCGGCGCGCGTGCCCGTCGTGATCGTCGGCGGCGGGCCCGCGGGGCTGCTCCTCGCCCGGCTGCTCCACCTCGAGGGCATCGACTCGGTGATCCTCGAGCGGCAGACCCGCGAGCACGTGATGGGCCGCATCCGGGCCGGCGTGATGGAGTGGGGCACGGCCGACACGTTGCGCTCCGCCGGCGCCGGTGAACGGATGGACCGCCAGGGCATCGTCCACGACGGCGTGGGTCTCAGCTTCTCTGGCCGCCATGTGCGGGTCGACTTCCGGGGGCTGACCGGCAAGGGGGTCATGGTCTACGGCCAGACCCAGGTCACCAAGGACCTCTACGCCCTCGTCGACGCGTCCGGCGTCCCGGTGGTCGACCGGGCTGAGGACGTCATGCCCCACGACGTGACGGGCAGGTCGCCTCACGTCACGTTCACCCGGGACGGCGCCAGCCATCGCATCGACTGCGACCACGTCGCCGGCTGCGACGGCTACCACGGGGTGAGCCGCACGCTCATCCCGCCGTCGGTGTTGCGCACCTACGAGCGCGTCTACCCGTTCGGCTGGCTCGGCATCCTGTCGGAGACCCCACCCGTCGACAAGGAGCTGGTCTACGCCCACAGCGAGCGGGGGTTCGCACTCTGCTCGATGCGCCACGCCATGCTGAGTCGCTACTACGTGCAGTGCCCCCTCGACGACGCTGTCGACGACTGGCCCGACGATCGGTTCTGGGACGAGCTGCGCGCCCGGCTGCCGGCCGAGGTCGCGGGACGGCTGGTGACCGGCCCGTCGATCGAGAAGTCGCTCACGCCCCTCCGCAGCTTCGTCGCGGAGCCGCTGCGGTATGGGCGGCTGTACCTCGCGGGCGACTCCGGGCACATCGTCCCGCCCACCGGCGCCAAGGGCCTGAACCTGGCCATCTCGGACGTCACGTTCCTGGCCGGTGCGCTGGCCGACGCCGTGCTCCGGGGATCGACGACCGGCCTCGACGAGTACTCCGACCGGGCGCTCGCCAGGGTGTGGAAGGCGGTGCGCTTCTCGTGGTGGCTCACCACGCTCATGCACCGGTTCCCCGACCGGGGCGATTTCGAGCGGCGGATGCAGGAGACCGAGCTCGACTACCTCGCCGGGTCCGAGGCCGCGCAGCTCTCGTTCGCCGAGAACTACACGGGACTCCCGCTCTGATCGCCGGCGCCACCGACGCGGTGGGCCCCGGGGGGAAGAGCCAGAGCGAAACCAACAGGAGGGGAAGACAATGAAGCTCGGATCACCTCGGCGGGCCGTCGCGCTCGCCGGGATCATGGCGCTGCTCGTCGGGGCGTGCGGCGACGACGACGATGACGGGGGCGACGCGGAAGCCGAGGGCGAGGCGCCGGCCGAGGCGGAAGAGCTCACCACCATCGAGGTGGGGGTGGTCCCGGTCGTCGACGTGGCACCGCTCTACCTCGGCATCGACAAGGGCTTCTTCGAGGAGGAGGGCCTCGACGTCCAGCCCGCGATCGCCCAGGGTGGCGCGGCCATCATCCCCGCCGTCGTCCAGGGTGACCAGGAGATCGGCTTCTCCAACATCGTCTCGCTGCTCATCGGCGAGACCGAGGACCTCCCGGTGCAGGTGATCTCCCAGGGCATCCAGGCCACCGACGACCCCGACAACGACACCGCCGCCATCGCGGTGGCCGCCGACAGCGACGTCCAGGACGTGAGCGACCTCGAGGGCAAGACCATCGCCATCAACACGCTGCGCAACATCAGCGAGCTCACCGTGACCGCGGCCCTGGAGGGCGAAGGCGTCGACGTGTCGACGATCGACTTCGTCGAGGTGCCGCTGCCCGACATGGTCGGCCAGCTCGAGGCGGGCCAGATCGACGCCGCTGGCCTGGTCGAGCCGTTCATCACCACCGGTCGGGCGGCCGGGCACCGGGTGCTCATCTACGACCGGGTCGCCACCGAGCCCGAGATGACCATCGCCACCTACTTCACGTCGGACGAGTTCCTCGAGTCGGACCCCGAGGTGGTCGACGGCTTCGTCCGGGCGATGCACCGCTCGCTCGAGTACGCCACCGACAACCCCGACGAGGCACGCCAGGCGATCGGCGAGTACACCGAGATCCCGCCCGACGTGCTGGAGGAGGTGGTGCTGCCGCTGTGGCAGACCGACCTCAACGAGGACTCGATCGAGCTCGTCGCCGAGCTGATGGTCACCTACGGGATCAGCGAGGACGAGGCGGACGTCGACGAGCTGATCGCCGACCTCTGACCCCGCGGCCGGCACCGTCCCGCGCGCCGGGGCGGTGCCGGTGGCGCACCCCACGAGACAGGAGACGCGACATGCCCCAGCGCACCAGCCCGCCGTTCCGTGCCGACCACGTCGGCAGCCTGCTGCGCCCGCCGGAGGTGCTCCGGGCCCGGGAGGACGCCGCCGCCGGCCGGATCAGCGCGGCGGAGCGGCGGGCCGTCGAGGACCGGGCGATCGCCGAGGTGGTGAGGATGCAGGAGGACGTGGGCCTCCAGTCGGCCACCGACGGCGAGTTCCGCCGCAGCTCGTGGCACATGGACTTCATCTACCAGCTCGGGGGCGTGCACCCGGGCGACGAGAAGCTGAAGGTCGAGTTCCGCGACGAGCAGGGCGAGCTGTCCTTCGAGGCGCCCGCGCTGGTCGTCGACGACCGGATCTCGCTGCCGCAGCCCATCTTCGCCGCCGACTTCACCGCGCTGGCGTCGATGACCACCACCGCCACGCCCAAGCTGACTATCCCGTCGCCGAGCATGGTGCACTACCGGGGTGGTCGGGCCGCGCTCGATCCGGACGTGTACCCCGACATGGACCGGTTCTGGGACGACCTGAGCGCCGCGTACGCACAGCAGGTGGCCGCCATGGCCGACCTCGGCTGCCCCTACCTGCAGTTCGACGACACCAGCCTCGCCTACCTCAACGATCCCCAGCAGCGCGCGATGCTGACGTCGCGCGGCGACGACGCTGAGCACCAGCACCTGCGCTACATCCGCCAGATCAACGCCGCCCTGGCCGCCAGGCCCGCCGGCATGACCATCACCACCCACATGTGCCGGGGCAACTTCCGGTCGTCGTGGGCGGCGGAGGGCAGCTACGACTTCGTGGCCGAAGCGCTCTTCGGCGAGCTGGCCGTCGACGGGTTCTTCCTCGAGTACGACGACGAGCGGTCGGGCGGGTTCGAGCCGCTGCGCTTCGTGCCGCCGGGCAAGCAGGTCGTGCTGGGCCTCGTCACCACCAAGCGCCCGGACCTCGAGAGCAAGGACGTGCTCAAGCGCCGCATCGAGGAGGCCGCCCGCTACGTGCCCATCGACCAGCTCTGCCTCTCGCCCCAGTGCGGCTTCTCCTCCACCGTCGAGGGCAACCGGCTCACCTACGACGACGAGGTGGCCAAGCTGCGGCTCATCGTCGAGGTGGCGGGCGAGGTCTGGGGGTGACCGACGGTCCGAGCCCCCGCACCTCCCGGCGGGCACGCGACCGGGTCGAGGCCGTGGTGCTGCCCGTGCTCGGCGTCGCCGTCACGCTGGCGGCCTTCGAGGTCGCACCCCGCATCGGGCTGCTCCCGCGGTCGTCGTTCCCGCCGTTCAGCGAGATCTTCGCCACGCTCACCGACCTGGTCACCACCGCAGAGCTGTGGGAGGCCGTACTCGACACCCTCGACGCGTGGGCCCGGGCCCTCGCCATCGCCACGCTCATCGGGGTGCCGCTCGGCCTGGCCATCGGATCGAACCACATCGGCGCGCTGCTGTCGCGGCTGACGATCGACTTCCTGCGCCCCATCCCGTCGGTGGCGCTGATCCCCATCCTGGTGCTCGTCTACGGCACCCGGCCGTCGCTCAAGGTGACGCTGGCGGTGTTCGGCGCCACGTTTCCCCTGTTGTTCCAGGCCATGTACGGCGTCGCCGACGTCGACCCCGTGGCCAAGGACACGGGCCGCGCCTTCGGCATGGGCTGGTGGGCGCGCCTGCGGCACATCGTGCTGCCGAGCTGCGCCCCCTACCTCGCCACCGGCCTGCGCATCTCGGCGTCGGTGGCGCTGATCCTGGTGGTCACGGGCGAGTACATCGTCGGCGTGCCCGGGCTCGGCGCCGAGGTGCTCGTCGCCTACAGCAGCGGGGCGTTCGAGCGGATGTACGCCCTGATCGTCGTGGCCGGCCTGCTGGGACTGCTCGTCAACCTGGGTTTCCACGCCGTCGAGCGCCGGGCGCTGTCCTGGCACCCGAGCCACCGTCCCGACGAGGGAGCCACCGCGTGACCCGCTCGTGGATCGGGCGGCTCGTGCTGCTGCTGGTCGTGCCGGTCGCCCTCGTCGCCCTGTGGTGGTGGACCTCCGCCGAAAGCGGCTCGGTGTACTACCCGCCGCTGTCTCGCATCGTGGAGAAGCTGCAGGAGGACTGGCTCTTCGAGCAGGTGGGCTCCGACCTGGTGCCCAGCCTGGGACGGTTCACCGCCGGCTACCTCATCGCCGCCCTGACGGGAATCGCCCTGGGCACCCTCATCGGGCTCGCCCCCCGGGTGCGCCGAGCCAGCCAGCCCGTCACGGAGTTCCTCCGCTCGATCCCGCCGCCCCTGCTGCTGCCGTTCGTCCTCGTGGTCGTCGGCCTCGGCAACGCATCGAAGATCGTGCTGATCGTGCTCGGCTCGGTGTGGCCGGTGCTGCTCAACACCATCGACGGCGTGCACGGGGTCGATCCCGAGACGCTCGACATGGCCCGCAGCTTCGGCATCGGCCGGCGCATGCAGCTCACCCGCGTCATCCTGCCGGCCGCAAGCCCCAAGATCGCCGTCGGCATGCGCACGTCGCTCTCGGTCGCCCTGATCCTCATGGTCATCAGCGAGATGCAGGCCAGCACGAACGGCCTGGGGTTCCAGGTGCTGAGCGCGCAGCGCAGCTTCGACACGGCAGGCACCTACGCCGGCGTCATCGTGATCGGGGTCGTGGGGCTGGTGGTCAACCTCGGCTTCCTCGTCGCCGAGGGCTGGATCATGCGCTGGCACCGCGGGGCCCGCGGCCTGCTCGAGGACACCCAGCGGGGGCGGCGGCCGGCACGTGGGCCGGGGGCCAGGGCGCGCGACGCCACGACGACGCCCCGGGACGAGCGACGGATGGTGGGGACGACGGGGGTGATGGAATGACCGTGCTCGAGATCGACGGCGTGAGCAAGACCTACGGCTCGGGCGACGACGCCTTCGCCGCCATCGCCGAGGTCACCCTCACCACCCGCCCGGGCGAGGTGCTGTGCATCGTGGGGCCCTCGGGCTGCGGCAAGACGACGCTGCTGCGTTGCGCGTCGGGGCTGATGCCGCCGACGGCCGGGTCGGTGCGCCTCGACGAGCGCGCCGTCACCGCGCCGCCGCGCTCGATGGCGCTCGTGTTCCAGGACTACAGCCGGTCGCTGCTGCCATGGATGAGCATTCACGACAACGTCGTCCTGCCGCTGAAGGCGGCGCGGGTCGCGCGCGGCGAGCGCGAGCGGCTGGCCAGCGAGGCGCTCGCCTCGGTGGGCCTCGACCCGCTGGGCCGAAGGTACCCGTGGCAGCTCTCCGGCGGCATGCAGCAGCGGGCCGCGATCGCCCGGGCGCTCGCCTACCAGCCCGAGATCCTGCTGCTCGACGAGCCGTTCGCCTCGGTGGACGCGCAGACACGGGCCGACCTCGAGGACCTCCTGCTCGAGGTGTGGAACCGCACGGGCCTGACGGTCCTGCTCGTGACCCACGACATCGACGAGGCCGTCTACCTCGGCTCCCGGATCGTGGTGCTGTCCGCGTCGCCCACGCGTGTGAAGGAGACGATCGACGTCGACCTGCCGCGTCCCCGGGACCAGATCGGCACCAAGGAGCTGCCGGGGTTCGCGCACCTGCGGGCTTCGGTGTTCGCCTCGATCAAGGAGGAGAGCCTGCGCCGGCCGGTCGACACGTGAGGCGCATGGTGCCGGAGCCGGGCGGCGACGGCGACGCCCCGGTTCGGCAGACTGGAGCGATGGACAGCGCGGATGCCGTACGGGCCGACGTACGCAGGTGGCTGGCGGCCAACTGGGACCCCGACCTGGCGCTGGTCGACTGGCGGCGGCGTCTCGCGGCCGCCGGGTGGGCGGCTCCGTCGTGGCCCGAGCGCTGGCACGGACGCAGCCTGCCGCCGTGGGCCGACGAGGTCGTCGCCGACGAGATCGCCGCCGCCGGCAGCGTGGGCCCGCCGGTCGGCTCGGGCACGGGCCTGGCGGCGCCGACGATCCTCGCCCACGGGCCCGACGGGCTGAGGGAGCGCTTCCTGCTGCCGACGCTGACCGGCGAGGTGACCTGGTGCCAGCTCTTCAGCGAACCGGGTGCGGGCTCCGACCTCGCCGGGCTCACGACGCGGGCCGAGCTCGACGGCGACGAGTGGGCGGTCAACGGCCAGAAGGTGTGGAACACGAGCGCGCACCACGCCGATCTCGGGATGCTGCTGGCCCGCACCGACTGGGACGCACCGAAGCACAAGGGCATCTCCTACTTCCTGCTGCCGATGCGCCAACCGGGCGTCGATGCCCGGCCGCTGCGGCAGATGAACGACCACTCGTCGTTCAACGAGGTGTTCCTCAGCGACGCCCGGGTCCCGCGCCATCACGTCGTCGGCGAGGTGGGCGACGGCTGGCGCGCCGCGCTCACCACCCTGGCGTTCGAACGACGCTTCGGGGCGCTGGGGCGTCCCCGGTACGCGTCCGGCCCAGGACGGGCGCTGGTCGAGGCGCGGCAGGAGGCCGACGCGCACTTCGAGACGTACAAGTGGTACCCACAGCGGGCGGGCCGGGCGGACCTGCTGCTCGAGCGGGCCCGGGCGACGGGCGACCGCGCCCATCCCCGCACTCGCGACGAGGTGGCCCGAGTGCTCTCGATGTCGCGGGTCGGCGGCTGGACGGCTGCCCGCGCCCGGGCCGCCCGCGCGGGTGGGCGGACACCCGGGCCCGAGGGCTCGATCGGCAAGCTCGCCGCCAGCCACGTCGCCCGCCGGGCGGCCGCCGCCCACACGATGATCACCGGGCCGGATGCCATGCTGACGGGGCCCGACAGCCCGCTCGACGGTGTCGTCGCCGAGATCATCGTGTCGGTGCCCGCGGTGTCGATCGCCGGCGGCACCGACGAGGTGCAGCGGAACATCCTGGCGGAGAAGCAGCTCGGTCTGCCGCGCGAGCCGTCGACCGACGTCGGCCGCCCCTTCCGCGACCTGCCGCGCAACGGCTGACAGGAGGCGCACGTGAGCACGCACGAGGGGTTCGGCGACGTCGGGGTGAGCGTACGCCCGGACCGCGTCGCCCGGGTCGAGATCCGCCGGCCGCCCAACAACTTCTTCGACGTCGCGTTGATCCGCTCGCTGGCCGACGCCTACGAGTCGCTCGCCGACGGCGACCGGTGCCGGGCCATCGTGTTGTGCTCCCAGGGCAAGCACTTCTGCGCCGGGGCTGACTTCGGCGGCTCGTCGGACTCGCCGGCCCGGGACGCGCCCGCCTCCCTGTACGGCGAGGCCGTGCGACTGTTCCGGGCCCCGCTTCCGGTCGTCGCCGCCGTGCAGGGCGCAGCCGTCGGTGGCGGCCTGGGCCTGTGCTGCTCGGCCGACTTCCGCGTCGCCGCCCCCGAGGCCCGCTTCGCGGCCAACTTCGCGCAGCTCGGCTTCCACCACGGGTTCGCGCTCTCGGTCACGCTGCCGGCCATCGTCGGTCGGCAGAACGCTCTCGACCTGCTCTACACAGGTCGTCGTGTGTCGGGTACCGAGGCGCTGTCGATGGGCCTGTGCGACCGCCTCGTCGACGCCGACGAGCTTCCGGCCGCCGCGCACGATCTTGCCGCCGGCATCGCCGCCAGCGCCCCGCTGGCTGTGCGCTCCATCCGGGCCACCATGCGCACCGGCCTGGTCGACGGCGTGGCCGCGGCCATGGAGCACGAGGCGGCGGAGCAGGACCGACTGCGCCGCACGGCCGACTTCGCCGAGGGTGTGAGTGCCATGGCCGAGCGCCGGCGCCCCGCGTTCGAGGGACGCTGATCAGCTGCCCGGGTGCACGAGTCCGGCGCCAGACGCGTGGCTGATGGCGGCGGCCCGGTCTCGATCTCAGGCCTCCTGTCGGGGCCACCAGAGCAGGCTGGGCGAAGGTCACATCGAGCGTGCGGACGCCCGGCGGCGGCGACGTGCGGCAGTGCCTCGACGCCCGACCTCGTGGTCACGGGTCGGAAGCCCTCAGGCGCGCGGTCCCGGGAGCCACGCCCGAGCCGCCGGGGTGAGCTCGTCGCCCTCGACGGCGAGGCGCACGGGGCACGGGGCCGCCTCGACGGCAGCGTGCAGCAGCGCCATTGCCTCGTCGTCGGTGCGCTCCGGCGAGTGGTGGAACAGCACCAGCTCACCCACGCCGGCCTCGGCGGCGAGGGCCACGGCCTGGTCAACCGTCGCGTGGCCGTACGCCGTGGCGAGCGCCGACTCAGCCGCCACGAACTGGGCATCGTGGACCAGGACATCGACGCCGGCGCTCAGCTCCCTGGCCGCCGATGACGGCACCCGGCCGCCATCGGCGCCTTCACGTGTCGGGATGTGGTCCGGGAGATAGGCGAACGACCCGGCCGCTCCCTGCACCCGGTAGCCGAAGGTGCGACCGCCCTTGTGGGGCACCTCCCGGGCCAGCACGGCCAGCCCCTCCACCTCCCGCCAACCTTCGTCGATCGTGGCGAACCGCCAGGTCCCGCGCAGGCCCTCGGGGGTGATCGGGAAGTGTGGCGGCGACATCGCCCTGGCCAGCATCGCCGACGCCGGGACCCCCTCGTCGGGGAAAAGCAGGTCGGCGACCGCATCGTCACGGTCGCCGGCACCGAAGAACGGCAACCCCTGGACATGGTCCCAATGCAGATGGGTCAAGAGGATCGTGCCGCGGAAGGGCCCACCCCAGAGCAGGGGGCCGACGGCGCGGATGCCGGTGCCGGCGTCGAGCAGGAGGCCGGGCAGCGACGAGCCATCGGGCCAGACCGCGACGCACGAGGTGTGGCCGCCGACCCGCACGAAGCTCGTCCCCGGCGCCGGTGTCGAGCCCCGGACTCCGCAGAAGCGCAGCCTCACTCGGCCGCCGGCTCGCGCGCGTCCTCCCGCCGGTGCCCCGCGCTGATCGCGGCCAAGGCGTCGTGATCGACACGGTCGGCCGGAACGACGGCGACCTTCACCGGCGTGCGGGCCCGCAGGGTCGACGTGCGCTCGCCGCCCTCGAGCACCGCCCGCTCGCCGAGGATGGCGCCGGGTCCCACGTCGACGAGCGGCTGCCCGTCGACCTCGACCGACAGCACGCCGTTGAGCAGCAGGTACACGTCGGCACCCGCCGTTCCCTGCTCGGTGAGGACCGCGCCCTCCCTGAGCTTGCGGATCGCCGGCTTCGCCCCGCCCCGCATGATGCGGCCCGCGACGTCACGTTCGAGCGCCGTCTCCACCGACGTGACCCACGCGGCCGACTCGACGTCGCCCCACGGCGTGTGCCTGCCGAACGAGTGCCGGTACCAGTCCCGGAAGTCTGCGAGCCCGGCCTTTGCCCGCAACTTACCCTCGGCGTCGTACACCCAGTGGCGGGGGAAGGGACTTGCGCCGACCAGATCGTGCTCCACCCTGCCGTCGGCGTGGATGGTCAGGCCGAGGGTCGTCCACACGGTCGGCGCGTCGAGCTGCACGAACGGGGGGTGTGAGACCCGGCGGGGCGCAGGCAGCCCGGTGCGGCCACCCACCGTCTGCACGAAGCGTGCCGACGAGTCGGACTGCTCGACGGGCTTCCGGATGTCCGGGAGCGACACGGCGGCGAACGTCGCCTTTCGGCCGGCCAACGACACCGTCGTGGACCCCATCACACCCCCGCCCGCGTAGCCGGCGTCGACCACCCGTCCATCCACCACGTCGATCCAGGCGGCGAGCCGGTTGGCGAAGCGGAAGCGGTCGGCGTCCCGGAGGACGTCGAGGCCGCCGATGACGTCGGGCGGCGGGTCGTCGTAGTGCGTGAAGCCCCGGTCGAAGGCGGTCCTGCCGAGGCCGGTGATGGCCTCGGACGGTATCCAGCTGAGGCTGGTGACGGTCGATGCGATACGCATGGCACCCTTCCTTCGCTGTCCTGTCGCCCGATCGGCGACCATGGATCGAACAGTAGGGACGACGGCTCTTCCTGCCGAGGGCGGAGACCTGTGCCGCTCGGTGGTGCTGGCATCCCCCCGGCGCGAGGGCTCGCCTCCTTGTGGCGGTTGCCGCGAAGGGGTCTGATGGGGGCCGTGGGAGATCAAGGGCGGATCACGGTGTTCCTCGCCGACGACAACCTCCTGGTGCGCGAGGGCGTGCGGGCCCTGCTGGGGCTCGAGGCCGACCTCGCCATCGTCGGGGTGGCCGCCGACCACGACGAGCTCGTCAAGGGAGCCGCGGAGACGCACCCCCAGGTGGTGGTGACCGACATCCGCATGCCACCGAGCTTCCAGGACGAGGGGATCCAGGCCGCCAAGGAGGTGCGCAAGCGCCACCCCGGCACCGGCATCGTCGTCCTCTCGCAGTACGACGAGCCCGAGTACGCCATCTCGCTGCTGGCCGAGGGCGCGGCGGGCTACGCCTACCTGCTGAAGGATCGGGTGACGGACGGCGATCGCCTGGCCCGGGCCATCCGTGAGGTGGCGACGGGCGGCTCGGTGCTCGACCCGCAGATCGTGCAGACACTGGTGTCACCGGTGCGTGCCGACGGGGCGCTCACGCCCGCGGACGAGGACCTGCTCCAGCAGGTCGCAGAGGGGAAGCCGGTCAAGGCGATCGCCGCCGCCCGGCGCACGTCACCCGAGGCGGTCAACGACGCCATCGAGGCGCTGTTCCTCCACCTCGCACGCAGTGCCAGCGCCGGCCAGGAGAGCGCGTTGCGCCGCCTTCGCCTGCTCCAGAAGGCGATCGTCGATCGCGAGGAGCAGGGCGAGACCCTCAGCCGCCTCCTGCCGGGTGGCGTGGCGCAACGCCTGCTCACCGATCGCGCCGGCGTCGAGCGCACCGAGCGCCTGGTCGTGACCGTCCTCATGTCCGACGTGCGGGGCTACTCGGGCATCGCCGAGCGAGGCGATCCCACGGTGCTGGCCGCGCAGCTGAACGAGCACCGGCGCGAGATGAACGGCGCCATCCTCGCCGAGGAGGGAACCGTGATGCAGTACGTCGGCGACGCTGTCCTCGCTGTCTTCGGCGCCCCCTTCCCACAGAGCGACCACGCCGATCGCGCCGTCAGGGCCGCCGCGGCGATGCACCGCCGCCAGGCAGACCTGAACGAGCGCTGGCGCGAGGCCGGCCTGCCCGCCTTCGGGCTGGGCATCGGCGTGTCGACCGGCGAGGTCGCTGCGGCTCTGCTCGGCAGCGACGAGCGGCTCGAGTACACGGTCGTCGGCGACACCGTGAACCTGGCCCAGCGGCTCCAGGACCTGGCCCACCCGGCGGGTCTCACCGTCCTGGCCGAAGCCACCATGACCGCGCTCACCGCGCCAGTCGACGCCCGGGCCCTCCCTCCCCAGCAGGTCAAGGGGCGACAGGCGCCCGTGCTCGCCCATGCCGTCGTCCATGTCCCGAGCCTCGACGAGGTGTCCTCATGAGCGTCACGACCCCCGATCCGGTCCTGCAGGTTCGTGGCCTGCGCCGCACGTTCGAGGCGGAGCTGGCGCCCGTGCGGGCACTGCGCGGCGTCGACCTCGACGTGGCGACCGCGGAGTTCGTGTCCGTCATGGGCCCGTCGGGGTGCGGCAAGTCGACCCTGCTCAACCTGGTCGGCGGCCTCGACCTGGCCGACGAGGGCGAGATAACCCTGGACGGCCAGGTCATCACCGGACGGGACGAGGACTGGCTGGCGCGCATGCGGCGCCGCCACATCGGGATCGTGTTCCAGTTCTTCAACCTGCTGGAGGGGATGACGGTCCTCGAGAACGTGGTCCTCCCCGCCATGATCGCCGGGGCCAGGCGCAAGGGGGCCGAGACCCGGGCTCGCGACCTGCTCGACCTGCTCGGGGTGGGCGCACGGGCCGACGAGCTGCCCGCGGTGCTCTCCGGTGGTCAGCGGCAACGCCTGGCCATCGCCAGGGCGCTCGCGAACGAGCCCACGCTGCTGCTGGCCGACGAGCCCACCGGCGCCCTCGACAGCGACGGCGGCCGCGAGGTGCTCGAGCTCTTCCGCCGTCTCCACGACGACGGCCAGACGATCGTCATGGTGACCCACAGCCACGAGGTCGCCTCGGGCGCCGACCGCATCGTCCGCATGCGCGACGGCAGGATCGAGCCCGACGGCACCCGCGCAGCTGCGCCCGTCGCCGGGCCGATCGACCGTGGCGCGGTCCCGTCGCCGGTCGGGCGTGCCGAGTCGGAGGCGCGGGTGACGAGGGCCCCGGGGTCGTGAGCGCGGCGAGCCCATGGGCGCCACCCGGCTGATCGCCCGCGTCGAGGTCCGTCGGCGCTGGCCCTCGCTCGTCGGCGTGGCCGTGCTGGTCGCGCTCGTGAGCGCCGTCGGCCTGTTCCACGGTCTGCTGGTGTCGACCCGGCATCGACGCGGTGAGCTCGCCGTGTTGCGGGCGCTCGGCCTGCGGCGGCCGCAGGTGCGGGCGGCCGTCCTCGTGCAGGCGCTCGCCCTCACCGCCGCCGGTACCGTCGTCGGCGTGCCCGTGGGGCTGATCACGGGCAGGCTGGTGTGGCGGGCACTCGTCTCCGGGTTGGGCGCGGCGGCCGACCCCCAGACCCCTTGGGCGCTGATGGCCGTGACCGTCCCGCTCGCCGCCCTGGTCGCCGCCCTCATGTCCTGGGTTCCGGGGCGGGCAGCCGTCCGCGCCCACCCCGCCGATCAGTTGAGGGTGGAGTGATGGAAGACGACTGGATCGAGGTGGCGGCGGCCGCCGGATCGGCACTGGCGCTGGCTGCGCTGCTCGTGATCGCCATGCGGTACCGCACGTCGACGGGCCTGGCCAGGGCTCGCCTGCTCTGGCTGGTCTGGGGCGTCGTCGTGACGGCGACCGCGGGGTTGGTCGGGCTGTCGCTGAGCCTGCTCGTCGACTGGCCCGCCGGGCTCGGCAGCGGCCTGGCGGCCGGCCTCGTCGTCGTCCCCGCTGCCGTGGCACTGGGCCGCGTCCCGCGGCTGGCGCTCGTCGCCGAGCCGGTCCTCGTCCACACCCTGGTGATCACCGGGCTGGTGGCCCTGATCGGCAGCGTGTACATCCTCGTCGTCATCGGGCTCGGCAGGGTCCCGGAGGGCGACGAGCGCACGATCCTCGCACTGTCCATGGCGGCCGCCGCCGTCGCCTGCGTGCTGGCCTTCCCCACCCGTGGCCGCCTCGTGGAGTGGGCCAACCAGCGCGTCTACGGCGAACGCCACTCGCCCGACGAGGCGCTGCGCACCTTCGGGGGCCGCATGTCCCGCGCCGTCCCGCTCGACGAGCTCCTCCTCCAGCTGGTCGAGACCCTGAAGAAGACCATGCAGCTCGCCGCGGCCGAGATCTGGACGGGCACCGAAGGCCAGCTCACACGTACCGTCTCGGTGCCCGACCGCGAGCCCGGGCAGCTGCGGCTCGCACCCGAGGAGCTTCCGGTGGTCGCTCGGGCCCACGCCCAGGGCAACGCCTGGCTCCAGGTGTGGGTGCCGGCCCTTCTCGCCGGACGGGACGACGACATCGTGCGGTGCATCTCGGTCGCCCACCTCGGTGAGCTGCTCGGTCTCATCGTCGTCGAGCGCCGAGGCGACGGGGCGCCGTTCACCGAGGAGGAGGACCGGGTCCTGGTCGACCTGGCCCGCCAGGTCGGTCTCGCCCTGCACAACGTTCGCCTCGACTCCGCGCTCCAGGCCAGCCTCGAGGAGCTGCAGCGCCGCAACGAGGAGCTGGTCGCCTCCCGGGCCCGCGTGGTGGCGGCCGCCGACGAGTCGCGCCGGCGGATCGAGCGCGACCTCCACGACGGTGCCCAGCAGCACCTCGTGGCCCTCGCGGTCAAGGTCGGGCTGGTGAAGACGCTCATGGACAGCGCGCCCGACACCGCGGCGGGCGTGCTCGACGAGCTCCGCGGGGATGTGCAGGTCACGCTCGCCGAGCTCCGGGAGCTGGCCCACGGCATCTACCCGCCGCTGCTGCGCGACCGGGGGCTGCCCGACGCCCTGCAGACCGCAGCCAACCGTGCCGCCCTGCCGACGACGGTCGAGGCCGACGGCGTCGGCCGCTACGACACCGACGTCGAGGCGGCTGTCTACTTCTGCTGCCTCGAGGCCATGCAGAACGCCGGCAAGCACGCCGGTGACGGGGCGCGGATGTGCGTCGCGGTCGGCGACCGCGACGGCTCGTTGTGGTTCGAGGTCCGCGACGACGGCGCCGGCTTCGACGCGACCGTGAGCGGCGAGGGGCACGGCTTCGTCAACATGCGCGACCGCCTCGGGGCATTCGGTGGTGAGCTCGAGGTGCGGTCCGCGGTCGGTGGGGGCACGACCATCCGCGGGACGGTGCCGGCCGACACGGTTCGGGCCGTCGACGGCGGCGCCCCGCGGGCCGACCCGTGACGGCCGCCGCGTCCCACGGCCTGGCCCTCGGGCGGGACGTCAGGGCGTGGTGCCGTGGGCGTCCTGCCAGGCCTCACGCATGACCGCCGAGCTGAAGTCCTCCTTGTGCACGTAGCGTGCGGCGCCACAGTCGAGGGCGTCCGGAGGAAGCGACCCGGCGTCGTACGTCGACAGCAGGATCACGACGGTCGACGGGGCCGCGGCGAGGATGCGGCGGGTGGCGTCGATGCCGTTGGTGCCCGGCAGGTTGATGTCCATCAGCACCAGCCCGGGACGCACGCCGTGCGCAAGTTCGACGGCCTCCTCGCCCGAGGCCGCCTCCGCCACCACCTCGAACCCGGGCGTGAGGCCCACGACCGTGCGCGCCACGGCGCGGAAGGGCGGCTGATCGTCGACGATCAACACCTGCACGGTCTCGACGTTGCTGATGCTCGCCTCCTTGCCGGGCACGGTCCCATTCTCGCGACCGATGCCGGGGCCGGCGAGGGTGAGCACCCCCACGCCGGAGGGGGTGCTACCCACCCTGGTCCGCGAGGTAGAGGAGCACGGCCTTGACCCGACGGTGCACGTCGGGCGCCTCCGACAGGCCCAACTTCGAGAACATCGAGTTGATGTGCTTCTCCACCGCCCGCTCGGACAGGGCGAGCGAGGCGGCCACCGTTGCGTTGTTCTTCCCCTGGGCGATCTCGGCCAGGACCTCGGACTCGCGGGTCGTCAGCCGCTCGAGGGGGCTCCTCGGCCCGCGGCTCCGTGCGTGGACCAGCACGTCCACCACCTTCGGGTCGATCACCGATCCGCCCTGGGCCACCTCGCGCACCGCGCCCACCAGTTGCGCGGCGTCGGCCAGCCGCTCCTTCAGGAGGTACGCCCGGCGCTCGGAGCCGCCCTCGAGCAGCGCCAGGGCGTAGGCCGGTTCGGCGTACTGGGACAGCACCACCACCCCGACCTCGGGCTGCAGCTCGCGCAGCATCGCCGCCGCCCGGATCCCCTCGTCGGTGTTCGTGGGCGGCATGCGGATGTCGGTGAGGACGACGTCGGGCGCGGTCGACCCGGCTGCGTCGAGCAGGCTCGGCAGGTCCTCGCAGAACGCGACGATTTCGACGTCGTCGCACCCGTCGAGCAGCTTCGCGATCCCTTCCCGCACCAGGAGGGAGTCCTCGGCGATCACCACGCGGATCGGCACGGCGGGCACCCTACCGCCCCCTTGTTCGTCCAACGTGACATATGTGCGTCTTGACTTACGGTTAAACGTGGCTTACCGTGCGTCTCCACTAACCGAGCAATGGTCATGACGCCGAAACGGGAGGAAAGAGCGATGAGCCAGGACACCGATACGGACGTGCGAGTCGAGGTGGTTGTCGACGCGCCGATCGAGCGGGCCTTCGCCGTCTTCGTCGAGCAGTGCGACGACTGGTGGCCGCGGCTGTACCGGCTGAGCGAGGCCGAGCGCACCGACGTGCGGATCGAGCCCAACGAGGGCGGGCGCTGGTTCGAGGTGAACGCCGACGGTGGAACCTGCGACTGGGGGCAGGTCCGTGTCTGGGACCCGCCCGGCCACGTCCGGCTGAGCTGGCAGATCGACGTGACCTTCGCCCCGGAGCTCGACCCCGCCAGGGCGAGCACCGTCGACGTCCGCTTCGCACCCGACGGAGCCGAGCGCACCCTGGTCACCCTCGTCCACACCGACCTCGAACGTCACGGTGACGGGTGGGAGTCGATGCGCGAGTCCGTCGCTGCCCCAGGCGGTTGGCCAGGCATCCTCGACGCCTACGCCGCGGTGGCCGCGGCACAGCGCTGAGGCTGCGGGGCAGCACCCAGGTGCTGCGCCGCAAGACCGCGCCGACCGGGACGGCGACGACGTCAGCTCCGACCGCGACCGGCGAGGCGACGAAGCCCGTCGACCATCGTGAGTTTGAGCTTCTCGGTGAACAGCATCGGCTCCAGATCGCCGACCATGGCGTGCATCGCGTCGACCAGCCCATCCGTGGCATGTCGGTGGTCAGGCACCCACCCGATCGGTCGGATCGGCGGCGAGCTTCGTCGCCAGCGGCACCCCGTCGGCGTCGTCGCCGCACAGGTGGACGGTGACGCCGAGCGCGTCGGCCATCGCCGCCTTCGCCGCGACCAGCCGGTCCGCAGCCGTGGCGTCGGTCGCGTAGGCGACCTGGATGTGGTTCGACTGGTGGCGGGCCATGAGCTGGTCGCGGTCGATGCCATAGAGGACCGCGCTCATCACCGGCCACTGGCTGGTGGTGGCCTCGGATCGCCGGGTGAGCTCCTCGGCGGGGAGGCGCACGACACGGCACCGCCCGATGTCCATGCCGAGGCCCCCTGCGCCCACGTGCACCCGCGACCACACCACCTCGCCGGGACGGCTCGCCCCCTTGATCGTGCTGCCGCCGAGGCGGAAGTACATGGGCGGCTGGCGCTCGCCCACCGCGCCGGCGAAGCCGCCGTCGAGGTGCGCCGGCGGGACGGCCCCGCTGATCTCGAACACCCACACGTACTCGTCGGTCGATCCCGACCGGTCGACGTCGCCCCAGCGGATGTCGTGGAGCGTCGTCTCGGGCGGCTGGTCGAGGGCCGTCCACACCCGGTTGGTGAGCAGGGCGTCGAGGCCCGCGCACTCGTCGACCTCGTTGAAGTGTGGCAGCGGTCGGCCGGGCCGGATGACGTCGCCCGCGGGGTTGGCCACGGGCGGGCGGTCGGAGTTGTTCAGGAGCCCCTCGGCCAGGTCGCTCGCCGGCGCCAGGTCCTTGAGGCCCTGCTGGTACTGGATGCCGATGAGGTCGCAGCCGAACTCGTCCGCGATGCGCAGTGCGGCGATGTACATGCGGCACTGGTCGAGTATCTGCGCGTCGGTCAGTTCGGTCGCCGGGTCGGTGCCCGTGTCGAACCGCATGCCCGCGGCGTCGATCCACGCCCGCACGGCGGCGGCCTCGTCGTCGGGCACCTCGGTCATGGCGTGGTAGAGCGCCGCCTGGCTGAGCCGCTCCTTGTAGACGCCGACCGCCATGAGCTGGTCGTCGGGGATGATCGCGTTGTACATCCCCATGCAACCCTCGTCGAAGATCCCCATGATGGCCGGGCGCCGGCGCAGCTCGGCGGCCAGGCGCTCGCCCAGGGCCCGGGTCGCCGGCGCGATCGCCTCCCGGTCGAACGGCCGCACGTGGGACGTGTCGTAGGTGATGGCGCCGGTCTCGACCCACTCGCGGAGGCGGTCCAGCGACCGCTCGTCGGTGAAGTCCTCGGACCAGACGAGCGAGCTGGCGATGTTCGCCTTGGTCAGCGAGGCCCGCAGGTTGAGCGCGCCGACGAGCCCGGGCCACTCCCCCGACCAGTTGGCGGCGATGAGGATCGGCCCGCGGTGGCGGGTCAGGCCGATGAGCACCTGCTGGCTGTACTGCCACACCGCCTCGGCGACGATGAGTGGCGCGTCGGGATCGACGGTGGCGAACACCTCCCGACCCTGCGCCTGCGATCCGATGAACCCGTGGCCGCTGCGGAGGTCCACGGGGTGAGCGCGCTCGACCGTCCAGCCGAGCGTGGCCAGCGCGGCGGTGAGCGCCCGCTCGAGCTCGGCCTGGGCCGGCCAGCACGTGACGTTGGCGGACTCGCGCAGGTCGCCGTTGGCGACCAGCAGGGCGGTGCGCTCAACGGTCCGCCGAGCCCGCGGCGCCGGTGTGGCCATCGGGTCGGCGAGGGGGGCTTCAGTCGCGGTCATGGTGTCTCCACAGGTCGGGTCGGATCTCCGGGGTCGGGTGGTTCTTTCTCGAGCGGACCGGGCGGTTTCGTGGCGCTCGCCAGCAGGTCGGCAGCTGTGCGGTAGCGCCGGACGACCTCGCGGTAGGCGTCGGTCGCGGCGGGGGCGGGCTCGATGATGCGCGGTGGCGGCACGGCGCTCGACGCGCCGGCCATCGCGTCGACCGCCTCGGCCGCCGTCGCGAACCGGCCGGCGGCGAGCGCGCCGAGCACGGCCGCGCCGAGCGCCGGGCCGTGCTCGACGCGGGGCAGCGCGATCGGCGCACCGAGCACCGCGGCCACGATCTCGCCGAAGAGGGCGTTGTGCTGGGGGAGGCCGCCCGTGGCCACGAAGCGGTCGACGGCCACGCCACCGTCGCGCAGCGTGTCGACGATCCAGGCCAGGCCGCAGGCGCTGGCCTCGAGCGCGGCCCGGTAGAGGTGCGCCGGCCCGTGGTGCAGCGTGGCGCCGAGGATCGCACCGGACAGGTCGCCGTCCATCAGGGGTGTGCGGCACCCGTTGAACCAGTCGACCACACACAGGCCGTCGGCCCCGGGCGGAATCGCGCGGGCGGCGGCTTCCAGGCCGCGGTGGTCGTCGGCTCCTGTCAGGCGCCGGGCCCACTCGAAGGCGTCGCCCACGGCCGCCTGCCCGGTCTCGTAGCCGAACGACCCCGGGAGGATGCCGTCCGCGACGACACCGGCCACCCCCGGGATCCGGCGCTCCGCGGCGTCCATGACCATGTGGCACCCGCTGGTGCCGAGGACCAGGACGAGGGTGCCGGTCTCGCTCACGCCGGCGCCGGGCACGCCCGCGTGGGCGTCGATCACAGCGGCCGAGACCGGCACGCCGGCACGCAGCCCGAGCGCCGCGGCGCCCGCTGCGGACAGCTCGCCGGCCGCCTCGCCGGGCGCCCGGAAGCAACCACCGAGGACCCGCTCGGCCAGGTGGCCGAAGCCGGGGCGCACCGCCTCGAGGTAGCCGGCGCCGGGATAGCCGGACGGGGGCGACCAGAGCGCCTTGTAGCCCGCCTGGCAGGTGGACCGCACGAGGCCGGCCGGGGTCCGGTCGCCGCCCGACGACGGCGCGCCCGTAAGCTGCCACACCACCCAGTCGCCGCCCTCCACCCACACCTCGGTGGCCTCGGTGATCGCGGGATCCTCGTCGAGCACCTCGAGCAGCTTCGGGAACGACCACTCCAGCCCGACGACCCCGCCGTAGCGGTCGAGCCAGGTCTCGGAGCGTTCGCGGGCCACCGCGGTGAGCTCGCTGGCCTGCCGCTGGGCGCCGTGGTGCTTCCAGAGCTTGGGCCACGCGTGGGGGCGGGTCGACAGGTCGGTGCGGGCGAGCGGCGTGCCGTCGGCCAGGGTGGGCAGCACGGTGCAACTCGTGAAGTCGAGGCCCAGGCCGACGATGGAGTCCGGGTCGACGCGGCCGGCCGCGACGGCGCCGCGCACGGCGTCGCCCGCGCTGGCCAGCCAGTCGTCGGGGTCCTGGAGGGCCCACCCGGCGGGCAGCGGCTGGGCGAGCCGCAGCGAGCCGCCCGTGCCCCGCACGATCTCGCCGCTGGCGTAGGGGGCGGCCGCGCTGGCGACGACCTCGCCCCGGGCATCGGTCACCAGTGCCCGCACCGATAGCGTCCCGAAGTCCAGCCCGAGGTAGAGCTCGCCAGCCACCGTCATGGCGGCCGCCTACCGCACCGCCGGTCGGGTGCGCTCGCCGGTGAACTGGTTGACGTACACCTTCCACGGGTAGTGGTCGCCCTCGCCGGGGGCGCCCTCGGTCCGGAGGTGCTGGGTGAGGATGCGCCGCCACGAGTCGGTCCGGTTCGCCGGCGTCATGTGCGGTGTCTTGCCGTGGTGGAAGGTGACGCTCCCGAGCGGGATGGGGCAGGCGACCGTGCGGGACTCGTCGGGCTCGCAGAAGATGAGGTCGCTCTGGACGTCCGGCGGCTGGCGGTGCGCGAGGATGCCGTCGCGGTGGCCCCGGTCGATGAAGTGCATGCACCCGTTGCGCTCGTCGACGTCGTGCAGCGGCATCCAGCAGGTGATGCCCCGCTCGTCGAGGTTGCGCCCCCAGTAGGCCTCGTCCTGGTGCCACAGCGTGGCCACACTGACGCCGGGTGGCTTGGCCAGGAACTGGTCGTACCAGAACTCGACCTGGCGTCCCAGCAGCGCCGTCGCGTACTCGATGGCCCACGAGCGGAAGCGGGCCTCGTTGAGCTCGGGGAAGAAGATCGTCGGGCTCGACTGGAGGATGCGGAAGTCGCGCTGGTCGCGGTCGGTGCCCGTCTCCCACGCCCAGTCGAAGGCGAGGGTCTCCTTCTTCTCGAGGATCGTGTTGCACCGGTCCTCGAGGACCGAGAGGTCGGCAGGATCGACGGCGTCGGTGACGACGATCCACCCGTGCTCGGCGAAGAAGGCGACGTCGTCCGCGGTGGCGTGCGGGTAGGCCATGGCTCGGGTCCCCCTGTCCTCACAGCGCTGGGCCGACCGTAGCCGGAGGGTGAAATCGTTTTCAACCGGCACACCACTGGCGGGGCGGCCGGGCTTTGGGCACGGCGGCCGCGCGGCGCCGCCGTATCCTCGTCGCGTGACACTGCGGCGACCGGCCGGGGCTGGCGAGCGTTGACGACGATCGGCGACGTCGCCCGAGCGGCGGGCGTCAGCGCGGCGACGGTGTCACGGGTGCTGAACGGGTCGGCGACCGTGTCGTCGGAGCGGGCCGCCCGGGTGCGCCAGGCGGCCGAGGCGCTCCGCTACCAGCCGTCGGGCCCTGCCCGGGCGCTCCGACGGCAGCGCACCACGCTGTGGGCGGCGATCGTCGCCGACATCGAGAACCCGTTCTTCACCTCGATGATCCGCGGCGTCGAGGACGTCGCGCTGCGCGAGAACCACCGGCTCGTGCTGTGCAACACCGACGAGGACGTCGACAAGGAGGCCGCCTACGTCGACGTCGCCATCGCAGATCGCATGGCGGGCGTCATCATCGCGGTGGCGTCGACGACCAGGTCGTCGCTCGATCCGCTGGTGGACGCGGGCATCCCCGTCGTGGCCGTCGACCGCCGGCCGCAGAACGCCGCGATCGACTCGGTCCTGGTCGACAACCGCCTCGGCGCCCGGCTCGCCACCGAGCACCTGCTCGACGGCGGCGCCACGCGCGTCGCCTGCATCACGGGACCGGCACGCCTCAGCAACGCGGCGACCCGCCTGGCGGGCTACCGGGACGCGCTCGCCGAGCGTGGCCACCGTGGAGACAGGACGCTGGTGCGCCGAGCCGACTTCCGCGAGGAGGGTGGCCACCGGGCCGCGTGCTCGCTCCTCGACGGGCCCCGTCCGCCCGACGCCATCTTCGTGACCAACAACCTGATGACCCTGGGCTCGCTGCGGGCGCTGCGCGAGCGCGGCTGCCGCGTGCCCGACGACGTCACTCTCGTCGGCTTCGACGACGCGCCGTGGACCTCGCTGGTCTCGCCGCCGCTCAGCGTCGTCTCGCAGCCGACGGCCGAGATCGGTCGCAAGGCCGCCGAGCTGCTGGCCTCCGCGGGAACGGGCCGCCCGGCGCGGCACGTCGTCCTCGCCCCCACGCTGATCGTCCGCGAGAGCTCCCGCCATGGACCGACCGGTTGAAATCGATTTCATACCGCGCGACCATCCCGGGGCGTGCCGGGGCCGACAAGGGGGAACCCCACATGGACGCACCACCGACCACCCCGACCTTCGAGGTCGACATCGACGACGACCAGGTCGCCTTCTTCCACGAGAACGGCTACCTGGCCATCGATCGCATCACCACCGACGAGGAGATCGAGTGGCTGCGTGGGCGCTTCGACGAGCTCTTCGAGGCTCGCCGGGGCGGCGCGCCCGGCGCCTTCTTCGACACCGCGCGCCCCTACGACGCCGAGGGCGCCGACCTGTTCGCCCAGGCGCTCTTCCCCGAGCTGGCCGTGCCCGGCCTGCGCGAGACCCAGGTCGTGAGGAACGGCAAGCGCATCGCCTGCAAGCTGCTCGGCGCGTCACCCGGCGACGTCCACCACTGGGGCCACATGCTCTCCAAGCCGGCCCGCATCGGTGAGTCGGCGCCGTGGCACCAGGACGAGGCGTACTGGGAGCCCGACCTCGACTACCACGCCGTCGGCAACTGGATGCCCCTCGACGATGCCGACATCGACAACGGCTGCCTCTGGTTCCTGCCCGGCTCGCACCGCCTCGACGTGCTCGCCCACAAGCACAAGGGCGACGACCCCGCGGTGCACATCCTCGAGCTCGTCGAACCGGTGGACACCAGCGCCGCCGTGCCCGTCCCGACCAGGGCCGGCGGCGCGTCGTTCCACCACCCCCGCACGCTGCATCACTCGCGGCCCAACACGACCGACCGCGACCGGCGGGCCTACGCCAACGAGTACCAGACCCGGCCGGTCGAGCGGGACGTGCCCGCCGAGCGTCCGTGGATCACCGAGGGCCGCAAGGCCTTCGAGGCCCGAACGGTGTTCCAGCCGTGATGCCGGACCGCGCCGCCACCAACCCGGCCGTGGTCGACCCGTCCCTCGACTCGCGGGCCGTGTCGTTCGAGAGCCCGGGTGGCGAGCGAGGCGCCGGCGGTTCGGCGGCGGGGGGACGCAAGGGCCGTCCGAACAAGCTCCTCCGCCCCGACGAGCGCGTCGTCCTCGGCGACATCGCGGGGCCCGGAATGGTGCGCCACATCTGGCTCACGATCCCGTCCGCCCCGCCCGAGCAGCTCCGCTCGCTGATCCTCGAGGTCTTCTACGACGGCGCGGACGAGCCGAGCGTCTCCGTACCCGTGGTCGACTTCTTCGGCGCACCCCACGGCCGGCCGGTCGACTACGAGTCCGCGCTCACCTCGATCCTCGAAGGCCGGGGCTTCAACTCCTACCTGCCGATGCCGTTCCGCGACCGCATCCGCGTCGAGATCTGGAACGCGGCGCCGGTCCGCCAGATCCTCTACTACCAGATCGACTACACGCTGCTGGCCGAGCTGCCCGGCGACCTCGGCCTGCTGCACGCCACCTTCCGGCGCGAGAACCCCACCACGCTGAGGCGAGACTTCGTGATCGCCGACGGCTTCCGCGGGCCCGGGCGGTTCCTCGGGTGCAACGTCGGCGTGCGCATCATCGACGACGCCGACTGGTACGGCGAGGGCGAGGTCAAGGTGTACCGCGACGGCGACACCGACCTGCCCACGATCTGCGGGACCGGCCTCGAGGACTACGTGGGCAGCGCGTGGGGCCTCGGCCGCTTCCACTCGGCCTACTCCGGCGCGCCGCTCGTGCTCTCCCCGAACGGCGAGGCCGGGCCGATGGGCACCCAGCCCGACATGGTGGGGTTCTACCGCTGGCACCTGCCCGACCCGATCATGTTCGAGCGCGAGGTGCGGGTCACCATCCAGCAGATCGGCGCCAAGGGCTTCGCCCCGGGGCAGGAGGCCGAGCTGGAGGCGTACTCGAGGACCAACCCGGTGGCGGGCGACGGGTGGTTGCGCAACCTGTCCCCCGCGCTGCTGGCGTGGGGCATCGCCGAGCGGGTCGACGACTACTGCGCCACCGCGTACGTCTACTGCACCGCGCCCCAGGCCGTGCCCCCCGTCGACCCCGCCCTCGCCACGGCCGACATCGCCCGCTTCCCTTACGAGTCCATGGGTCCCACCGAGATGCTCGCCCTGTCGATCGCCGGCTACGACGGCGACCTCGGCGGCTGAGCCGCCGGGTCGTTGCGGTGGCGCGCCGCAGCGCAACGTGAGGGCCCGCAGGCACCCGTGCGGCCGGACAGCACGACGCCGGGACAAGGCGACGAGACCCGTCACGAAATCGTTGAGCAACGCCGGTTCGGCCGTTAGCTTCGCGGCGGTACTGCTGGGAGACAGGGGGGACACATGGAGATCTTCAACCGGTTCTTCGACGCGGGGGGCGCGTGGGAGGTGCTGTCGCGCTACGCCCACATCCTCACGGGCATCACGTGGATCGGGTTGCTGTACTTCTTCAACTTCGTGCAGACACCAGCGTTCGCGGAGATGTCGCCCGATGCGCGATCGGAGGCGCAGCGCAAGATCACGTGGCGGGCGCTGTGGTGGTTCCGCTGGGCGGCTCTGCTCACCTTCCTCTTCGGCGTGTCGATCCTGGGCGTGCAGACCGGCGACGACGCCGAGGCCTACTTCTCGGGCCAGCGCGGCACCGCGATCATCACCGGGATGATCCTCGGCACAACCATGTTCCTCAACGTCTGGGGCGTGATCTGGCGGAACCAGAAGGTGATCATCGGCTCGGCCGAGCGGGTGGCCCAGGGCGAGGAGCCCGACCCCCGGGCCGCGGCGCTGGCCAAGCCGGCCGCCCGCGCCTCGCGCGCCAACACCCTCTTCAGCATCCCGATGCTGTTCTTCATGGTGTTCGCCGCCCACGGCCTCGGGTTCTGGGAAGAGCCCATCGGCAGCACCGTCGTCTACTGGATCGTCTTCCTGGTGATCTGGGCGTTCATCGAGGCCTCGGCGCTGGGCCTCGTCGGTGGGTACGACAACGCGTTCAACAAACTGGCCTTCGACGACCACCGCAACACGATCATCGCCGGCTTCGTGCTCCTCGCCGTCATCTACCTGATCGGCTGGGAGGTCATCCTCCAGGCCATGTAGGCAGTCCGGGCCGACGAGGCGTCCGGCGCCGACGCCAGCCACGGAACGGTGGAGGCGACGTTCACTCGACGGTGAGCGTCGCCTCCATGCTGCTGTGGCCAGGCACATCGCAGTAGGTGCGGTAGTCGCCCGGCTCGAGATCGACCGTGCCACGGTCGGTGTCGCCGTTCGCGCTGACCTGCAGCTTGAAGTCGTCCACACCATCGATGAGCAGCGTGTGCACCAGGCTTCCACCGTTCTCGTAGACGATCGTGACCTCACCCGCGCTCGCGCGGTAGCTGTCCCGATCGAAGCGGAGCGTGTCCAGCGCCTCCACCGTCACCTCGCCGGAATCTCCCGACTGCGTCGTCAGCCCGTCCCCGCCACTGCCGCCATCATCGTCGTCACCGCCACAGGCGGGCACGACGACAGCAGCGAGAGCCAGGGCACCGATCACGAATTGCCTCTTGAGGAACACGGCCCGACGTTAGCCAGCGGGGTGGCGACGGCTCCGCCTCGCCGCAGACGTTCGCCGCGCGCAAGCGGGGGCCGGAGCCCCCGCTTCTGCGCGACAACCGCCGTCGAATGACAGCCCGCTCTACTCGCTGGCGATCGCGTCCAGCACGTCGAGCCTGGCGGCCCGCCTGGCCGTGACCGTGGCCGGCCACCACGCCCGCCAGACCGGCCATGCCGAGGATGACCGCCAGCTGCGCGGCCGGCAAGGTCAGCCGGGTGACGCCCTGGCCGTCGAGCGCCTCGACGACGCCCCACGCCCCGCCGATGGCCAGCACCGCACCCAACGCCGCACCCAGCACGGCGATCAGGAGCGACTCCCACCGGACAGCCCGGGCGGAGCTGGCGGCGGTGCATGCCGACCGCCCGCAGCTGCCCAATCTCACGCGTCCGCTCGTGCACCGAGAGGGCCAGCGTGTCGGCGTTCCCGATCAGGGCGATGCCAGGACGACCGCTCGCTCACGATCGAAGGATACGGCCCGGTGGAGCGGCGTGCGTCAGCAGGCCGATCCGGATCCGGCCGATGACACGCAGCGACGAACCGAGCGCCGGGTCGGTGGGGACGGGACCGTGGCCGTGCTGCGTGCGGTGGTCGTTGGCGGTCAGACGTGGCCCTCCCCGGGGCGAGTGCAGCGGTGGTGGCTTCGGCGGGATCTCACCGGACATCGATGCCACCACCGAGGCGATCGCGTTCGTCCTCGACCCGGACGCGGTGAGCTGAGCGGCACGCGGATCGTCGTACCCGGACGGAGGACCCGGGCGGCACATGCTCGCTCACCCGGGCGGGGTGATGGCCGCCGCGTCCGAGCGTTGTCCCCTGGTGCCGGTATGCCGGAGCCGACGTGTCGGGGGCGAGTGTGGTCCGTGCTGCAGACGCATCTCGAGGCCGGTCGGGCGCCCGGCGTCGCGAGGGCGTCGACGCCGACCGCGACGACACGCGCGATGCTCTGCTCGTGATCGAGCGGCGGCGGCATGGCGTGCGCCTGTTCGCCACCGCGGCCGAGGAGCCCCGGGCACGGCGGGCGACCGACGTCGTCGTGCTGGTGGCGGGCAGTGCCGGGCTGATCCTCGTCAGCATGGCGGAGGCACCGCAGCCGGGATTCGCCCAGGCGTTGGCAACCTTCGCGGCCACCCTGCCTGAGCTGCTGGCCGGGGTGTGGCAACTCGCCCTCGACCTGCTGGCCGTGCTGGCCGTGCTGGTGCTCGTCGCGTCGTTGGTCCGGCGGCGCCTGCCGCTGGCCCGCGATCTGGTGGTGGCGGTGGCGCTGGCCGGCCTCGCGTGGCTGGTGATGGGGAGGGTGGTCGAGGGCTCGTGGCCCGCAGTGTGGGAGGGGTTGCGCTCGGCTGGTCCGCCGCCGTGGTACCCCTCGCCCCGCATCGCCGTGCCCGCCGCCGTGGTGATGACCGCGTCACCGCACGTCACGCGGCCCGTGCGGCGGTTCGGACGCTGGCTCGTCGCCCTGGCCGCAATCGGGGCGACCGTCCTCGGCGTGGCGTCGCCGCTCGGCGCAGCCGCCGGCGTGCTCGTGGCCCTGGTGGCCGCCGCCGCCACCCACCTGATCTTCGGGTCGAGCGGAGGCCGGCCCAGCCTGACCGATGTCGAGTCGTCGCTGGACGAGCTGGGCGTGCGGGTACATGCCGTGGGGGTGGCGACCCGCCAGCAGGCGGGGGTGTTCGCCGTCGACGCGATCGACGAGTCAGGTGACCCGCTCGTCGTCAGGGTCTACGGCCGCGACGCCCACGACACGGCTGTGGCGGCCACGCTGTGGCGCTCGGTCTGGTACCGCGAGCAGGGCAGCCACATCACCCTCGGGCGGCGCCAGCAGGTCGAGCGCGAGGCCTTCCTCACCCTGCTCGCCGCCCAGGCCGGTGCGCCGGCCGACCGGGTGGTGACCGCTGGGGAGACCGAGGCCGGCGACGCGCTGCTGGTGCTGCACCCGCGCGGCCGGCGGCTCGACTGGCGTTCCGGCGACGGGGCGGGAGAGGCGCCGGGAGGCACACCGGACGCCGCTGCCAAGGCAACGGGGACCGGCGTCGACGGCGACGCCGGCGCCCTGTGGGCGGCGCTCGCCCGGTTGCACGACGCGGGCATCGTGCACGGGCAGGTCGACGGGGACCACATCGTGGTGCTCGACGGTGCAGTGGGGTTCGTCGACTTCCGACGTGGGTCGGTGGCTCCCACGGTCGCGCAGCGCCGGGCCGACCAGGCCCAGGCGCTGGTGGCGACCGTGCTGGGCCTGGGCGACGTGCCAGCGCTGGCCGCCGCCCGCGACGCCCTGGGCGCCGACGGGCTGGCCGCGGTGCTGCCCTACCTCCAGCGCGCCGCACTGACACCCGACCAGCGCGCCGATGTACGGGCTGCCGGGATCGACCTCGACGACCTCCGGTCGCGGGCGGCGGCGGTGGCCGGCACGGCGGCGCCCGAGCTCGAGCAGCTGCGGCGGCTCAGCCTCGGTTCGATCGTGCGGGTGGCGCTGCCGGCCGTGGCGGCCGTGGCCCTCCTGTCGGTGGTGGCGGGCATCGACGTCGACCAGCTCGCCGCCGCCCTGCGGGATGCCTCGTGGGGGCTGGTGGTCGTCGGTCTGCTGCTGGGCCAGCTCCCCCGCGTCGGCCAAGCCGTGTCGACGCTGGGGGCGTCACCCGTGCCGCTGCCGCTCGGCCCCGTGTACGCCCTCCAGCTCGCGATCTCCTACGTGAACCTGGCAATCCCCTCGGCCGCCGGCCGCATCGCCGTCAACGTCCGCTTCTTCCAGCGGCACGGGGTGGGCGCGGCCCAGGCGGTCGTGGTGGGCGCCCTCGACGGGCTGACCGGCTTCGTGGTGCAGGCGAGCCTGCTGGCGGTGCTGCTGGCGGCCAGCTCCGTATCGCTCGACCTGCAGCTCGACGACGCCAGCGCAGGCGGTGCCATCGAGCTGCTGGTCCTGGTCGTCGTGCTCGCCGCCGGAGCGATCGCTGCCGTGCTGGCGGTGCCGCGGTGGCGGCGCGTGGTGCTGGGCTCGACCCGCCACTATGGGTCCGAGGCACTGGCGGCTGTGCGAGGGCTGCGCTCGACCCGCCGGTTGACCATGCTCCTGGGCGGCAACCTCGCCAGCGAGGTGCTGTTCGCGACGACGCTGGCCACCTTCGCCGCCGCGCTGGGCTTCCGCATCGGGCTGGGCGAGGCGCTCCTGATCAACATCGGCGTGGCGTTCCTGGCCGGCCTGCTGCCCATACCCGGAGGCATCGGCGTGACCGAGGGCGGCCTGACCTTCGGGCTCATCAGCGCCGGCATGCCCGAGGAGGCCGCGTTCGGCGCCGTCGTGCTCTACCGCCTGGCCACGTTCTACCTGCCGCCGGTGTGGGGGTTCTTCGCCATGGGGTGGCTCCAGCGCAACCAGCACCTGTGACGGCCCGAACCGGCGGTTCCTCCGCCACGGCCCGGCCTCGGTGAGCTGCCGCGTCGATCGTCGGCAGCGCGATGGGTGACCCCGGACTCACCCTGTCAGGGCGATGCCCGAGCGCGGACGGCGGGTCACGGTGACGGCATGGGATGCCTGCTCGCAATCTTCGCCGGGATGTTTCCCCGCCTCGCACTCGTCATCTTCTGGATCGCGCGGCCGGAACGGATGGACGACACCTTCACCACGTTCCTCTGGCCGGTGCTCGGCATCATCTTCCTGCCGTTCACCACGCTGATCTACGTGCTCCTGTACAACCCGGTCACCGGCGTCACCGGCTCCGACTGGTGGTGGATCGCCCTGGCCGTGGTCCTCGACATCGGCCACTGGGGCGCGACGGCGAGCCAACGGTCCGCGGTCCCCCGCCAGTCCATGTGATCGGATCGAGTGCCACCGGCGTCCGGTCCACGCCCCGCACCCTGCGTGGCTCCCACCGTGCACTGTGTCGCCTGATCGTCGAGCTGACCGGGCCAGAGCGGACGCGGACCGGGGTGGACGCCAGCGGCGCTGGGCAACTCCGGTGCGACGTGGCACGATCGCGCAGGTGACCAGCAGACCCGCCGCGACGCAGCACCTGCGCGACCTCGCGTGGTTGCGCCGCGTTCGCGACCGGATCGACCGGGAGTACGCGCAGCCGCTGGATGTCGAGGCGCTCGCCCGCGGCGTGCACATGTCGGCCGGGCACCTCAGCCGCCAGTTCCGGCTCGCCTACGGCGAGTCGCCGTACAGCTACCTGATGACGCGGCGCATCGAGCGCGCGATGGCGCTGCTGCGCCGTGGCGACCTCAGCGTCACCGAGGTCTGCTTCGCGGTCGGCTGCTCGTCGCTGGGCACCTTCAGCACCCGCTTCACCGAGCTGGTCGGTGTGCCGCCCAGCACCTACCGCCGCCACGCGGCGCAGGCGACGGCGGGGATGCCGCCGTGCGTGGCGAAGCGGGTGACCAGACCGATCAGGAATCGAGAAGCACCGGTCACCGAGTCGTCCGTAGCGTGACCGCCATGGACATCACCATTCACCAGACGTACCTCCCCCACGACGACCCGGACGCAGCTCTGGCGTTCTATCGCGACACCCTCGGCTTCGAGGTTCGCAACGACGTCGGCTACGAGGGGATGCGCTGGATCACGGTCGGCCCTCCCGACCAGACCGGCACGTCCATCGTCCTGCACCCGCCGGCCGCCGATCCCGGAATCACCGACGACGAGCGCCGCATGATCGCGGAGATGATGGCCAAGGGCACCTACGCCAGCATCAACCTGGGCACCAAGGACCTCGACGGCACCTTCGAGCAGTTGCAGGCCAGCGACGCCGAGGTCGTCCAGGAGCCGACCGAGCAGCCGTACGGAGTGCGCGACTGCGCCGTCCGCGATCCCGCCGGCAACATGATCCGCATCCAGGAGCTGCGCTGAGCCGCCCGGTGGCGGCCGGCCTGGCGGCCACCGTCGGCGTCCATCATCGAGGGCGAAGTCGAGGTCCTCGAGGTCGACGCGCTGCCGCAGGATCGGGGGATCGCCGGTTCCGCGTCGCCCCGCCCAACAGATGGAGACAGGATGAGCACGGCCACGAGGACGGACACGCAGTCGCCTGCGTCGCACGCTGCCGACAGCCACGACCTGATCCGCGTGCACGGCGCGCGCGTGAACAACCTCAAGGACCTCAGCGTCGAGATCTCGACGCGCCGCCTCACGGTGTTCACCGGCGTCTCCGGCTCGGGCAAGAGCTCGCTGGTGTTCGGCACGATCGCCGCGGAGTCGCAGCGGCTGATCAACGAGACCTACAGCGCCTTCGTGCAGGGCTTCATGCCGACGCTGGCGCGGCCCGAGGTCGACGTCCTCGAAGGGCTGACGACCGCGATCATCGTCGACCAGGAGCGGATGGGTGCCGACGCCCGCTCCACGGTCGGCACCGCCACCGACGCCAACGCGATGCTGCGCATCCTCTTCAGCCGACTCGGGCAGCCGC
>DASSCS010000060.1:0-53026 GCA_035697515.1 Acidimicrobiales bacterium
ACCAGCTCTGGCTCACCCACCGCGTCGCGGCCATCAACCTGCAGCGGCTCATCAACCTCGGCCTCGCCCACCGGCTCGACGGCTGGGCCATCACCTGACCCCAGCCCGCGCGCTGCGCAAGCAACGGCCGCCCCGACCCCACGCCGATCCGTTTCACGTTGCTCCGAAAACTGCCCGGGGCAGCCATCGGAAAGACGTGAAACAAACCACCCGCGCCGACCCGACAGGACCGAATACTCAGCGGCGTCCTAGCCGCCGTCTGCCCGGCCCGCCGCTTGTGGTATCTGGCGGCCACGTCGATGCTCCGAGTGGGAGCAGGAGGCGGTCGGATGGTCGACATCGCAGACCCGGATCACGCGGCGACGGCACGCTCGGACAAGGCGACGGAGGCCGATCGCCTGGCGGAGCAGAGCGCGGCCGCGTTCGAGCAGGCCGAACGCGCCGCGGACCCGGAGCGGAAGGCCGCGGCGCTCGAGGACGCGCAGGCGCTCGCCGGCGAGAGCCAGCTCGCGGCTGCCTACACCTACCTCCAGCGGGTCGTCGGCGTCCTCGCGGTGGCGCTGCCGTTCGTGCTGGCGTTCGGCCACATGATCTTCGACGGGGTCGGGCTGAAGGGCTCGATCAGCGCGTACTACTACACGCGCATGGGCGGCGTGTTCGTCGGCGTCCTGTGCGCGCTGGCCGTCTTCTTCCTGTCGTACAACTACCGGCCGCTGCCGAAGTTCGGGGTCGACAACGTCCTGAGCAACGTCGCGTGCGTCGCCGCCGTGGGGGTGGCGCTCCTCCCGACGGCCAGCCGGGCCAGCACGGCCTCGGGCGGCGAGCAGCTCGTGGCCGTCCTGCACCTGGTCTGCGCGTGCGCCCTCTTCGTGCTGCTCGCCGTGTTCTCGCTCTACCTGTTCACCCAGACGGGCGAGGGCGGTATGACGCCGGAGAAGGCGCGTCGGAACAGGGTCCACCAGGCGTGCGGCGTGCTGATCGTCGCCTCGATCGCGCTGGTGATCGTGTCCAACATCGTCGACCCGCCCGGGTCGTGGCACGCGCTGTTCTGGCTGGAGTCGGTGGGGGTCGTCGCCTTCGGCATCTCATGGCTGGTCAAGGGCTTCGCCCCGCCCCTCTGGGCCGACCGGCAGCGGGCCTAGACGGCCGACCCCCATTAGGGGATCCCCCGGCCGGGGGGTGGACCCCGGCGGATCTCAGGGTGAGGATCAGGGAGCTCCCCGAGGCTGGCGCCGGCACGGCGGGCGTACCGTCGGCAGGACGATGTCCACCGCGGACGACGAGGGGAGCACGACATGTCCACACACGTCTTCGGGCTCACGGTCGACCTGCTCGAGCACGCCTCGCTGGCCGCCCGGACCGTCGACCACGCCGTGACGCTGGTGGACGACGCCACGCACACGGTCGTGGTGATCGATCAGCGCGGGCGCGTGACCATGCGGCCGCGACCGAGGGACTGAGATGGACGACGACAACTGCTCCTGGCAGGTGCACGGCCGCTGCAACGACGGCAGCGGCGACCTCGCCGCCGTGTTCTTCAGCCAGCGCCTCGACGACATCGCGCGGGCCAAGCGGCTGTGCGCCACCTGCCCTGCGATGATCCCGTGCCTCGAGGGAGCCCTCGAGCGCCGCGAGCCGTGGGGCGTGTGGGGCGGCCAGGTCTTCCTGAACGGCAGGATCGTCGCCAACAAGCGTGGCCGGGGCCGTCCTCCCCTGCGGCCCCGGCCTGGAGATCGCCTGCCCGAGATCCCCATCCCCGAGCACCTGCGGGGCGTGGCCGAGGTGCGCACCGCCTGAGTCGCGCCGTGCGGGGGCATTGCGTGGCGGCGGTGCCTCCGCACGGGCGTCAGGCGTCGCCCGACCCGTCGTCGGGCCGGTCCGGCGCCGCCGCGGCGCGGTCACGCAGCCGGCGCAGCGCGTCGGCGAATCCCAGCCACCCCACGAACGACTCCTCCGCCCCGCCCTCGCTGCGCAGGCGCCCGGTGATCGGCTGGCGGTCGAGCCGCACGTCGAGCCGCAGGCGCAGCGTGCGGTCGTCGTGGTCGGCGCGGGGAGGGCGGTCCATCCCTGTCGACGCTAAGGCCAGGGGTGCGCTCGTCACGTCGGGGAGCTCACCGATCCTCGCTCCCCGAGGCTCGGCGGGGCGGTCAGCCCCTGGCCGAGGCTGACTCCGGGCCCAGCACCCGATGCAGCTTCCCGCGTCCGGAGATGCCCAGCTTGCGGTAGACGCTGCCCAGATGGGTCTCGACGGTCTTGCGGGTCACGAACAGCGCCTGGGCGATCTCGGGGTTGCTGAGTCCCTCGGCCGCCAGCTCGGCGACGCGTCGCTCGGAGGCTGTCAGCCGCTGCGCGCCCGCCCCCCAGGGGTCGCTCGATCGGCCGCCCGCCGCCCGCAGCTCGGTGCGCGCCCGGTCGACGAGCGGCCGGGCGCCGCACTCCTCAGCCAGCCGCAGCCCCGCCTGCAGGGACTGGCGCGCGTCCCTGCGGCGGTTGGCCCGCCGCAGGGCGGCGCCAAGGTCGGTGAGGGCGCGGGCATGCTGCAGCCGCGCCGGCGAGCGCTCGAGCACGTCGGCGGCCTCGCGCAGCCGCTCGACGCACGACTCACCACCCTCCACCAACGCGCCGGCCCGCAGCGCGATACCGATGCCGCTGGCCGCGCCCCACCGCCGCGCCCGGTCGAGGTCGTCGAGCGCCATCCGGCGGGCCCGGTCGGTGTCGCCGGCAGCGGCGAGAGCGAGCGCGGCCTGCGATCGCCAGCGGGCGGCGAGCGGGCTGGCGCCGCCCCACAGCTCGTCGCGGCGGCCGAACTCGACGATGTCGTCGACGGCCTCGGTGGCCCTGCCCTGTGCCAGGCGGAGCTCGCCCCGCGCCTGCAGCAACCGGTTGGTGGGCATGCCGGGCAGGATGTCGTCGCCGAGGCCGCTCGCCGTGAGGGCCCGGTCGGCGGCGTCCACGTCGCCCTGCTCGACCAGCGCCTCGACCAGCACGCCGAGCGCCAGCTCGCCCCCGAGCGGGATGTCGTGGGCGGTGAGGAGGTCGAGGGCCGTGCGCGCCTCCGCCTCGGCCCGCGCCAGGGCGCCGCGGCGCACGGAGCTGACGGCCTGGTGGGCGACGACGAACGCGATGGCCGGGACGGAGACCCGGGCCCGGGCATCGGCGAGCATCCTGGCCATCACCTCGTCCGCGAGGTCGAGCGCGTCGGTCGCGAGCAGGCCGACCACGAGGACGTAGACCGGCGGGGGCACGTCGATGTCCTGCTCGGCCAGCAACCGCCCGCCGGCGAGCGCCCGTTCGAGGTGGGCCGCAGCGTCGCGCTCCGAACTGCTGGCACGGGCCCGTTCGAAGGCGAGGCACGCCAGCACCAGCCGCTCGCCCGGCGTCGCACCCTGCAGCCCGGCGTAGCGTTCGAGGCGCCGGGCCGCGGGGATGCGGGCCTCGCGGCTGGCCTCCTGCGCATGCCCTGCGAGGTCGGCCTCGATGAGCAGCGCCAGCTCGCGGTCGGCGGGCTCGACCACCAGCACGGCGGCTGCGAGCACCTCGACCGCTCGATCGGACTCCCTCGCCCAGGTGTAGGCGTTGGCGAGCAGCCGGACGGCGCGGCTGAGCGGCTCGGGCTCGCGGATCAGCTCGACGGCCGTGGCCAGGTGTTCGGTCGCCTCCGGGGCGGCGATCCGCAGCTCGGCTGTGGCCAGCTCGAGGAGCACGGTGCCCCCGACCTCGGGCGGCGGCGGCTCGGCCAGGGCTCGGCGCAGCCACGCGACCGCGGCGGCGGGCGCGCCCCGGCGCAGGGCATCGGCGGCCACCCGTCGCAGCAACTCGACCCGGGCCTCGTCACCGACGGGCTCGGCCTCGGCGAGCTGGGCCGCGATCCGCTCGTCCGAGGCGCCCATGGCTGCGAGGACCCCGGCCGCCCGCGCGTGCGCCTCGGCGCGCTCGCGCGGGCCGATGTCGGCGTACACCGCCTCGCGGACGATGGGGTGGGCGAACTCGAGGGCCTCGCCGGACGTCAGGATCTCGAGGCGCGCAAGCAGGTCGTGCGCCCGGGCTGCCTCCGGCGGAGGGATCCCGGCGAGGCGCGCGGCCTCGGTGAGGGCGGCGCCGTCGCCCAGCACCGCCGTGGCGCGCACCAGTGCGCTCGTCGTCGCCGGCGCGTCCGAGAGCCGCAGCAGCACCGCCTGGGCCACCGCCGGCGGGCCGATGCCGCGGACCCGAACCGCCCCGCCGGCGTCGGGCGACACCCCCTGCTCGCGCAGCTCGTGCAGCAGCGCCTCGACGAAGAACGGGTTCCCGCCGGTGGCCTGCCAGCAGGCGTCGGCGAGGTCGCGGGAGACGTCGCCGCCGAGCCGGCGCTCGCACAGGAGCGCGGTGCCCTCGACGCTCAGCGGGGCGGGACGCACCAGCGTCGTCTCGGGCGCGGTGGCCAGCCGGGCGACCCCGTCGAGGGGGGACCCACCCGGCCGGGACGAGGCGATGGCGGCCACGGGCAGGCCGTCGAGGCGGGGGGCGAGGTAGGCGAGGAAGCGCAGCGACTCGGCGTCGGCCCACTGGAGGTCGTCGACCGACAGTGCAACGGGGGAGTCGTCGGCCAGGTTGTTCAGCAGCCAGTACAGGCCGTGCAGCATCGAGAACGTCGTGTCGGCGGGCGGGGCGAGCGGCGCGGGGGCCGCGGGGGCGAAGAGGGGCTGCGCCAGCGCCGCCGCGCCGGCGAACAGGCGGTCGCGCGCGGGGCCCGACGCCCTGGCGACAACCGGCTCGAGCAGCTGGCGCACGCACCCGTAGGCGAAGTCTCGCTCGAGCTCGCCCGCACGCGCCCGCAGGCAGGTGAAGCCCATCTCGCCGGCGATCTCGGCCGTCACCCGCAGCAGGCTGGTCTTCCCGAACCCGGCGGATCCCTCGACCAGCACCATGCGGCCGTGGCCCTGGTGCGCCTCGGTCAGGGCGAGGCGAAGGGTGTCCAGCTCGTGCTCGCGCTCCAGCAGCACGGGCACAGTTTCGCCTGTGCGATCGCGCCGGGTCGGCTCGCACCGTCACCCGCCCGGCGGCGCCGTGCCGCTCAGCGCCCGAGGTCGGTCTGCGGGTCGAAACGAGCGCCGGCGACGACCCGGTCGAGCAGGTCGGCCAGGTCGCGCGGCCCCGTGTCGATGCGGGCCGCCCTCATCTCGTCGCTCGACCACCAGCGGATGTCGCGGATGCCCTCGGCACGCCCGCGGGCCACCACCTCGTCGGCGACGTCGAAGTGGGGGCAGCGGCACAGGTACCAGCGCTCGTGCTGCGTCATCCAGCGGCCGTCCATCGTGAAGCTCCCGCCGCGCCGCCCGATGCACGCGCCGACCTCGAGGTCGTCCCGACCGACCTCCTCGGCGAGCTCGCGGCGGGCGCACGCCAGGTCGTCCTCGCCCGCCTCGATGCCGCCGCCCGGCGGGACCCACCAGCACCGGCCGGACCGGTCGTCGCAGAAGCGCACCAGCAGCGTCCGGCCGTCCTCGTCGACGATCAGCACGCGGATCGACCACCGCACCGGCTCGACGTCAGTGGCCAGCGGGATGTCGACGACCAGGGTCCCGGGCCGCCAGTCGGGCAGCCGCCGGACCACCTCGCCCGTCGGTGCCACCAGCGCCGCGATGCCGGGGAAGTCCTCGTCGGCCGTGGACCCGGCCTGCGTCGCCAGCGCCACCCACAGCCCCAGCCGGGCCGCGTGCCGGCGGGCGTCGCCGAGTCCGCAGGCCTCCCACCACGCGTGACCGTCACGCCAGGCCGCCTCGGTTGTCCGGCGGCCGTGCAGGCCCGGTGCGGAGCTCATGAACAGCGCCGACGCACCGGTCGCCGCACAGGCGTCCCAGGTGGCGTCGACACCCGCCTCGGCGCAGATGATCGCCCCGAAGCGGGCGGCGCCGTACTCGAACACGGCGGTCTCGGACGCGACCGCGAAGCCGTGCTCGTCGTCGCCGAGGTGCCGCTTGCGCTGCACGCCGGCAACGCTGCCACCCACGGCGTACGCCTGGGTGATGTGGCACTCGCCGTCGCGCGCCTCGGCCAGCCCGAACAGCGCGCCGACCCGCGCCTCGTGCGCCGCCTCGACCATGCGATGGACGGCCGGGTCGTCGAGCCCGATCGCCCGCTCGGGGTGGCGGACGGGGTCGACCGATCCGGTCAGGCTGAACTCGGGGAACACCGCCAGGTCGCAGCCCGACCGGCCCGCCTCGCCCAGCGCCTCGCGGTGCCGCGCCAGGTTGGCGTCGACGTCGCCCGTCTCACAGGTGATGGCGGCGAGCAGGACCCTCATGCCGAGATCGTGCCAGACCGTGCGCCTTGCGCCCCCGACGCCGTCACCGGGATCCGGCGCTCAGCCGCGTCGGTGGGAGGGGGCGGGTCGGCGAGGTCGCTGCGTCGACGTCGCGCCCGTGCATCGCCCCGTCGCGCCAGCCGATCGCCGTGATCGATGTATCCGCCCGCGGTCGCTAGTGCTCATCCCCGACGTAGGCGGCCTCGCGGCGACCGGGGTGATCGAGTCGCACCCGCTCCCGTTGGGCGCCGCTGGCGGCATGACCAGGAGTGACACGATGATCGATTCCTCCCTGACCCTCGACACCGAGAAGCGCTACGCGGACACGACCGACCAGCGCGAGCGGTTGGCGACCGCGGTCGCGACCTACGGGCCGGTGGTCGCGGCCGACCCCGCGCAGGTGGCCCGTCGCATCGACCACCTCGCCCAGGCCACCGGCGCAGGCCCGGAGCCGACCGCCGGCCCGGTCGCCGAGGTCGCCGCCCTGGAGCGGCTCATCGGCGCCAACGACCTGGTGAGCGTCAGGTTCCTGGCCGCGGGCGTCGCCGCGGCGCAGGCGGTCGGGCGCGTCAGCGTGGAGGGCGCGACCGGCCCGCCCACCGGCTTCGGCACGGGGTCGCTCGTCTCGCCCCGTCTGCTCCTCACCAACAACCACGTCCTCGGCTCCCCCGAGGAGGCCGCGGCCTCGATCGTCGAGCTCGGCTTCGAGGAGGTCGCCCCCGGGCGGCGGCACCCCGGCGAGGCCTTCGCAATGGAGCCGGACGCCCTGTTCGTCACCGACAGGCACCTCGACTTCACCGTCGTGGCCGTCGCAGCGACCTCGGCCGGCGGCCGGGCACTGGCGGACTACGGGCACAACCGGCTCATCGAGCAGACGGGCAAGGTGCTCGTCGGCGAGCCCCTCAACATCGTCCAGCACCCCGACGGGCGCCCGAAGGTCGTCGCGCTGCGAGAGAACCAGCTGGTCACCATCCTCGACGACTTCCTCCACTACCGCGCCGACACCAACCCCGGGTCCTCCGGCGCCCCGGTCTTCAACGACCAGTGGCAGCTCGTCGCACTCCACCACTCGGGCGTGCCCCGCAAGGACGCCGCCGGGCGCTGGCTGGCCCGGGACGGCAGCGTCTGGACCGAGGCGATGGGCGAGGACCAGGTCGACTGGATCGCCAACGAGGGTGCCCGCGTCTCCAGGATCGTCGCCCGCGTCCGGGCCGCGGATCTGACCGGGGAGGCAGCCCGCCTGCGCGAGCAGGCCCTCGCACCGGCGGCCCGGCCCCTCAGCCGGCTGGCGGTTCCCGCAGAGACGGGCACCCCCGCCGCCGTGCCCGTCAGCGCGAACGGCGACAGCGACGGGTCCGTCGAGTTGACGGTTCCCGTCCGGCTCCGCGTCCAGGTCCTCGGGCTCGCGCCCGCCCGACGCGCCGACGCGACCCCGCCGGCGACCGTGCGGCCCTCGGCGCCGGCCCCGCAGCCCGCCGTGGGCATACCCGAGGACGCGCTGCGGGACGCCCTCGCCGAGCTGGCACGCGCCACCGACCGGCCGTACTACGACGCCGAAGCGGACGACGCCGCGCGCACCGCCTACTACACCGGCCTGCCGGACGATCCCGACGACCTCCCGCGCGCCCTGGCCGAGCTCGTCCGCACCACCCACGCCCCGCGGCCCCGCTACCGGCCCGCGGTCGAGCTGTACCCGTGGATCGACCTGCAGCGCGACCTCAGGCTCACCAGCATCTACTCGGGGCAGCGCTTCGACCCGGCGGTGCTCATCGCCGACGATCTGCGCACCGAGGCCGCCCGGGAGCAGCGCCTCGCCACCGAGTCCTTCGACTCGCTCGAGGCCCTCGAAGCCCTGGAGGCCACGCTCCCCTTCAACTGCGAGCACGTCGTGCCCCAGTCGTGGTTCGAGCGGCGGGAGCCGCCACGCGGCGACCTCCACCACCTGTTCACCTGCGAGGCGCGCTGCAACAGCTTCCGGGGCAACACGCCCTACGACAGCTTCAGCCCCGTCGAGGAGGTCACCCGCGACGACTGCGGCCGGCGCGAGGACATCCGCTTCGAGCCCGACGCCGGCAAGGGCGCCGTCGCCCGTGCGACCCTGTACGTCCTGGTCCGCTACGGGAGCGAGGTCGACTGGTCGCGATCGCACTACGTCCCCGACCGCATCCCGACGCTGCTCGCCTGGCACGACGACGACCCCGTCAGCGAGTACGAGCGGCACCGCAACTCGGCGATCCACGAGCGCCAGGGCAACCGCAACCCGTTCATCGACCACCCCGAGTGGGCCGCACTGCTCGACTTCGCCCGGCTCGTCCGCGCCGTGGCCCCGGTCTGATCCCGGCCCCGGCCGTCGCTCCCCGGCGGCCGCCCGGCGCGCGGCCCATTGCCCCCCCACGGGGCGGGCGGTACCGTCCACATGCGTTTCCCGGGTGGGCTCCCTCACTCCCCTGGAGGAGACATGGACGTCGGAAGCTTCCTCGCAGCCCTCGCCCTCGGGTTGGTGGCCGGCGCGATCGGACGCGCTCTCGTGCCGAACGATGCGTTCCAGGGCATGACCGGTTGGCAGTCGTGGGTGTTGTCGACCGTGCTCGGCCTGATCGGCGCGGTCGTGGGCTACTGGATCTTCACGGGCCTGCTCGGCATCGGCGACGACGACAAGTTCGACTGGGGCGGGCTCGTCGGGGCCGTGATCGGCGCCGTCATCGTGGTCGCCATCGCCTCGGCGCTGTTCCGGCGCACGACGCACCGCACCCACGCTTGAGGCAGCCCACACCGCCCACGCGCCGCTCCGCCCGGCCTCGCGGTCTGTGCCATCGTCGGGCATGGTCGACGATGGTCTCCAGGCGCGCCTCCGCTTCCGGCTCCGGCCCGCCACCCCGGTGGGCCGGGCGCCCGACGGCGGCCGGGACGAGCCGCTCGGGCTCGCCGAGGGGCGTGACGGCCTGCTCTACGTCCCCGAGACGGCCGAGGCGGGGGCGGCCGTGCTGGTGTTCCTCCACGGCGCCACCGGCAGCGGCCGCGCCCACCTGAAGGCGGTGCTCGCCGCGGCCGACCGCTACGGGGTGGTGCTGGTGGCGCCCGACTCGCGCCGTCCGGGCACCTGGGACCTCATCACCGAGCGCCGCTTCGGCCCGGACGTGGCGTTCATCGACCGGGTGCTCGACGCCGTCGTCGACGGGCTCGATCTCGACGTCGACACTGCCCGCTTGGCCATCGGCGGCGTGTCGGACGGCGCGTCGTACGCCCTGGCCCTCGGGCTGAGCAACGGCGACATCTTCTCGACCGTGCTGGCCTTCTCGCCCGGCTTCCTGGTCGTGCCCCGACCGGTCGGCGGGCCGCGGGTGTTCGTGTCCCACGGCACCGCCGACCCGGTCCTGCCCATCGATGCGTGCAGCCGCTCGTTCGTGCCGCTGTTGCGCGAGGCCGGCTACGAGGTCCGCTTCGACGAGTTCGACGGCGGCCACACCGTGCCGCCCCACGTCTCGGACCGAGGCATCAGGTGGTGGCTCGACGGGGCGCTTCCGTCACCCGGCTCCGGGGGCTGAGCCGGGCCAGGACCAGCCACCGCTCCTACTCGCCGTCTTCGTTCGTGCCCTCGTCCTGGGCGTCGATCTCCTCGTCGACCTCGTCGCCGACGCTGTCGACGGTGTCCTCGCCCTCCTGGATCTCCTCGTCGGTGGTGCCGCCGTCACCGTCCTCGTCTTCGCCGCAGGCGGCGACCCCGCCCAGGGCGAGCACCGCGCTCAGTGACAGCGCTGCCGCTCGTCGGATCATCTCTCGCTCCTCAGCTCGTTCGCCCGCGCCATGTCGGGGCACCTGTACCCACACGGCGCGGCGCGCCATACCCCGGCGCCGACAGGGACCGCCGGGTGCTGCCAGCCCTGGACAGGCCGTGGCAGCGCGGCCGGGCCTCTGGCGCCGGGCTCGGCCGTCTCGGTGCGGGGGCTACCGACCGGTGGGGCGCAGGCCCGCAGCGTCGACGGCGGGTGCCGGCACGCGGTTCCCCGGCTCGTCGGCGCTCGCCCGGTCGCCGTCCGGGCCGAGCAGCACGGCCACCAGCAGCACCAGCAGGAACAGGACCGTGAGCGCCAGCGCCACCAGCGGCGGGTTGACCAGCGGAGGCACAGACGGGCTCACGTGAGCGACCGAGGGGACGGCCCCTGCCGCCCCCGGATCGGCGGGTGGAGTGGCCCCCGAGCCCGGAAGGGGAACCTCCGCAGTGGCCGGTTGTGCGGCCTCACCGGTGGTCGATGGCTCGCGTGGGTGGCGAATAGTGTCCACGGCCGTCTCCGATTCGAGGCGATCGCGCGGGTAGGCCGCGCTACCGCAACGCCGGGCGACATGCGGCTTCGGGGAGAGCGCCGCTCGACACGCGATCGCGTGTGCCACCACCGATACCCGCCGCGGCCGCCAGACAGTCCTGCTCATTCGAGGCGGCGCCGGCCCCGGGTTCGAGCAGTGCCCGGGTGGGTACCATCCGGACTTCGCACCTGGCGAGGAGGCCGACCGACGATGGTGGACACCGAGAGGTTCAGGACGACCTTCGCGATGCTCGACAAGGACGGCGACGGACGCGTCTCGGCGACCGAGTTCAAGGAGCTCATGACCTCGATCGGCGTCACCTTCACCGACGAGAACGCGGCCAAGGCCATCGCGATGATGGACACCGACGGCGACGGCCTGATCACGCTCGACGAGCTCGCCACCTACATGAGCACCCCCGGCGCCCCCCGCCCGACCAGCTCCTGACCAGCGCCGCGGGCCCGACGGGCGGCCCTACCGCCCGAGGCGCACCGGGAGCCGCTTCAGCCCGTTGTTGAGGTTCGACCGCACCCGCACGGGGTCTCCCGTGAGCTCGATCGACGGGAACGTTGCCAGCAGCTCCTCGAAGAACACCCGGCCCTCCAGCCGGGCGAGATGGACGCCGAGGCAGAAGTGCGGTCCGATCCCGAACGACAGGTGCAGGTTCGGGTGGCGCTCGACGTCGAACCGGTGCGGGTCGGGAAACACGTCGTCGTCCCGGTTGGCGGACGTGTAGTACATCGCCACCTTGTCGCCGGACCTGATCCGGACGCCCCGGATCTCCGTCTCGGCCGTGGCGGTGCGGCGGAAGTAGTGCAGCGGGTTCGCCCAGCGCAGGATCTCCTCGACGGCGCCCGGGACGAGCGACGGGGCGGCGCGGAGCCGGTCGAGCTGGTCCGGGTGCTGCAGGAGGGCGAGCAGGCCCGACGAGAGCATCGTCTTCGTGGTGTCGTTGCCCGCGGTGACGAGCTGAACGAAGAACTTGGCGAAGTCGATGTCGTCCATCGGCTTGCCGTTGAAGTCGGAGCCGAGGATGAACGACGTGAGGTCCTCGCGTGCCGGTTCGGCGCGCCGGCGGGCGGCGAAGGCCATGGCGTACATCGCCATCTCGACGCTCGCGGACGAGGGCTCGCCCGAGCCGGCGTCGTCGTCCTGCCCGCTGGTGTTCCGCTCGGCCAGTTCGTGGATGTGCGGCCAGTCCTCCTCCGGCAGCCCCATCAGCTCCCCGATGACGCGCGACGGCAACCCGGACGTGACGTCGTGGACGAACTCGACCTCGCCCTTGTCCGCGGCTGTGGCCAGAATGTCCTCGCAGACGGCGCGGATCGCCGGCTCGAGCCCGGCGATGATGCGCGCCCTGAAGCGGTCGGACAGCGGCTTGCGGTAGTCGGTGTGGCGCGGCGGGTCCATCGCCAGCAACATGCCGCGCATCATCTCCAGCTGCTCGGAGGCCAGGTCCTCGATGACGACACCGCCCTCGCTCGCGGAGAACAGCCCTGGCTCGCGGGCGACGTGCACGACGTCGGCGTGCTTGAGGACCGCCCAGAACCCGGGCTGGCCGTGCATCTCCTGGAAGTGGACGGGCCGGGTGCGGCGCAGGTCGGCGAGCGCGTCGTGGGGCACGCCTGTGACGAAGGTGTCGGGGCTGGCGAGGTCGACGGTCGTCATCGGTCGGGTCGGCCGGTGCTGTCAGTCGGTCAGCACCGCGGGACGCGACTTCCCCTCCGCCTCGGCGAGGAGGTAGTAGGCCTGCAGCGTGCCGGGCCCGTCGAAGACGCTCTCGACGTTGCCGTCGGCGTCGAGGTTGAGGTTGGCGCCGTACATCTGGAACCACACGTGCGTGTCGTCCTCGAGCACGGTGAGCGTGTGGACCGACCCGGCGGGCTCGTACAGGAACGAGCCGGCGCGGTTCACGTCGTCGTACTCTTTGTACTTCCACGCGCCGGACGTCGTGTAGGCGAAGACGGGACCGGTGTGCTTGTGCCGCGGCACCTCGTAGCCGGCCTGGAAGATGTTCTCGACGATCCACAGGCCTTCGCGCTCGCGCACCATGACGACCTTCAGCTTCGACCCGTCGCCGATGTCGACGAAGGGCAGGTCGTCGGCCCCGACGTGGACGGCGGTGGGGATGCTCTCGATCAGCGCCATGGCAGGGACGCTACCGGGAGACGAGAACGCGTTCTAGGGTGCGCATGTCGCCGGCCGGAGCGGCCGTCCGGCGGGAGGGGGCGATGCGATGACCTACAGGGTGGTGCAGTGGAGCACGGGCAACGTGGGGCGCCACGCCATCGCCGGCATCGACGCCCGCTCCGACCTCGAACTGGTCGGCGTGTGGGTGTCGAGCAAGGAGAAGGTGGGCGTCGACGCGGGCGTCCTCGCCGGCCTCGGGCGGGAGCTGGGCGTGCTGGCCACCGACGACGCCGACGCGCTGCTGGCACTCGAGCCCGACTGCGTCGTCCACACCGCATGGGCCGACGACCGCCTGTTCGAGGCCCTCGACGACCTGGCCCGGCTGCTGGGGGCGGGCGTCAACGTGGTGTCGAGCAGCCCGGTGTTCCTGCAGTTCCCGGACGGCGTGGTGCCCGACTCGATGAGCGACCCGGTGCGCCGAGCGGCGATCGAGGGCGGCGTGTCGCTGTGGGTCAACGGCATCGACCCGGGCTTCGCCAACGACTGGTTGCCGCTGGCGCTGACGAGCATCAGCGAGCGGATCGACGAGGTCCGGTGCCAGGAGATCCTCAACTACGCCACCTACGACCAGCCCCGCGTGATCTTCGACATCATGGGCTTCGGGCGGTCGCTCGACGAGGTGCCGTTGCTGCTGTCGCCGGGGATCCTCACGACCGCGTGGGGCAGCGTCATCCGCCAGATCGCCGCGGGGCTGGACGTCGAGCTGGACGGCATCGAGGAGTGGCACGAGCGCGCCGCTGCGCCCGAGGCGTTCGATGTGGCGTCGGGGCGCATCGAGGCCGGCACCAGCGCGGCCGTGCACTTCGAGGTGCGGGGCATGCGGGGCGGCCGGCCGGTCATCGTGGTCGAGCACGTCACCCGCCTGCGCGACGACCTCGCTCCCGGGTGGCCCCAGCCCACGGGCCAGGGCGGCTACCGCGTGGTGCTCACGGGCGAGCCCAACTACACGCTCGACATGCAGATGATGGGTGGCGACGGCGACCACAACACGGCCGGGCTCAAGGCCACCGCGATGCGCCTGGTCAACGCGATCCCGGCGGTCGTCGCGGCCGAGCCCGGCCTGCTCACCGCGCTCGACCTGCCCCTCGTGACGGGACGGGGCCTGCTGAGCCGGTGAGCGCACGCTCCACGACCATCTCCTGCGCGGGCGGCGACCGCGGCAATCGTCGATCTGGCGGGAGGGATGGCGGATACTGATGCCATGCCTGAGCCCCGCATGGTGTTCCTGGGTTTCGGGAAGTTCGCGCGGGCCGACAAGATCTATGCCCTCGAACCGCTCCTGGGAGACGAGCGGGGCGGAGGGCGTCGGACCCGGGTGTGGGTCGAAGGCGTCCCCGACCCGATCGTGGCGTCGCGCACCGAGCGCACGATCCTGCACGACATGGGCCAGGACGCGGCCACGCAGAGCCCCATCATCGACGACGCGCTCGACCTCGCCGAGCGCCTGGTGGCGGCCGCGGACGCTGGGAGGGTCGACCTCGGCGACCTCGGCCGCCGCGCCCGCCACCTGCTGGCCGCGACGACGGGCGCACCCGGTGGCGCAGCCGAGGGATAGACAGGGTCACGGCCGGCCGGTGGCTCGCCGGATCGAGGCCCGTCGATCCCCGCCGGCAGGGTCGGTGAGGACGTGGTGAACCAGACCATAACCCTGGGTGGTAGGACGATCGGGTTCGCCGACTTCGGACCCGCCGATGGCACGCCGGTGATCTGGTGCCACGGGGGGCCGGGCAGCCGATTGGAGCCGCGCGTGCTGGTCGGCGAGGCGGCCGCTACCGGGTTCCGGATGATCGGCGTCGACCGCCCTGGATACGGGTTGTCCCCACCGCAGCCCGGTCGAACGATCGGTGGCTGGGTGCCGGAGGCTCTCGCCGTCGCAGACAGGCTCGACATCGGGCGCTTCGTCGCCGCCGGCACATCGACGGGCGGCGCCTACGCCCTCGCGCTCGCAGCGCTGGCTCCCGCGCGGGTGCTCGGTGTGGTCGCCTGCTGCGCGATGACCGACATGCGCTGCCCCGAGTGCCGGTCGACGATGAGCCCGCCGCATGCGCTCGCCGTCTGGGACGCTCCCGACCGCGATGCAGCCATGGCTGCGGCGGTCGAGGCTCATGGCCCGGACGGCAGCAAGATGGCCGACATGGCGTCGCATCTGTGCGCGACCGACCTCGCGCTGTTCACGGATCCCGAGTGGGTGGCAACGACGCGAGCGGAGATGCCGGAGATGTTCGCGTTCGGGCTCGAGGGCTACACGGACGATCGCCTCGCCGACGGCGGTGGCTGGCACACCTTCGATCCCGGTGCGATCACCTGCCCGGTGATCGTCCTCCACGGCGGCAGCGACGTCATCGTCCCCGTCGCCCAGGCGGAGCACACGACGGCGCTCGTTCCCGGCGCCGTGTTGCGGGTCTTCGACGAGCTCGGCCACTTCAGCATCATGAGCGAGTTGGTGCCGGCGCTCACCGACGTGCTGCCGCGAGCGCATACGTAGCCGCAGTCCGACGGCCGGCCCGCCGCCGCCGGTCGCACGTACTCTCGAGCATGGACATCGTCCTGATCCCTGGCTTCTGGCTCGACGGCGCGTCGTGGGACGAGGTTGCCGCGCCGCTCCGCGACGCCGGCCACACGGCGCACGCACTCACGCTTCCCGGCCTCGAGTCGCGCGAGGCCGACCGTTCGGCGATCGGCCTCCGTGACCACGTCGACGCCGTGATCGCGGTCGTCGACTCGCTCCCCGATCCGGTCGTCCTCGTCGGGCACAGCGGCGGTGGGGCCATCGCACACGCCGCAGCCGACGCCCGCCCCGACCGCATCGCCCGGGTGATCTACGTGGACAGCTGGCCGCTCGGGCACGGCGATGTCATCAACGACGGGCTGCCCGCGGCGAACGGCGAGGTGCCGCTGCCGGAGTGGTCGGACTTCGACGAGGAGGACCTAGTCGATCTCGACGACGGGCTGCGGGCGAGGTTCCGCGGCATCGCGATCCCACATCCTGTGGGTGTCACGAGCGACAGGCAGGTGCTGAGCGACGACCGCCGCTACGACGTGCCGGTCACGGTCATCGCCTGCGAGTTCCCCGCCGAGGCGCTGCGCGGCTGGATGGCCGAGGGTCAGCCCCATGTCGCCGAGCTCGCCAAGGTCAGGCAGGTCGAGTTCGTCGACCTGCCGACCGGGCACTGGCCTCAGCTCACCCGGCCTCGCGAGCTCGCGACGACGATCGTCGCCGCCTTGTGACCGGGCCGTGACCGGCCGGCGAGGTGGATGCCGGCCCCGTCACGCTCGGGTTGCCGAGCGCTGGCGCGCCGCGTGGCGAGCCACCCGCGCGCGGTTGCCGCAGGCGCGGCAGCACCAGCGCTGGCGGGCGTGCTCCGGTGGGTAGAGCAACCCGCAGCTCGGTGCCGTGCAGACGGACAGACGCCGGCCGTCGCCGGCGAACACCTCGATCGCCGAGCGTGCCAGCTCCGCGGTGAGGATCGCGAAGGTGTCGTCGGAGGCATGCTCCACGCTGACTTCTCCCCCGGCGGCGATGACGGGATAGGCGGGCGCCGCGGCGCTGAGGGCGTTGACGCGGCGCCGGGGCGGGCCGGGGAGCGGGCGGTCCTGAGCGTGCGCGTACAGGAGCGCCCGGAGATCGGCGCGCAGCGCTCGCACGTCGTCGAGCCGTCCGGCGGCCGCGTCGACGCACGCGATCCTGCCGCGCTCGGCGGCGATCCAGACGTCGAGCTGCTCCTCGGTGGTGAGCAGATCGACATCGCCGCGAGGGGTCACGACGATCGTGTTCGACAGGTCGACGGCGGGCGAGAACGTGAGCCAGGGAAGCGTCTCATCGATCACCTAACTCATCTTAGCCCTTGCCTCATTAGGTGACCCGGAATAGTCTGCATAACGATAAGTGGCAAATATCCCGTTAGACACGGTTCGAGCCGCAAAGGCGTCCCAACCGCGCCACGGGATGGCCGGAGGGAGGCACACCATGGCCAGTCAGGTCAGCGAGGCGGCCGGCGCGACCGCCCGCATCGATCCGGTCGGCGCCATCCGGTCGTTGACCGAGCGCATCCGGTCTGAGTGCCACGACATCGACACGACCCGTAGGGTCCCGACCCCGATCGTCGACGCCCTCCGCGACGCGGATGTGTTCCGGCTGCTGGCACCCATGGACATCGGCGGTCACGAGGTCGACCCGGTGACGTTCCTGGACGTGGTGGAGGCGACGTCGCACGCCGACGGATCGGTCGGGTGGTGCGTCCTGATCGGCGGCTGCTACGCCACCTTCGGCGGGCTGCTCCCGCCCGACGGCGCACGCGCCGTCTACGGGGACCCCGACACCATCTCGGCGGGGGCGTTCCGTCCCAACGGTGTGGCGATCGAGGTGGGGGGCGGATACCGCATCAGCGGGCGATGGCCGCTGGCCAGCGGGTCGAGCCACGCCAACTGGTACGTCGGCGGTTGCGTCATCCAACGCAACGGCGAACCGGTCGTCAGCACGACGGGTGCACCGCTGGTGCGGGAGTTCTTCTTCCCCGGCTCGGTCGTCGACATCATCGACACCTGGGACTCCACCGGGCTACGGGGCACGGCCAGTCACGACTACGCCGTCGACGACGTGTACGTCCCCGAGACCCACACGATGTGGTTCCAGGAGCCGCCCGCCATCGAGCGGCCGCTCTACCGCATGCCACCCGTCGCCATGTTCGCCACCTTCATCGGCGCCGTGCCCCTGGGCATCGCCCGCCACGCCATCGACGAGTTCGTGAGCCTGGCAACCACCAAGACACCGGAGCTGTCCCCGAACGTCCTGGCCGACAAGCCCGTGGTCCACGACCGGCTCGGACGGGCTCATGTCCTGGTCGCGGCCGGTCGCCGCCACCTGATCGAGACGCTCGACGACCTGTGGACGAGGGTGCTGGAGGGTCACGCCCCGACGATGGCCGACCGGGGTGCGCTGTGGCTGGCCGCCGCCCACGCGGCCCACACTGCCCTGGAGGCGATCGGCATGCTCTACACGGCCGCCGGCGCGAGCAGCGTCTACGCCAGCTCACCACTGGATCGCTGCCTGCGCGACGCCCGCACCGCGGTGCAACACATCTGCACCCAGGAGCAGCACTTCGAGCTGGCAGGCCGCCACCTGCTCGGACGCGAGATCATCCCCAGCGCGTGGGCCATCGACGACCGCGGCGAGGCCTGAACGCCACTCCCCTCAGTGGCGGTGCGGCGAGAACTCCATCACCTGCGTGAGGCGGATGTCGTTGCCCGACGGATCGCGGAACGACGTGTCGACGCGGTAGAGCTGCGGCGTGGCGGTCTCGCCGTCGTCGAGCCGGGCGTCTCGGCGTGGCGGAGCGACCGCCGGGCCGGGTGCCATCGGTGACCGCACGCCCGGTCTGCGGCGCGACCCGGACGGCGGCCTGACCATCGCCATCGGCCACGACCGCCCGCCCGCCGGCGGCAACTAGCTGCCCGCCCCCGCGGGCCCGTGCGTGCTGGTGCTGCGAGCGTATGAAGGCCGCGCCGGGGTGGTGGCGGCCGAGTGGTTCCCGCCGGACGTGACGATCGCCGACCCCGCCGGCGGCGGCGAGGGAGCGGTGTGAGCGTCGCCGGGCACCCGGGCGGCCGGTACTCGATCGGCGACCGGAGCCTGGACCTGGACGACGGGGCTCAGGCCACCGCGCGGTCGGGCGCGGCGATGACCCCCGGTGACGCCATCGCCCGGTGCAGGTCGGAGGCCCCCGCCGCCGACGGCCAGACGCCGACGGGCACGCCGTCCGGTCGGGCGAGCAGCGCACCGTCGCCGCGCACGCCGACGGCCCGCGCCGTCACGGGGTCGAGTGCCCGGACGGTCACGGGGGCCGCGGACAGTGACGCCGCCGCGTCCCATGCGTCGCGGGACGGCCCCGTGAACAGCGTCCACGCCGGCCCGAGCAGGTCCAGCGTCGAGACCGGGCCGGCGGACGACGGCAACCACGCGTGGGCGATGCGGCCGCCCAGGTCGACGCTCAGCTCGTCCACGACGGGACGCCGGCTGCCGTTCGGGTCGGTGGAGCGGGCGAGGTTGTGCTCGGCCACGACCCGGCGCTCGGCCTCGTAGGTGTCCAGCAGGTCGGGGCCGGCCCAGCCCTGCAGGACCCACGCCAGCTTCCAGCCGAGGTCGTGGCCGCTCTGCAGGGCGGTGTTCATGCCGGTGCCGCCGCGTGGCGTCACGCGGTGCGCGGCGTCGCCGGCGAGGAATGTCCGGCCGGCGCGGAACCGGCCCGCCAACTGGCCCGGCGAGTGGAACGGGCCGACGCGCTCGATGCTCAGGTCGAGGTCGACGAGGCCGGCGCCCTGACGGATCGCCTCGGCGAGCAACGCGGGCTCGAGATCGTGTGGCTGCTCGACCTCCGGTGGCGGGGTCGGGCCGTAGACCCAGCGGTCGCCCCGGCCCGCCGGGAGGAACACGCCGGGCGCCGCCGGGTTCGTCACGACGTACAGCCCGTACCGGAAGCTCCCGAGGACTCGCCACAACGGGGCGCGGAACACCACCTGCACCCCGGCGTACGCGCCCCCCCGCTCGTGCATCTCGACGCCGAGCAGGTGCCGCACCGGGCTGTGCGCGCCATCGGCGCCGACCACGTAGCGGGCCAGGACGGTGCGCCGCTCGCCCGTGCGGTCCCGTAGCGTCGCACGCACCCGGTCGGGTGCGTTGTCGATGTCGACGAGCCGGGTGCCGAGCTCGAGGCAGGCCGACGCCAGCGATCCGACGTGGCGGCGCAGCACGGCCTCGAGCCAGTCCTGCGGCACCGTGCCGGGTGCGGAAGGGCTGACCACGGCGGCCTGCTCTCGAGACGGATAGCCGACCGCGTGCGCGCGTCCCTCGCCGGCGCGGGCCAGCGTCGGGCACTCCCAGAGCCACACGTCCGCGTCGACCCCGCCGGCGAGGACCTCGTCCTCGAGGCCCCAGGCGCGCAGCAGCTCCATCGAGCGGGTGCTGATCACAGTCGCCCGGGGCAGGGTCGACGGCTCGGGCCGCTGCTCGACGACCAGGGTGGCGACGCCGTGGTGGCCCAGCGCCGCGGCCACAGCGAGGCCCGCAGCGCCGGCGCCGACGATGAGCACGTCGATGTCGAACTCCTCCATGTCGGTCTCCATCCCGATCGCCGTTCTTCGCACAACAAAATGTAGTTTGAAATACAGCTTGTCAAGTGAAAATGGTACGGTGGGCGTCGTGGCCGCACGGAAGTACGAGCAGCGGTTGCGGGCCGAGAGATCCGAGGCGACCCGACGGCGCATCCTGGACGCGTTGGAGCAGCGCCTGCGCGAAGCCCCGACGCAGCCGATCAGCATCGAGGAGGTCGCGCACCGGGCCGGCGTGGCGCGCACCACCATCTACCTGGTCTTCGGCTCTCGGGCGGGCCTGTTCGACGCGCTGGCGACCGAGCTGTGGAACCGCGCGGGGCTGCCGGGCCTGACCGAGGCGGTCGCCCATCCCGACGCGCGGGAGCACCTGCGCGGCGGGCTCCGCGCCGGCATCCAGATCTACGCCGCCCTACGTGACGTCGCCGTCGCGCTCTTCTCGATGTCCGCGCTCGACCCGGAGTCGGTCGGCGGGGCGATCGCCCGCCTGGAAGAGCGGCGCTGGGGTGGCATGCAGCACCTCGCCCGCCGGTTGGGCGAGCAGGACCTGCTCCGTCCCGACGTCACCGTCGAGGAGGCCGCGGACGTGCTGTGGATGCTCGCCAGCTTCGCGAGCTTCGACGCGCTCTACACCGGGCGCGGCATGTCGACGGACGAGGTCGCCCGCGTCCTCGTCACGACGGCTGAGCGCACGCTCTGCCGTTGACGGGCCCGGGTGCCCTCACGGCTCACTCGTCGACCGTCAGCGCCTCGTCGAGCTCGGTGCGACCCGAGATGCCGAGCTTCTCGTACACCCGCTGGAGCCGGTTCTCCACGGTGCGGGGGGACAGGAAGAGCTGCTCGGCGATCTCCTTGTTGGTGCGGCCACCGGCGGCGAGGACGGCGGTCTCGCGCTCGGACGGCGTGAGCCGGGCTCGCGCCCTGACCGCCTGCAGCGCCGGGGTGACCGGGTCCTCGCACCGTTCCACCAGCTTGCCCGCCCGGCGTCCCGCCGCCGCCGACCCCCGCACGTCGCCGGCGAGGCGCAGCGCCACCGAGGCGTCGGCCGCCGCCTCGGCGGCCAGCAGGTCGGCGCCCATGGTCTCGAAGTCGTGCGACACGGCCTCGAGCGCCGCCGCGTCGTCCTTCGCCAGGGCAGCGGCGTGCGCGGCGCGGGCGGGGGCGAGGTCACCGTCGATGCGTGCGGCGACGTCGACCAGCCGCGCGCAGACGTCCTGGGCGCGGCCCATGCGGGCCAGGCCGTGGAGCGCGGTGGCCTGGCCCACGACGTCGCCGATCTCCTCGCCCAGGTCGGCGGCGTCGTACAGCTGCGCGCACGCCCCGGGGATGTCGCCGGCCGCGGCCGAGGTCCACGCGCGTGCCTGCAGCAGGTCGACCTCGTCGAGCAGCACCCGGGGCAGGCCCAGGGCGTCGAGCGCGGCCAGCTCCTCGGCCGCGTCGTCGGCGCGCCGGGCCAGCGCCGACGCCAGCGCCCCGACCATGCGGTCGCGGCGCACGAGGACCGGGCGGTCGAGCAGCTGGTCGACGGCGAGTGCCTCCTTGGCGCGCCGGGCGGCGGTCTCGACGCGGCCCCGGTCGCCGACGGCATCGGCTTCCAGCACGGCGAACACCGCCTGGGCCTCGGACGACCCCTCGGCGAGCGCCTCGCCGTGATGGGCCGCGATCAGGTCCTGAGCCTCCGCGAACCGGCCGGCGTAGCGGAGCGTGAGGCACCGGACCACGGTGTGCCACCAGGGGTACCAGGCCAGTGGCGTGTCGATGTGCTGGCGCTCGGCCTCGCCCCGTGCGGTCAGCTCGGCGGCGGCGTCGAGGCGGCCGAGCCGCGCCAGGCCGTACGCCCCGACCAGGCAGGCGAACGCGAGGGCCTCGCCCCGGGCCCGGGCGACGAGCGCCCGCGCCGCGTCGGCGGCCGCCCTTGGGCCCTGCGTGTCGAGCAGCACGACCAGGCGCCGGGCCAGGAGCCGGTCGTGCCGGTCCCCGATGGCGACGGCGCCTCCGGCCCGGTCGAGGATCGGGAGCTCCGCGCGGCCGGACCAGGCGGCGTTCTGGTAGCGGGCGACCGCGACATCGCGGCGGCGGGAGTCGTCGACGGCCTCGTCCGCGAGGGCCGCGAACTCGGCCTCCGCCTCGTCCCTCCGTCCCTGGAGGCTGGCGACATGCGCTGCGAGCAGGGCGGCGTCGAACCCCGCGCCCGCGCCGAGCGCGGCCCGGGCCAACCGCTCGGCGAGCGGGAAGTCGTAGCGCCAACGGGCGATGGTGGCCCCCTCCAGCAGGACGTCGGCCCGGCCCCCGCCGGCCAGCAGGCGCCATGTGGCCACCCGGAGGATGTCCTCGTCGCGCTTGGGGCCGGTCCGCTCGACGGCTTCGGCCAGCGACCGGGCGATCGCCTGGGCGCGCACCGCCGGTGTCCGGGCGCGCACGACGTCGCCGTAGATGGGATGGGCCAGGTGGATGCGGAGACGATCGCCGTCCAGGTGGCTGGCGAGCAGGTCGCGGCGCTCGAGCCCCTCGGCGAGCGCCGGGTCGGACAGGGCCGCCAACTCGTCCGGCCCGAGCGGCTCGCCGTAGGCCACGAGCTCCATCAGGGCCCGCTCGCCTTCGCGGAGCCGGCCGAGCCGGCTTTCGACGATCTCGACCAGGCGCGAGGAGGGCGACAGCTCCCGGCCGAGACGCCAGATGCCCCCGTCGTCCTGCAGGCTGCCGTCCTCGAGCGCGCCGATCACGAGCTCGCGCAGGAACAGTGCGTTGCCCTGGCACCGCTCGGCGAACTGCACGGCCGTCGCCGGGTCCACCGGTCCGTCGAGCACGGCCCGGAGCAGCTCGTCGATCGACTCCGGCTGGAGGCCACTGATCTCGACGCGCTCGGCCAGGCCGTCCTTCCACAGGGCAACCACGGGGTCGGGGGCCGGCTCGCCCGTCCGCACCGTGGCCAGGACGACGGCGGTCGCGGTCGCGGCGACCTGGTGGACCAGTGTGGCCGAGGCGTCGTCGAGCAGGTGCGCGTCGTCGACGAAGAGCAGGAGGCGGCGCCCGTCGGGCTGCTCCGCCAGCGCCGCGACCGAGCGGCGCAGCAGATCGACCCTGTCGTCCACGGCCGCCGCCTCGGGCTCGGGCGAGATCGCGTGCAGCAGGGGTGCGACCGCGCCGAAGGGCAGGCGGGCGGCCGAGTGCATGCCGGTCACCTGCGCCGTCGCCAGGCCGGATTGCTCGGCGATGCGGACGCACTCGCGCCCGAGGCGCGTCTTGCCCACGCCGGACGCGCCGGCCAGGACGACGCCGCGGGGCTCGGGACCCGTCAGCAGGTCACGCAGGAGCGCGAGCTCCGCCGCCCGCCCGACGAGTGGCCAATCAGGCACGGTCCGTGCGGCCCGCGGCGACGCACAGTGTTGCAATAGTGTGACATACTTTACAGGGGGGTGTCGGCACTCTGAACAAGAGTAGCGGCCACTCGTGACCGATCAGTGTGCCGCGGTGTCTCGTTGGCGGTGCAACCAACGTCCGGTTGCCGCCGGGGCGCGCTGATGCGAGCCCATGGCCGGCTGGGGATCCGGGGTCAGTGGCCGCTGAGGCCGACCCGTCGTTCCTGGGGCCGGGCGTTCTCCCCAACCACAGAGGAAGTCCATGCTCAGAGGAACCATGAAGCGAGTTGGCGCCGCGGCCGCAGTGGCGACCATCGGCGTCGTCGGCTTCGGCAGCGCCGCTGGTGCCGAGACTGCCAGGACCCATGTCGTCAAGTCCGGCGACACCCTGTCGCGCATCGCCCCCGACAACTGGGCCGAGGTGGCCGCCGGCAACGGCATCGCCAACCCCGACCTGATCTTCCCCGGTCAGGTGATCCGGCTCGACCTGACGGCGCCCGCCCCTCGGCCGGCGCCCGCGGCCCCCGCCCCGGCGCCGGCCGAGGACCCGAGCCCGGCTCCGAGCGAGGCGCCCGCGCCCGCCGCGGCGTCGAGCGGCGGCGGCACCACCTGGGACCGGCTCGCCCAGTGCGAGTCCGGCGGGAACTGGTCGATCAACACCGGCAACGGCTACTACGGCGGCCTGCAGTTCTCGCAGGGCAGCTGGGCCGCGGCCGGCGGCTCGGGCAGCCCCGCGAACGCCTCCCGGGCCGAGCAGATCCGGGTCGCCGAGAACCTGCTCGACATGCAGGGCTGGGGCGCGTGGCCCGCCTGCTCGAGCAAGCTCGGCCTGCGCTGATCCACTAGCGCAGCGCACAGTGCTCCGCGACGCCGCGGGGGTTCTGCAACGGGACTCCCGCGGCGTCGTCGCGCCCGGGCCGGTGATCCCGTCCCCGGTCGCCGGTCGACACGTCGCTCCACGATGGGCTCTGCGTCCGCCGACCGTCACGCACGACGCCCGGCGTATGTCGGGTGCGTGAATGCCGCCTCGCACGGCCGGCCAGCGGGTGCGAGGCACGCGTCGCACGGTCGTCGCGCGGGCGACACCCCGGGGAAAAGCTGGTCCGCTCGGATGGCGTCATGGCCGCCCCCGACATCCCTGCGGTGAAACGAGCCGGGCTCCCGGTCGACCTCGAGCGCCTCGCCGCCGAGGGCGACGGGTGGCTGACCCCCGAGGCCCGCTACGCCCTCAAGACCTACGGCGTCTGTGCCCAGGCCCAGCCCGGGGTCTTCATGGTGCGGGTGCGGGTGCCCGGCGGCCGGGTCGCGCCGGCGCAGGCACGGGCGGTCGCCGACCTGGCGAACGGCCACGGCGAGGGCTGGGTGCACATCACCACCCGCCAGAATCTGGAGTTGCACCACGTCGCGGCCCGCTCCATCCCCTCGGTGCTGGCGGCCTGTGACGCCATGGGCCTGACCAACCGCTCGGCCTGCGGCCACACCCACCGCAACGTGATGGCCTGCCCCGACGCCGGCGTCGGCCTCGACGAGCCCTTCGACTGCGGGCCCGACGCCAGGGCGGTGTCGGCGGCGGTCGTGGCTCGAGCCGCGCAGCTCAACGTCGCGCTGCCCAGCCGGGTCAACCTCGCCTTCGGCGGCTGCCCCACCTGCGCCGACCACGCCCGCCTCAACGACGGCGGGTTCGAGTCGGTGGTCGTGGACGGCGAGGCCGGTTACCGGCTGTGGACCGGCGGCAGCCTGGGAACCATGCCGTTCGTGGCCGTGCGCCTGGCCGAGTTCGTGCCGCGGCGCCACGCACTGGCGGCAGCCCTGGCGCTGACCGAGACGTTCATCGACCTCGGCGATCTCGACAACCCGAAGAAGGGGCGGATGAAGTTCGCGCTGGAGGCGCAGGGCGCGGCCGCCTTCCGGGCCGCGTGGCTGGCACGCTTCGACCGTGTCGCTGCGGCGACGTCGTACCAGCCCCAACCGGTCGACGTGCCCGATGCGCTGCGGCTGGCCGAGATCATGGCCCACCGCCCCGACGGCGGCTGGAGCGCCGCGGTGCGACCCCAGCGCACGCCCGGCCTCGCCCTCGTCACCGTGAACGTCCCGCTGGGCGACCTGTCGGGCGACGAGCTCCGGGTGCTCGCCGACCTGGCCGCGCTGGGCGACGGCCACCTGTACACGACCCGCAACCAGAACGTGCAGTACCGCGACGTGCCCGTCGCCCGGGTGGGCGAGCTGGGCGAGGCGCTCGGCGCCGTGGGCCTCGGGCTGGCCGGCGCCGACTCGTCGGTCGACGTCCGGGCCTGCACCGGCTCGGCGGTGTGCGCGCTGGCCATCACGGCCGCGCCCTCGGCCGGCGCCCGCATCGCGGCCAGCCCGCTGCTCGCCCGCAACGGCTCGCTGCGGGTGCACGTCAGCGGCTGTCCCAACAGCTGTGCCCAGCACCAGGCCGCCGACATCGGCCTGTCCGGGGGCAAGGTCCGCATCAACGGCGCCACCCGCCTGGGCTACACCCTGTCGGTGGGCGCTGACGTGCCAACCGGGCGGCTGGCGCAGCCCATCGGCCGTGTCGCGGACGACGACGTCGAGGCCGCGGTCACCGGCGTGATCGGCACGTGGGAGGCCCTGCGCCACCCGGGCGAGCGGCTGGTGGACACCCTCGACCGGATGGGGGCCGCGATGTTCGCCAGCCACGTGGCCACGATCGCCAGCGGCTTCGAGGTCGGCCCGGCGCCGGTCATCCCGCTGGTGACCGACGCCGAGCGGTCGCCGGTCACCGCCTGACCCGCCGGGACGGGACTCCGGGCCGCGCCCTCCGGCCCGGGCGTCAGCCCACGAGAGCGCCCAGCGGGTCGGTCAGGAAGCGGCACTCGACCTCGGACGCACCGAGGGTCCAGCCGCGGCGATGGACGGTGTGCACGGTCACGCCGACGGGTTGGAGCACCCGGCGCAGCCGGGAGACGGCCGAGTCGATGGCCGACTCGCCGCACTGCTGGCCCCAGATGCGCTGCCGGAGCGCACGGCGGGACACGACGGCGCCGGGTCGTTCGGCGAGGGCGGCGAACAGCAGGCGCTCGAGGTCGGTCAGGACCACGTGGTCGTCGCCGGCCCACACCGACGCGCCGTGGACGACCATCTCCCTGCCGGCGATGCGGAGGTGGCGGTGGCGGTCGTGGAGGAGGGTCGACAGGGCGCGCACCAGCAGGCCGAGGCGGCCGCGCTCGGGGACGCAGCGCCGCTCGAACCCCACGGCCGCCGCCATCTCCGCGGTGACGGGCCCGATGCACGCGGCCACGGCCATGGACGAAAGCGCGTCCCGCAGGCCGGGCCCCACGGCCATCTCGTCGGCCAAGCCGGCGAAGCTCCGCACCGCGGCGGCGCTGGTGAAGGTCACGGCGTCGAGCTGCCCGGCCAGCAGGTCCCTGACCAGGCGGCGGGCCGGGCCCAGGTCCTCGGCGCCGGTCCACCGGTAGACGGGGACGGCGACCACGTCGGCGCCGGCGTCCCGGAGCTGCCCGATCACCGACGGCAGGGCCTCGCCGTAGAGCTGCAGGGCGATCCGCATCCCGGCCACGCCGTCGGCCACCAGCCCGGCGACGAGGTTGTCGAGCCGCTCGCTCGGCTCGTCGAGGTGGCTGGGCAGCCCGACCGCCGCCAGCGCGGCCCCGGCCTTGGGTCCGCGTGCCGCCCGCCGGGCGGGCGCGAGCGCGCGGCTGAGCTCGTGGTCGACGCCCCAGCTCTCCGCCGCACCGAACCAGCTGCGGATGCCGATGCCGGTGGTGGCGATGACCAGGTGAGGGGGCTGCGCGAGCAGCGCCTCGGTGGCGTCGCGGAGCGGACGGTCGTCACCGAAGGGCAGCGTGCGCACGACCGACCCGAACACCACCGTCGCGCCGCGGCGGCGCAGCAGCTCGGCCTGCTCGTCGGCCCGGCGGTGGGCGGTGAGCCCCACGCGCCAGCCCGTCAACGGCCGGATCCTCGCGCACGGCAGCGAGGTGGAGCCCATGGCTCCCAACCCTCGCATCCACCGATTTCGTGCCCGTTCCCCCGGAGTGTCGCTGCTGTTACGTGCTTCCGTCACCCATCTGCGGGCCCTGTGAGATCTCGCACACGAGTCGGCAACGCTCGACGGGGCGGTGCGTCGATGCGTTCGATCCCGCGGGGACGACGGGCGTGCGGGCGCTGGCCAGTCAGGTCGTCAGTGTCAGCTCCGACACGTCCCGCTCGACGGGGCCTTCCTCGTATGTGCCGTACCACCATGCGTGGCGGATGCGACCGGGCCCGGGCATGGTGATCACGACCTTCATGGGGAAGGGCGAGGGCTCGTCGCCGAGCTCGAAGGTACCCGGCTGGGTCTCCCGGAGGACGGTCACGGACCCGGCGTGCGGATGACCGATCACCATCACGACCCCACCGCCGTGGGTCCGCGCGACGATCGTGTGCTCGACGTGGCCCCGCACGCGATCCGGCGTGGCGGCGTTGAAGATCTCGTAGTCGAGTGTGACTCCGGCCCGGCCGGGCAGCGGCGACACCACGAGACGGGAGGCGCCGACCGTGTCGGTGCCCATGACCCGGTCCACACCGAGGTACAGGCCGGGATGCCGTAGGAGGTCGTCCACGATGCCCACGCCGGGACGGTAGCCCGGCGCACGGCACCGGCGCCCGCACCACATGGGCGAAGATGGAGCATGGTCGACGACGCGAGGCACGCCCGCCACATCGTGGAGAGGTACTGGCACGCCGCCGAGGCCCGCGACTGGGCCGCCTTCGGCGCGCTGTTGGCCGAAGATGTCGTCTACGAGGCCCCGCAGACCCGCGAGAGGGTCCGCGGCAAGGCCGCATATGTCCGGTTCAACGCCGAGTACCCCGGCGACTGGCACTTGCGCGTCGAGAGGGCCGTGGGCGATGAGCACCACGCCGCCACCTGGATCACCTTCGACAACGAGGGCACGGTCGAGACCGGCCTGTGCTTCTTCGACCTCGGGGACGACGGGCTGATCAGCCGCATCACCGACTTCTGGCCCGAGCCGTACGAGCCGCCTCCGGGGCGCGCTCACCTGGTCGAACGGTGGTAGATGCGCCGCCCGTCCCCTCGGCACGCTCGCTCAGAGGAGCGCTGACCTGGTCATCCCCGCCGGGAACCGGCCGGCCAGCTCGGTCGTCCAAACGATGGTGAGGCCCACCGAGACGCGGTTCGGGGTGCGACGCTGCTGGGGGTGCTGACAGCCGGCTCGGCCTGCGGTGCCGGGGGCGATCCTGCGGGTGACGTCGGGGCGGGCGAACCCGACCGCCGCTACGAGGGAAGCTTCACGGTCCTGGAGTCGGCCGACCATGGCCCGGAACTGTGCGTCGACATCGCGGCCTCGATGCCACCGCAGTGCAGGGGCCTGCCGGTCGTGGGCTGGGACTGGGAGGCTGTCGCGCACGAGGAGACGGTGGGCGGCACGACCTGGGGTGCCGGACACGTCATCGGGACCTACGACGGCGAGCGGTTCACCCTGACCGAGCCGCCCGGACCGCCCGAGCCGGACGGCGAGGCCGAGACCGACCACGACTTCTCGCCGGCTTGCGACGAGCCCGACGTCGTCGATCCATCGCACGGCGTCGCAGAGTGGGAGGCGATGAGCCAGGACCGCGGACCGTTCGAGATCCCCGGTCTCGTGGCCGCCTGGGTGTCCGACCCTGCGGGCGACGGGTCACCGTCTGGGTGGCGGACGAGGCAGGCGGCCGCCTACGCGGAGCGACGATGGGATGACCTGGTCCAGCTCGACGGCCTGCTCCGGCCGGCGTGATGCCCTTGTCGTCGCGGCCTCGGCCGACTGAGCTCGGCCTGCAGCCGTCGTCGTCCGCCGGGTGGGACGCTGTGCCGCCGGCAGACTCGTCCAGGCGACGCCGTCTCGGTCCTGCCGCCCAGGAGGTTCACGTGCCCGATCAGGTGGTCCACGGGGTCCACGAGTATGACGACGACCCACGCAACGAGGCTGTGCTCGTCTACGTGAACGGGGAGCTCAAGCACCGGGCCGAGGCCGTGGTCTCGGTCTTCGACTCGGGATTCGTGCTCGGCGACGGCGTGTGGGAGGGACTGCGTGTCCACGGCGGCCACCCGGTGTTCATCGACCAGCACCTCGACCGCCTCTACGAGGGTGCGAAGGCCATCGCGCTCGACATCGGGCTGAGCCGGCACGACCTCCGGAGCGCGATCTACGAGACGCTGCGCGCCAACGGTATGACCGACGGCGTGCACGTGCGCCTCATGGTGACCCGCGGTGTGAAGCGCACGCCGTACCAGGATCCCCGGATGACCGTGGGACCCGCGACGATCGTGATCGTCCCCGAGCACAAGCAGCCGAGCCCGGCCGTCCTCGACAGCGGGATCCGCCTGTTCACCGTGCACGTGCGGCGCCCGTACCCGGACGTGCTGGACCCCAAGTTGAACACCCACAGCAAGCTCAACGACATCACCGCATGCATCCAGGCCTACTCGGCGGGCGCCGACGAGGCGTTGATGCTCGACCCGCACGGCTTCGTCGCCACCTGCAACTCCACCCACTTCTTCATCGTCCGCCGAGGCGAGCTGTGGACGTCGTCGGGCTCCTTCTGCCTCGGCGGCATCACGCGTGGGACGGTTCTGCGGTTGTCGCGCGACGCCGGCATCCCGACCCACGAGCGCGACTTCAGCCTGACGGACGTCTACGGCGCCGACGAGGCCTTCGTCACCGGCACCTTCGCCGGGATCGTGCCCGTCCGCGAGGTCGACAGGCGCACGATCGGCGACGGCGAGAGCCGGCCGGTCGTGCACCGCCTGCGGGCGCTCTACCAGGCCGCCATCGAGCGTGACGTCGCCGAGGCGGCACGACGCTGACCGTGGCGACCAGCGCGAGGCTGATCCGGCTGGCCGTGTGGTCCGGCCCTCGCAACATCTCGACCGCCCTGATGCGGTCGTGGGAGAACCGTCACGACACGGTGGTGATCGACGAGCCGCTGTATCCCCACTACCTGAACGCCACCGGCCTCGACCATCCGGGGCGCGACGAGGTGATCGCTGCCGGTGAGACCGACTGGCGCAAGGTCGTGGCGGCGCTGCTCGGTCCCGCTCCCGGCGGGATCAGGGTCCTCTACCAGAAGCACATGGCCCATCACCTGCTGCCCGGCATCGAGCGGAGCTGGGTCGGGCGCCTCACGAACGTCATGCTGATCCGTGACCCCCGAGAGGTGGTCGCGTCCTACGTCCGCTCCCGGGCCGCTGTCACGGCCGAGGATCTCGGCCTTCCCCAGCAGGTCCAGCTGTACGACGAGCTGGCGGCGGCGGGATCACCACCACCTGTTATCGATGCCCGCGACTTCCTTCTGCGTCCCGAGCCGTACCTGCGGGCGATGTGCCGCCACATCGGGGTGGACTTCGCCGCCCGGATGCTGGCGTGGCCGCCCGGCCCGCGGAACTCCGACGGTGTGTGGGGCCGGTACTGGTACGACGCCGTGTGGAGGTCGACCGGTTTCGCCGAGTACCGCGCCCGCGATCCGCGCCTGGATGGCCAGGCGGCCGAGGTGGCCGAGGAGTGCCGCCCCATGTACGAACGCCTCCACGAGTCGCGCTGGCAGCTCTGAGCCTCGGTGCCGGATCGCGGTCCCGGCGTTCTGACGATCGAGCTTGTCGAATTCGTGCCAGCGAGGCGGCGTTCTGTGATGCGGGCCGATGCTCAACGGCGGTCGGGGCCGGCTCGGACCCAGGTCTCCATCGCCCCGAGGTAGGCGTTCGCCGCGTTCCGCTGGAGGAGCCGGGCGACCGGGCCGCCGAGCCGTGCCAGCGCGACGCCGGGTCTGGACACGGCGTCGATCTCGAACACCACGTCGTCCCCGTCGAGGCGGACGACGAAGGACTCGTAGCCGCACTCCGGATGGTCCGGCAGCGTCGCGTAGACGAAGCCGAACCTCGATGGGTCGTCGACCAGGGTCTCGACCCGACAGGCGGCAAGGATCCACAGGCCGAGTTGCCGTGTGACCAGGGCAACGGTCGAGCCCGGGGCGACCTCGACGTCGCACGGGAAGACCTCGACGCCGGATCCCCGGTGCGCGGCCCACTGCTCCAGACCGAGTCGAGCCCGGTTTAAGGACCGGGCCCCCCGACCTACGACGCTGCTGAAGGACTCGTGACGGAACCCACGCGGTGGCTGCGCTGCCGGCACGCAGGTCGGTGCCGCGTCGATGCGGTCGGACCGGTACTGCTCGATGTCCAGGGCCGAGGGGCGGCGCACGGCGATCACGCGGTCGACCCTACGGCCAGCGGACCCTGGTCGAGCTCGATGTGCTGCTCGGGGATCGGGAGCTCCGAGGTTGTCGACCCGGGGGGTGGCTCGCCCGCGGCCACGGCCCGCAGCTGAGCGAGGGTGCCGACTGTCGTCAGACGGCGCGGCCGGCGGCGCGGAGGTAGCGGTCGGCGAGCCTGCCGAATGCCCCGGCGAGCTCGGGGTTGTCGAGCACTTCGAAGTCGACGTCGAGCAGGCCGAGGTAGAGGCCCAGCATGTGGGGGGAGTCCGATCCGACGTCGGCGACGCATGTGTCGGTGTCGACAGCCTCGACGGCAACCGCCGGCGGCAGCCGCTGGGCGACCTGCTCGGCCGGGGCGTGTACCAGGACCTGCGCCCGGTAGCGCCACGTGGCCGCGCCGACACCGCGCTGCACCAGGATCGACACGTCGTCGTCCGGCAGTTGGCGGGGGGTGAACCTCGCGCTGGGCGAGGGGCGCGAGAGCCTGTCCACCCGGAAGGTTCGCCAGTCGGAGCGGTCGTGGTCCCAGGCCAGGAGGTACCAGCGGCGGCCCCAACTCACCAACCGGTGCGGCTCGGCGTCGCGCCGGCTGGTGGCACCGTCGTGGTCGGCGTAGTCGAATCGGAGCCGCTCGCTGGATCGGATCGCCGCGGCGATCGTCGTCAGGACCCCGGCGTCGACCGTCGGTCCGGTGCGCGGAACGGTGATCATCGCCCCGTGCATGGCGCTGACGCGGTGCCGCAGCCGGGACGGCAGCACCTGCTCCAACTTGGCCAGCGCCCGAACCGAGGTCTCCTCGATGCCGACCACGCTGCCCCCGGCGCACGTACGCAGCCCGATCACGACCGCCACGGCCTCGTCGTCGTCCAGCAGCAGCGGCGGCAGGGCCGCACCGGCACCGAGCCGGTAGCCGCCCGCGACGCCGGGCGTCGAGTGCACCGGGTAGCCGAGGCTGCGCAGCCGCTCGATGTCGGCCCGCACCGTGCGGGTGCTGACGCCGAGCCGCTCCGCCAGGACCGGCCCGGTCCAGTCGCGTTGCGTCTGGAGCAGGGAGAGCAGCCGGAGCAGCCGTGCCGAGGTTTCGCGCATGGCCAGAAGTTTCTCCCACATTGCGGAACGATCTCTTCCGCAATTGCTCGTAGCGTCGCCGTCATGACGAGCAACAGCAGTGATCCCACCGCCATCAGCCCGTTCCGCATCGAAGTGCCGCAGTCTGCATTGGACGATCTGCACCGCCGGCTGGCCGAGACTCGCTGGCCCGTCACCGAGCCGAGCGACGCCGCGGGCGCGGGGTGGGACCGCGGCGTGCCGCTCGGCTATCTGAAGGAGCTCGCCGAGTACTGGCGGACGTCGTACGACTGGCGCGCCCAGGAGGCGAAGCTCAACGAGTTCGACCAGTTCACCACCCAGATCGACGGCCAGACCATCCACTTCCTGCATGTGAAGTCGCCCGAGCCGGACGCACTGCCGCTGCTGATCACGCACGGGTACCCGAGCTCGGTGGTCGAGTTCGCCGAGCTGGTCGGTCCCCTCACCGATCCGCGGTCGGCTGGCGGCGACGCGACCGACGCCTTCCACGTGGTGGTGCCGTCGCTGCCCGGGTTCGGGTTCTCGACCCCCGTGCACGAGTCCGGCTGGGAGATGGGCCGGACGACCGAGGCGTTCGCCGAGCTCATGCGGCGGCTGGGCTACGACCGCTACGGCGCACACGGCGGCGACATCGGCGCCGGGATCACCGGCCGGTTGGCCGCCACGCAGCCGGACCACGTCGTCGGCACGCACGTGATCAGCGACCCGGGCGCGCTCGGCCTCGCCGGCGAGCAGTTCCCGGTGCCCGATCACCTCGGCGAGGCCGAGCGGGCCCAGGTGGAGCGGGCCCGCGAAGCCTGGATCGCCGAGCGCGGCTACCTGGAGCTGCAGTCGCACCGGCCGCAGACGATCGGGTACGCCCTGACCGACTCCCCCGTCGGCCAACTCGCCTGGATCGGCGAGAAGTTCCAGACCTGGACCAATCCGGCGGCGAGCACCCCGGACGAGGCGGTCGGTCGCGACCAGCTGCTGACGAACATCAGCCTGTACTGGTTCACCCGCAGCGGGGCGTCGGCAGCCCAGTTCCTCTACGAGGCGGCGCACTCCGGGCTGGACTGGGTTGCTCCGTCAGGAGTCCCTGCCGGCTGGGCCGTGTTCAACTCCGACCCGCTGCTGCGCCGCATCATCGATCCGGAGCACCGGATCGAGCACTGGTCCGAGTTCGCCGAAGGGGGGCACTTCGCTGCGATGGAGGCACCAGAGCTGCTGGTCGGGGACCTGCGATCGTTCTTCCGCACGGCCAGAGCCTGACCAGGTCGCCCAGGCTCCCTCGCCGGCCTCAGGGGCGTTGCGCCGAATAGGGTCACCACGATGGCACAGGTACTTGTGACCGGCGGGACGGGGATGCTCGGGCGCCGGCTCGTGCCGCTCCTGGTCGAACGAGGTCACGCCGTCCGGCTGCTGGCACGCCGTGCCGACAGCGATCGCGACGCGGTGGAGGCGATCCGCGGTGATGTCCGCACCGGTGAAGGTCTCCGCCCTGCCCTGCGCGGCGTCGACGCAGTGGTTCACGCCGCCACCAGTCCGCGCCGCCATGCACGCAAGACCGAGGTAATCGGCACCCGGAACGTCCTCGCCGCCATCAGCAACTCCGGCAGCCCCGTCCACCTGATCTACGTATCGATCGTGGGCGTCGACCGCAGCCGGTTCCCGTACTACAAGGCGAAGTGGGAAGCCGAACGGTTGGTCGAATCGTCTGCTACGGGGTGGTCCATCCAGCGGGCGACACAGTTTCACGACCTTCTCGACCAGTTCCTGGGCGGGCCGGTCTTCGTTCGGACACCGAACCTCTCGTTCCAGGTCGTCGACGCCGGCGAGGTCGCTGGTCGACTCGCCGATCTGGTGGAGGCCGGCCCGAGCGCCCGGGCCCCGGACTTCGGTGGGCCGCAGGTGCTCGGCATCCGCGAGCTCGCCAGCGCTCGGCGTGAGGCCATCGGTCGAGCGGCTCGACTCATCCCGGTGCCCCCGCTCGGCCCCCTCCGTGACTTCGACGCGGGCCACCACCTCTGTCCCGACCACCCGTCCGGCCGAACGACCTGGCGGCAATGGTTGGCAACACGGGGTGGCGATGCAATGAAGGCCTGACGCGAACCCTGCGTGGGGGCGGCATCCTCACGGGCGTCCTGGGATGCCCCGCCGAGTCAGGACGGCTCGATGCCATTGCGGTTCAGGAAGTCGAGGATGGTCTGAGCGACCTCGGTCCACCCGTGGTCGAGGATCAGCGAATGGCCGCGATCTGGCAGCTCGACGATCTCGGTCGGCTGGTCGCTGTGCTTCCTCCAGCGCTTGTGCGCCGCGTTGGCCATCGACCACGTCACGAGGTGGTCCTTCTCGCCGGAGATGAAGAGCATCGGACCCCGGTCTCGCTGGCGGAGATCGACGGCGGTCTCACCGCCCGGCCGGAAGTTCGCGATCGCCACCTGGAACAGCGGCGGGCCGGGACAGGCGACGTGGTACTCGTCGTACAGCGCCCGGGCCTCATCGTCGGGCACGGCATTGGCGAACCCGTACCGGAACTGCTCGAAGCTGAGCGTTACCGTCCGCCAGTAGTTGAGCGGGTTGCGCAGCACCGCCGACGATCCTCGCAGCGCCGAGAACGGGAGCGGGAGGACCCCTTTGTGCGGTGCCGGGTCGATCGGCGCGGCTGCCACCGACAGGCCCATGCCGACCAGCTTCTGGGTCAGGAGGCCGCCGAAGGAATGGCCGATGATCACCGGCTTGCGCTCGAGCCTTCGGATCACCTCGGCGTAGTGGTCGGCGACCGTGCCCACCTTCTGGCCCTTGAAGGCGTCAGGGTTCGCCCGAGCGGCGGCCACGTCGGGGGGATCACCCGGCCAGCCGGGCGCGAGCGTCGCGAACCCCTCCTCCTCGAAGCGGTCGCGCCACTGCCGCCAGCTGCTGGCGAGCAACCACAGCCCGTGGACGAACACGACCGGCTGCTTCCCGGTGGCGTTCGCTGCTTCGACCTCGGCCTGCTCCCATGCCACTGACGCCATGGCCCACGCTCCTCGTCCGAGGCGCCGGCGGCGCCGCGGGGCGCACCCTAGAACGCGCGTGTTCGGAAGTGCTCGAAATGACGCGCGTCTGACCAGCGCGCGGCCTGCCTTCCTCGGTGCCGGACGTGGTGACCGGACCCCCGAGCGGTCAACTCAGCGGGCGAGCTCCGAGCGCATGCAGACCCGGGCCGCGGGATCGAGACCGTGGGCTGCCTCTCTGGCTCGGACCTCCCGAAGCTGAGGACCGAGCTCATGCTCACTTAGATCTCGGAAGCCGAGGTGTCGATAGAGGGGTGCGTTCCACGGGACCTCGGTGAACGTGGTGAGCGTGATGGCCGACAAGCCGGAGTCCACCGCCCAGGCGCGGACGCGCTGGAGAAGCGCCCGGCCGACACCAGCACCCTGATGATCCGGCCGAACGGTCACCTGCTCGATGTGCGCGCATCCGTCCACCACGTCGACGAGCACGTAGCCGATCGGCACATCGCTGCGGTCGACGGCGACCCACGACCGCCCGCCCGCCGCGAAGCGGGCAAGTGTCTCCAGGCTGGCAGGCTCGTCGTCGGCCACCCCAGGCAGGCCGACGTCGCGAAACCGCTCACCGGCGCGACGTTCGATCTCTCGAAGCACCGAGCCGTCCGCGGCGTGGGCAGGCCGGATGGGCACCGTCATGCCGGGAGTCTTGCCGCCGTTCCCGGTGTACGCCTGGCTCCTACGACATCCCGACGGCCGATCCTGGTGGACAGCCGGCTCGACGAGGCGCCTGCGGTGGACGGGGCTGTCGGACCCTGGTCAGCGAGTGACGCGTTGCGCCATCTCGTGCTCTACGACCAGGCGGCTCGGGTAGCTATGTGGCTCTGACGGTGGCCCACTGGTACCACCACGAGCTGACGGCGCCGTGACCCCAGGTCTCGAACTCCTCGATCGACCCGAGGGTGGCGAGCAATGACTGCCACCGCTGGTCCGAGCGGCGGCTGAAGAACCGTGGGGGGTCGAGGACATCGATGTCGCTGTGATGCTCGACGTCCGGCCCGCCCCATACGCCGACAGCAACGCGCGCACCGGGCGCAAGGACACGGCGCAGCTCGGCGAGTGCGTCTCTGATGGCCTCGTTCGGGACGTGCATCAGGGTGCTCATCGTCCACAGCGCGGTGAAGGTGTCATCGCCGAAGGGCAGGCGCCGCACGGTCGCGACGATCGCCTCGGCCCCGGTCGCCCTCGCGCGCCGGGCATGCTCCAGGGACAGGTCGATACCGACGACCCGGATGCCTCGGGCGACGAACGTGACGGAGTCCCTGCCCGGTCCGATCCCGACCTCGAGCATGCGTGGCCGGTGTCGAGCCAGCTGAGAGATGAACCTCGTCCGAGCCGCGACCCGCTGCAGATCAAGCGGCCGCTCAGCACGGTCGCCGGCCTCCCGCTCGTAGTACGCGACCAACGCTCGCTCCACGGCACCGACATCGGACACCAGACCCACGACGCGACCCTAACGGCGACGCTCCAGCGACGCCGCCAGCGGCGGTACCCACGCACCGCGGCGACAGCCCCCTTGTAGCTCGACTCCGCGAGCGCGGTCGCGCTCCCGGCGATCTGGGACAGTGGTGGCCATGCGAACACTTCGGCTCGCCGCGGGGGCGCTGATCGGTGCCGCGGGCTACGGGCTCGCCGTGTCCGGTGGCTTGACCGTGGACACCGGTCTCGGACGGCGCACCCGGCCTTTGGGACCGCTGACGTTCGCCATCGCCGCGCCCCGCACCATCGTCTTCGACGTGATCGCGTCGCCCTACCTCGAGCGGACGCCGCGGGCGATCGCCGGGGAGATCGAGGTGCTCGAGCGAGGCAGCGACATGGTCCTCGCCGCTCACCGGACCCCCATCGGGTGGGGGATGGTGGCCACCACGATCGAGACCGTCCGCTTCGACCGCCCCGAGACGGTTGCGTTCCGGCTCCTGCGCGGCCCGGTGCCCCATGTCGTGGAACGCTTCACGCTCCACGATGACGCGGGCTCGACATGCCTCGACTACACGGGCGAGCTCGGCACCGACTTCTGGCGGGTCGGCCGCTGGTGGGGAGACCGGGTGGCCGGCACGTGGGAGGCGACCGTGCGGGACTCGCTCGGCCGCGTGCGCGCAGAAGCAGAGCGGAGAGCGGCGACCACCGGCACCCCGGGGAAGCGGAGCTGATCGCGTCTCCTGTGGTCGCCTCGTCGGGCTCGTGGCAGTGTGGATCATGCCGTCGAAGCTGGACGTGACGCCCGTTCGCGCCGTCATCTTCGACTACTTCTTCACGCTGGCGAACCCGGACGCTCCGGACGTCGTCGCCCTCACCCGGGCATTCGGCGTGGAGGTCGCCGACGAGGACGCCGTACGCCAACGGCTGGACCGACGAGCGAGGGCCCAGCCTGAGCTTCCGTTCGACGGACCCGCCCCGCCGTTCCGGACGTACCGGGAGCGGTGGGTGAGCGTCGGCGACGAGGTCTTCGGCGGGCTCGCCCGGACCGCCGGTGAAGACTACGCAGCGTCCCGCTGGGCCGCTCACGCCGAGGCGCCGCTGTTCGGCGACACGCTCGTGGCGCTTGCCGGCCTGCGCCGATCGGGCTACCGGCTCGGCGTCCTCTCCGACGCCGACGAGGGCTATCTGCGCCACAACATCGACCTTCACGGGTTGGACTTCGACGCGGTGGTGTGCAGTCAGGCACTGCGCTGCTACAAACCGCACAGGTCGACGTTCGAAGCGGTGTGCCGTGAGCTGTCGGTCCAGTCCGGCGACGCCCTGTTCGTCGGGGACAGTCCCGTCACCGACATCGACGGAGCCCGCCGAGCGGGGCTGCACGCGGCGTGGATCAACCGGCGGGACCTGGCATGGCCTAGCCACCTCCCGCCCCCGTCCGTCAGGGTCGAGTCCCTCACCGAGCTCGAGGCCGTGCTGACCTGGCGCTGAACGCGCCCCGCCGACGCTTCGCGACGTTCGAGAGGTCCCGGTCGAGGTAGCTCGAGAAGTGCCTGCCCGCGCACCGACGGTGTTTCCTTCGCGTTAACCGTCGCTGGCACACGGCGGCCCCCCGTGCGAGCGAACCGCGCCGGACGGTTAACCAGGCGGTCGCACCGGGGACACGGGCGCCGCTGATCATGCGGCCATGGCAGCACTGACGCACTGCCCCTACTGCGCTCTCAACTGCGGGCTCGGCCTGCGGCACGAGCGCGGCGTGGTGGTGGGGATCGACCGGTGGAAGGGGTCGCCCCTCACCCGGGGCGCGCTGTGCTCGAAGGGGGTAACGGCCTGGGAGCAGATGTCCCATCCCGACCGCCTGCGCCGGCCGCTGGTGCGCCGGGCGAGCCGGCTGGTCGAGACGAGCTGGGAGACCGCGCTCGACGCGGCGGCCGCCGGGTTCGCCCACCTCGCTGCGCAGCGGGGCCCTCACGCCAACGCCGTGCTCAGCGGCGGCTCGCTGACCAACGAGGTGGCCTACCTGGTGGGCAAGTTCGCCCGGCTGGCCCTGCGCACCCCCCACGTCGACCTCAACGGCCGGATGTGCATGACCTCGGCCGGCGCCGCCTACACCCACACCTTCGGCGTCGACCGGGCCCCGACCCCGCTCGGCGAGCTGGACCGGGCCCAGGTGGCCGTGGTGATCGGCGCCAACCTGTCGTCCACCTTCCCGGTCGTGGTCCCCTCGCTTCTGGCCAGGCTGCGGCGCCGGGGGGGACGGGTGATCGTGGTCGACCCCCGGGCCGGCCGGTTCGTCACCGACGACGACTGCTGGCTGGCGCTGCGCCCCGGCACCGACGCCGCGGTGGCCAACGGCCTGCTGCGCGAGATCGCCCGGCGGGGTGCCCTCGACGAGTCGTTCTGCGCGGCCCGCACCACGGGCCTGGGCGAGGCCCTGGCCGGGGCCGAGCCGTGGACGCCCGAGGCGGTCGAGGCCACCGCCGACGTGCCCGCCGCCCGGCTGCGGGAGGCGGCGGCCCTGCTGGCGGGGGCCGACCGGGTGGTCTACCTCCACGCCCGGGGGGCCGAGCAGCAGGTCACCGGCGTGCGCAACGTGCGGTCCTGGCTCAACGTCGCGCTGTCCCGCGGCCACATCGGTCGGCGCGGCTGCGGCATCGACATGCTCACCGGGCAGCGCAACGGCCAGGGTGGGCGCGAGCACGGCCAGCGATGCGACCAGCTCCCGTCGGGCCGGTCGATCGAGGACCCCGACCACCGGCGGGTGGTGGCCGAGCGCTGGGGCGTCGACGAGGCCGCGCTGCCGGGCCGCGGACGCACCTACGTCGAGCTGCTGGCCGACGCGAGGGCGGGATCGGTCGCCGGGATGCTGCTGCTCTCCACCAACCCCATGGTGTCGGCGCCCGACCTGGCCCACACGGCGGCCGCCCTCGACAGCCTGGAGCACCTCGTCGTCATCGACCCGTTCCTGTCGGAGACGGCCGAGCGGGCCACCGTCGTGCTGCCCGGTACCACCTTCGGCGAGATCGAGGGGACGATCACCTCGCTCGAGGGGCGGGTGCTGCGCTGCGACCAGGCGGTGCCCCCGGCCGCCGGGCGCAACGAGATCGACGTGCTGCGCAACCTGGCCAACCGGCTGGGGATGGGCCCGTGGTTCCGCCACACCCGCGGGCAGGACGTGTTCGACGAGCTCCGGCGGGTGTCGGCCGGGGGGCCGGTGGACTACGCGGGCATCACCTGGGACCGGTTGCGTGACGGCGACGGCGTGTTCTGGCCGTGCCCCAGCGAGGACCACCCCGGCACGCCGCTGCTGCACACCGAGACCTTCGGCCATCCCGACGGTCGAGCACGCTTCGTCCGGGTCGACCCGAGCCCGCCGCCCGAGCCCACCACCGCCGCGCGGCCGCTGGTGCTGACCACCGGCCGGGTCCTCCCCCACTACCTCTCCGGCGCCCAGACCCGCCGCATCCCGGCCCAGGTGGCGCTCAGCCCCGAGCCCGTCGCCGAGCTGCACCCGTCCACCGCCGCCGCACTCGGCCTGGCCGAGGGCGGGCTGGCGGAGATCACCAGCGGCCGGGGGCAGGTGGTCGTCGCCTGGGCGGCCAACCGGCGGCTGCGGGCCGACACGGTCTTCCTGCCCTACCACTGGCCGGTCGCCAACCGGCTGACCGCAGCCGATCAGCTCGATCCGACCAGCCGCATCCCGAACTTCAAGGTCACGCCGGTGCACGTCGGCCCGGTGGCACCGGGGTGCCCACGACCGACCGACTCCCGACCTGAGCTCGCCGCCGACCCGTCGCGCGAGCCCAGCGACGTCCACGACCTCACAACCACAGCAAGGGGGATGGCGTGACCACGTCCATCGAGTCCACCACCGACCTCGAGGCGATCGCGGCGCCGCCGACGGGACCCGAAGCTTCCGCCGTGCCGCCGGGCCGCGCCCCGGCGCAGCGCTCGCACTGGATCGACCACTGGGAACCCGACGACGAGGCGTTCTGGGACGAGACCGGGGCGAGGATCGCCCGACGGAACCTCATCTGGTCGATGTTCGCCGAGCACCTGGGCTTCAGCGTGTGGGTGATCTGGACGATCGTCGTCATCAACCTGGGCAACGCGGGCATCACCATGTCGGTGTCCGAGCAGTTCCTGCTGACACTCGTGCCCAACCTGATCGGCTCGATGCTGAGGATCCCCTACACCTTCGGGGTGCCCCGCTTCGGCGGGCGGGCGTGGACCGCGATCAGCGCCGGCCTGCTGCTCATCCCGACCCTGCTGCTCGCCATCGTGGTGCCGAGCGGCTGGCTGGCCGACCAGAGCCACGACGTCCAGCTGTGGGTGCTGCTGTTCTGCGCCGGCACGGCAGGCTTCGGCGGCGGCAACTTCTCGTCGTCGATGTTCAACATCTCGTTCTTCTACCCGGAGCGGAAGAAGGGCTTCGCGCTCGGGCTCAACGCCGCCGGCGGCAACATCGGCGTGGCCGTCGCCCAACTCCTGGTGCCCCTCGCCATCATCATCGGCGTGCCGGCCGCGGCGGTGAAGCTGCCGGTGCACGAGGTGCACCTCGGCTACGCCGGCTGGATGTGGGTGCCGTTCATCGTTGCGGCCATGATCGGCTCCCTGCTGTACATGAACAGCCTGACCCAGGCCAAGGCCGACGCCCGGTCCTACGTCGTGGCCCTGCGCGAGGCCCAGACCTGGATCATGTCGTTCCTCTACATCGGCACCTTCGGGTCGTTCATCGGCTTCTCCTTCGCCCTGCCGCTCGTCATCAAGAACACCTTCCCCGAGTTCCTGGTCGACCACCCGTTCATCGCCACCTACCTGGCCGGGCTGGGGTTCATGGGTGCGCTGATCGGCTCGGTCGCCCGGCCGCTGGGCGGCTGGCTGTCCGACAGGATCGGCGGCGCCCGGGTCACACTGTGGTGCTTCGTCGGGATGGCTGCGTTCACCGGCATGGCGCTGTACGGCGTGCAGGAACGCAGCTTTCCGACGTTCTTCGCCTCGTTCATGCTGATCTTCCTGCTCACGGGCATCTGCAACGGCTCGACCTACAAGATGATCCCGTCGATCTTCGCCCTGCTCGGCGTCCGGCACGCCCGGCAGACCGGCGAGGACGCCAGGGCGACCACGGTGGAGTACAAGCGCCGGGCGGCGGCCGTGATCGGCATCGCCGGTGCCCTCGGTGCCTTCGGCGGCGTGCTGATCCAGGTGGTGCTCCGCCAGGCCAGCCTGGGTGTCTCCGCCCTGGTCAAGGCCGCGGAGACGCCGGCGGAGAAGGCGGCGATCGCGGCGGCCAACTCCGACTGGTCGGTGCCCGCCCTGTGGGTGTTCCTCGTGTCCTACGTCGTGTTCGCCGCGACCACCTGGTGGGTCTACCTCCGCGCCGGCTCGGGCCACGTCAAGGACGAGGAGACCTACGCCCTGGTGGCCGCCCCCGCCTGACGCCCGGCCCCACGGACGCCCGATCACACGATCTGCTCACCGTGTCCTCACGGTTCCCTTAGAGCGGGCGGGCAGTGTCGGTCGTGTGACCGATCCGACCTCGACCGCCATCCACGCACCGGGCCCCGCCCGGCACGCCGACCGCTCGCCGGCCAGTTCGGGCGTCCTGGGCATCGACCGCCGTGGTCACCCCACGGCGGCGTGGAGCTCCCAAGGCTCGCCGATGCCCGTGAACTCGTGCGTGCCGCGAGCCTCGAACTGCAGGCCGGACCCGGCGACGAGGTCCCGGACGATCCGCGTGACCCAGATCTCGCCGGGGGGCGCCGCCGCGGCGACGCGAGCGCCGATGTGCACGCCGAGGCCCGCGATGTCGTCGCCGAGTCGCTCGACCTCGGCGGTGTGGACGCCGATGCGGAGCGGGAGCTCGAGGCGGGCGACGGCCTGCCGGAGGGACTGCGCGCAGCGGACGGCCCGGGCGGGCCCGTCGAACGTCGCGAGCAGCCCGTCGCCGGTCGTCGCGACCTCGTCACCGCGGAACTGGGCAAGGGCGTCGCGGGCAAGCTCGTGGAAGCGGCGGACGACCTGGCCCGGGCGTGCGTCGCCCGGGCGCTCGGCGGAGGCGGCGGAGCCGGCCACCTCGGCGAACAGCATCGTCGTCAGCACGCGGTCTGCTGACGACGTGGGTGCGGTGCCGGTGATGAACTCCTCGACCGCGTCGAGGACCGGCTCCTGGTCGACGTACACGAGGTGGTCGGGGCCCTCCAGCACGACGAGCTCGGCGCCGGGGATGCGCGCGGCGAGGGCCTCGCCCTTGGCCAGCGGGAACATCGCGTCGTCGCGGCGATGGACGACCATGGTGGGTGCGCTGATCGACGGCAGGATCGGGCGGACGTCGATCAGGTCGCACAGCCCGATGAGGTGCGCCGCCGCGTCCGGCGTCGCGCTGTGGCGTTCGTAGCGCGCCAGGAAGCGGACATCACCGCGGTCGCGCCAGCTGGGTGCCAGGTTGCCGATGACGCCGCCGGTGCCCCAGTGCTCACGGGTCGCCGCCGCCACCGCGGGGATGTCGTCGCGGAACCGGTCGGCGTACGAGTTGAACAGGATCAAGCGCTCGACGCGCTCGGGATAGGTCGCCGCGAACAGCAGCGCCAGCGGCCCACCCTCGGAGATCCCGAACAGCGTGGCCCGCTCGCTGCCGGCCGCGTCCATCACGGCACGCACGTCGTCCATCCGCTCCTCGAGCGGCGGTATGTCCGTGACGGGCACCCGGTCGGACAGCCCCGTGCCCCGCTTGTCGAACACGATCAGCCGCGCGCCGCGGGCGAGCCGGCGGAAGAACGACGCCATCGGCCCGAACTCCCACTGCAGCTCGATGTTCGAGACGAACCCCGGGATGAACACGAGGTCACCGGGCCCCGCACCCACCACCTGGTAGGCGATCGAGTAGCGCCCGCTGCGGGCGTAGTGCGTGCGCGGCGGCGCAGGGGGCTCCGGCACACCGCCCCCGCCCGCGCGGTCAGGGGCACCACCTGCGTCCGCGGCCTCGACAGGGGCGACGAACCGGTAACCGCGGCCGTGGATCGTGCGGATGACCGCCTGGCGACGGCCGTCGTCGCCGACGGCGCGGCGCGCGTCCTTGATCCGGCTGGTGAGAGCCGAGTCGCTGACGAAGCGGTCGCCCCACACCTCGTCGAGCAGCTCCGCCTTGCGCACCAGCCGGTCGCGGTGCGTGACGAGGTAGGCGAGCACGTCGAAGACCTGAGGCTCGACGCTGACCACCGCTCCCGCCCGCCGCAACTCGAGGGTGTCGGTGTCGAGCTTGCTGTCTCCGAAGGCGAAGATCATCGGCGCCTCATGGCCCGGATGATCGCACGAGCGCGTGCCCGCCTCCAGTGACCTGCCCGGATGCGAGGCGCCGGTCCTACGCGCCGCGGAGCGCCGGAGCACGGAGCGACCCGGACCAGGCCGGCAGGTCGGCCGTCTCCTGCGCCTCACGGATCAGCTCGTCCGAGAAGCGGGTCAGGAGCTCGAGCACCGTGGGGGCGTCCCACTCGTAGGTCGCCATGGCCCAGCCCAGGTCGTACAGGGGGCGCGACCGGTCGCGGGCGGCCTCGAACGCCTGCAATGCCTCCTCCGCCGTGGCCGGGTCGCGGATCCCGGCGTCGATCGCCCTCGCGGCCAGCTCGGCATCACGCAGGGCGGCCGAGATGCCGTGCGCGCTGGCGGGATCGTTGGTGCATCCGGCGTCGCCGACCAGGACCCAGCCGGGTCCGTACGCTCGGCGGACGAAGCCGGGCAGGCCGGGCGTCCCGCGGACCGGCGACGTGCGGCCGGCGCCCGCCAGCCTGGCTGCGAGGTCGGGGGCGGCCTCGGCGACGAACCGCAGGTAGTTGCGGTCGACATCGGCGCGCAGCTCGCCGCTGCGGGCGCGGCGGCAGTTCACGTACACGCACGCACCGCCGTTGGTGGGGAACACGCCCGCCATCAGCCCATGGGTGCTGAACCAGAGCTCGACACCCCGGTTCTCGAGCGCCGTCCAGTAGGCGTAGTGGATGGCGTTGCTCGGCTCGCGCTCGTCGCAGGCGGCGGCGCCGGCGTCCCGGGCGACACGGGACCGCCAGCCGTCGGCGCCGACGACCACGCTGGCGGCGATGCGCAGCGGCCGGCCGTCGTCGCTGTGACCGACCACCCCGTCGATGCGCCCCCGCCTGTCCCGGCTCAGCCCGTCGACGGTGACCCCCTCGAAGACCGCCGCGCCGGCGCTCTCGGCCGCAGCGAGGATCGTCGGGTCGAGCACCGTGCGCCGCGGCGCGCAGACCGCCTCGACACCGCTCGCAGCCCACACGGGGATCTCCAGGGCGGCGCCGTCGACGTCGCTGCGGATCGTCGACAGCATCGGCGTGCCGGCCGCCTCGATCGCCTCGAGCAACCCCCACCGCTGCAGCTGGACCACCCCGGAGGGCCAGATCAGATGGGTGGACAGCGTGTCGGACGGGAACCGGACGCGATCCAGCACCGCGACGCGGTGGCCGGCCCTGGCCAGCAGCAATGCGGTGGAGGCGCCGGCCACCCGGCCGCCGACCACCACCGCGTCGTAGCCGTCGTCTCGTCGGACCTGGGACATGCCGTTCTCCATCCGTCGACCCGGGCCCAGCGCGGACCCTGGTCCGAGCGTGACCGACAGGGGGGCGCGACGCGTGAAGACGGCGTCCAGACGTGCTGGGGATTTCCTGACCACCCGCCTCGGAGGGGTTGCGCAGCCGCTCGGACGACGGGCCCGTCGCTACGTTCGCGGCGTGACGAGCCTGCCGGACGACGCTGCCGCCCACGATCTCCTCCGGCGCGTCGGTGTCGCCGCGGCTGTCATCCCGGAGATCCTCGCCGCGCGGCCCGAGCGCGGGACCGAGGCGTGGGCGCAGCTCGCGGCATGGCACCACGAGCTGGTGACTGCGTCGTCACCCGTACTCTGGCCCCCGCCCGCCCCGGGCGCCCCGGCCACCCAGCGGTGGCTCCAGCTCTGGGCGATCATCGCCGCCGTGCCCCGCGTCCTCGCGCTCAACGCCGCGCGCGGCATCGACCACGGCATCACCTGGCACACCCTCGCGGACATCGGCATCAACATCGACCGGCACATCAGCGCGCACGACCGCCCCGGCTTCGACGGCGCCTTCTGGCTGTGCCAGCACGTGCGAGGGCAGATCTACCGGCTCGGTCGCCTCCAGTTCAACCTCCTGTCCATCACGTTCGACCCGGGACCCGACGCCCCGTTCCGGGTCGGCGACCCCGCGCTCGGGGTGCACATCCCCCCGGGGTCGCGGCTCGACCCGGCGGCGTGCGACGACTCGCTCGGTCGCGCCGGCAGCTTCTTCGCCGAGCACCTCCCCGGCACGACGTACGAGGTCGCCACCTGCGCATCGTGGCTCCTCGACGAGCAACTCGCCGAGATGATCGGTCCCGACAGCAACATCGTGCGCTTCCAGCGCCGCTTCACCCCGGTCGCGGGCTGGTCGGAAGCGGGCGACGAGGACGTCCTCCGCTTCGTCTTCGGCAACCCGCACGCGGACCTCGACGCGCTCACCCCCCGCACCACGCTCGAACGGGCGATGGTCGGGCACCTGAGGGCCGGCAGGCACTTTCACAACCGGCTCGGCTGGCTCCGCCTCTCAACGTGACGGCGTCACGCCGACACCGCCTCGGCCGGCTCCAGCCCGACCGCCTGGCCGAGCGCGACCGCCCAGCCGCGGGGATCGAGCCCGAGCTCGTCGAAGCGGGTCGACGACAACGCACGGTGCGCCGCTGCGCTGCTGTCGCCGACGGCCTCGAGCGCCAGCGCCCGCCCGAGCACGACCAGCGCCTGCGCGACCCGGTCGTCGGTCGCCTCCGCCCGAGCGAGCAGCTCGCGGAACCCGGCGTCGACGGCCTCGTGGTCGCCGCGACGGGCGGCCGCGGCAGCCGAGGCCAGCCCGGCCCACAGCCGATCGAGGTAGCTCGACCGCTCGTCGGCCTCGACCAGGCTCGCGGCCGCGACGACGTCGTCCACCCGGCCAGCGGCCGCGAGCGCGAGGGCCGTCACCGCACCCGTGTAGCCGACCGCGCCCCGCTCACCCATGGCCCTGCGCACGTCGCGCAGCAGCTCGAGGGCCGTTTCGGGGCAGGCGCGCTGCACCTCGAGCAGCGCCTGGGAGACGAGGTGCTCGCCGGCGCCGACGGTGGCGAGGTCGTCGGACGAGAGCTCGCCCGCCTGGAGGACGGCCAGCGCATCGGCGGCCCGCGCCCGGTCACCGACCTGCACCGCGGCACTCAGCAGGCCGGTCGCGGAGAACGCGATGAACCCCGGTGAGCGACTCGGGAGCAGGGAGGCACCTGCCTGCTCGAGCACCTGGAAGCCCTCCTCCACGTGTCCCGTCGTCACCAGCGCCCGACCCAGCGGCACCCGCGCCTGGACCCGCCCGTAGTCGTCGTCGATCGCCTCGAACATCTCGAGCGCCTCGCGGGCCCGCTCGACGGCTGACTCGGCGCGGCCGGTCCACAGCCGCGTGCTGGCGGTGAGGACCATCCCCATGCCCGCCGCCCAGCGGTCACCGACCTCCTCGGCGCCGCCGAAGACCTGCTCGGCCATCGCCTCGGCCTCCTCCGGGTAGCCGGAGTGGAAGCGGGTGAACGCCAGCAGGCCGAGCGCCCACCCGAGCCCACCCCGGTCACCGAGGTCGGCGAAGAGCGCCGCCGAGTCGTGGAGGAGCGCTTCGGCGTCGTCGATGCGGCCGCCGATGAAGTGGGCCCACGAGAGGTTCTGCAGGACCCAGGCGCGTCCCCGGCGGTCGCCCGACGCGCCGTAGAGCTCGAGCGCAGGCTCGAGCGAGGCCACCGCCGCCTCCGGCTCGTTGCGCATCAGCGCGGCGAAGCCGCGCACCCGCAGCGCCATCGCCCGGCCCTCGTCGTCGCCGATCGCCGCCGCGCGGACCAGGGCCTCGGCGACGAGCGCCTCGACCTCGTCGGGCGAGCCACCATGCACGGCGGCCGAGGCGAGCGCGACGGTCGCCCGCACCACCGCGCGCTCGTCACCGGCGGCCTCGGCCACCGCACGAGCCGCCGCAGCATCGTCCCGCGACAACGCCGGCTCGCGCAGCTCGCCGTAGGCATCCGACCGGGCCAGCAGCAGCGCGACGCGCTGCCCGTCGCCGCCAGCGTCGGCTGCCTCGATCAGCGAGGCGCCCGGCGCGCCCGAGTCGAGCAGGGCCAGGGCCTCGGACAGCAGCGCGACCGCCCGCTGCGGGGTGCCGACCTGGCCAGCCCGCTCCCCGGCGCGGCGCAGCCAGCTCACCGCCCGCGCCAGCACATCGGCGGGCACGCCCGGCGAGCCCCCCACGTCGGCGGCGAGCGCCGCGGCCCGCCCGTAGTGATGGGCGATGCGGTCGACCACGGCGTCGTGCGGCTGACCCTCGACCTCCAGCCACCCGGCGATGCCCGCGTGCACCCGGGCCCGCAGGTCCTTGGTCATCGTGCCGTAGGTGAGCTCGCGCACGACCTCGGAGCGGAACTCCCACCGATCGCCCTCGACCTCGAGCAGGTCCTTGGCGTGCAGCCCGACGAGTGCGCCGGCCACCGGGGCGTCCGTGCCGTGGCCCTTGCGGTGCATCGTCACCAGCCACTCGACCCGGCCCCGCGAGCCCAGCACCGCGGCGTCCTCCAGCACGCGCCGCTCCGCCTGCGTCAGCCCGTCGATCCGGGCGGCGACGAGGCCACGCAGCGTGTCGGGCAGGTCGGCCGAGCGGGGCTCCTCCAACCACGAGACCAACTCCTCGAGGAAGAAGGGGTTGCCACCCGCCCGGTCGAGCAGGTCGGTGACCACCCGCTGGTCGAGGCTGCTCGAGCGGTCGCCGACCAGGCGCTCCAGCAGCTGCGCGGCCGCGTCTCGCCCGAGCGGATCGAGGTGCACCACCGCCAGGTGGTGCCCGCCCTCCGGCGGCGACCAGCGGTCGGCCAGCATCGGCCGCGCCGTGGCGAGCACGACGAACGGCAGCCGCGCGTTGCGCTCGAGCAGCGCCGAGAGAATCTCGAGCACCGCGTCGTCGGCCCAGTGCAGGTCGGAGAGCACGATCGCCAGCGGGCGGCGGCAGGCCACCGCGGCCGTGAACGTCAGCAGGGCCCGGGTCGTCTCGTCGCGGGCCCGCGCCACGTCGACGCCCTCGAGGGGGTCGAGCCCGAGCAGGTGCAGCAGCCCGTCGACGACCCGATCGACCTCGCCGTCGCGGCCGGAGACAGCCGCAGCCGGATCGATGTGACCGGCACGGTCCAACGCCGTCGTCACCTCGAGGCGCACCTTGTCGGCGGCCTTCTGATCGGTGTCGCCGGGCTCGACATCGCAGGCGCCACGCACCGCCTCCGCCAGTGGCCACCACACGTTGGCCTCGCCGTAGGGCACGCAGCGACCCTGGAGCACGAGGGCGTCGTGGCAGCCCCGCGCCATCTCGGCGACCTCCTCCACCAGCCGCGACTTGCCGACGCCCGCGTCGCCGACGAGCAGCAGCAGCGCGCCTCGACGGCGGGCGATGGCCAGGTCGAGCGTGTGGGACAGGAGCGCGACCTCGTCGTCGCGGCCGACCAGTGCGGCGCGGTGGCGGTCGGGCCGGTAGCCCGGAGGCAGTCGTGCCCCCTCGGCGACCCAGGCCGGCACCGGCGCCTCCCTGCCCTTCGCCGTGATCTCGCCCACCGACCGGTAGGTGATCACCCGCCGGGTGGCGAGGTGGGTGGTCTGCCCGACGAGCACCTGGCCGGGCTCGGCGGCCGACTGCAACCTCTGCGCCGTGTTCACGACGTCGCCCATCGCCGTGTAGTCGCCCCCGGCCCGCAGCGAGCCGACGAGGACCTCGCCGGTGTTGACGCCGACGCGCAGGCGCACGTCGACGCCCAGCTCCGCCTCGGCGGCGGCGAGCGCCTCGTGGAGCTGGAGGGCGGCCCGGACCGCCCGCTCGGCGTCGTCCTCGTGGGCGACGGGGGCTCCGAACAGGGCCAGGATGGCGTCGCCCACGATCTTGTCGACCCGTCCGCCGAAGGCGACGATGTCCGCGACCAGCCGCTCGAAGCACCGGTCGACCAGCTCCTTGACCTGCTCGGGATCGCGATGCTCGGACAGCGCGGTGAACCCGACCAGGTCGGCGAACACGACCGTGACCACGCGCCGCTCGTCGCCGCGCATGTGCAGGTCGGCACCGCACGTCGGGCAGAACCGTGCGCCGTCGGGAAGCTCGGCACCGCACGTGGAGCAGGTCACAGGGGTGAGTGTACGGACGCCACCCGCGAGGCCCTTGCCCTGCGAGCCGCCCGCCCGGCGAGTAGAACCGCCGGCATGACGTTCTTCGTCGTTCTCCGGCGTGCGGGCCCTGACTGGGACCCGTCCCGGCCGTTGGAGCAGCAGTCCGGCTGGCCGGAGCACGCGGCCTTCATGGACGACCTGGTCGACACCGGCTTCGTCGTCCTGGGCGGGCCGCTCGCCGACGAGCACCGGGTGGTGCTCGCGATCGAGGCCGGGTCCGAGGACGACGTGCGGGCCACGCTCGCACGCGACCCGTGGAGCGGGACCCACCTGGTGGTCGACACGGTCGATGCGTGGACCGTCCGGCTGGACGGGCGGCGCCATCGGTAGCGAACGCCGATCGTGGGCCACGATCGGCCGGCCGGCAACCCGTACGTCAGCCGGACGAGGGCACGAGGACGGCGTGGACCGGCGGCACGCCGCGCTCGCCGGCCATCGTCTCGAGAAGCTCCGCGGCGCCGTCCAGCCCGACGGTCCGGCGGGGCAGGTCGGCGAACGGGTACGTACCCCGGGCGAGGAGGTCGAGGGCGGCGCGGTAGTCGGCGGTGTCGACACCGAGCGCGCCCAGGAGGCGCAGCTCCTTGTACACGACGTGGTCGGGGTCGAAGCCGGGCGCGCCGCCCCCGCCTCTCGTGCCGGCGACGACCATCGTGCCGCCCGCCCGCGCCAGTGCCACGCCCTGCGCGAACGCATCGGGCGCCTTGGCGGTCACGTCCACGACGACATCGGCGCCTGCGACGTTCGCCTCCGCCCGCAGGCGGGCCACCGGATCGTCCGCTCGCACGTCGACGGCGAGGTCGGCGCCGAAGCGACGTGCCTGCTCGAGCCGGGGATGGTCGCGCTCGCCCGCACCGGTGATCATCACGAACCCGGCGCCGACCTCCTTGGCCGCCGCCGCCACCGAGAGGCCGCGGATGCCGCAGCCGAGCACGGCGACGACATCGCCGGGGCGCGTGCCGGGCAGGGTGACACCCCACCGGATGCCCGCACCGAGGGGATTGAACGCCACCGCGACCTCGGGTGCCAGCGAGCCAGGCACGGGCAGCAGCATCGAGTCGGGCGCCAGGTACTGGTGGGTCGCGTAGCCGCCCCACAACCCCGGCCGCTTCGCCGCGCTGATCATGCCGTACATGTCCGCCACGCCATGGTGCTCGCAGCGCCGGTACTCCCCCCGCCGGCACCGCTCACACGAGCGGCAGGAGAGGAAGACCTCGACCGCGACGCGGTCGCCCGCCGCGACCCCCCAGCGCTCGGCCGCCCTGTCACCCACGGCCTCGATCACGCCGACGGCCTCGTGCCCCGGCACGAACGGGAAGCCGGGGGTGATCGCGCCGGTGTAGAGCTCGTGATCGGTGCCGCAGAGCCCGCACGCCTCGACCCGGAGGATGCCGTCGTCGTCCCCCACCGCGGGCAACGGCAGCGCGTGCCGCCGCAGCGCCCGGGGAACCTCGAGCACCAGGGCGTCGACCGCAGGCCGGCCGCCGTCGGTGCCGGCGGTGCGGAGCGGCACGCCGGTCACCTCGGGTCGACGATCGTCAACGTCCCCTGGGCGGCGCACGCGAGCCGGCCCTGGAAGTAGAGCTCGCCGCGGACGACGGCGCTGCGATTGGTCATGGCGATCACCGTCGACTCGGTCTCGACGACCCCCGCCTGGACGGGCGCGATGTAGTTGAGCTTGACCTCGGTGGTCGCCGCCCACTGGCCCGGCTTCATGAGCGGATAGACGACGATGCCCGTGACGTGGTCGACGATGGCGGCGAGCACACCCCCGTGCGCGTTCCCGAACGGCGTGAGCAGCTCGTCGCGGATCGTCGCCCTGCACCAGAGCCTGCCGGGCTCGAAGCGGACGTGCTCGATGCCGAGATAGGCCGGCAGGCCACCGGCTCCCCCCATCTCGGCCGCGAGGAAGCGGTCGGCGATCTTCTGGTCGTAGCGCTCTTCGAGCGTGGGCTGGGGCACGTGTCCTCCGTTGCTGAGGTCTCGGCTCGGCAGGTCAGGTCGGGGCGTGGAGCCTGGGGAGCACCTCGCTGGCGAAGGTGCGCATGCTGCGCTCCGCGTCCTCGATCGGGAGCCCCGCGTAGCGGAAGCACGCCGTCAGGTCGAAATCGCCGATGACCTCACGGCGGGCGCGCAGACGCTCCAGCACCTGCCCCGGCGTGCCCCAGGCCTGGACGCCGAGGTACATCTCGCACATGCGGTCGAGGCCGATCGCCCGGAGCAGGTCGACGGCGTTGCCGTAGGCCTCGTAGCCCTTGGCCGCCTTGAAGTGGTCCGAGGCCAGCTCGTAGTGCTGCATCACGCTCGTGAGGTAGCCGGCGAGGTGCTCGTGCGCCACGTCCTTGGCGCGGGACGCGTCGGTGTCGCAGTAGACGAAGTCGCAGGTGACGGGCGGCGCCGCGGCCCGGCCGTGCGCGGCCTCGAAGCGCTCGCGGTACGTCGCCATGGCCTCGGCCTGGTCCTCCCACGGCCGCTGGCTGAACACGACCATCCGCGCGCCGAGGTCGGCGGCGGCCAGGACCGAGTCCGGCGACATGGCGACGCAGTAGAACCGGTCCCGGAAGCCGCCGGCCGGTGCGGGGCGGATCGGGGTGCGGGTCTGGGGGTAGTAGCGACCGTCCCCTTCGATCCATCCGCTCTCGAGCGCGTCGATCACCATGCGGGCGGACTCGTCGAAGCGGTCACGGGACTCGTCCATGGGGATGCCGAACCCCTCGTACTCGCGCCGGGCCAGGCCGCGCCCGACGCCGAA
>DASSCS010000061.1:0-49652 GCA_035697515.1 Acidimicrobiales bacterium
TCCGCACCACCGCCGAGATGACCTGGTCGCCCGCGGCGGCCCGCCGGTTCGGCGCCGTGCTCGACCGGGTCCGGCCCGACCTGGTGCACGTGCACAACCTGTTCCCGCTGTTCACCGCGAGCGTGCCCTGGCGCGCCGTCCACGGGCACGTGCCCGTGGTGTGGACCGCCCGGAACATGCGCGTGGTGTGCGTCGAGGGCACCCACTTCCGCGACGGTGCCCGCTGCACCCTGTGCCGCCCGGGGTGGCGGCTGCCCGGCATCCGCCACCGCTGCTACCGGGGGTCGGCGGGCGCCAGCGCGTTGGTCACCGGCGCCACCGCCATCTTCCGCCGGCTCGCCCGCACCTCGATCACGTCGGTCGCCATCAGCGGGGCCGTGCGCACCTGGCTCGTCGACGTGGCGGGGTTCGACCCCGACCGGGTGCACCTGAAGTACAACGGCGTCGCCCCGCCCGGCGGGCAGGCCCAGCTCCCGGGCCCGGAGGCGGGCACGGAGTTCCTCTTCGTCGGCAAGCTCGCCGAGTACAAGGGCGTCGACCTGCTGCTCGACGCCTGGCGGCGGGTGCGGCACCCGCACGCCAGCCTCTGCATCGTCGGCGACGGACCGATGGCCGACCGGGTCGCGCGGGCGGCGGCCGAGGCGGGCCCCCGGGTGCGGTGGGCGGGGCACGTGCCGGCCGCCGGGGTGGCCGACCACCTCGCCGCGGCGCGGGCGGTGGTGGTGCCGTCGGTGTGGGACGAGCCGTTCGGGCGGGTGGCGGCCGAGGCGCTGGCGTACGGCCGGCCGGTCATCACCACGGGGCGCGGCGGGCTCACCGAGGTGGTGGGCGACGCCGCAGGCTGGATCACCGGAACCGACCCCGCCGCCCTGGCCCGCGCCATCGACGAGGCCGCCGGATCCGACGAGCTGGTGTCCGCCAGGGGCGCCGCCGGCCGGGCCCGCCACGCCCGGCTGTTCAGCCCCGAGGCCACGACCGGGGTGCTGATCGACATCTACCGCGAGGCGATCGCGCAGGCCGAGCGGCGCACGGACCATGCGAGTTAGCATCTCCACTGGCCCGGGTGCCGGTGCTCGGGTCGGTGCGTGGCCGACTGGGGGAAGCGCCGTGGAGACAACGTCGTTGGCACGTTCCACGGCCTCCGGCGCCACGGCGCACGCGGGGCCGGCGGGCAACGGCGACGCCCCGGTGCACGCGGGCCGGCCCCACTGGCTCACGCTCTACACCGGCGTGCTGGTGGCCGTCGACGCCCTCGCCATGGCCGCGGCCACGCTCACGTCCAACGCGGCCTGGCTGGGTCTCAGCCCCGGCGACCTGCACATCCGCTCCTTCGCCATCCCCTACGCCGCGCTCGTGCTGGTCACGGTGCCGACCTGGCTGGCGATCCTGGCGCTGGTCGGCGCCTACGACCTGGGCCCGTTCGGCAGCAGCGACCGGGCCGTCCGGGCGCGCATCGCGCGCGCCGGCGCCCAACTCCTGGCCGTCGTGGCCGTGTCGTACTACGTGGTGCGGCTGGCGACGCTCGGGCGCGGCATCCTCATGGCCCTCATCCCCCTCGGCGTGGCCTACACCCTCGTCGGCAGGATGGGCGCCGCCGCGGGCCTGCACCTGGCCCGGCGGCGGGGGCACGCCCGGCGCACGGCGGTCGTGGTGGGCGGCACGCCGGCCGTCGAGCAGCTGGTCAGCCGGGTCGAGCGCAGCCAGGCACCGGCCGTCACGATCGTCGGCATCGTCGTCCTCGACGGCACGACCCCCCTCGGTCCCCCACCGGGCAACGGCGACCGCGCCGGGGCGAACGACCACGTGGGCGGCCGCAACGGGCACGCGAGCGGGGGCGGCCGCGATGCCCCGGCTGACGGCAGCGCTGACGGCATCGGCCGCAGCAACGGGAACGGGCACGGCGGCGGCTCCGGCGGCGGCTCCCGCGGCGGCTCCGGCGACGGCGCCGGCGCCGGGAACGGTCAGCCGGTGGCCGGCACCGGCGGGCTCGACCGGTCGGGCACCGATCGTGCGCAGGCCGATCCCCAGGTGGTGGCCGGGGCGGTGGCCCGCACGGGCGCCGAGACGGTGATCATCGCCGGAGCCCTGGCGCCAGGCCGGCTGCGTGACATCGCCTGGCGGCTCGAGGGGACGGGCGTCGACCTGTTGGTGACCCCCGGCCCCGGCCGAGGCGAGGGCCCACCGTCGGCCCGCAACCCGGTCCCGCGCCTGGCCCTTCCCCACCCCGACGCGTGAGCGGCGCGGGGTCGCGGGCCGGCGGGCGGCGCGGCCTCAGCGGCGCTTGCCGCGCGCCTCGAACACCGCGACGGCCTGGCGCAGCGGCACCAGCTCGCGCCGGTGCTGGCGGTGGGCGTCGGCCACGGCAGCGGCGGCCTGGCGCCGCACCTCGGCCAGCTCGGCCCGGAGGCGGGCCACCTCGCCCTCGAGCTCGAGCACGCGTTGCACCCCGTGCAGGTTGAGCCCCTCGTTGGTCAGCTCCTGGATGCGCCGGAGCTGGTCGATGTCGGCGTCGCTGTAGCGGCGGCTGCCGCCCGTGGTGCGGGCCGGGTCGACCAGGCCCTTGCGCTCGTAGATGCGCAGGGTCTGTGGGTGCACGCCCGCCAGCTCGGCTGCCACCGAGATGACGTACACCGCCCGTGTCGGTTCACGCCCGTCGGCTCGCATGTGTCATCACTGTCCTTCCTGGACCCCGAGGTGTGCCCGGGGCGATCTGCCGTCGGCCGCGGCCGCCAGGGCCTCGACCGCCTTGCGCTCGTCGTCGGTCAGGTTCTGCGGCACGGCCACCTCGACGGTGACCAACAGGTCGCCCGTCCGCTTGCGGCCCGGCACGCCCTTCCCCTTGACCCGAAGCGTGCGGCCCGAGCGGGTGCCGGGTGGGATGCGCAGCTTGACCGAGCCGCCGTCCAGTGTGGGCACCCGCACGTCTGCGCCCAGCGCCGCCTCGGGGAACGTCACCGGCACCGTGAGCATCAGGTCGTCGCCCCGCCGGCCGAACAGGTGGTGGGGCCCAACTCGGGCGCTGACGTACAGGTCGCCCGGCGGGCCGCCGTTGCGGCCCGGCCCTCCCCGCCCCTTCAGCCGGATGCGCTGGCCGTCCGCCACGCCGGCGGGCAGCCGCACCTTGACCTCGCGGGGGCGGTGCTCGATGCCCGTGCCCCGGCACGTCGGGCAGGGGTCGTCGATGACGTAGCCCTGGCCGGCGCAGTTGGGGCAGGGCTGCGAGAAGCTGAAGAAGCCCTGGTTGTCGTCCAGGACGCCGCGGCCCTGGCACTGGGGGCAGGTGTGGGGGGTGGTGCCCGGCCGGGCGCCGCTGCCGTGGCAGGTCGAGCAGGCCGCCTCGCTGGTGAGGTGGATGGTGGTGGTCAGGCCCTGCACGGCGTCCTCGAAGTCGAGGTGCAGGTCGGCCTCGAGGTCCTGGCCCCGGTGGGGACCGGTGCCCCGGCCGGTCGTGCCGGCCCCGCGGGCCCCGCGCCGGCCGCGGCCGAACAGGCCCCCGAGCACGTCGCCGAGGTCGCCCATGTCCTCGAAGCGGAACCCGCCGGCCGACCCGTCACCGGGCGCGCCGCCGCCGAACATCCCGCCCATCGGGCCCAGCTTGCGGACCTCGTCGTACTCCTTGCGCTTCTCGGGGTCGCCGATCACGTCGTAGGCGGCCGACACCTCCTTGAAGCGCTCCTCCGCACCCTTGTCACCCTCGTTGGTGTCGGGGTGGTACTGGCGCGACAGCTTGCGGTACGCGCCCTTGATGTCCTTCTGCGAGGCGGAGTCGCTCACCCCGAGGACCCGGTAGTAGTCCTTCTCGAACCACTCGCGCTGCGGCGCCATGTCGGTCGGCCCCTCAGTCGGTCACTTTGACCATGGCGGGCCGCAGCACCTTGCCCCGCCACCGGTAGCCGGGGCGGAGCACCTCGGCGACCACGTGATCGCCACCCTCGCCCGGCTCGTGCACCACGGCCTCGGCTTCGATCGGGTCGAACGGCGCGCCCTTGGGGTCGATGCGCTCGAGGCCCTCCTTCGACAGGGCGCCGTAGAGCGCGGTCAGCACGGGCTCGACCTCGCTGGCCCCGTGGGCGAGCGCGGCGTCGCACGAGTCGAGGACGGGCAGCAGGCGCTCGACGAAGCCGCCCAGCGCACGCACCACGGCGTCGTCCTGGCGACGCTGGGCCTGCTTGCGGTAGTTCTCGAAGTCGGCCTGCGCCCGGCGGTAGGCGTCGAGGTACTGGGCCCGCTCGGACAGCAGCAGCTCGAGGTCGACCTCGAGGGCGTCGGCCGCGGCCTGGAGGTCGGCGTCGACCTCGATGTCGTCGGTGGCACCGTCGCCCGGGTCACCCGAGGCGCCGGCCAGGTCAGCCGCGTCGCCGGCGGGCCGGTCCGCGGCGGCATCGCCCGTGGCGGAGGCGTCGGGACGGTCTTCCCGGTCGGGTGCACCCTCGCCGCCCTCGCCGGAGGCCGCGACCGTGCCCTCGCCGGAGCCAGACGGCCGCCCGGAGCCCGCGCCCTCGGACGGTGTGCCGGACCCCGCGCCGGCGGCGGGGCCACCCTTGCCCGCGGACGGCGTGCCGGACCCCGCGCCGGCGGCGGGGCCACCCTTGCCCGCGGCGGCGGCCTCGGGCGCGGGCGCCCGCGCCGGGACGTCCGGCTCGCCGGCCGGGGCGGGGCCGCCCGCGGCCCGGGGCTCGTCGGTCACGTCGTGTCCTCGTCGTCGACGATCTCGGCGTCGACGACGTCGTCGTCAGCCGGCTGGCTCGCCGCGTCGGCCGGCCCGCCGGGACCACCCGTGCCCGCGCCCGCAGCTGCGCCCTCGGCCGATGCGGCCTCGTACAGCTTCTGGGTGAAGGTCTGGCTGGCCGACATCAGGGCGTCGGTGGCGTTGCGGATCGCCTCGACGTCGCTGCCGCCGAGCGCGCCCTTCAGGTCGCCGAGCTTGTCCTCGACCGTCGACTTCTCGTCGCCCGAGATCTTGTCGCCCTGCTCCTTGAGCAGCTTCTCGGTCTGGTAGACGAGCGTGTCGGCCTGGTTGCGCACCTCGGCCTCCTCGCGGCGCTTCCTGTCCTCCTCCGCGTGGGCCTCGGCGTCCTTGACCATGCGATCGATGTCGTCCCTGGCGAGCGACGACTGACCGGTGATGGTCATCGACTGCTCCTTGCCCGTGGCGCGGTCCTTGGCGGCCACGTGCACGATGCCGTTGGCGTCGATGTCGAAGGTGACCTCGATCTGCGGCACGCCGCGCGGGGCGGGGGGCAGCTCGACGAGCTGGAACTTGCCCAGCGTCTTGTTGAACTGCGCCATCTCGCGCTCGCCCTGCAGCACGTGGATCTCGACCGAGGGCTGCATGTCCTCGGGGGTGGTGAACACCTCGGTGCGCTTGGTCGGGATGGTCGTGTTGCGGTCGATGAGCCGGGTCATCACGCCGCCCTTGGTCTCGATGCCGAGCGACAGCGGGGTGACGTCGAGGAGCAGCACGTCCTTGACCTCGCCCTTGAGCACGCCGGCCTGGATGGCGGCACCCACGGCGACGACCTCGTCGGGGTTGACGCCCTTGTGGGGCTCCTTGCCCGTCAGGTCGTGGACCAGCTCGTGCACGGCCGGCATGCGGGTCGACCCGCCCACGAGGATGACGTGGTCGAGGTCGTCCTTCGACAGGCCGGCGTCCTTGATGGCCTGCTCGAAGGGACCACGGCACCGCTCGATGAGGTCGGCGGTCAGCTCCCGGAACTTGGCCCGGCTGAGCGACTCGTCGAGGTGGAGGGGGCCCTCGCTCGTGGCGGTGATGAAGGGGAGGTTGATCTGGGTCTGCTGCACCTGCGACAGCTCGATCTTGGCCTTCTCGGCCGCCTCCTTCAGCCGCTGGAGGGCCATGTTGTCGCTCGACAGGTCGACGCCGTGCGCGGCCTTGAACTGGTTGACCAGCCAGTCGATGATGCGCTGGTCCCAGTCGTCGCCGCCCAGCTGGGTGTCGCCGTGGGTGGCCTTGACCTCGAACACGCCGTCGCCGATCTCAAGGATCGACACGTCGAAGGTGCCGCCGCCGAGGTCGAACACGAGCACCGTCTGGTCCTCGCCCTCCTTGTCGAGCCCGTAGGCGAGCGCGGCTGCGGTGGGCTCGTTGATGATGCGCAGCACCTCGAGGCCCGCGATCTGCCCCGCCTCCTTGGTGGCGGTTCGCTGGGCGTCGTCGAAGTAGGCGGGCACGGTGATGACGGCCTGGCTGACCGTGTCGCCCAGGTACGCCTCGGCGTCGCGCTTGAGCTTCTGCAGCGTGCGGGCCGAGATCTCCTGGGCGTTGTAGGCCTTGCCGTCGATGTCGATCGACCAGTTGGTGCCCATGTGGCGCTTGACCGACCGGATGGTCCGGTCGGGGTTGGTGATGGCCTGGCGCTTGGCCACCTCGCCCATCAGCACCTCGCCGCCCTTGGAGAAGGCGACGACCGAGGGCGTGGTGCGCGAGCCCTCGGCGTTGGGGATGACCACCGGGTCGCCGGCCTCGAGGACCGCGACGACGGAGTTGGTGGTGCCGAGGTCGATGCCGACAGCCTTGGGCATGGGTGGAGCCTCCATGGGTGTTTTCGCTGGATGCGGGTGGTGAGCGTTCGGTTGAACTGGGTCGATGATAAAAGTTGAGTGTGGCGTTTGCAACTTTGCAGACCCGGGGGTGGGGCCGTCTCCCCGGCACGCCCGCCCGCCGGTCAGTAGCTTTGGCGGGCCGATGACCTCGACCGTGACCTCGCCGACGGGCGCCGCTGGGGCGCCGGCCGCGTCGCCCACCGCGCGGCGTGAGCTGAGCGACCGCACCCTCGTCGTCATCACCGCCGCGGTGACCCTACCGCTGGTCTGGATGGGCTACGGCACCGACATCGACGTCTTCGACGTGCTCGCCGCCGGTGACAGCATCCGCGCCGGCGACTACCTGCCCTCGCGGCCACCGGGCGTGCCCGTGTTCGAGGCCGTCGTGGCGCTGCTCGACCCCCTGGGCGGTCACCTGGCGATCAACCTCGCCACCGCGGCCGCCGGCGCCGCCACCGTGGTGGGCATCGCCCGCCTGGTGCGCACCTGGGGCCACGCCAACGGCGACCTGATCGCCCTCGCCTTCCTGGCCGCCCCCGGCACGGTCATCGCGGCCACCTCGACGGGCGACTTCATCTGGGCGCTGGCATTCTTCATGTGGGCGGCGCTGTGCCACCTGCACGACCGGTCGGTCGCGGCCGGTGCGCTGTTCGCGCTGGCGCTCGGGACCCGCCTGTCGTCGGTGTTCCTGGTGGCGGCGTTCCTGGTGGCCGACGGGTGGGACCGGCCGCGCCGGCGGGCGTGCCTGCGCACCGGGCTCGTGGCGCTGCCCCTCGGCGCCCTGCTCTACGTGCCGGCCTGGCTGGCGTACGACCGCTCGGCCGAGATCCTCGACACCGCCGAGGGCTGGCGCTCGTTCACCAACAACCTGGGCCGGTTCGCCTACAAGAACTACGCCACCGCCGGGGTGCTGTTCCTCGCCGTCGTGCTCGTGGCCGCGCCGGCGCTGGTCGCCGCCCTGAGGCGCTGGGGCCACGACCCCATGCTGCGCACCGGCGTGCTGGGCTTCGCCGTGTCGCAGGCCCTGTTCTTCCTGCTGCCGTGGAAGTACAACCACCTGCTGCCCTGCCTGGCCATGTTCCTGCTGTGGCTGGGCGCCAGCCGCCGCAACCGGCGCGGGTTCCTGTGGCTGACGATCGGCGCGCTGGCGGTCAACGGGCTGATCACCTTCCGTCCTTTGGCCCCCGACGCGCCGGCCGTGGCCCGCGCCGGCCGCTGGGACCCGGCGCTGACGGTCGGGCTGCTGGTCAACGACATCGACTGCCGGCTCGACGCCATGCACGACGACCCGCCGCCGCTCAACCGCCGCGCCTGGGCCTGCACCCTCGAGCCCATCCGCGGCGCCGCCGACGACCCGATCGACGCGGGCTGAGCTCCGAGCCGTGCCGGCGGCTCAGTCCCGGCTCGGCGAGGCATTGACGTGCGCTCCGGACCGGGCGAGGCAATGACGTGCGGCCCCCGCCAGCCATAGCCTCGGCCCCTCTGTTCCGGCAGCCATTGCCTCGCCCGACCCTCGACGGCCGATCCGTGCCGGGGCTGCGGGGCGGCGTTCAGGGCCGGGGGCGGAGACGCGCGAAGACCTGCGAGTTGAGCCACCAGGGCAGCGCCGGGAAGGGCGTGCACGCGGTGTCGATGACCTCGAAGCGCTCGCCCAGGCTGTCGAACAGGCGGCGGAAGTCGAACCCCTTGTGCGTGACCCTGATGTCGTCGGGCCGCGGCGCCGGGCGCCCGGCCAGCGAGGCCGCCAGCAGCTCGCGGGCCGAGTAGTCGCTGCGCCGGCGGAACAGCAGCGCCCGGTTGGCCTCCTTCAGCAGCAGCGGCGGGCCGCCGATGACGGGCACCGAGACGGTCACCTCGCCACCGTCGACGAGCACGCGCCGGGACTGGTCGACGAAGCTGGCGATCTCCGGGTCGTGGAGATGCTCGAGCGTCTCGAAGCAGCACACCATGTCGACCGAGCCGGCCGGCACGGCCGCCACGTCGTCGACCGGCGTGTAGCGCTCGGGGGTGTGGTCCGACTCGGGGTCGTAGCCGTACAGCGACAGGTCGGGCCGCAGGTCGGCCAGCGTGTTGAGGAAGTCGCCCTGGCCGCAGCCGTAGTCGAGCACCGTGCCGCCGTGGGGCACCGCGCTCGTCACTCGCTCGAACGACGCCTTGTACCGCTGGCGGTGGGCGTAGCGGGCGACCGGGTTGGGGGTGTCGAGCGTCTGGGCGCGGTAGCTGACCGTGCGGTTCCCCATCGGCTGGGGAAGGTAGCCGTCAGGCGGCGGGCGCGCCCGCCGTGTCGGCGGCGGCGAGGAAGTTGCGCAGCAGGTCGTGGCCGCTGGCGGTGAGGATCGACTCGGGGTGGAACTGCACGCCCTCGACGGCGAGGGTGCGGTGACGCAGGCCCATGACCACGCCGTCGTCGGTCCACGCCGTGATGGTCAGCTCGGCGGGCACCGACGCCCGCTCGACGATGAGGCTGTGGTAGCGGGTGGCCTCGAACGGGGTGGGCAGGCCGGCGAACACGCCCGTGCCGTCGTGGTGCACCAGCGAGGTCTTGCCGTGCATGATCTCGGGCGCCCGCACCACCTCGCCCCCGTACACCTGGCCGATGCACTGGTGACCCAGGCAGACGCCCAGCACCGGTCGCCGGCCGGCGAAGTGCTCGATGACCACGTTCGACAACCCGGCGTCCTCGGGGCGGCCCGGGCCGGGAGAGATGAGCACCGCGTCGGGGGCGAGATCGACGATCTCGTCGAGCGTCAGCTCGTCGGACCGGTGCACCAGCGGCTCGGCCCCCAGCTCGCCCAGGTACTGGACCAGGTTGTAGACGAAGCTGTCGTAGTTGTCGATGACCAGGACCCGGGCTGCCACGACCAGCGAGGCTAGCGAGCCGGCCCCCTGGCTCCCGCCCTCGATTCAGTACGACTTGGACACGAAGCGCCGCAGGTTGCGCACGTTGACCTTCTCGACGAGGCGCCACGCTCCCCGCCGGGCGTCGGCCCGGTTGCGCCGCACGGAGAGGTCGACCAGGGCCGCGACCTCGGGATCGTCGCCGTGGCGCTCGCGGCACTCGACCGCGACGTCGAGGGCGTAGGGGTGGTTGCCCGAGTAGAAGGCGCAGGCCCAGAGGCGCAGGTAGTCGGCCCGCTCGGCCCCCGCCTTGTCGAGCGACGCCAGCGTGCGCAGGTAGCGCGGCCCGGCTGCCGTGGGGCTGGTCTTGAGCGCGAACTCGTAGCCCATGCGGCCGAGCTTGGTGCGGGCGCCGAGCGCGGCGTCGAACGTCTGGCGCCGCAGGCGCACGGCCCGGGTCAGCTCGAGGTCGGCCAGCCAGAACCCCCGCTCGACCAGCGAGCGGTGCAGCTCGCCGAAGGTGTCCTCGGTCTCGTAGTGCTGGTCGAACCCCGGTTCCGCGTCGACGGCCATGAGCGTGGCGAACAGCGGCTCGTCCAGGCCGTCGAGCAGCCGCAGGTCGGTGCCCTGCGTGTCGAGCTTGACCCAGTCGACCCGGTCGATCCCCGCGGACGCGAGCGCCGCCCCGAGCGTGGTGGCGGGCACCTCGGCCTCGTCGACCACCTCGTAGCGGTAGGCGTGCAGGTAGGGGGCCACCTCGTCGGCCAGGGGGCGCAGGGTGCTGGACGCCGTGGGGTTGCGGGTGAGGAAGAACCGGGCGGTCTCGCGCCCGGGCTCGGCCACCACCGCCGCAGCGACGATCACCCGCCGGCCCGCCGCGCTGGCCTCGGTGTGCAGCTCGCGCCGGTCGGGGTCGAAGCCGACGTAGGTGGCGTGGCCCAGCAGCGGCCGGAACGGGGGGAACGGTTCGAGCGACGCGCCGATGTCGACGAGCGTGAGCGAGACGCCCGCCCGGTCGAGCACGCCGAGCGCCGCGCGCCTGTCGCGCCCGCTCACCGCCGACCCCCTCCCCCAGCCATGGCCGCAGACTGTAGCGGCCGGCCCGCCGCCGCCCGGGCGAGGCGACGTCGGGCGGCGTCAGGCGGCGTCACGCGGGCTCGCGCTCGGGCTCGCGGTGCAGCGCGGCCAGGCGATCGGCGGGTCGCTCGACCACCTCGACCGGGCCGCCCAGCGCCTCGGCCATCAGGTCGGCGCGGCCGTTGGCCGAGTACAGCTCGAGCGACACGTCCTCGCCGGGCATGGCGGTGACCTCGACCGTCAGTACGCCGCCCTTGCCCTCGTGGCAGGTGACCGACCGCACCCGCCCGCCGTGGTTGCGGTCGAGGCCGACCGCCACCCGAAGGATGCCGGCCAGCACCCGCACGCGCCGCTGGTCGTCGCGGTCGAGAGCCGCGAACTCGGGGTGCTTCTTCCGGGGCGCCGACTTGCGGTGGTAGCGGGCCACCTGGGCGATGAGCTCGATCTCGCGGTCGGTGAAGCCGGTCAGCATCTCGCTGTTGCGGATGACGTAGTAGCTGTGCTTGTGGTGCCCCGCGTGCGACACGAACAGGCCCACGTTGGCCAGCAGGGCGGCTGCCTCGAGCACCTCGCGGCTGTCGTCACCCAGGCCGTGGCGGCCGGCGGTGGCGTCGAAGATCTGCAGCGCCAGGCTGGCCACGTGGTCGGAGTGCGCCGAGTCCTCGTCCATCTGGCCCGCCAGCCGCAGCACGCTGCGCTTGCGGAGGTCGGACAGGTGGTGCAGCGAGCCGCCGTGCTCGCGCCGCCAGGTGTCGAGCAGCACGCCCTCGCGCAGGGCGTAGTCCGAGAACGTCAGCGTGTCGGCCCCGACGGCGTGCACGACCTGCTCGAGGATGAGTGCCCCGGCCAGGATGATGTCGGCGCGCCGGGGGTCGAGCCCCGGGATGCGGGCCCGCTCCTTGACCGTGGGGGCCTTGGCCAGCCGCCGCACCACCCCGTCGATGTCGTCGCGGCTGACGGTGAGGTTGTTGAGCGTGCGCGGCGGGCTGCCGTCGCTGCGGGCGGCCTGGTGGGCGGCCACCATCTGGAACACGGCGCCGATGGTGCCCGACGAGCCCACGGCCACGTCGAACCCCGAGCGCTCGACCTCGCGCACCGCCGGCGCGAGGGCCGCACGGATGTCGCGCCGGCACCGCTCGACCGCGCCGTTGCTCAGCTTGGGCTTCGAGAAGCAGCGGCGGGTCAGACGGATGGCGCCGATCTTCAGGCTGCGGGCCGTGAGGATGTCGCCCTGGGTGCCCACGATCAGCTCGGTCGAGCCGCCGCCGATGTCGCACACCAGGGCCCTCTGGTCGAAGACCGGCACGGCCTGGAGCACGCCGAGGTGGATCAGGCGCGCCTCCTCGAACCCCGAGATCACCTCGACGTCGATGCCCTCGGCCCGGGCCCGCTCGATGAACAGCGCCCGGTTGTCGGCCTCGCGCACGGCGGAGGTGGCCACCGCCCGCACGGTCGCCTCGTGGATGGCGGCGACCTGCCGGAAGCGCACGAGCGCCTCGATGCCCCGGTTGATGGCGGCGGGGCTGAGCCGCTTCATGTCGCTGGCCGACGAGCCCAGCCGCACCATCTCCCGCTCGCGCTCGACCACCTCGATGCGGTGGTCGTCGACGCGGGCCACGACGAGGTGCACCGAGTTGGTGCCGATGTCGATGGCGGCGAGCATCTCGGGCACCCCTCCACTCTCTCGCGCGAGCCGACCGATGGCGACGACCTTCCCCGCGTGCGCCCGCCGGGGGGCCGCGCGTCTAACCTCGGCGGCCATGGCCAAGCCAGCGAAGCGCCACGTGCCGGGCGGCCGGGTCACGCCCAAGGGGACCAGGCCGGCCGACGCCCGCCCTGCGGCATCGACCCGCTACACCCCGCCCGTGCCACGCGAGTACAAGGTCAGCCCCCGCTGGGTGCCGGTGCTCATGTTCTTCCTGCTGGGCCTGGGGCTGGTGGTGATCTTCCTCAACTACCTCGACCTGTTGCCCGGCGGGATGAGCAACGCCTACCTGGGCGCGGGGCTGGCCGCCATCTGCGGCGGCATCATCACCGCCACGCAGTTCCGCTGACCACGTAGAGCGGCCGGCCCGCCGTCACCGTGGGTGGCCCGGCGCGGGGAAAGTTGCCCGCGCGCCACCGCCGGTTCGCCCGCATTTCGCCTGGTCGTGCCCGTGGCGCCAGCTGGGCGAACGGCGGGCGACGGAAGTTACACCGCTGTGACTCTCCCCAACCTTGTCCACAGGTTGTGGGAAAGCGACGTTCGCGCGCGCTACCGCGAACGATGCGACGACCGGACGTGACGCATCCGGCGCCCGACGGCCGGCTCAGCCGTCGATCGGAGCCACCAGCTCCATGTCCTCCATGCAGTGGCGAGGCGGCTCGGGCACCTCGTCGTTGGCGCTGGTCATGCGCACCTCGGTGCCGCACAACGAGCACCGGTACAGCAGCCGCACCTTGCGCAACTGACCCGCGGGCGGCGGCGGGGGCAGCGGCGTGGCCAGGCCGGACATGACGGCGAAGCCCACCTTGAGGATGAGCCATCCCGCGGCCACGGCGATGACCACGGCCAGCAGCCCCGCGCCGGTGACCCACCAGGCGAGGAGCCCCGCCAGCGCCAGCGCGACCAGCGTGGGCAGCGAGACGTTCGGTCGACGCCGGGCCCGGGTGCTCATGCGGCCATGGTAGGGGCCGGCGTCCCGACCCCGACCAGGCGAGCCGCGCTCAGCCGGTCGGGTTCTCCGTGGCGACGAAGGGCCGGCACGCCTGTCCCCGCAGGGCGGGGCAGGGGGCCGGGGTCACCGCCGGCACCTCGACGCCGGGCAGCATCGACAGCACCAGCGACGACGGCATGCGCCGCCACCGGGCCACCAGGTTGGTGGGCACGAGGTCGCCGTAGTCGGGGTTGTCGAACTCCCAGGTGGCGTGGTTGCGGCCGGGCGTGGCGATCGACAGGCGCAGCTGTGAGCCCGCCCGGAACGCGTGGGCGAACGACGGGATGTCGACCCTGGCCTCGACCCACTGGCCCGGTCGCACCGGGCGCAGGGCCTCCGCCGTGAACGGGTGCACGACCTCGAGCCCGTCGCTGCGGCGCCGGTCCTCGGCCCGGTGGGCCAGGTCGAGCCAGCCGTTGGTGATCAGGTACTCGGTCCCGTCGGGCCGCACCTCGGACAGCGACACCTGCACGTGCACGTCGTCGGCGTCGGACGCCACGAACAGGCGGGCGTAGGCCGGGCCGGCGAACACCGTGTCCGACGTGAACGGGTCGGTCAGGTACGACAGCTCCTCGCCCGGATCGAAGCGGGTCCAGTCCATGTCCCACAACGGGTCGAGCAGCGGGTAGTCGCCTATGCCGCCGAACAGGGTCGAGCCGCCGGCCTCCGGGTCGAACCGGAAGGCGTCGGCGCCGCCGGCGCCCCCGCCGGGCGCCTCGGAACTGAGCGACTCGTCCGCGCCCAGGTAGAAGGTGGTGGCCTCGGCCCGCCCGGTGGGCCACGACTCGAGGTCGAGGTCGAAGGTGCCGCCCGCCTCGCCCAGCTCGTTGGCGCCGATGCCGCTCTCGAACATGACGTGCACCGGAGCCTCGGCCTCGTACGCCGCCCGGGCGCGGGCCACGTCGTCGCCGAGGTGGGCGAAGCGGTCGGGCGCCAGCTCGACGTCGGCCAGGCCGAACTGATCGGCGAGGATGGCGGGCAGCGCCGCCCGCACGAGGGGGTGCATCACGGGCACGCGGGCGGCCACGTAGAGCTCGAGGAACTCGAACCAGTTGACCAGGTTGGCCGGGCTGTAGCCGTCGGGATGACGCCCGTTCCACAGGTTGACCCGCAGCGCGGCCGCGCTGTCGAACTCGTCGAGCATGGCCGTGAACTGGGGGCCGGTCTGCTCGTCCTGGAAGGCGCCGCTGATGAACACCGGCGCCTCGACGTCGCGCACGAGCAGGCGCAGGTCGCGGGCGGCGGCCGCGCGGTTGTAGCTGGTCAGGCTGCGGGTCAGGCTCTCGAAGTCGAGGTTCTGGTTGCGCAGGGCCTGCTGGGCGCCGCAGGTGGTGTCGCCGGCCTCGATGCGCCGGGTGACCCAGCTGGTGCCGCCGGGCGCGGCGGCCGCGTCGCGCGCCTCGATCCACGCCTGGGTGAAGCCCGAGTTGAAGATGCCGCCGGGCCACGCCTGCAGCCACGGGTCGGCGATGACCGACTGGGGGGTGACCGCAGCCAGGTGGGGCGGGTTGGTGGCGGCGGTGTAGAGCTGCGAGATGCCCGAGTAGGACAGCCCCACCATGCCGACCTTGCCACCCGCCACCCAGCTCTGCCGGGCCACGATCTCGACCGTGTCGTAGCCGTCGGCCATCTGGGCGGGGTTGAAGATGTCGAACACGCCGCCCGAGCAGCCGCTCCCCCGCATGTTGACCGACACGGTGGCGTAGCCGAGCGCGCGGGCGAGGCGCGACCCCGCCTCCTCGGAGGCCGGGTTCGCCGGGCTGTAGCCCGAGTACTCGATCACGGTCGGCCACGGCCCGGGGCCGTAGAGCGTCTCGTCGGGGAAGCGCACCATGGCGCTGAGCAGGACGCCGTCCCGCATCTCGAGGTACTGGAAGCCGTCCTCCAGCGACGAGCCGGGCACGACGTTGCCCAGCACGTCGAGGCGGGCGCCGGTCAGGGTCTGCCCCTCGTACAGCGCGGGGTCGGGGTGATCGTCCCGGCCGGGAACCGTGACGACGGCGCTGGCCAGGCGGGGCGAGGCGCTGTCGTCGACCACGACGTAGCGCCCGGGCGTGACGGTGCCGCCGCCCACCACGTCGAGCTGGCTGAAGTCGAGCGCGGGGCCGGAGTCGAGGGTGACGTGCTCGGGCGGGACGTAGGCGAAGTGGGCCAGGCCCTGCGCGTCGGCTCGCAGGGTGAGCAGCTTGCGGCCGCGGTCGCCGTAGAGGGTGAGGGGCTGGCCCGGCGTGGCCCCGGCGACGGTGAGCTGCTCGACGCCCGTGCCGAGGTCCCAGGGCGCCTCCTCGGTGCCCCGCAGCACCCGGCGGAAATCGGCGTCCCGGCCCCCGCCGGGCCCTCCCCCGGGCGGAGGGCGGCGGCACCCGGCGGCCGAGATCGCCACCGCCAGCACCGCCGCCACTGCCATCCCACGTCGCCATCCAGCCCGGCGCCCCATCGTCCCCCGTTGTCCGTCCCGGGCCCCCGCCGCGCAGGGCGGGCGGCCGTCACATCTCGTGAGCTCTGCGTACGTCCGGCTCAGCCGAGCCGCTCGATGATGGTGGCGTTGGCCATGCCGCCGCCCTCGCACATCGTCTGCAGGCCGTAGCGTCCGCCGGTGCGCTCGAGCTCGTTGACCAGCGTGGCCAGCAGCTTGGTGCCCGAGCAGCCGAGCGGGTGGCCGAGGGCGATGGCGCCGCCGTTGACGTTGGTCCTGGCCGGGTCGGCGCCGGTCTCCTTGAACCAGGCCAGCACCACCGAGGCGAACGCCTCGTTGACCTCGAACAGGTCGATGTCGTCGACCGTGAGCCCCGAGCGGGCCAGCGCCTTGGCGGTCGACGGGATGGGACCGGTCAGCATGGTCACCGGGTCGACCCCGGCCAGGGCGAAGGTGTGGAACCGGGCCCGGGGGCGCAGTCCCAGCTCGGCCGCCTTCTCCTCCGACATGATGAGCGCCGCCGAGGCGCCGTCGGTGATCTGGCTGGAGTTGCCGGCGGTCACCTTGCCGCCGTCCTTCTTGAACGCCGGCTTGAGGGTGGCGAGCGTCGCGACGGTCGTGCCCTCGCGGATGCCCTCGTCGGCGGTCACCATCTCGTCGGACTCGGTGACCGCGCCGGTCTCCTTGTCGCGGTGCAGCGAGCGCACCGGGACGATCTCGTCCTCGAAGCGGCCCTCGGCGGTGGCCCGAGCGGCGCGGGCCTGGCTCTCGGCGGCGAAGGTGTCGAGCTCCTCACGCGACAGGCCCCACTTGTCGGCGATCAGCTCGGCCGAGATGCCCTGGGGCACCAGCCCGCCCACGTCGGCGTAGCGCTGGTTGACCCGCGGGCCGAACGGCATGCCGAACCTGCCGTCGCCGATCGAGGCGCCCATCGGCACCTGGCTCATCACCTCGACGCCGGCGGCGACGACGATGTCGTGGGCGCCGGCCATGACGGCCTGGGCGGCGAAGTGGGCGGCCTGCTGCGACGAGCCGCACTGGCGGTCGACCGTGGTGGACGGCACCTCCTCGGGCCAGCCTGCGGCCAGCACGGCGTTGCGGCCAACGTTGAGCGATTGCCCACCGGCCTGCATGACGCAGCCCATGATCACATCGTCGACCAGCGCCGGGTCGAGGTCGCTGCGCTGCACCAGCGCGTTGAGGGTCTCGGCGGCCAGGTCGGCCGGGTGCCAACCCGACAGCTTGCCGTTGCGCTTGCCTCCCGCGGTGCGGACTGCATCGACGATGACGGCTGTGGGCATGAGCTGCTCCTTTGTCACGCCGGCTCCCGCCCCTACCCGTCGGGGACATCGGTCGGTCGGCCGGCACACTTGACCGTTCGGTCAAGCCAGTGTGCCCAGGGTGCGGGCGCGGCTGCAACCGGAGCGCGAGGGAGCTACCCCGCGGGCGCCGAGCCCGCCGACCCGCCGCCGGTGTCGGCGGGGGTCGATGTCGAGGTCGTGTCGCCGCCGGCCGCCTCGTCGACGACGTGGTTGCACACGTCGGCGTGAACGGTGGTCCACGGGCCCTCGGGAAGACCGCCCTCGCCCCGCACCTCGGCGAAGGCGACCACCTCGCGGTCGCGCGACACCTGCACCCTGGGGTTGACGGTGGCGGCGTCCACGCTCTGGGTCGGGTAGCCGCGAGGAGCCTCGATGGCATAGTCGTCGGAGCTCCCGACGAGGGACGGGACCAGCGCCGAGCGGGTCGCCCGGATCATTTTCTGCTGTGCAGGCTCGACGCGCAGCTCGTCGAGCGCGACGACGTCGGCCTTCTCGCAATCGAGCGTCGGCTCGACGTAGTAGCCGGCCGGGTCGACCAGCTCGATGAGGCGGCGCTGCATCTCGCCGCCGATCTCGCACCCGATCCTCACCTCGCCCGGCGGCACGGGCTGCTCCACCCGGTACTCGCCGGCCGGGATCTCGATGTCGCCCGAGTCCCACCTGTCGACCCTGGCGGCCGTGACCCGCAGCCGGGTCGGGACCGAGAGCGTGTTGACCACGCGGATGTGCAGGCCGTCGTTCTGGGGCCGCACCGAGGCCACCGGCACGACGATTCCCGTCGGCTCGCACCGCACCACGACCTCGTCCGGCACCTCGGGGGGTGTGCGCGACGGTCGGCCGGTGTCCGCCGCGGTGACCGACTCGCGGTCGTCGTCGAGGCCCCGCTCGATCAGCGGGGCGCCGACGGCGAGCACCGCCAGCACCGCCGCCGCGGCGACAGCTCCGCGGCGGCGGCGCAGCCGGCGGTGCCGGCGTGCGACGACCCGTTCGAGACCATGCTCGGGCGGGTCGCCGGCGGAAGATGCGATGCGTTCGAGCCGTGACCGGAGTTCGGGGTCATCGCTCACCCTCCGGGCCCCGCATCCGGCCGGTGGTCGTCCACCAGCACGGAACGTGCCTGGCTCACGAGCACCCGGACGGTGGCGGGGCGGATGCGCATGACGCGGGCGGCATGGCTCGTGTCGCAGTCGAGCAACTGGGTCAGCACCACCGCCTCGCGCTGGCGGGGCGTGAGCCGGGTCAGCGCGCGGGCGACGTGGTCGCGGTCGGCGACCAGGTCGGCCGGTCCGGGCGACGGCACCGGTGAGGTGTGGACCAGCACGTCGAGGGCCCGGCGGGCGGCGCGGACCGCTCGGCGGGTGGCGCTGCGGTGGGTGTTGAAGGCGGTGCGGAACAGGTAGCCCGTGGGGTCGTCGAGGCCGCCGACGTGCTCCCATCGCTCCCAGACCCGGCAGAACGCCTGTTGGGCGAGCTCCTCGGCCTGGTCGCGGTCGCCCGTCAGCACGAAGAGCGCACGAAAGAGCCGTCGCTCGTTGGCAAGGTAGAAAGCCTCGAACGACAGCGCGGCAGGGGCGCCGATGGTGATCGGCGCCGACGAGGTGGAGCGCTCTCGGACCACGATTGCTGCCAACACTGCCGCAAGAACGCCCCAGGCGCACGCGTCGTGTAGGCGTTCGCGCGATTTTTCTCGAATCCCGGCCGTATGCCGGCGCGGACCGGCCGCCTCGGAACGAGGCGGCCGGCCGGAGCGTCCGCACCCCTGGTGCCTGGGAGGGGGTGCGACGCTGGCAGGGCGATGGCGCCCGCGGGCGCGTCAGCGCCGGGTCGTCGCCTTGCGGGCGGTGGTCTTGCGCGCCGGGGCCGTCTTCGCGGCGGGTCGCTTGGCGGCGGGGCGCTTGGCGGTGGACTTCTTCGCCGCCGTCTTGCGGGCCGGCGACTTGGCCGTGGTCTTCTTCGCCGCCGTCTTCTTCGCCGCCGTCTTCTTGGCGGCCGCCTTCTTCGCCGGAGGCGCCGGCGGCCACACGCCCCGCTGGAGCTTGGGTGCCAGGCTCGACTTCACGACCGCGTCCTTGAAGCCCTTGAGCGGCGTGATGCGCGCCTTCTTCGACGCCTTGATGCGGACGGGCTGCTGGGTCTGCGGATTGCGGCCCATGCGGGCCGGGCGGTCAACCTTGACGAACTTGGCGAAGCCCGAGATCGAGACGGGCTCGCCCTTCGACACGACGGCCGTCACGACATCGGTGAAGCCTTTGAGGACGGCGTCGACCTCTCTGCGCTCGACACCGCTCTGGGTCGCCACGGCTTGGACCAGATCACGACGGTTCACAGGGCTCCTCCTACGTCATGGGTTCGTGGTCAGTTTCCACAACACGAACCGACGACTCGCGGATACTCGGCGGTATTCTTACGAGTTTTCCTGTGGATTGCACCACTTTGTGCGCGAGAAGCCTTGATATTCCTGGCTTTTCGGCCGGTGCTCGACAGCACACAGTGATGCCGTCGTCGTGCCGCCACCCCCGCCACCGGTGGGCCCTGACGCGCAATCCGGCCCGGCGCTGCTGGGTTTTCGCGCGCCCGGTGCGGCTCAGACCTTGGCGAGCCAGCGCTCGGCCTGGCGGGCGCGGCGGCGCAACTGGTCGACCGTGGCCTCGTCGATGCGGCGCAGCCCGACGAGGCGGTTGAGCTGTCCGTTCACCTGCGCGTGCGCCATCCCGGTCGCCCACACGAGGTCCTGCACGAGCTTGGCGTTGGCCTCGCGCAGCGCCTCACGCTCGCGCCGCGGATCCCGGCTCTCGCCGCCGGTGTCACCGGCGCGCACGCCTGCGGGGGCGCCGGGCAGCACCGGCAACGCCAGCTCCAGCCCGCCGTCGCCGTTCCCCCACGCGGCGCCGTCCTCACCGTCGAGCTCATCCAGCCGATCGAGGCGATCGAGCACGTCGTCGTCGGCGTCGTCGAACACCGACGACGTGGCCTCGCCGGTCACCACAGCCGACAGCGCGGCGAACATCGAGAGCTGGTCCCCCCTGTCGTCGGTGTGGCGCGGCCCGTCGAGCGCGGCCTCGTCGCCCGGCTCGTCGTCGTCGCGCTCGAGCCACCGCAGGCTGTGGCGCCGGGCGTCCGCGATCTGGGTGGCCCAGGTGCGCAGGCGGGCGTCGTCGGGGATGAACAGGTAGGCCTTCTGGCGGGGCACGCCCCGGGTCCAGCGGACGAGCCGGCCCACCGCCTGGCGGAAGAACAGCTCGGTCGTCGTCGTCGTGGCGTACACCCCCACCCGCAGGCGGGGGATGTCGACGCCCTCCGACACCATACGCACGGCCACGATCCACGGGTCGCTCGAGGCCGAGAACCGGGCGATGCGGCTGGACGACATGGGGTCGTCCGATACGGCCACCGTCGCCCGCACCCCGCAGCGGTCGCGCAGCAGGTCGGCGATGCCCTGGGCGTGGTCCTGGTCGGCGGCGACGACCAGCCCGCCGGCGTCGGGCTGGCTGCGGCGCAGCACGCCGAGGCGCTCGTCGGCCTGCAGCAGCACGGTGGCCAGCCAGTCGCCCTCGAGGCTGAGGGCGGTGCGCAGACGCTGGGCCGCCCGGGTGCGATCGAGGGCGTCGTCGAACGCCGCGGCCTGGGCGCCGCCGTCGGGCGCGATCCACTCCATGAAGCCGTTGATGCGGGGGAAGTAGACGGGTCGCACGACCCGGCCGTCGGCGAGGGCGTCGGCGTAGCCGTACTCGAAGTCGGGCACCGCCTCGTCGCCCACGTAGCGCACGAAGGGGATGGCCAGCATGTCCGACCGGAACGGCGTGCCCGACAGGGCCACCCGCCGGGGCGCCGGCTCGAACGCGCGCCGCACCGACTCGCCCCAGGCCCGGTCGTCGCCCGCGTGGTGGACCTCGTCCAGGATCACGAGCGACTGCGCGGCGGTGGCACGCAGGGCGTCGGGGCCCGACGCCACCTGCTGGTAGGTGGTGACCAGCCCGTGGACGTCGGCCGGCAGGCGCCCGCCGTTGGGCGACCAGCGGGGCTCGAGGTGCACCCCGAAGCGGGCCGCCGCGTCGGCCCACTGGAGCTTGAGGTGCGACGTGGGCGCCACCACCAGCAGGCGCCGCCCCGGGTTGGCCGCCATGTCGTGCACGGCCGCGACCAGGGCGAAGGTGGTCTTGCCGGCGCCGGGCGTGGCGACCGCCAGGAAGTCGGGCGCGTCGGTGCCCGCGAGCCGGTCGAGGGCGCGCTTCTGCCAGGGGCGGAGACGGACGCTGCGGGCCATGGGGGACGCCGATCTTGGCACGCGGCGCGGGCCCGCCCGCCTGACCGCCTCGGGGACGGGACCGGGGATCGCCCGGTGTATCACCCCGCGGGCCGGAGGCTCTCTCTACGCAGAGCGGCGAACGCCGTGCGAGAGGAGCGGACATGACCGTTGCCCCCGAGTTCGAGGCCACCATCCAGTGGCCGCTGACCAGGAAGGGCGACCGGGGACACCCGGTCAGCACGCTGCAGCACCTGCTCCGGCACCACGACCACGACATCGCCGTCGACGGCATCTTCGGACCGAAGACGGACGCGGCGGTGCGGGAGTTCCAGGAGCACGAGCACCTCGACATCGACGGAATCGCCGGGCCCCACACCTGGTCGGCCCTGATCGTCACGGTGCGCCGGGGCGACGAGGGAGACGCCGTGCGCGGCGTGCAGCAGGAGGCGGTCGACCGGTCGGGCGACCCCGATCACCCTGCGCTGGTCATCGACGGCATCTTCGGCCCGAAGACCGAGGCGTTCGTCGAGGGGTTCCAGGAGGCGCTGCGCGACTCGTTCCCCGAGGACGGCATCGCGGTCGACGGCATCGTCGGCCCGGTGACGTGGCGGGCGTTCATCGGCGGCTTCCTGCTGGGCTGACCCTGCCGGCACCGCCCGCTGCCCGGGGCGGTTGCCCGAGGCTGTGGGTTCCGGCGACGACCCCCTGAGGTCATGGTTCCAACGGCGCGACCGATGACCTCAGCCTGGTCGGAACGGAACCCATGACCTCGGGTCGTGCCGCCACAGGGCGATGCCGGGTCAGGCCACGGCCTCGACGCTCGCCGGCTCGGAGTCGGCGCCGGCATCGCTCTCGTCCGCGAACTGGGTGCGGTGCAGCTCGGCGAAGCGGCCCCCCGCGGCCAGCAGCTCGGTGTGGGTGCCGCGCTCGACGATGCGGCCGCCCTCGACCACCAGGATGGCGTCGGCCTGGCGGATGGTCGACAGCCGGTGGGCGATCACCAGGGCGGTGCGCCCCGCCAGCGCGTCCGTGAGCGCGGCCTGCACCGCGGCCTCGGACGTCGAGTCGAGGCTGGCCGTGGCCTCGTCGAGTATGACCACCCGGGGCCGGGCCAGCAGGATGCGGGCGATGGTCAGGCGCTGGCGCTCGCCGCCCGAGAACCGGTACCCCCGCTCGCCCACCACGGTGTCGAGCCCGTCGGGCAGCGACTCGATTAGGTCGGCCAGCCGGGCGGTGCGCAGCGCGTCCCACAGCTCGTCGTCGCCGGCGTCCGGGCGGACGAAGCGCAGGTTGCCCCGCACGCTGTCGTGGAACAGGTGGCCGTCCTGGGTCACCATGCCGAGCGTCGCGCGGATGGACTCGAACGACAGGTCCCGCACGTCGACCCCGCCGATCCGCACCGCGCCCGAGTCGACGTCGTAGAGGCGCGGGGCCAGCGAGGCGATGGTCGACTTGCCGCTGCCCGACGTCCCCACCAGCGCCACCAGCCGCCCCGGCTCGACCCGGAACGACACGCCGTGCAGCACCTCGACCCCGCCCCGCGTGTCGAGCGTGGCCACCTCCTCGAGCGACGCCAGCGACACCTTGTCGGCCGCCGGGTAGCCGAAGCGCACGTCGTCGAACTCGATCGACACCGGCCCGTCGGGTACCGGGACGGGCTCGTCGGCCTCGCCGATGAGCGGGGTCATGTCCAGCACCTCGAACACCCGCTCGAAGCTGACGATGGCGGTCATGGCGTCGACGCGGGCGCTGGCCAGTGCGGTGAGCGGCGCGTAGAGCTGGGTGAGCAGCAGGGCGAGGGTGACGATGGTGCCGGCCTCGATGTCGCTCTGCAGGGCCATGTAGCCGCCCAGCCCGTAGACCAGGGCCAGCGCCAGGGCCGACACCAGTGCGAGCGCGGTCAGGAACACGTACTGGCCCATGGCGGTGCGCACGCCGATGCGGGCCACCCGCTCGGCCCGGGCGCCGAACTCGGCCTCCTCGCGGGCCGGCCGGCCGAACAGCTTCACCAGGGTGGCACCCGGCGCCGAGAACCGCTCGGTCATCTGCGTGGTCATCGCCGAGTTGTGGTCGGCGGCCTCACGCTCGAGGTGGGCCAGGCGGGCGCCCATGCGCCGGGCCGGGATGACGAAGACGGGCAGCAGCACCAGCGCCAGCAGCGTGATCTGCCACGACAGGCGCAGCATCACGGCCAGGGCCAGCAGCAGCGAGATGGCATTGCTGACCACGCCCGACAGCGTCCAGGTGAAGGCGCGCTGGGCGCCGATGACGTCGTTGTTGAGCCGGCTGACCAGCGCGCCCGTGCGGGTGCGGGTGAAGAACGCCACCGGCATGCGCTGCACGTGGCCGAACACGGCGCGGCGCAGGTCGAGGATCAGTCCCTCGCCGATCTTGGCCGACTGCCAGCGCTCGGCGATGCCCACCACGGCGTCGAGCACGGCCACGAGCGCGATGACGACGGCCAGGGCGATGACCCGGCCCTGGTCCTTCCCTTCGACGATCTCGTCGACCACCTGGCCGGCGAGCACCGGGGTGGCGATCGTGAGCAGGGCCGCGACGACGCTCAGGGCCAGGAACCTGGCTAGCGCCCGCCGGTGCGGCCGGGCGAAGTCGACGATGCGCCGCAGGGTCGCCCGGTTGAACGCCCGCCGCGGCTGGTCGCCCTGCATCGCGCTCTCCAGCGCCATCCAGTGGCTGAAGTCCATCTGCATGGCGCACAGTGTCACTGCTGAAGCCAGGTTGAGGTCAAGGCGTTTGGCCGCCGTCAGCTACCGTCCGCCGCCGGCGGGTGGCCAGGCGTGTGGTGAGGGAGGACGATGCCGATCGCCGGATCGCGGGTGCGACGTGCTGCGTGGGCGGTGGTGGCCATGGGCACCGTCGTTCCCGCCTGCGGGGGCAGCGACGGTCCCGGCGAGAACAGCCGGCTCGCGGGCGTGACGACCACCACGGCACCGGCGGAGCCGGCGGGCCTGAGCGGCACGCTGCAGCGATCGACGCTGTTCGAGACTCGGCGGTCGTTGCTGCTGGAGGTGCGCACCGACGCGGGCGACGACCGCGTGATCGGTGCGGTTCAGCTCGGCTCGCCGCTGTTCGAGCCTGTCGAGCCGGAGGTCCGCGACGCCGTCGTGCCCGCGAGCGGCCGGCCCGTGGCCGTGCCGCTGCCGTTCGGCACCGCCAGGTGCGACACCGTAGCGGAGGCGCCGGCCGAGCTCGTCACCGACGTCGACGGCGAGGAGGTGCGGGTCGAGCTCGAGGAGGTCCCGGCGGGGCTGCTGGCCGCCCTGCACGACGCCGAGTGCGCGGCGGCGGCCGTGCTCGAGGACGTCGACATCCGCCTCGGCGACGAGTGGGAGCAGACGGCGCCCCGGACCGTGTCGGGCGACATCGAGGTGGTGCAGCGCAACCCCGGTGTGACCGCGACGGTCGAGGAGGTGGCCGGAAACGTGATCTTCAGCGCCGGCATCGGCGGCGCCGGCGCGGCGCTGCAGGTGAGCGACGAGGTGCCGTCGGCCCGCGCGGGGCTGGTCATCAGGGCCGCCCGCTGCGACCCGCACGCGCTGACCGAGTACAAGCGCACGTTCATCCTCACCGCGCGGGTGCGCGTCGGCGAGGCCGAGCCCGTTCGCGTCGACCTGGCGGCCGAGGGCGCGGCCCGTCGCACGCTCGAGGACCTGCTCACCCAGTGCCTCGAGTGAGGCGGTGGCTAGTGCCGTTCATGGACACGGCACTAGGGGGCCTCGGCGGTCGGGGCGATGGCGTCGAGCGCGCTGGAGAGCCGGCGGAGCGCGTCCAACGCGCGGGAGAACCCCTCCGTCCCCAGCTCGCCGGCGAGACGCCGGGCCAGCACCGCATGGGCCGGGTCGATCCTGCGGACGGCGGCGAGCCCCTCCGCCGTGGGGCGGAGCAGCTTCGCCCGCCGGTGCGACGGGTTCGGCAGGTACTCGGCCAGCCCCTGATGGACCAGGAGGTCGGCGATGCGCTGCACGCTCTGGCGGGTGATGCCCATGGCGCGGGCGATCCCCGCGACCGGCAGCGGCGTGGCGAGCACGGCGCCGAGCACCTGCCAGCGCGCCGCGGTCAGCCCCGCGGGCCGGGCCAGTTCCTCGGCGACCCCGAGGAACTGGCCGTTCAGCCGGAAGGTCGTCAACGCGGCGCCGCTGAGCAGCTCCTGCTCCTTGGTCACGCCTCGACGGCCATGAGCTCGAAGTACCCGGCGGGATCGTGCTGGCCGTACAGCTTGTACCACGAGGCGAGCACCGCCGGCTCGTAGAGGTCGAGCAGCGCCATCACCTCGCGGGCGAACTCGACCGGAGCCGTCGCCGTCGCGGTCACGACCTGGCCGTCGGTCACGGCGGGTACGTCGCGGTAGCGGGACCCGCCGCCGTAGCCCGAGGCCTCGAGGACCACGGCCGCGTTGCTCGTGTGGTCGCGCTCGTCGAGCAGGCCCTCGACGGCGAGCCCCAGCGTCGCTCCGCAGATCGCCGCGACCGGCACGCCGGCGTCGAGGAACTCCCGCGCCTTGGCGGCGAACGCACCGTTCCCGCCGGTGAGCCACGTGTCGGCGCCGGGGAGGATCAGCATGGCGCTGTCGGCGGGGCGCAGCTCGTCGAGGGTCACGTCGGGGATGACCCGCATGCCGCCCATGCTGGTCACCGGCTCACGGCTCTCGCCGACGGTGACGACCCGGTGGCTGCCGGGATCGCGTTGCCAGGCACCGTTGTTGATGTGCGCCGTGGCGAAGCCGACCTCCCAGTCGGCAAAGGTGTCGTAGACGGCCATGTGAACCGTCGTCGCCGGTGTCGAGGTCATCGGTTACCTCCTGTGAGAGATTGACAGTATTCTGTCATAACGACAGCATACTGTCAATCGGTCTCGCAGGCTCCGCGGCCATCAATCGAACACGGCCGTCGAGACCCTGACCGGGCGCAGCCACTGCGCGGTGGCGCTGGCGATCAGCGCGACGGCGGCCACGACGACCGGCAGGGCCAGCGCCAGCAGGCCGATCGCCCGCCACGGCACGACGAACCGGGCCGAGCCGTCCTCGGCGGCGACGAAGACCGCCACGGGCAGCAGGCCCACCGGGACGGCCAGCGCCACGCCGATGCCAGCCAGCAGCCACGCCTTGGCCCCGGCGGCCCGGGCGAGCGTGCGGGGCGCCACGCCGGCCACGGTCAGCACGTCACGCTCGTCGCGCGACTCGGCGGCCGCCAGGGCCAGGCTGGCGCCGACCACGAGGACCGCGAACAGCAGGGCGACGCCGGTGAGGATCAGCTCCACCTGCACGGGCGTCGGGCCCGGCTCGGGCCACCGGACCGACAGGCTGAGGTACGACTCCGCGGCCTCGCCGGCCGCGAGGAAGTCGTCCCGCATGAACGCCACGTCGTCGGCCTGGTCGCCCGTCAGCGGCTCATCGGCCACGTAGAGCAGCCCGGCCACGGGGGTGTCGACGCCGAGCTCCGCCGCCAACGACGGGCTGACCAGCGCGCCCCACGGGTCCCCCATGCCGCGCTCGCTCGCAACCGAAGCAAGCGGCTCGACCCGCCCGTCCGGAAGCGTGACCTGGGCCTGGGCGTAGCCGTCGTCCAGCACCACCACGCCGTCCCTGTCGAGCCGGCGCCGCACGCCGGCGCCCAGCTCGAACGCGTCCAGTACCTCCTCGTCGCCGACGACCGGCACGCGGAGGTCGGGCCAGTCGGCCTGGGTGCCGGCGGTGCGCACGGTGACGGTCCGGGCGTCGGGCAGGATGCGCGCCAGCTCGTCCCGGACCGCGTCGTCCGGAGGTGCGCTCACCTCGAACCCGCCCTTGGGGGCCGTGGCCACCTCGGTGAACCGGATCTGGCTGGCGACGACCACCCTGTCCGACAGCTCGGGGCGACCCGCCCGGCCGGCGTCCTGCCCCGCCACCAGAGCCGTGGCGGCGACGGCGAGCCCTGCGGCCGCGGCCACGGCGCTCACGACCGCGCCCGTCCGGCCCCGCTGGCGGGCGAGGCTGCGCGACGCGAGGCGCCACGACCCCCGCGTCCGCCCGGCGAGGGGCTCGAGGCGGGCGACGACCGCCGGCGCCATGGCGCACGCGCCGAGCAGCTCGAGCACGCCCCCGGTGATGGCGACCAGAGCCCAGATCTCGGTGTCCTCACCGGTGGCCGAGCCGAGCACTGCGAGCCCCAGCAGCCCGAGCCCGACGACCACCGCCAGCGCACCGGCTGCGGTGACCCGGTGGCGCACCGGCGGCAGCGGCCGACGGCCGGCCAGCGCCGTGAGGGTGGGCACCTGCGCGATGCTCCAGGCGGGGACCAGGGCGGCGACGGTCGCCGCCACGGCGCCGACGAGCGCCGCGCCGCCGATGTCGAGCAGCCGGACGTCGTAGGCGCCGAGCCGGTGGTCGAGCAGCCGCTCGAGCGAGGGCCGGGCGGCGACCAGGGCGATGCCGGCGACGGCGACGCCGACAGCCGAGCCCACCAGCCCGGTCACCGTACCCTGCAGCACCAGGGTCGAGCGCAGCACGGGCCCGGGCGCCCCGCTCGCGGAGAGCTGGCCGAGCGTCACGAGCTGCCGCCGGGCGCCGGCGGCGAACGCGGCGGCGATGACGATGCCGACCACGGTCAACGCCACGGCGCCGATGACGTAGGGCCAGGGCACCTGCGTCGGCTCGGGGAACCGCGACGACGTGAAGTCACTGCGGAGCAGGACGTTCGGGTTGGCGGCCAGCTCCCCACCCGCCGCCACGCCGTTCGGCAGGTCGACCAGTCCGTACGGAGTGTCGAGCGACATCAACTCGGCGTCGAGCAGGTCGCCGCCCGGCGCGACCAGCGCCGTCGCGTCGCCGAGGTGGGCGGGATCCCGGACCAGGCCGACGACGTCGAGGGCGATCTCGGGCCGGTCCAGCGACAGCCGGTCGCCGACATCGACCCCGAGGTCGCTCGCCACCGTCGGCGCCAGGGCCACCTCGTCGCCGGCCGTGGGGAGCCGCCCGGCGACGAGTTCGATCAGGTCGCGCAGCATCGGGTCGCCGGCGGCGAACCCCTTGATGCTCAGGTCGCTGCGGTTCCCGTCCACCGTGCGCGCCCTCGTCCACGCCGATTCGACCGTCAGCACGCGCGACCCCGCCGGCAGGCCGGAGGCGTCGAGCTCCGTGCTGTCGGGCCCCGACGGAAAGAGCAGCGCGTCCGCGTTGCCCTGGTCGCGCTGCCACTCCTCCTCGGGCGTGAGCCGATCGGTGCGGATGAGCACCAGCGCGAGCACCATGCCCGCCACCGGCAGGGCGACGAGGACGGTGACCAGCGCGGTCCGGCCCGGGCGCCGCCGGACCTCGCGGCGCGCCAGCCTCGCCGCCAGACGCAGGCGGCTCATCGCCGTGCCCCGACCGGCTCGCGCACGGCGCCAGGGTCGGCCGAGGCCGACTCGTCCACGATCCGGCCATCGCGGAGGAAGATCACCCGGTCGGCCCACGACGCGTAGCGGGGCTCGTGGGTGACCAGCACCACCGCGGTGCCGTCGCGGCCGGGCAGCCCGGCGATCAGCTCGATGACCTGGTCGCCGGTGATGGTGTCGAGGGCGCCGGTCGGCTCGTCGGCCAGGACCAGCCGCCGCTTGCCGACCACGGCGCGGGCCACGGCGATGCGTTGCTGCTGGCCGCCCGAGAAGTCGTCGGGGAACCGGTCGAGCTGCTCGTCCAGGCCCACGGACGCGAGCGCCTCCCGGGCCCGGTCGCGGGCCTCGCGCCGGCCGACGCCCTCGAGCTCGACGGGCAGCATCACGTTCTCGATGGCCGTCAGCGAGACCACCAGGTTGAGCCGCTGGAAGACGTAGCCCACGTCGGTGCGCCGCAGCGAGGCGCGCTCGGACCCCGACATGCTCGGCACGTCGAGCCCGGCGACGGAGACCATGCCGGCGCTGGGGTCCTCCAGGCCCCCGGCCAGGTGCAGGAGGGTGGACTTGCCGCACCCCGACGGCCCCATGACGGCGACCATCTCGCCGGGGGCGACCGTCAGCGACACGTCGGTGAGGGCCCGCACCTCGGTGGCGCCGGTGCCGTAGTGCTTGACCACGTCGACGAGCTCGAGGGCGGGGGACCGGTCGCGGTCCCGGACGACACGGATGTCGGTCACTTCGTTCCTCCGTTGGTGGGGGCGGGGGCTGCGTGGCCGGCCCGCAGGATCCGGGACTCGCACAGGTCGAGCCAGCGCAGGTCGGCCTCGGCCCGCACCGCCAGCGCGTCGGCGACGAGCGCCTCGGCCAGCGGGACTCCCTCGCCGCTGCGCTGGTCACGCCGGTGCTGCTGGAGCAGGCGGGTGAGGGCGGTGCGCTGCCGGGTGATGACGGCGAGGGCGTGATCCGGGCCGTGGTCGATGGCGAGCAGCACCTTGAGCTGCAGCTCGTCGCGGGGCGGCGGATCGTCGACCGGGGCCGCGCGCCACCACGCCCCCAGCGCCTCGCGGCCGCCGGCGGTGAGCGAGTAGCGCTTCTGCTCGCCGCTGGCGTCGACGTCGACCAGGCCGTCGCGGTGCAGGCGATCGAGGGTCGTGTACACCTGCCCGACGTTCAGCGCCCACACGCCGCCGGTGGCCGACTCGAACGCCGTCTTCAGCTGGTACCCGTACCGGGGCGCCTCGTCGAGCAGGGCCAGGAGGCCCTCGCGCACTGCCATAGATACGCAGTATGCATATTCAGTATGCAGTGCGCAAGCCCCGAGGCCGTGACCTGGCCGTGGCGCGGTGTGCACAATGGTGCGCACCGGACGGGGAGAAGAGACGATGACGAGCACGCAGCCCTTCGCCTACCAGGGCGTCCACCACCTCGCCCTGGTGTGCAGCGACATGGCCCGCACCGTCGACTTCTACACGAACGTGCTGGGCATGCCGCTGGTGAAGACCATCGATCTGCCCGCCGGCATGGGGCAGCACTTCTTCTTCGACATCGGCGGCGGCGACTGCCTCGCCTTCTTCTGGTTCCCCAACGGCCCCGGCCCGGCGCCTGGCGTCGCCTCGCCCAAGGCCCGGCCCGACACCGGCGATCTCGAGACCGCCGTCGCCTCCATGAACCACGTGGCGTTCCACGTGGCCGACGACAAGATCGAGGAGTACCGCGAGCGGCTGATCACCGCCGGCGTGCCCTGCTCGCCGGTGGTCGCCCACGACGACTCCGAGTGGACGGTGGCCGAGCAGCTGCACCCCGGCGTGTACCTCCGCTCGGTGTACTTCCAGGACCCGGACGGGATCCTGCTGGAGCTGGCGTCGTGGGTGCGCTCGCTCACCCCCGACGACGTGCGCCACGAGCCCAGCTCCGCCGCGGCCGCCACCCGCTGAGGTCACGCCGCGTGACGCCGTAGGCCATCGGCTCCGTCTGAGTGAGCCGGATCGATGGCGAAGGTCGTCGCTGATGGGGTAGGACCACCCTCGTGACCGATGGGGCCCCCGCTGCAGCGCCGTTCTCCCTGGGGGTGGCGAGCTTCGACCCGCTGACCGACCGGGTGCTGCTGTGGACCCGCATCGACGGAGGTCGCACGGCGGATTGCCGCTGGGAGGTCGCCGACGATGCGTCGTTCGCCCACCCCGTCGCCGCGGGCGAGGCCCCCGTCGATGCCGAGACGGGCATCGTCACGGTCGACGCGACCCGCCTGCGCCCCGGCACCCGCTACTGGTACCGGTTCGTCGCCGCCGGCGCGACGTCACCGGCCGGCCGGACCCGCACGCTGCCGGGCGCCAGAGCCGATCGGTTGCGGCTCGCGGCCGTGTGCTGTGCCCGCTACGGCGGGTCCGCCTTCACCGTCTACCGCGCCGCGGCCCGGGCGGACGTGGACGTCGTGCTGCACCTGGGCGACTACATCTACGAGGACACCAAGAGCGACTGCGAGGGCCGCGAGCCCGAGCCGGACCACGAGTGCGTCACGCTGGACGACTACCGCGCCCGCCACGCCCAGGCCCGGCAGGATCCCGACCTCCTGGCGCTGCACGCCGCCCATCCCATGGTGGCGCTGTGGGACGACCACGACCTGGCCGACAACGCTTGGCGGGGCGGAGCGCACACCCACGACCCCGACGAGCACGGACCCTGGTCCGAGCGGATGGGGGCCGCGCTGTGCGCCCACAACGAGTTCCTGCCGAAGCGGCTCGCCGACCCCGCCGATCCCACCAGCGCCTGGCGTCGCCTCGATGCCGGTGACCTGGCGAGCATCGTGTGCACCGAGGGCCGGGCCCACCGCGACGAGCCGGCCGGCCTCGACGGGACCCGCCCGGCCGACGACCCGGCCCGCACCCTGCTCGGCCCTCCGCAGGCCGCCTGGCTCCACGGCGCCGTGGCCGATCCGTCGGTGCGGTGGACGCTGCTGCTGAGTGGGACCGTGGTGAGCGAGCTGATGATCGATGCCCCCGACGCGCTCGACGGGGTGCTGCCGGAGAAGTACGCCATCGTCGACGGGTGCGCCACCAACACCGACCAGTGGGACGGCTACCTCGAGGAGCGCCGCCGGCTGGCTGCGGCCCTGGCGCGGCGGTCGGGCGGGGCGATGATCGTCTCGGGCGACATCCACTCGTCCTGGGCCGTCGAGGGCCCCCTCGGTCCCGAGGGGGTGCCGGTGGCGGTGGAGCTGGTGTGCCCCCCGGCGGCCACGACGCCGCTGGGCCAGCTGCTCCCGCCCGGGGTGGGTGCCCTGCTCGGACCGGCGATGGTGAGGCAGCTCCCCCGCGTCCGCTGGGTCGACGCCGACCACCGCGGCTATCTCACGCTGGACGTGGGCCGTGACCGCACCGAGGCGACGTGGTGGTGGGTCGAACCCGGCGACGAGGCGGCGGCCGCGGTGAGGGGTCGCCGGTGGAGCGTGCCGTGGGTGGCCCCGATCGGTCTGGTGGATCCCGAGCCGGCCGGGAGCGTGACGGACGAGGCGGCGTCCCCGTTGAGCGTCGTCAGGCGCCGGCGGCGCCGCCTCGCGGCGGCGGGGCTGCTGGCGGCGTTCGGGGCGGCGTCGCTCGGGCTGGCCGCCGCGATCGGCGTCCGCCGTCGCCGCGACCGGAAGCGGTTGCGGGGCCGCCGTCGCGCAGGCCCGGGAGGTCGCTCGCCTGGCCGCGGTCTCCGCTGGTTGACCTCGGCGATCGTGCAGTGCCGCCGCAGCACGACGAGATGTCTCGCGGTGCTCAGGCGTCGTGGCCGAACGTGAGCACCACGCTTCCGACCTTGTGGCCGCCGTCGACCCGGCGATGCGCGTCGACGATCCGAGCGAACGGCAGGACCGAGTCGACGACCGGCTTCAGCACGCCGCGCTCGGCCAGCGACATGAGGGTCCGGTAGCTCTCGCCGCTGAACACCGCGTCGCTGTCGCCGCCACTGATCACGGGCTTCTGCCACGTCGCGGTGACCATCTGCCAGAGACCGCCGATGACCATCAGGAAGCGGCCGCCCGGCTTGAGCGAACCCTTCACCCGGGCGTAGGGCGCGTTGCCGTGCGTGTCCATGATCACGTCGTAGCGCCGCCCGTCGGCCGTGAAGTCGTCGGTCGTGTAGTCGATGACGTGGTCGGCACCGAGACCCTCCACCAGGTCGGCGTTGGCGCCGCTGCACACGGCCGTCACCTCCGCGCCGAGGTGCTTGGCCAGTTGCACGGCCATGGTGCCGACCGCGCCGGACGCACCGTTGATCAGCACCGACTCGCCGGCGGCGAGCCTCCCCAGCCCGAAGAAGTGCAGCGCCGTCATGCCGCCGAAGCAGAGCGCCACCGCGTCCTGATAGCCCACGCTCTCGGGGATCGTGGCGATCGCTCCGTCCGCGGCCACGGCCACGAACTCGGCGTGGCAGCCGAAGTCGAAGCCGCGTGAGGCGACCACCCGGTCGCCCGGCTGGAAGCTGGTGACCGCGCTCCCCACCGCGTCGACCTCGCCGGCCACGTCGAAGCCGAGGACGGGGTTCTTCGGCTTGGTGACGCCGAGCTTCAGCCGCACCGGCAGCGTCGTCCCGCGGGGGACACGCAGCGCCCGCACGCGGGCGTCGCCGGAGTTGACCGTCGTCGCGACCGCCTTGATCAGCACCTCGCCGTCCGCCGGCACGGGCGCCGGCACGTCCCTGATCTGCACGACCTCCGGCGGCCCGTACCGCTCGCAGACCGCGGCCTTCATCGTTCCCCCGACCCCTGCATCGCGGCACGGTACCAGCGGCTTGTCGATGCCGCACCGCGGCACCGGACCGCCGAACGACGTCCTGCTAGCCGAGCACGGCCGCGGCGATCCGTTGGACGCGTTCGGGGTCGGCGATGGTGTCGATCTCGACGATCCTGCCGTCGGCGACGGTGAACGCCATCACCGAGAACGGCCGTCCACCGACGGTGACGACCACCCCGGCGGCCCCGTTAACGAGGGCGGGGTGGAGCCGGGCGTTCGGCATCGCGAAGGTGATGGCCTGGTTGGCGACGGCCTCGGCGCCCTGGACCACCCGGGAGACGGCGGGGCGCCAGTCGCCGGCGTCGGCGCGGAGCACGACGTCGGGGTCGAGCAGCGCGACGAGGCCCTCGAAGTCACCGCCGCGTGCAGCCTTGAAGAAGGCGTCGACCACCTCTCGTTGACGTGCGAGGTCGGGGTCGGGCGCTGGCACCTCGGCGCCTTTGACCCGGCGCCGGGCTCGGCTGGCGAGCTGCCTGGCCGCCTCCGGCGAGCGGCCGACCATGGGGGCGATCTCCTCGAAGGGCAGCTTGAACATGTCGTGGAGCACGAACGCGAGCCGCTCCGCCGGGGTCAAGGTGTCGAGCACGACGAGGAGGGCGAGGCCGACCGAGTCGGCCAGCAGCGCTTCCTCTTCGGGTTGGAGCGCCCCTTCGGGAGTGATGACGGGGTCGGGAAGGTGCACGGCGAGCGGTTCCTCGCGGCGGGTGGTGCGCGAGCGCAGCATGTTCAGGCACACGCGGGCGACGATCGTGGTCAACCATCCGCCGAGGTTCTCGACCCCGCTCGTGCCGGCCCGGCTGACTCGCAGCCAGGTGTCCTGGACGGCGTCGTCGGCCTCGGTGAGCGAGCCGAGCATCCGGTAGGCGACCGCCCGCAGGTGGGTCCGGTGCTCCTCGAAGCGGTCTGCCAGCCACTCGTTCTCGTCCATCGGTCACATCCTCCCGTTGCCACGTGTCAACAGAGGTGACCCGACACACACGACAGATGTGACGAGGAGACGCACCATGAATGATCGAATCAGCTCACCCATCCTGGTGACCGGCGGCACGGGCACGCTGGGGCGGCTCGTGGTCCCGCGCCTGCGCGACGCCGGCTACGACCTGCGGGTGCTCAGCCGGCACCGCCCCGAGGACGGGGACCCGGAGGGGGAGGGCGTCGAGCTCGCGACCGGTGACCTGGCCACGGGCGAGGGGATCGACGCCGCGGTGGAGGGGGCCGACGTCATCGTGCACCTGGCGGGCACGAGCAAGGGCGACGAGCACAAGGCGCGGCACCTGGTACGGGCCGCGTCGCGGGCGGGGGCGCGGCACCTCGTGTACATCTCGGTCGTCGGGGCCGACAGGGTCCCTGTCGTCAGCGGCATCGACCGGGCGATGTTCGGCTACTTCGCCGCCAAGCTCGCCGCCGAGCGGATCGTGGCCGACTCCGGCCTGCCGTGGACGACGCTGCGCGCCACCCAGTTCCACGACCTGATGTCGGCGACCGCTCGGGGGATGGCCAAGCTGCCGGTCATCCCGGTCCCGGCCGGGTTCCGGGTCCAGCCCATCGACGCCGGCGAGGTGGCGGACCGGCTGGTGGAGCTCGCGCTCGGCGAGCCGGCCGGCCTGGTTTCTGACGTGGCCGGGCCGCGGGTGTACGGGATGGCCGAGCTGGTCCGCGGGTACCTGCGGGCCCATGGCAAGCACCGGCCGATCGTGCCGGTCCGCTTCCCGGGCAAGGCCGCCCGCGCCTTCCGGGACGGCGCCAACCTGGCCCCCGACCGGGCCGTGGGCCGCCGCACCTGGGAGGACTTCCTGGCCGCCGAGGTGAGCTCGCCGCGCGACACCACGTCCGTCGCGACCTAGCGGCACGGGCCGGCGTTCGGCCGCACGCTCGACGCGAGGCCTCGCCTGCTCGTCACCCCGCCGGCCCGCGCGGTGACGGCGTTGTCACGCACCCAGCCGTCCGATCACCGAGGAGGCAGGCCGAAGAGATCGGGCTTGGCGAGCACCACCCCGATCGCAACGGCCGCCAAGACGGGCCCGACAGGCCAGAGGAGCACGGCGAGCAGGATGGCGATCGTGAGCACCGGGAACCAGATCCAGTAGCGGTTCACGAAAGCCGCCGCGTGAGGGCGCCGAGCCGAGAGCGCCGCGACCGTCGCCACCCGACCGAAGAAGGCGACAGCGGTGAGGACGAGGATTGCCGCTGCAGCTACGGCGAACGCTGGCACGTCGTGAGTGTAGAAGCCGCCCGGCACCGGGCCCCGGCGCGACACGGCGGTCGCCGCGTGCCCCACCGGAGCACGGGGCGACCGCCGTCGCCTGGGACATGCGTCGCGCGGTTCAGTCGCCGCCGTTGTTGTGGCCGCCCGAGTTGCCCGGGTCGCAGTCGTTCTCCGGCTCGGTCTCGCTGCCGTTGCCGTTCCCGGAGTTGCAGTTCTCCCTGTCCTCGCCGTTGCCCCACGCCGCTGCCGGGCTGGCCAATCCGATCAGCATCGCCAGGGCCGCAGCCGCCATCGCCAGTCGCTTCGCCATCTTTCCGCCCTTTCGTCCCGGCCGAAGCCGGGGTCGCCTGTCATGACGGGCAAGGGTTTACACATCGATCCTGTAGAACGGCTGAAGTTCGCGACTCGGAACGTGCGGCCCGGCAGCCGTTGCGGCGTGTCAGGCCATCGTGACGATCGGCGGCCGGCGAGTCATGCTGCCCGGTGTCCACGACGTCACGGGACAGTCCGGTTTCCGTGTGCCGCTCGGTCACGATCGCGAACGTTTGCCGAGCCGGCGGTACGGGACGGTCGGTTGCGGCGGCGGTCACCGCCCGAGTTGGAAGTGCCAGATGATGGCCGCCGGGTTGTCGCGGTAGGCGGCGTTCGTGGCGGCCGGGCAGAACGTGTGGAGGACCCAGATGCTCGGCGGGTCGTCCGCCGCCAGGTCCTCGATCGCGGGCCCGGCGTCGGGGTCGATGAGCGGGGTTGGCCGGCGGGGCTCGACACAGCGACGGACATGGAGTCCCAACGGCAGCGCGGCAGCGAGATAGTCGCTGGCCAGGCGGTTCCAGTGGGGCAGCACGCCGGGTTCACCGTCGCACGTGCGGACGGGTACCGGCGCGCCGAAGTAGCCGAACAGGCCCCGGGAGTCGGAGATGACCAGGTGTCCACCGGGTCGCAGGACACGGACGAACTCCGTCAGGGCGGCGCCGAGGTCCGGCACATGGGTGAGCGCCAGGGCGCACACAACGACATCGACAGCGTGATCGGGGACCGGCAGCTGATGCAGGTCGGCCCGGGAGAGACTGGCGTCCGGCACGTTGGCGGCAGCTCGGTCGAGCATCGCCTGCGCACTGTCGACGCCGATGACACGGTGGCCCAACTCGGCGAGGTAACGGGCATGCCGTCCGGTGCCGCACGCCACGTCGAGCGCTAGGCCGACGGGCAGGTCGTGGAGGATCTCGCGGACCACGGGCTGCTCGAGATCGACGAGCTGGTTCCCGGGCTGGTCGTACGTCTCGGCCCACGTCTGGTACCCCTCGGGCGTGGTCACCGAGGAGAGGGTCACGCCGTCGCCCCAGTCGTCCGCCGCCTCCACGAACGCCCGAACCTCGGCGATCCTCGCCAGGGTGAAGTCGCGGTCGTGCTCACCCGCGAAAGGCGCGCAACAACGCGGCACCTTCAACCCCCAACAGATAGGCGAGAGGGTGCTGGTAGATCACGGCAACCGACCCTACGCGGGCTGCCGGACCGCGCCTCGACCCGCCGCTCTGGGACGGTGTTCGCCGTGGGTTCGGGGCGCCGATTCGCGGCGGCACGTGACGCGTGGCGCTGTAGACAGGGGCGTGTGCGGCTCTTCCGGTTCGATGAGGAGGTCTCGCTGCCGATCGCGCAGTTCGGCTCCCGCTTCCGTGTCGGGCCGCTGACCGGCGACGACGCCCGGGTCCGTGTCCAGGTGGTGCACCTTCCACCGAACGGCCTCATCGGGCGCCATCGCGCACGCTCGCCGCAGCTGTTCGCCGTGGTCACCGGTCACGGGCGGGTCAGCGGGCACGACAGGCGCTCCAGGACGATCGGACCGGGGTACGCCGCGCTCTGGGACGCAGGCGAAGAGCACGACGCCGCCAGCGACGAGGGCCTCACCGCCGTCTGCGTCGAGGGCGAGTTCGAGGTGTGGGCGATCAGCGTCACACAAGACATCGTGGTCGGCGACTACGACCCCGCGTGGCCCGCATGGTTCGACACCGTGCGCCGCCACGTGTGGCCCGCCGTCGGGGACGTCGCGCGGCGCATCGACCATGTTGGGTCGACGGCCGTGCCGGGACTGGCCGCCAAGCCCATCATCGACCTGGACGTCGTGGTTGCGTCGGACCACGACGTCAGCTTGGTGATCGAACAGCTCGCCACGATCGGCTACCGGTGGCGTGGGGACCTCGGGGTGCCGGGGCGAGAGGCGCTCACGGCGATCGACGACCAAGGTCTGCCGCCGCACAACCTCTACGTCGTGGTCGAGAACAACCAGGCCCACGTCGATCATTGGCTGCTGCGCGACGTCCTGCGAACCGAGCCCGAGGCGCGCCAGCGCTACGCCGCCCTGAAGAAGCGCAATGCCCAGCGGGCCGATCGCGACATGGACGTGTACGTGGCAGCCAAGGCGGACTTCGTGGCCGACCTCCTCGCCCGAGCCCGTGCCGAGCGCGGGCTCCCACCCGCGTGTTCACGACCCCCCTCTTGACCTATGCGGTGGTCGCTTCCTCGGCCTTGTGGCAGACGACCTCCAGCATGAAGCCGTGAGGGTCGACGAAGAAGGTCGCGTAGCAGTGCTCGCCGTACTCGGGGAACGGCGTCGGCGGGTGGAGGATCTCGTCGCCGCGATCGCGGACCCACTCGTGGACGCGGTGCACGTCGGCGCGCGACGGAACGAGGAACGCGATGTGCTGGAGCCCGATCCGGTGCCGTGAGTAGGTCCCATCCTCCAGCGTCGGATACAGGAACAGTTGCGCGCCTTGCCAGTCCTCCGGGCAGTACCCGGTGTTGAAGCACCGCTGGTAGCCGACCATCGGCATCAGCTCGTCGTAGTACGCCTGGGCCGCGTCGACGTCGGGAACGCCCAAGCCGAAGTGTTCGATCGGCATCGTCCTCCTCGGGTCCGTGTCTGTCGTCGGTGGCCGCGAGCGACGTCAATCATCACGCGTGCTGGCAGCATCTTGCCGGGGGCGGCGTCGAGCGGGTCTGTAGCGTGCGGGTGTGAAGGTCTTCGTCGCTGGCGGGACCGGTGCCATCGGGAGCCACGCTGTCCCGGCGTTGATCGCCGCGGGTCACGCGGTCAGTGCGCTTGCCCGTTCGCCGGAGAAGGCCGCCGAGTTGAGCGAACAGGGAGCCGAACCCGTTCGGGTGTCCATCTTCGACCGGGTGGGGCTGACCGAGGCGATGGCGGGCCACGATGCGGTGGTGAACCTCGCGTCGGCGATCCCACCCATGACGCGGTTCATGCTCACCAGCGCGTGGCGGGACAACGACCGGGTCCGCACCGAGGGCTCGGCCGCCATCGTGGATGCTGCGATCGACGCAGGCGTCGAGCGCGTCGTGCAGGAATCGGTCTGCATGCTCTACCCGGATCAGGGCGCACACTGGATCGACGAGAGCGTGGCGACCGACGACTATCCGATGGCCCGGGCCAATCTTGCCGCGGAGGCGAACGCGAAGCGGTTCGCCGAAGCGGGCGGAGCGGGCGTCGTGCTGCGGTTCGGTTGGTTCTATGGGCCGGGCGCTTCCCACAGCGAGCAGTTCCTGGCCTTGGCCGCTCGTCACATCTGTGTCCAGATGGGCCGTGGGGACGGGTACGTGTCCTCGATCCACATGGTCGACGGTGGTGCGGCGGTCGCCGCGGCGCTGTCTGCCCCGGCGGGAACGTTCAACGTCGTCGACGACGAGCCCCTGACGAAGCGGGGTTACGCCGAGGCGCTCGCCCGGGCGGCCGGAAAGCGCACGTGGCTGCGTGCCCCTGGCCGGGCAGCGCTGCTGCTTGGTGATCGTTCGACCTCGCTGACCCGTTCGCTGCGGGTGAGCAACAGGAGGTTCCGCGCCGAGAGAGGCTGGGCGCCCCGCTACACCAGCGCCCGAGACGGATGGATCGCCACGGCGGCAGCACTCGGGACACACCGGTCGTCGGGTGTTGCCAGGCGGTAGCCGGGGCGCCGGGCGGTCGCCGGTCCAGCGTCCCGCGGGACCGGTCATGCACGGTTGACGGCCGCGGCGAGGTCGTGGGGGCCCGAGGCCGGGTAGCCGCTCCCGGCCCGCACGGCGTCGCCCCACGGGCGCAGGATCTCGACCAGCGTGCCCAGGTCATCGCCGAGCGCGTCGACGATCGGCCGGCACTGTCGGTCGGTGGCCACCTCGACTGCCTCCCGCCCGGCTCGCCCGGCGTCGGTCAGCTCGCCTCGCGCCACCAGGCCCCGGGCCTCCAGGCGCTCCTCGGCCGCGTCGAGCTGGTCGTTCGTCCAGGCCCGGGTGCGCACGTAGGTGCGCATGGGCAGACCCCACCACAGCTCGGTGATCAGGCCGATCTCGGTGGCGTCGAACCCGGCGGCGGTCCAGGCGGCCACGTGGGCGTCGCCCCGGTACTCGCGGAGCATGTCGCCGTACCGCCACACGTCGCCGGTCGGGTCGCCGGGCAGCCCGAGCGACCGGATCCCCCCGAACAGCGGCCGGCCCTCGGGCCGCAGCCGCTCGACTGCTCGGGCCAGCAGGTCCCGGGCCTCGCCGACCCGGTCCGGCGTCTCGCCCAGCACGCGCACCAGCTGGGCCGTGGCCCCGGCGGTGCGGGCGGCGCAGATGGTGGCGGCGTCGGTGAGCGACCAGCCCAGGGTCACGGCCGGGACCACCACCTCGGGATTGAAGACCCCGAAGGCGGCGGTGATGACCTCGCCCGGCACCTGCCCCATCACCGAGCCCCGGCTGCAGAAGTAGGCGGGTCCGTCGGGCGCGGCCACCCCGGCGAACGACCCCGGGCTGCCGCCGAACCCGAGCGCCTGGTAGGCGTCGTGGCACTCGGGAGCGAAGTACACCTGCCCGACGACGGGCTCCAGGGCCCCGGCCAGCACCCGTGCTGCTGCTTCCATCGGTCCCTCCCTCCGATCCTGCGCGCCGACCCAGATTCGGGCGGCCGTCAGGCCGCCGCCACCGCCCGGGCCTCGGCCGGTATGTCGAACAGCTCGCGCACCTGGTCCCCGAGGAAGGCCCGACGCCGCGCCTCGGGGAACCCGACCACCATCTCGGCGAGGTTGGGGATGTAGTCGGGGGGATGGTCGGCGTGAGGGAAGTCGGACGCCCACAGGAACCGGTCGCCGTACCGCTCGGCCAGCGGCGGGATCGACCGCTCGTCGGGGTCGCACGACACCCAGACCCGCTCGCGGACGTAGTCGCTGGGCTTGTGACGGAGCGGCACCCGCTCGCCGATGAACGTGTGGCCGTAGACGGCGTCGATGCGGTCCAGCCAGTAGCCGAGCCAGCCGCCGCCGGATTCGAGCACGATGACCTTCAGCATCGGGAACCGGTCGAACACCCCGTAGTCGAACAGCGTGGTGAACTGGTGGCGGACCCCGTCGGCGGCGGTGACCGAGGCCAGCAGCCGTAGCTCGCGGGCGTGCTGGGCGTCGAACCGCTGCCCGTGCGCCCAGGCCGGCTCGAACGTCGGGTGGATCGCGAACGGCACGGCCAGGTCCTGGGCCGCGGCGAAGACCGGGTCGTGGTCGGGATGCCCCAGCGGCTTGCCGCCGGGGGCGAACGGGGCCACGTAGGCACCTTTGGCCCCCTCCCCCACGGCCCGCTCCAGCTCGGCGGCGGCCGCCGCCGGGTCGGTGAGCGACAGGTGCGCGGTGGCCACCAGGCGGGGGCTGTCGGCGCAGAACTCGCAGATCCAGCGGTTGTAGGCCCGGGTGTACGCCTGGCACAGCTCGGGCTCGTCGAGCTCGGCCTCCCACAGCAGGCCGATCGTCGTGTAGAGCACGACGGCGTCGAGGCCCTCGGCGTCGAGCACGGCCAGTCGCTCGCAGGGGTCCATCGACCCGAAGGGGGCCTCGCCCAGGTAGGTGCGCTCGGGGTTGCGGCGGATGTCGGCCATGTCGGGAGCGCCCATGGCGCCGAGCGTCGACGGGAAGCCCCGGCGGCTCATGAGGCTGCGCTGGCCGCCGATCTCGAGCTCCTCGAGGTCCCGCTCGTCGCGCACGATGCGCAGGGCCCGGTCCCGGTGCTGCGGGTCGATGTAGCGCTCCCACAGGTCGGGCGGCTCCAGGACGTGGCCGTCGGCGTCGACTGCCCCGGCGTAGCCGAGCCGCTCGGTGTGGTGCATCGGTCTCGCCATCGTCTCCCCCGGGCCCCGCGGTGCGCCACCTTGACGAACGGTCGTTCAGTTGAGCACAGAGGACCGCGGTGCGCACCCGACCGTCCCGACGATCCGTGCCGGTCCGTAGGACGACGTGGGAGTGCAGGGCGGAAGAGGTGAGCCGACCGTGGTTCTGCCTCAGCCCTCGATCAGGTGCCGCCCGGGTGCGCCGGGCACGTCTTGTGGTAGCGGCGGTCGGGCAGCAGCTCCGTCCACTCCTCGCGGGACAGGTTGCGGCCGGCGATCTCGCAGGCGCGCCGTTGCCATTCGTCGGGGTCGCTGGGGATGCTCCAGATGCCGCCACGCCCGTCGGCGGCCACGATCGTCCTGCCTCCGTCCTCGAACCACGCGAACACTTCGTGCCGAGGTTCACCGGGGGTGACCCGGGCGACGCGTTCGCGGACGGCGACGTCCCACAGCTGCACCGTGCCGTCGGTGCTGCTGGTCACGAGATGTGAGCCGTCGGGCGAGAACGACTGGCTGACGACCGGGCCGTCGACCCCGCGCAGCGGCGCCCCCACGGTGCGCTGCCCGACCGGGTCGACGAGAGTGACGAGGCCGTTGTTGCCTCCGGCCGCCAGCAGCGAACCGTCGGGGCTGAAGTCGAGGTGCCAATGGGCGTCGACGTCGTCGAAGGTCGCGAGCACCTCGCGGGTCTCGTTGTCGACCAGCACCAGCACGTCGGGGTCGAACAGTTCGACGGCGAGCAGCCGCTCGTCGGGGCTCACGTCGACGTTGCTCACAGAGCGGTCGAAGCGCAGTGGCTCACCGACGACGTCGAGCGTGGCTGCGTCGAGCTCGACGATCCCGCCGGCGTGGAGTCCGAGGAAGATCGTGTCACCGCCTGGCCGCCACCCCACCGAGCCGCTGTTCGAATCGAACGGGAGCCTGCGTTCGGCGATCAGCTCGCCGGTCGCCGGGTCCCACAGCCGGGCCGTTCGGTCGTTGCCCACCGTGACCAGGCGGCGACCGTCGGGCGTCCAGTCCTGCCACCCCGCGAAGGGATGGCCGCTCGGGCGTTCGGGGCCGATCGGGCCACTCCCCACCTCACGCACCGCGAAGTGGTCGACGCCGACCTGATCGCCGTACAGGTAGCTCAGCCTGGTCCCATCCGGGCTCGGTGCGACGTGGCTCTTCAGCGAGTCCGGCGTCCGGTCCGGCGGGGCGATCTGGCGGACCAGGCGCCGATCACCCGCGAGGTCCCAGGCGATCACGGTCCCGTCGCTTCCGGAGGAGTACAGGGTGGTCCCGTCGGCGCCGAAGCCGATGGCGCCCGCGGTGGCGCTGTGGCCCGCGAGGACGCCGGTCCGCTCACCCGATGCCGGGTCCCAGACCTCGATCGTGGGTTGGTCGGTGGCGCTGACGAGCGTCCGTCCGTCGGGGGAGAACGCGACAGCGACGGGCCGCGAGGTTCTGGTGAGCAGGCGACGGCGGGCACCGGTCGTGATGTCGAAGACGGCGAGCGCGTCTCCCTCCCTGGCCGCCACGCTGCCGCCGTCGGGGCTCACGGCCATCGGAGCCCGCGCCTCTGGGATCGTCTGCACCACGTCACCCGTCGCCGGGTCGACGAGGGTAAGCCCCGCTCCGGCCTCGGCGCTCTCCCCGACGATCACGAGCTGGTTGTCGGGCGTGAAGGCAAGGGATGGGTAGTCCAGCCCGTACGTGACCGTGCGGGGACGCGAGCCGGGGGAGCGCAGGTCCCAGATGAGCTCGGAGGCCGGATCATCGGGGAAGTCGGGGTTCCGCTGGTTGCCCACGGCGAGATAGCGGCCGTCGCCGCTCAGCGCCACCGAGACGGCGGGCAGGAAGCCCGGCCGTGTCGACACGGTCAGCGCGAGCGGCTCGCGAGTCTCGGCGCCGGTGGCGGCCTCGAAGAACCGCACCGCACCCCGGCTCTCGTCGTCGGGGTAGATCACCGCCGCCACACCGCGGCCGTCCGCCGTCGCTGCCATCGCCCGGTAGAAGATCGACTCGTCGGGTACTTCGGCGGCGGCTTGCAGCGTGGCGGCATCGAAGAAGGCGAGGCTGGCGCCGTCGTGCGCCGCCAGATGGCGCCCGTCGGCGGTCACGGCGAAGTCGCCGTGGGTGCCGATGGCCGGATGGCGCAGGACCCCGATGGCTTGCGGGCGGCGGTTCAGCGCCGCGAGCAGGTTCGTGCGCGTGTCGTTCGAGTCGTGGAGGCGGCGGCCCTCGACCGCCAGCAGCAGCGCCTGATCGAGCTCGTCGACGGTGAGGCTGAGCGCGCTCAGGCGGCGCGCCTCGGCGACGTCCGCCGAGGCGTCGGCATCGGCCGCCGACCGTTGCGCCCTGTCGCGCTGACCCACGGCAACCAGCCCGGCAGCGAGCGACAGGACCAGGAATGCCGCGGCGGCCCCGAGCAGCACCCGCAGCCGGCGGTTCTGGCGGGCCTGCTGGCGGGCCCGTTCGGCCAGCGCGGTGCGCGCCGATGCGGCCTCGGCCAACGACGCGTCGAGAAAGGCATGCTCGAGGTCGGTCAGGTCGGGTTGGGTCGCAGCGCGCCACTCCAGCGCCGCCTCGAGGCGCGCCCCGCGGTAGAGCTCGCTGGGTGGTCGCCCCAACGACTCCCAGCCGTCGGCGGCCGCGGACAGGTGGCGCAGGACGCGTTGGCCTGCGGCGTCGTCCTCGAGCCACGACCGCAGCCGAGGCCACGCGCGGGCCAATGCCTCGTGGGCGAGCTCGACGCTGTCCTCGTCGGTGGTGACGAGCCGGGCGCGCACCAGCAGATCGACGACCCGGTGGTGTGCCGGGTCGCCCGTGAGGCTGCGCATCGCGACGCGGGAACGGACCGGCTCGCCGTCGATCGCCGGAGCCACGAGTCGCAGCAGCACCGAGCGCACCGTCGACCGCTGTTCCTCCGGCAAGCTCTCGTAGAGCCGATCCGCGGAGCGCGCCACCGCACCCCGGATGCCGCCGGTCGCCCGGTAGCCCTCGACGGTCAGCACCCTGCCATCGCGGCGGCGCCACGTCTCGGCCAGGGCGTGGGAAAGCAGGGGCATCGCGCCCGGTTCGCCATCGGTATCACGCACCAACAGGTCGACCAGGCCGTGTTCGAGGTGTAGTCCCGCCTGTGTCGCGGGGCCCTCGATCGCCCGGCGTAGGTCGTCCCCGCTCAATGAGCTGACCAGGTGCAGGCCGCGCTCGACCAGCCGGGCGAAGTTCTCGTCGGCGACCACCTGCGCGAGGTGATCGGCCCGTACCGCGATGATGACCGGGGCAGTCTCCCGTGCATACGTGGCGAGCCGCCTACAGAAGGCCCTGGCTACCACGGTCGACTCGGACAGCGTGAACAGCTCCTCGAACTGGTCGACGACCACGACCGCGGTTTCGGCGTTCGCGGCCAGGGCTGTGGCCATCTCACCGTCGGGATCGGCACCGGGCGTGAAGACGGCGACGGGTCGCCCGGCCCGCTGGACCGCGGGCACAACGCCGGCCCGCAACAGTGACGACTTGCCACACCCCGACGGGCCGGCGATCACCAGCAGGGGCGTCGTCGCGAGCCGCTCGACGCAGGCCGACACCTGGGCGTCGCGGCCGAAGAAGCTGTCGGCGTCGTCGACGTCGTAGAAGGCCAGTCCCTTGTAGGGGCACGCGGCGGTGATCGCCACCGCCACGGTGGGTGCCAACAAGTTGGCGTCCTGCCGAAGTATCGCGTTCTCGAGGGCCACGAGCTCGGCGCCGGGCTCGACCCCCAGCTCCTCGACGAGGGTGCGCCGGGCGCGGCGGAGTGACCGGAGCGCGTCGCCCTGACGCCCGCAGCGGTACTCGGCGAGGGCCAGGATCGCCCACCGCCGCTCCCTCAGCGGATCCTCGGACACCCGGGCCTGTGCCTCGGCGACGACCTCCCGGTGCTCGCCGGCGGCGAGCCGCGCGTCCAACAGGTCCTCCTCGGTCGTGCGGCGCAGTTCTTCGAGCCGCGCGGCTTCCGTGCGACCGGGCGACCACCGCTCCAGGTCGGCGAACGGCGTGCCCCGCCAGAGCGCGAGCGATCGGGCGAAGGTCACCGAGGCCCGCTCGGCCTCCCCGGTCGCTGCCAACGTCCGGCCCCGCTCGACGAGGCGTTCGAACATGATGCTGTCGAGATCATCGTTCGCGATCGCGAGCCGGTAGCCGCCGGCGGCGGTCTCCACGGCGTCCGAGCCGAGCGCCTTGCGCAGGCGCATCACGCAACCCTGCACCACCTTGGGCCACGTGGCGGGCGCGTCCTCGCCCCACAGCGCGTCGGCCAAGCGGTCGTTCGAGACCACCTCGCCCCGCCCGAGAGCCAGCGCCTCGAGCACGATCCGGTCACGGGGCCCAAGGGCACCGCCGTTACCGCCGACACCGTCGACCTGCAGCCGACCGAGGACCTTGATACCCACCAGCGCGCATTGTCCGCCTGCCCGGCCAGGGGGTCAACGGCGCTGTTACCCGACTGTTACCAGGGCCGATACCGGGCGAGCGCACCGTTGCCCGTGGGACGCCCCGGCGGTTCGGGGATGACCGATCCCATGCCCTGGGAGGGCGAGACGATGAGACATTCACGCAGGCTCGGGCGGGCGGCGGTGCTGGCATCGGTGACCGCGGCAGCCTCGGTCGCACTGGCCGGAACGGCGTCGGCCGAACCACCCCTGAACGAGACGTTCCACGACGAGTTCACCGAGACGATCAACGACTACTGCGGTGTTCCGGGCCTCACGGTGCGGAGCGAGGTCGTCGTCGACGGCAGGGTCCTGATCCACTCAGGCGGACCGGTCCACTTCATGGAACACGTGGACGGCACGTTCGTCGACACGAACGTGGCCAACGGCAATGCCATCACGGGAACCTTCAAGACCGTGCAGCGGGCCCTGGACGCCACCGACAACGGTGACGGCACGTTGACCGTCCTCTTCATGACGACGGGGAACGACGTGACGTACGGCCCGGACGGCAAGGCGATCGCCCGGAACCCCGGCCAGGTCCGGTTCGAGCTCCTGATCGACCACAACGGCACGCCGCTGGACCCGACCGACGACGAGGTCCTCGCCTTCCTCGGCTTCGTCAAGGAGTCGACCGGGCGGACCGACGACTTCTGCGCCGCTGCGGTGCCGGCACTCACCGGCTGACCGCGGCCAACGCGTCGTGGCGGGGCGAAGTGGCGTCCGTCGTTCGGCGGACGCCACCGCCACCGCTCGCGTGCCGAGTCGGGTGAGGGTCGATGGAGAGGGGCTGTCGGCCTGCATGACCTCGTTGGTGGACCAGGTCGTTGTCGCGAGCCCGATGCGCGTGGCGTGGTCGGAGGGTGTCGGTACTTTCACCTTGTTGGTGGCAGTGGCGGCCCGCTCGTGGCGTGGTAAAGGTCGCGGAGCATGCAGATCTGGGTGCCGTGGTGGCTGATCTCGTTCAAGGTCGAGGTGATGACCTGCATGCCGGTTGCCGGTGGCCGCGCCTCGCCGTAGCTCCACCACTCGGTGGGCCGCTCGAGGTCCTCGTCCGTTGCATTCCGGAGGGCGCCGATGAGAGCGCGCCATCCATCGCGCATCGAGGTGACTGCCGCGGCCGCCGAAGTGAAGATCGGATGCGACGTCAGATACGGCGAGGTCCAGCCACTCGCCGCTGTCTTGGTGCCGCCCAGGAAGTCGAGTTCAGCCAAGCGGCCAGGCTGCGAGCCGACGTGCCACAGAAGCCACGCGATCGTGGTGGGCGGCTCGACGACGGTCCGCCAGTCGGCGGCAGCGGCAACACGGCTGTCGTAGTCAACGACCCACTCGCCTGAGCCGAACGGCGTGGAAGTCACACAGTCCGCTTTCCGGCGCACGCTCCAGGAGCCCGGCGTCGGTTCCCAGAAGAACTCTTCGTCGCTGAGGTCCAGCCACGCGCGGTCGAGGGTGGTGGCCTTTATGAAGAACGTCATCGTCAGCAGCGTCTCCACGCGGACCATCCCCACAGCCGACCTCCATTCGAACCGCTCTGCGACCAACGAGATGCGTGCCGAACGCTAGCCAGGGGCACGCGTCGCAGTGGGCTGCTCGGCGGTCCGGAGCTGCCGACGATGACGGCGCCCCATCCGTTCGACCTGGTCGCCATCGCGCGCGACTCCAATTCAGCGTTGTCGGGACTGTCGGTGACATCAGCCAGAGCCAGGTCGTCAACGAACTGCCGGCCCTCCTGACATCCAGTGCCGTCGATCGGTGACGAAACCGCGCGATTGAGTTCGTCGCCGGGCGTCGTCATAAGGGTTACGCATCGATCAGCAGACGACCGCCAGCTCGTGCGGGTCGAACGCTGCCGATGATCAGGGGAGGTCGACAGGAAATGGCCACATTCGCGTTGATCCATGGTGGCGGTGACGTGGGCTGGTACTGGCACCTCGTGGAGGCCGAGTTGCGGGAGCGCGGCCACGAGGTGGTAGCGCCGGATCTGCCCTGTGACGACGACTCGGCTGACCTACGCGACTATGCCGACACGGTGGTCGACGCCATCGGCGATCTTGGCGACCTTGTCGTCGTTGCCCAGTCCTACGGCGGCTTCACCGCACCGCTGGTGGCCGATCGACTCCAGGCGCAGGCGCTCGTCCTCGTCGCCGGCATGGTCCCGGCTCCCGGGGAGGCACCCGCTGATTGGTGGGACAACACCGGCTACCGACAGGCCGTCGAGGAGCAAGCCCGGCAGGACGGCGGTGCGACCGGCAGCGAGGATCCGTTCGTCGCCTTCTACCATGACGTACCCCGCGCTCTTGCCGAGGAGGCGCTGAGCAGGGAGCGCTCCGAGTCGCAGGCCGCGTACCACAGCCCGTGGCCCCTCGAGGCCTGGCCGGACGTGCCAACACGGTTCGTGCTGTGTACCGAGGATCGCTTCTTTCCACCTGCCTTCATGCGCAAGGTGGTTTCCATGCGCCTTGGCGTCACTCCCGACGAGATCGCCGCCGGGCACTGCGTCGCGCTCAGCCGCCCGAAGGAGCTGGCGGACATGTTGGTCGGCTATGCCGTCGGTGAGCGCGAGTCTGAGAAGGGGTCTTGACCTCGGGACGGCGAGGGATCGTGAAGCGATCGTCGCCGAACCGTGACGGCAAGGCGCTGAGACGCGAGGCTCCCGGTCGAGCCACTGCCGCTCGACTCGTGCGGTCCTGTGCGCGGTGCTCGGGTCAGTCGGTTTGGGCGAGCCCGGCTTCGTAGGCGGCAATAACGGCTTGGGTGCGGTCGCGGGCGCCGAGCCTGGCCAGGATCCGGCTGACGTGGGTCTTGACCGTCTCGGTGCCGACGTATAGCTCGGCCGCGATCTCGCCGTTCGACTGGCCGATGGCCATCAGCCGTAGCACGTCGAGCTCGCGGGCGGTCAGCTCCCGGAGCCGGTCGGCCCCGGAACCGGGGCCGCGTCCGAACGTCACTCGCCGCTTGATCGGCGTGGCGGCGATCAGCAACGAGTACGGCAGCGGGATGATCGCCCCGACGTTCGCTGCCACGCCTCGGCGCCACCGCGTCGTGCCTGCCAAGGCCGGCGTCGTCTGGCTCTGCACGACCGTCGTAGGGATCGTCTCGGCCTACGCGTCCTACTTCGCCGCTCGGCCGGTGCAGCGCGTCAACGGCTATGTCGGCCCCGGTTACCCGACCCCGACCTCACCGACCCGACGATCATCCGTGCGATCGTCGGTACCGGAATCATCATCGGCCTGATCGGGTTGATGGCCGTCGGTGTCGGTGCCGTCGTGAAACGAACCGCGATCGCTCTCCCGATCGTGATCGCGTCGCTCGTGCTCCCCGGGATGGCGGTCGTCGACGAAAGCTCCGCGTCGAGCAGGACCGGCGTACGTGGGATCGCCTGTTGATCAAACGTGGCCTGGCCGCGCTCGACCGGGTGCGCGCCCTCGACGGTGAATGCGGTCCCCACGCGCTCCAAGCGGCGATCGCGGCGTGCCACGCCGTCGCCTTCCGCGTCGAGGACACGGACTGGCCGAGGGTCGTCACGCTGTACGGCGAGCTCGCCGAGGTCGCGCCGTCGCCGATCGTCGAGCTCAACC